>JALNZT010000005.1 GCA_023229135.1 Bacteroidales bacterium
AAAAATTCTTTCATCTCATACCCACCATGATCCGATGCAATGGGTAGTTTTTTTTTCTCGTTTTTCATTGTTGATAATTATATGCAACAAAAATATTCATTTTTTGCCGGCTGAAGGTCATCTCATCTAAAATTCAAGTATTTATAAAGCCAACAATAACTTAAAAAATTTGCTATTTTATTATAAATCAACATCCTATGACTTATCAACAATTCCACCCTTGAAAAGGTGCATTAAGTGTTATTAACTTTTAATAAAATGTTGATAACTATAAAAAACCTGAAATCAAAAGTAGTTTTGTTAATAAACTCCGATTTATCAGGAGTTATTCAGGCTTTATTAACAGAAAAAAAATTAGTTATTAATGGATAGTTTTTAACAATCTAAAAAATTAGTTTTTTATCAGAAATATTCAAAATTTTTAAAATCAAATGTTTAGAATAGTCCCTTTTGTGAATAAGCTGTTAACAAATTGTGAATAGCATCAAAAGCAAGTATTTTGTCTGTTTTTTATCAGACTTATCAACAGGCCATTTACATTATATTTTCTTTTAAAAATATTTAAATAAAGAATAATATATATAATATGCTGTTGATAAGTTGAGGCAATGACGAGAATGATTGATTTATGTTAAATTTGTTGCTGCTAATGATTGCAAAATAGAGCAATTTTAGCGCGCAAGTTAATCAAATGAGTAGATATTATGCAGCTTACAGATAAAATAAATAAACTAAGGAAAGAAAAAAACGCTATTATTTTGGCGCATTATTACCAGGTTCCGGAAATTCAGGATATTGCCGATTACGTTGGCGACAGTTTGGGATTAGCACAACAGGCAGCCCAAACTAAAGCTGATATGATTGTGTTTGCAGGAGTTCATTTCATGGCCGAAACAGCCAAAATACTGAATCCCGACAAGCTGGTGGTACTTCCCGACATGAATGCAGGTTGTTCGCTGGCAGCCAGTGCACCCGAAAAAGAATTCAGGGCTTTTGTGAATAGTTATCCCGACCATAAAGTTATTTCTTACATCAATTGCACGGCAGCAGTAAAAACCATGTCGGATGTGATTTGTACTTCCGGAAATGCGGTGCAAATTGTAGAATCTTTTCCAAAAGAAACCAAACTGATTTTTGCACCCGATAAAAACTTGGGAGGATATATCAACAGTATCACCGGACGTGATATGGTGCTGTGGGATGGCACCTGTGAAGTGCATGACATTTTATCGACAGAAGCTGTAATAAAGCTTAAAATGGAGCATCCTGATGCCAAACTTATCGCACATCCTGAATGCAAAGCCGCCCTTCTCCAGCTGGCTGATTTTGTTGGTTCAACAACCGCTTTATTGAATTTTTCGAAAAATGACTCCTCAAAAAAATATATTGTGGCAACAGAAACCGGTATCTTGCACAAAATGCAGCAGCAGTCGCCCGACAAAACATTCTTGATTGTGCCTTCTGATGAAACCTGCAACTGCAACGATTGTCCGTATATGAAACTAAACACCCTGGAAAAGTTACTAAGTGCACTCGAAAATGGACAACCTGCCATTGAATTGCCCGAAGATGTCATTATAAAAGCCAGAAAACCAATTGAACGCATGTTGGAAATATCAAAAAAAATGGGACTCATTAAATAACTTCAGCTAATGAAAAAGCATTTTGAACCAATAAAATGGATATTAGTAATTATGGTTTTTACCCTTACTGCTTGCTCCCCTAAAACCATTTATTTTACTCAAGCCATACGCCAAAAAGTTGAAGCAGAAGGCTTAGAGCTTAAAGATGTTCAGTTTTATAATTCGCATCCGATTACTTTGCAGCGTAACCTCAGCTACGAAGAAACCAAGATTGCCTCAGGTACCATCAGTGTTGAAAATGGAAAGTATATTGAAATTATTCAAATAAAAAAGGAAACGCCCGGGATATGCGAAAATGCAGAACGCAATTCATTAGATATATCCTTTGAAGCGGGTGATGACCGTTTCTTGAAATTTGTGTTAAATGGGAGAATGCATTACCAAATTTCGGCCATTGAGTGGCGAGATCGTATGGGTAAAGTCAATTATGACACACTTACTTATTATATCAAGCCCGGTGGCGAAAAGGCAATGCTTAAAGTGAAAAATGACAAGATTTTTAATCTTGATAAAAAAGAACGTGTAGCATCAGGCCGAAAAGTGATGCCTACAAATAATGATCAAAGATGAGGTTTCAGCTTATCATCGTCCTGTTTTGGTGTGGTGTCTTCAATTATTCACTTGCCCAGCAAGCTGATTCGCTCACGGTTTTTTATCATCCCAATGGTGAAAAATCCAGCGAGGGACGACTATTCAATGGAAAACCTGATGGTTATTGGCGTACTTTTTATGAAAATGGTCAGCTCAAATCAGAAGGTAACAGACAAAATTTTGAACTCGATAGCATCTGGAAATTTTATGACGAAAACGGCCAGCTCAGTCTTCAAATTGAATACGAAAACGGTAAAAAATCTGGTCAGCGTATCACTTATCTCAGCAATGAAGTTTTAGTAGAACGCTTTGAAAATGATATCAAAACCGGCCTTACCGAACGTTTTGATACCACCGGAAGAATTTTACAAAGCATTCCTTTTGAGCTGGGACTCGAAAATGGTATTGCACGACTTTTCGATACCACCGGAAATATTATCGAACTGATCACCTATCAAAAAGGATTTATTGTAGATCGCGAACGTATTAACGGCTACGACAGCGACAAACGCAAACACGGTCGCTGGAAATGGTTTTATGAAGACGGACTTTTAAAGACCGAAGGCGTGTATAAACATGGACTAAAAAATGGTTTTTTCAAAGAATTTGACCGCAGCGGAAACCTTAAAAGCATTGTAAAATATATTGATGGCGTATTTCAGGAAGAGGCTGCCGAACTGGCTTTGTTAGATAGGAAACGTGATTATTATCCAAGTGGAAAAGTAAAAGTAGAAGCCACTTATCGCAATGGCGTGCCAGAAGGCATACGGCGTGAATTTGATGAAGAAGGCAATGTTGAAAAAGCTTTTACCTTTAAAAATGGTAAGTTAGTGGCCGAAGGAATAATTGCTGCAAACGGCCAGCGCCAAGGTTTCTGGAAATATTATTATCCCAATGGCAGCTTAAAATCCCAAGGAAATTTCGTAGATGACACCCGTAGCGGCGAATGGGAATTTTATCATCTAAATGGCGTGTTGGAGCAAAAAGGGAGCTACAACAAAAATGGTCAGCCCGATGGCTTGTGGAAATGGTATTATAATGATGGTAAGCTGCTGCGCGAAGAAAATTATCGAAATGGCCTGCTCGATGGCTTGCTCACCGAGTATAGTCCAAAAGGAAAAATCATTGTCCAAGGTGATTATATCGACGGCCTGGAAGAAGATTTTTGGATATATGAAACCGGTGATATGCGCATGGAAGGCAATTATGTGAGCGGCATGCGCAACGGCAACTGGAAATACATATACAGCAGTGGCCAGCTTGCTTTTATGGGTCGATTTGTGGACGACAACCCTAATGGAACACATATTTTTTATTATCCCGATGGTTCAATTCGCGAAAGTGGAAATTATGTGATGGGGCGTAAAAACGGCGATTGGAAACGCTATCTCGAAGATGGCAGCCTGGTTATTGTGATTACCTATTCCAATGGTATAGAGCGCAAATACGACGGCATAAGCATCTCTGAAGAAGATGTGATAATGCCTGAATAAAGCTAGACATAGAAAAAATGTTTAGTAGCTTAGGAGGCTTTCTTTCAATCTTATTAACTACTTTTGTTGGCACAAAACCCATAACCTAAAAGAGAAATTGAATGAAAAAAATCATGTTATTTGGCATTATTGCCTTGCTATTTTCGGCATGCACGAATACCGGAAAATCACCTGCAGAAACTACCTTAGTTGCAGAAAAATCTGATGAACCAATACTGATTACTGTTGGTAGTTTTGAATCCAAAGCAGCCGAATTAGTTGGTGAAACAGTAACTATCAGAGGCACTGCCGATCATATTTGTAAGCACGACGGCAAAAAACTTTTTCTGATTGACACCGAAGAAGAAGGCCGCGTAAAAATCACTTCAGGCGAAGGTGTTCCGGCTTTTAATTCAGATTATGAAGGCTATGATTTTGTGGTTACAGGTTATGTTGACGAAATGATTGTTGACGATGAATACCTACGCGAATGGGAAGAAGAAGTGATCGAAGGTATCGACGAAACCCGTCATTTAGGCGGAGGTAAGCCTATGACAGAGCAGGAAAGAGCTGCCGGCGTACACCTGGATGATCCGGCAATGGAGCAAATTGCGGCTTACCGCGAAGAAATGAAAGAACTGGGCGTAGATAAACTCTCATTTTATTCTATCGAGTGTACTTCGTTTGAGGTAATCGACGACGAATAGCAGTAGTTTTAATCGTATTAAAATTTAGTTTCCATGGCTTTTAAATGGAGAAAATGGAACAGGGCAATACACCGTGATTTCGGGTATTTGTTTTTTGGTATGACGATAATTTACGCCCTTTCGGGTATTGCCATCAACCACCGCAACGACTGGAACCCGAATTATGTCATCATTTCTGAGGAAATAAAAGAACAAGCTGTTTCAGCCAAACTCAGCAAAGCTGAAGTACTTCAACTACTTGAAAAATATGGTGTTGCCGATGAATATAGAAAACACTACTATCCTTATCCGGATTATCTCAAAGTATTTTTGAATGGCGGCATAGCCGTATTGGATCAGGAAACGGGTGAAGGTTCTATTGATATCACGCGCAAGCGTTTGATGTTTCGCGAAATGAATTACCTGCACTATAATCCGTCACGCGCTTGGACCTGGTTCTCAGATATTTTTGCTGCGGCGCTGGTATTAATCGCCTTGAGCGGAATATTAATCCCACGCGGTGCCGATGGAATCGGTGCGCGTGGTGCCTGGCTTACGCTGCTTGGAGTAGTTGTGCCGCTTATTTTTGTCATCTATTATCTCTACTAATTATGACCGGACTTTGGATAGCATTGGCGTTTTTTGCCTGGTATTTATTTGCACTGATAATTTCTGAGCAGTATCATAAGCAATCAAGAATCAACAAACAGTGGCTATTTTTTATCTCATTTATGTTCAGTCCGTTGGCCGGGATTATCGTATCTTTGTTACGTAAATAGTTTTTGTTGAATATGCCAACAGGATTTGTCTGGCAAATTCAACGTTAGAAAGACGAACGATTAAAGAACAAAAGATGCCATTAAAAAAGATAGAGACTTATTTTGCTCCTGCCGAAAGAGCGGATCAAGCTTTAGTTGAACATGATTATAAACTATTCACAGGTTTTAGTAAAGTTAATGAACTGATAAACGCCCTCCCTTTAATTGCGGCTGTTTTGAACGAGCAACGGCAGATTGTCTATGGCAATAAACCCTTGCTCGAAGCGATGGGTTTTAGTAAATTTGAAGATGTACTTGGTCTGCGGCCAGGCGAGCTGATTAATTGCATCCATGCTAATGAAATGCCTGGTGGATGTGGTACTTCCGAATCGTGCAGGGTTTGTGGTGCTGTAATCAGCATTCAGGACTGCCTCAACAGCAACAATAAAATTGTAAATGAATGCCGCATCACAGCCTGGCAAGGTAATAAGACTATTTCGTATGAGTTTGAGGTAACAGTTTCGCCTTTTCAGTATGAAAAACAGCGTTTTGTAGTGCTTTCTTTTGAGGATATCAGCAATGAAAAGCGCCGTCAGGTTCTCGAGCGTTTATTTTTTCATGATATTATTAACACAGCAGGCGGCCTTAGGGGTTTTATTCAATTTTTGGAAGAAACAGATGATCCGGCAGAGCAAAAAGAATATACAAAAGTTGCTGCCCGACTCAGCGAGACACTAATTGAAGAAATTCTTTCGCAACGCGGATTGTTAGCTGCTGAAAGGGGTGATTTAGTTGTAAATTTTGCAGAAGTAGATATCTTAAATTTGATAAAAGAGGTCATTCAGCAAATTCAACACCATAAGGTGAGTGAAGACAGGCAGATCATCAAAGCCAGCACAAGTCATGGAATTAGAATTACAACAGATGCTGTACTACTAAAACGCGTGTTGGTCAACCTGCTGAAAAACGCTGTAGAAGCATCGCTGAAAGGCATGGAAATCATCATCGGGGTGAAAGATGATCATCCTGATGGTATAGAAATTTGGGTAAAAAACGAAACGCTGATACCCAAAGACATTCAGCTTCAGATTTTTCAGCGTTCTTTTTCTACCAAAGATGAAACAAGAGGAACAGGAACTTACAGCATAAAAATGTTTACCGAACAGTATCTGAATGGCAAAGTCTCATTCGTATCCAACGAAAAAGAAAGGACTGTGTTTAGCGTTTTCCTGCCGAAAAATTAGTTACATCCCCAATATATAGGCAAAGATAAGCGGTGCGACAATGGTTGCATCCGACTCAATGATATATTTAGGTGTGTTGATATCAAGCTTTCCCCAGGTAATTTTTTCGTTGGGAACCGCACCAGAATAGCTGCCATAGCTGGTTGTTGAGTCAGAAATCTGACAGAAATAAGCCCAGAACGGAACATCAGTCCATTCTAAATCCTGATACATCATTGGCACTACGCAAATCGGAAAATCGCCTGCTATCCCGCCACCAATCTGGAAAAATCCAACACCTTTTCCGCCCGAATTATGGCGATACCAATCCGTAAGCCAGATCATATAGTCAATACCACTTTTCATGGTCGTTGAGGTCAGTTCACCCTTGATGCAGTAGGAAGCGAAAATATTTCCCATTGTAGAATCTTCCCAGCCGGGGACAACAATCGCCAGGTTTTTTTCGGCGGCGGCCAGCATCCACGAGTTTTTTGGATCAATTTCGTAATACTGTTCCAAAACGCCCGAAAGCAGCATTTTATACATATATTCGTGTGGAAAATAGCGTTCTCCTTTACTTTCGGCATCTTTCCAGATTTTAACGATATGTTGTTGCAAACGCCTGAAAGCTTCCTCTTCGGGGATGCAGGTATCGGTAACGCGGTTGTAGTGGTTTTCCAGTAAATCCCACTCGTCCTGCGGACTCAAATCACGGTAATTCGGGACACGTTTGTAATGACTGTGCGCCACCAGATTCATCAAATCTTCTTCTAAGTTGGCCCCTGTGCAAGAAATAATATGCACCTTGTCCTGACGAATCATCTCGGCCAAACTCACGCCCAGTTCTGCTGTACTCATGGCACCGGCCAGCGTAACCATCATTTTGCCACCGGCATCAATATGGGTTTCGTAACCTTTGGCAGCATCCACCAGCGCGGCGGCATTAAAATGGCGGTAGTTGTGCGTGATAAAATTGCTTATCGGACCTTTATTAGCTGACATATTTTAAAATTTTAAATGTTTGTAATTACAAAAATACGCTAAAAAGCTGCTAGAGCTTTGAGTTATGCTTTTAGCGGAAATATTCCTTCATTGTCCAGAAACTCCATAAGCTGAGTGACATTATTTGCTGCGTTTTCAGGATTAAGAATCAAATCAGCATCAGTTGGAATATCAAAGCGCTCATCCATGCCGGGCAGATTATGAATTTCTGCTTTTTTAGATTTTTCATACAGCTCAGGCTTATTTTTTTGACAATACTCCAGCGTAGCATCCATATAAATCAGCTTGAACCTTTCGTGTCCGATAATATCAGCTACTTGCTTACGAATTGCTTCATCGGGAGAGATGAAGGAGCAAATCACCAGATAACCCTGATCATTCAGTATGCGACACACATGAGCCATTCTGCGCATCTGCTCAGCGCGGTCGGTAGGTGAGTGATCCAGCTCACGCGATAATCCTGAGCGCATGGTGCTTCCATCCAACAATACAACCGTAGCTCCCTTGTCAAAAAGTTGTCTTTCGAGGGCATAGGCTAACATATTTTTTCCGCTGCCGTGCAAGCCCATTATCCAGGTGGTGCTACCTTTCTGCCGGTAGCGTCCTTCAAGTTCTTCTTTGTTTATAAGGCTTTTACCGCCTTCTACTAAGCGTCTGGTTTCTGGATCTAAAATGCGTGAGTGCAAATCCGAAGGGCGCAACTTATCGATAATCATTCCAACCGCACAAGTATTGTTGGAGAGAGGATCGATCAGCACAAAGGAACCGGTTTCTCGGTTTTGGTGATAAGGATCAAAAAACAGCGGCTTATTGGTAGTGAGGATAACGCGGCCGATTTCGTTCAGTTCGAGGGCATCCGTTGTGTATTGTTCCAGAGTATTTACATCGATGCGGTATTTTATCTGATCGAAGCGGGCACGTGTGGTGTGGGTGGTATGTTTGAGAAAAAATTGTCCGAAAGGATCCATTTTTTCTTCGTCCATCCAAACCAACATGGCTTCAAACTGGCGTTCGGTACGGGGCAAATTATCAGGATGTACCAGCATCTCGCCACGCGAAATATCTATTTCGTCCGATAGGGTGATGGTTACAGATTGTGGTGGAAAAGCATAATCTGTATCACCTTCTGAGCCAATAATTCGGGTAACGGTAGCTGTTTTTCGTGAAGGCAAACACATCAGCTCGTCGCCTTTGCGAACTACACCGGAAGCAATTTTTCCAGAAAACCCTCTAAAATCAAGACCCGGACGTAGCACATTTTGAATCGGTAACCTGAAGTCATCAAAATTACGGTCGGAAACCGCATGAACCGACTCCAGGTGTTGAAGCAAACTTTTACCTTTGAACCAAGGCATGGTTGGCGTAAGTTCCACCACATTATCTCCATTGAGCGCCGAAAGCGGTATAAATTCGATATCGGGGATAGAAAGTGGTGTGATGAATTTTTTATAATCTGCCACAATAGTGTTGAATACCTCCTCGCTATAATCCATTAAATCCATCTTATTCACTGCCAGCACAATATGTTTTATGCCAAGCAGAGAAACAAGAAAAGTATGGCGTTTTGTTTGGGTGATAACGCCTTTTCGGGCGTCGATCAGGATGATGGCGAGATTTGCAGTGCTGGCACCGGTAACCATATTGCGGGTGTATTGCTCGTGGCCGGGCGTATCCGCGATGATAAATTTACGTTTGGCTGTACTAAAATAGCGGTAAGCCACATCAATAGTGATTCCCTGCTCACGTTCGGCTTTCAGACCGTCGAGCAAAAGGGCGTAGTCAATTTTGTCGCCGGCATGGCCAATACGTTTACTGTCGCGCTCAAGCGCAGAAAGTTGGTCTTCGTAAATTTTTTTGCTATCGAAAAGCAGTCGGCCAATCAGGGTACTTTTGCCATCATCAACTGATCCGGCGGTGAGCAGGCGTAGCAAGTCTTTCTGTTGATCCTGATCTAAAAATTCTTTTATGTCGAGATTCTTGTTCATGTTTTCCGCTTATTTTAGCAATTTTCGCGAATTGGCTTTATTGGATTTCATTGATTACCAAACAGTTTATTTTGGTTTATTTGGCACATAATGGCTTAAAAATAACCTTCTCTTTTCTTTTGTTCCATGCTTCCTTCTTGGTCAAAATCTATCACACGGGTGGTGCGTTCGGATACGGTGACGGTCATCATTTCTTCCACAATTTTTTCAATCGTATCGGCCTCTGAATCTATGGCGCCGGTGAGTGGATAGCAGCCTAATGTACGAAAGCGAACCTTACGCATCTGTGCTTTTTCGGCCAGTTCTTTAGGCATGCGGTCGTCGTCAACCAGTATTAGGTTGCCATCTATGTCAACAATGGGACGCTCTTTGGCAAAATATAGCGGAACGATTGGGATATTTTCGAGCCGGATATATTGCCAGATATCGAGTTCAGTCCAGTTGCTTAGCGGAAACACACGAATTGATTCTCCTTTGTGCACCCGTGCGTTATAAATACTCCACAGTTCGGGGCGTTGGCTTTTTGGATCCCACTGGTGAAAACGGTCTCTAAAGCTATAGATACGCTCTTTTGCACGACTTTTTTCTTCATCGCGGCGTGCGCCACCAAAGGCAGCATCAAAGCGGTGCTTGTCGAGTGCTTGCAACAGTGCCTGTGTTTTCATCAAATCGGTATGCACTTTGCTGCCATGTGTGAATGGCCCAATGCCCGCGTGAAAAGCTTCCATATTGGATTCTACAATAAGGTTCCAGCCATTTTCTTTGGCGTAATAATCCCGAAAGGCTGTCATTTCCTGAAATTTCCATTTGCTATCGATATGCATCAAAGGGAAAGGGACTTTGGCTGGATAAAAAGCTTTTTCTGCTAAACGTACCATTACCGAGCTGTCTTTTCCAATGCTATAGAGCATCACGGGGTTTTCAAATTCGGCGGCAACCTCCCGGATAATGTGGATGGCTTCGGTTTCCAGCTCGCGCAGGTTATTAATGGAGAAATTATTCATGATCTGTTATTGGTGATAACCATAAAAACGCTACAAAGGTCGTAAAAAACGGCCTAATAGCGTCATTATAAAAGCTTGAGTCCAATCAGAAAGCTCAAGAACAAAGAAATGCACCGGGACTCGAAGACTCAAAGACTCACAAAGAATTGATCATCAGCATTATAATCTTTGTGCTTTCGTGCCACTTCGGCTTGGTACGGCAGGCTCATCACAGGCACTCACCAAGCGTGTTCAGTACACCGCTTCGTGGCAGAATACTATTTTTCGGAGGAGTCTCAAGCTTTAAATAGGCGAAACGTTTCAACTCAACGCTCGGGTGGATAGGCCACAAAAGGTGGATTTTCCATATTTTTGTTGTTATAAGTCAATGTTTTATTTTCGTCAAAAAGTACCACAACCTTACCGCCTGCGGCTGTTACAATGGCATGACCGGCTGCAATATCCCATTCGGAAGTGATACCAAAACGAGGATACACATCGGCCAGTCCTTCGGCTATCATGCACAACTTGAGTGAGCTGCCGCGCGAAACGATACGGATAGTATCATAATCGGCTTTGGTATCGTTGATAAATTTTGTCGTTTCGGGATTCAGGTGCGACCTGCTGGCCACAATCGTAAAATCGTTGTCGAGGCGCTCAAGCGGTAGTTTCTGGGCTTCACGTTTCAGATTTTCGATGCTTCCGTTGCCTTTCACATAGCCTTCGGCATGGCTAAGTTTATAAGCACCAGATGCATCATTAAAATAAAGTACATCGGTTACGGGTGCGTAGATGATACCGTAAACAGCTTGTTTGTTCTTTATCAGTGCGATATTTACACTAAATTCGCCATTGCGGTTTACAAATTCTTTGGTGCCATCAAGTGGATCTACCAGCCAGTATTCATTCCAGTTTTCGCGCAGTGCATAATCCGTTTGGCGTCCTTCTTCGCTTATGACGGGCAATTTTGTTTTGGCTAATGCTTTGGTAATTAGTTCATCGGCTTTAGTATCAGCTTTGGTGAGTGGGGTACGGTCTGATTTAAAATCGACACTAAACTCGGTAGCATATATCTGCATAATAGCCTTGCCGGCTTCAATGGCAACAGCAATGGCGATTTCAAGGTTATTCTTCATAGTTATAATGGTTGTTTATTGTTGTGAATTTCTAATGTCGTGCACAATTTGAATGGAAGCGCGGGCTTCTTCAATGCCAAAGCCTTCTCCATTCAAAATGTGGGCATAACTTTGGGTGTGCAAGTCGGTGAAGCCGCCGCTAAACTCTATCTCCTCACCATCTACTGTGATGCTGCGGTAGGTAGTTTTTCCGGCAGCTTTTGCCCCGTTGGGAAGGTGGTTGCTGTTGATACTCATAAACCAGTTTACACGGGCGTTTTTTAGTATCAGCTTGCCGGCAGCGTGATCTGCTTCATATTTTTCTACTGTATTTTCTGTGCAATCACCAAAAATCCAGGTAAGCATATCGAAAAAATGTATGCCAATATTGGTAGCTATACCACCACTCTTTTCTTTTTTCCCTTTCCACGAATGGTGATACCAGGCGCCTCGCGATGTGATATATTGCAGGTTAATATCGTAGATTTTTTGTTGGCTTTTTGCCTGTTCTACCTTTTCTTTTAATTCGATGATTGCCGGATGGTGGCGTAATTGCAAAATGGTATAGATATGCTTTCCGGTTTCTTTTTCAATTTCCTGAAGGGCATCAATATTCCAGGGATTGAGCACCAGTGGTTTTTCGCAGATAGCATGTGAATCGTTGCGCAAAGCCATGCGGATATGCGCGTCGTGCAAGTAGTTGGGCGAACAAATACTTACATAATCCACTTTTTGTTCACCTTTTCGACGAAGTTTATCCAGGTGCCGGTCAAAGCGTTCTGGCTCAGTAAAAAACTGTGCGTCAGGAAAAAAGCTATCGATAATGCCTACGCTGTCAAAGGGATCAAGCGCTGCAATAAGGGTGTTGCCGGTTTCTTTTATTGCACGCATGTGGCGCGGCGCAATGTATCCGGCGGCACCGATCAATGCAAAATTGACTAAAGGCTCGGTAATATTTGTCATTTGAAATGGTCAAAATAAATACTTAATCTTGTTTAGTAATAAAATTTCCCATAAAAAATCAGGTCATTTTGTTACTTGCCAAAAAACGTAAATAAATATAACCCCAAAAAGTAAGTTATATTATTCCAATTTTAAAATTGAGATGCAGGATATTTTATAACCTGCCGTCAATTTTATCAAGTGGTAAAATAGCTTTAATGTCGAAAACCACAGCTTTTTCAGTTTTCAAATTATCCAACTCAAGGTTTTTGAAGATATCGTGGGCTACTGCAACCGTGATCGCATGGTATTTTTTGTTGGTAAGTTCGGACTCGCTGGTCAAAATATCGATACCATATTCTTTTTTTACCTCTTCTTTATCTGCCCAGGGATCATACACATCTATTTTACAGCCAAATGATTCCAGTTCTCTTATCACATCAATCACACGGCTGTTTCTGATGTCGGGACAGTTTTCCTTAAAAGTGATTCCCAAAATCAGGACGGGGCTTTTTTCAATCACATGGCCTTTTTTGATCATTAGTTTAATCACTTGATTGGCGACCACGATACCCATATTGTCGTTCAGTCGACGTCCGGCCAGGATAATTTCAGGGTTGTAGCCAAGTTCCTGTGCTTTGTGTGTGAGGTAATAAGGATCAACACCGATACAGTGTCCGCCAACCAATCCCGGCTTAAACGGCAGGAAATTCCATTTGGTTCCAGCCGCTTCCAGCACTTCGTTGGTATCGATGCCCATGCGTTGAAAAATAACGGCGAGCTCATTCACGAACGCAATATTGATATCGCGCTGTGAGTTTTCGATTACTTTAGCAGCTTCGGCTACCCGGATGCTGCTTGCTTTATAAGTGCCGGCAAGGATAATGCTTTTGTAAAGCTGGTCCACCTCCTCGGCAACTTCAGGTGTGCTACCGGAAGTAACTTTCTTGATTTTTGTAACGGTATGTACTTTATCGCCCGGATTGATGCGTTCGGGTGAGTAGCCACAATAAAAGTCAGTATTGTATTTTAAGCCACTGTGTTTTTCGAGTACCGGCACGCAGTCTTCTTCGGTGGCGCCCGGATATACGGTTGATTCATAAATCACGATATCACCTTTTTTTAGCACCTTGCCTATCGTTTCACTGGCTTTGATAAGCGGTGTAAGATCGGGTCTTTTGTTTTTGTCGATGGGTGTAGGAACTGTCACGATATAAAACTGGCAATCCTGAATATCCATAAGCGCTTCTGAATATTGCAAATGAATGGCTTGCTCCAGCTCTTCGGTGGTTGTTTCCTGGGTGCGGTCATACTTATCACGTAATTCGGTGATGCGTTTTTTGTTGATATCAAAACCCACCGTTGGGCGTTTTTTACCAAATTCAACGGCAAGCGGAAGTCCAACATAGCCTAAACCGACAACAGCAATTTTTTTCTGATTCATGAATTATTTCTTTTGTAAGGATTAAAATGAAACGATTGGGTGTTTAATAACTAATTAAAAAACAGAAAGTTATAAAAAAATATTTAACAAAAACACCATTTTGATGTTTGTTATTTGCAGTAGTGAGCAGCAAAATTACTCATTCAAGTGGTTTTTCCAAAAATTTGGGTTTTATTTTTGTGCTACTTTTGCAACAATTTTTAATCATTGATCTTGAATTTCAAAAGAAAGGAAACTGATGTTGAAAAACCTTGTCATCGTAGAGTCACCGGCCAAAGCCAAAACAATAGAAGGATTTTTAGGGAAGGATTTTGTTGTGAAATCAAGTTACGGGCATGTGCGGGATTTGAATAAAACGCAATTAAGTGTCGATATCGAAAATGGATTTATGCCACAATATGAGGTTTCTCCCGACAAGAAAAAGCTTATTGCCGAGCTAAAAAAATTAGCTAAAGACACCGAAATGGTTTGGTTAGCTTCCGATGAAGACCGCGAGGGAGAAGCTATTTCTTGGCATTTGTTTGAAGCATTAGGCCTTAAAGAGGATAAAACCAAGCGTATTGTTTTTCACGAAATCACTAAAACAGCTATTCAAAAAGCCATTGAGAACCCACGTGAGATCGACCACAACCTGGTTTCGGCCCAGCAGGCCAGACGCGTTTTGGACAGATTGGTTGGTTATGAGCTGTCGCCACTGCTCTGGAAAAAGGTGAAGCCTGGCTTATCTGCCGGTCGTGTACAATCTGTTGCTGTTAGACTTATCGTGGAACGTGAAGAAGAGATTAAGAACTTCGAGTCGAGCAGTGCTTTTAGAATTACAGCCCAGTTTACTTTTGAAAAGGACGGACAAAAACACCAGCTACAAGCCGAGCTAGCCGAGCGTTTTGAAAAAGAAGAAAAAGCCCGTGAGTTTTTGTACTCGTGCGTTGGCGCAGGCTACACCATTACTGCTATAGAAAAGAAACCGTCAAAAAAATCGCCTGCAGCACCATTTACCACCTCCACTTTGCAGCAGGAAGCCAGCCGCAAGCTTGGTTTCTCAGTAGCTAACACCATGCGTGTGGCGCAGCAGCTTTACGAATCCGGTAAAATCACGTATATGCGTACCGATTCTGTAAACCTTTCGAACCTGGCGATAACGATGGCCAAAGAGGCGATCACGGAAACTTATGGCGAAAAATATGTAAAAACAAGAAATTATACTACCAAAACGAAAGGCGCACAAGAAGCACACGAAGCTATCAGGCCTACCTATCTCGATCAGCCCGAAGTGAAAGGCAGCGCTGACGAAAAACGCCTGTACGATTTAATTTATAAGCGTACCATTGCTTCGCAAATGGCCGACGCAAAATTGGAAAAAACCCAGGTTACCATTGACGTTTCTACTAACAAAAAGCAATTCACTGCCAAAGGCGAAGTCATTCTTTTTGACGGTTTCCTGAAAGTTTATATGGAAGGCACCGACGACGAAAACGGAGAAGAAAGTAACCATTTGTTACCGCCGATCAGTAAAGGTCAGCAGCTCAATTTGAACGAAATGATAGCTCAGGAACGCTTCACCCGCCATGCAGCACGCTACACAGAAGCCGCACTGGTGAAGAAAATGGAAGAGCTAGGCATTGGACGTCCTTCTACCTACGCGCCTACTATTTCTACTGTACAAAAACGGGGTTATGTGGTAAAAGAAGATCGCGAAGGCACGGTGCGTAACTATAAGGTGATGAGCCTGAAAAAGGATAAGCTGAGCGAAAAAACTGCCAGTGAAAATACCGGCTTTGAGAAATCTAAACTGTTTCCTACTGATATCGGAACCTTGGTGAACAAGTTTTTGTGCCAGTATTTTGAAGGAATCATCGATTATAATTTTACTGCCAACGTAGAAAAAGAGTTTGATGAAATTGCTATGGGTCAGAAAGAATGGAACCTAATGATTAGCGAATTTTATGGGCCCTTTCATAAAAAGATTGAAGATACGACAGAAAATGCCGGAAAATTTAGTGGCGAAAAACTGCTTGGAACAGATCCGGAAAGTGGCAAAAATATCTTTGTAAAAGTTGGTCGCTATGGCCCGATGGTACAGCTGGGCGATACCGATTCGGAAGAAAAACCAAAATTTGCCGGCCTGCGCAAAAACCAAACCATGGAAACCATCACCCTTGATGAAGCCCTTGATTTATTTAGCTTTCCGCGTACACTGGGCAACTACGAAGACAAAGAAATGACGGTTGCTATTGGACGGTTTGGTCCTTATGTGAAGCACGACAGCAAATTTTTCAGCCTCCAAAAGACGGACGATCCGGCAGATATTGAAACCGAAAGAGCTATTGAAATTATTGAGGCCAAACGCGAAAAAGACCGTAACAGTACCATTGCTACCTTCGACAAAGAACCTGACTTAAAGGTACTCGATGGACGCTATGGACCCTATATTTCTTATAAAAAGAAAAACTATAAAATTCCAAAAGGCACCGATCCCGAAACCTTGGATTTGGAAGCCTGCATGAAAATTGTTGATAATCCGGATAACGCACCAAAGAAGCGTTTTACACGGAAGAAATCTAGCAAATAGCCTTTTCTGAAGTTTTTTTTGTGAAACAGCAAACGCTTTAAGGCAGTAATTTCAAATAAATGCTAATTTAGCCCGACAAAAATTCAGCACACCGTATTTATGGATATCAGTTTATTTCTGAACCCGGTAGCATACCAACTGCCTGAAGTATCTATCCGTCCGGGCAGAAAACGCTTGGGCGAAACCCTTATCATTTACCGCGAAAGAGATAATTTCCCGGATTTAGCTGATGTAAAACTGGTGCTGATTGGCGTTCAGGAAGAACGCGCTGCGGTGCACAACGAAGGATGCAGCACCGGCCTCAATAATATCAGAGAAGCCTTCTACGCACTTTTCGATCACTGGCGCGGCCTAAAAATGGCCGATCTGGGCGACATAAAACCTGGCTACACGGTCGAAGATACTTATTTCGCGCTGAGCCAAACGACCGGACAGTTGATTCGTAACAACATCCTTCCTATTGTTATTGGCGGTAGCCAAGATTTGACCTTTGCCATGTACCAAGCCTACGAAAACATCGGTAGGCTGGTAAATATCGCCTCCGTAGATCCTATTTTTGACCTGGGACAAGAAGCCGAAACCTTGCACGCGCAGTCATACCTCAGCCGCATCATCATGCATCAGCCCAATTACTTATTCAATTTCACCAACTTGGGATACCAAACATATGATGTCGATTATGAAGCCGTTGAATTAATGAAAAACCTACTTTTTGACGTTTACCGGCTGGGCGTGTTGAAAGAAGAGCCCAAGGAAGCCGAGCCTCCTTTGCGTAATGCCGATTTGGTAAGTTTTGATATTTCAGCGATACGTGCTGCTGATGCGCCAGGCTGCGGTCTTGCCGGTCCAAATGGCTTCACAGGCGACGAAGCCTGCCGCCTGACACGCTATGCTGGTATGAGTGATAAGCTTTCTGCCTTTGGCATTTTCGAGTATAACCCACTTTTTGATCAAAATAAAATCACGGCGCAGCTTATCGCACAGATGCTGTGGTATTTTGCGGAAGGTTTTGTGAACCGTAAGGCCGACCTGCCTGACACGGAAAGCACGAATTTTGCTCGCTACAATGTGCGCATCGACGGCCAGGAAGAAGAGGTAATTTTTCTGAGAAGTAAAAAGACAGAACGCTGGTGGATCGACCTTTCTTTTGGTCGCACCGATCGTAAAAAGTACGAAAGACATCACTTTGTACCCTGCTCAAAGTCTGATTATGAACTTGCTCTCACAGATGAATTGCCCGATCGTTGGTGGCAGTTTTTTCAAAAATTAATGTAAAAATCTTTACCTTTGGTTTTAGAATAATTTGTTACTTTTGTTTTTTAATAAACACATATAAACACATATAAACACATATAAACACATTTAAACCATAAAACAAAAAGCGGCCTTTATAGAGGGCTTAAAATTTTTCTAGTGGCTTATCTGAAAGTCGAAATAAAATACAAACCTCAAAGAAATCAATTTTATTTTCATCTAACGGTAATGAATAGCTCCTGTTACGATTATGTTGACGGCTTGTTTGCTGCATATTTTCTTGATAAAGAGCTACAAAGAGCATGTCATGTTGGGAATAAGCCGAAAAGCCAACAATAAAATTTTGAAGTAGGCACACAACTTAAATCAATATTTATTATGAGAATTATTAAAAATTTTATGTTTGTGGCAGCTATAAGCCTGCTACTATCAAGTTGCGCTGTGTCAAAAAGTCCGTTAACCGGTTTTTTGTATATGGATGTTAAAGCTCCTTTAACTGCTACCGGTAATTCTGGTTCATCTAAAGTTGGTTCTGCTTCAGCTAAATCAATTTTGGGTATTGTTGCAACTGGTGATGCAAGTATTGATGCTGCTGCTAAATCGGCAGGAATCACTAAAATTCATCACGTAGATGAACAATCCACGAGTATTTTAGGAATTATTGCCACTTACAAAGTTTATGTATATGGTGAATAACCATTTAAAAAGGACGTACTTAGTGCGTCCTTTTTTGTTTTTCTTTTTATTTATCATAACCACCGGCGTAACAAACGCCCAAAAGCTTTCCAAGTACTATACTTCTGCCATGCAGGAAAATGGAGTATTGTATTTTATTGAACCAAAACAGGAATTTAAAAATAATAAAGAAAACTCTAAGCTCACGTATGATTTAACCTATCTAACCACAAAAGACACGGTTTTACTAAATTTTACCTACTTGGATAATACGATAAGAATAATCGACAGCATCAGTATCATTCAGGGCGACAAGCATATATCAAGTATATCTAAAAAAATATTTATTGAAACCGATAAGAAATTTTGGAAACACAGGTATTCGTCAGGCTTTCTGTTTACTGATATTGATCTTCTCTTTCAACAGGAGAAAAGTCCGAAAGTTGTTATTTATTTTGAGAATGAACATACTCAACTTGGAATAAAAAGCAGCAAATGGACAAAGCAATCAGCTATCATTTCGAAAATACTGATGCTGATAAAAGCGAACAAAAAAAGCAGCTAGAATTTTTTACTAGTTTTGTTTTAGAGTAGGATTTGCCGTTAGCTGAAAATCAAAATTTATAAAAATACCTTTCTTCACATAACAGATTGGTTTATATTTGTCTAATGAAAAGAATACTGATTATTGCTGGAGGTATTTTGGTTTTTTTGGCCGTCACGTCAATTATTCAATATGTGTTTGAATCTAGCAGCACGCCCGACTACGAAAGTGGCTATATCTGGGGCAATGTGTTCCTATTGCTGTTGGGTTCCTGGCTTTTGCACAAAGGGATCAAAAGAAAGAAAAAGCCGAACTCTGAAGACTACTAACTACTTTTTCAACCGATCAGGATTTTGACTTACGAAGGCTGACCAACCGCTATACGAAGTTTCAGAAACAGCCTTATTTCCTTGAAAAAAATGACAAACAGCCGCTGCCAAACCATCGGTAGCATCCAGGTTTTTGGGTATTTCCTTAAACTTTAGTAAACGCTGTAACATTGCCGCCACTTGCTCCTTAGAAGCATTTCCATTGCCGGTAATCGATTGTTTTATCTTTTTTGGAGAATATTCAAAGATAGGAATATCAAGGTAAAGACCAGCAGCCATAGCCACGCCCTGCGCCCTGCCAAGTTTGAGCATCGACTGCACGTTTTTTCCATAAAATGGTGCTTCTATCGCCAGCTCATCAGGCTTGTACTCTTTGATAAGTTCCAGGGTGCGTTCAAATATTTTCTTTAATTTCAAGGCCTGATTCGCGTATTTGCTCAGGTTCAAAACACCCAAAACAATGAGTTCCATCTGATTGCCTTTTTGCAAAATCAGGCCGTAGCCCATGATGGTGGTGCCGGGGTCGATGCCAAGAATTATGCGTTCTGTTTTCAAGAAATACCGTAATTTGCTAATTATTTATTAACGCTTGCGGAAAAGATATCCGATCGCCTATGTTCTCAGCAAAAGTAACTAAAATCGCCAATGTAGGGCTGCGCTTATTGATTGTCGTGGTAACCTTGTGGTACCTTATAGATCAATTATTTACGGGCGAAAAATTGACTATCTTAAAAGATTTTTTGGTAGTCTGGCATTATTCAGGACAAGGCGAGCTATTGAGTATTATCGCCGTTTTACTTATGCCGCTTAATCTTTTGCTTGAAACTCTAAAATGGCGTTTGTTGGTGAGTAAACTGGAACGGGTAAAAGTCAATAAGGCCTATACGGCAGTCCTTAGTGGTATTTCGGTGAGCATGTTTATGCCCAACAGGGTGGGCGATTACTTAGGCCGCGTGTTTATCCTCGAGAAAGGTAGTCATATCAAAGGTGTCTTGGTTACGATGATTGGTAGCCTGGCACAACTGCTTATTACAATGATAGCAGGTGGTGTAGCACTTTTGTTTTTTCTGCCCGAAGCCCATTTTGTTGAAGATACGCTTTCGGGCTGGCTTTTTATGGCTATCGTAGTTCTTGTTTTCGTTTTGCTGCTTGCTGGATTATTGTTGTATTTCAACATCAACTTGCTGTATATTATTACAAAAAAATTATTTCCTGTTAAAAGCCCGAAACTGCTGCCTTATGTAGAGGTATTCAATTTTTACGGACGCCGTCAACTGGCTTATGTGTTGGGATTTTCAGCTTTGCGATATGTGATATTTTCTTTACAATTCATTCTCTTTTTGTGGGCCTTTGGCGTGCAGATTTCATACCGTGAAGCCTTAATGCTTGTTGCGCTCAGCTACCTTTTGATTACCTTGATTCCTACTATTGCGCTTAGTGAGCTGGGTGTGCGCGGAAGTGTGAGCATTTATCTTTTTTCGGCTTGGTTTGCTGCACAACATATTGCTTTTGAAAAACTTAGCTATAGTGTGTTTTTGGCTAGTACGGCAGTTTGGGTTGTGAATATTGCGCTACCGGCTTTGCTGGGCGTATTTTTTGTGTATAGGCTAAAATTCTTCAGGAGGTAAAATGGAAAATATACACTATTTTATTTGGTTTTTTAGGCTTACCGAAGTGCTTGCCGGCATGTATTTGATTTTGATTGGCGTATATACCATTGGCTGGTATCAAACTAAACGACAACCAGTTGAACGGCTCACAGATTGGCCTTTTTTTTCTGTTTTAATTGCCGTGCGCAACGAAGCGGCAGCCATAGAAGAACTGCTTAACAGCCTGCTACACCAAAATTATCCGGCAGCAAATTTTGAAGTCATTTTGGTTGACGACCATTCAGATGACGATACGATTTTCCTTGTGCAACAATTTATCAAGCAAAATAAAACACAGCATTTTAAACTGATAAACGCTAATTCTAGTGGGAAGAAAGCGGCTTTGCGTCAGGCTTTGGCGCTGTCCGAAGGCAAGTATATAGCTGTAACTGACGGCGATTGTGTGTTGAAACCAGATTGGCTGCTGGCTTTCGCCAATTATTTTAAAGAGACGGAAGCGAAATTGTTGCTGGCACCTGTCTTGTTACAACCGGTAAATACACTTTTAGAGAAGTTACAACTTGTCGAGTTTTTAAGCTTGATGGGAAGCACGGGAGGTGCTGCATCAGTGGGCTTTCCGGTAATGGGCAATGGAGCTAATATGGCTTATGAACGCTTGGCCGCGCTTGAAGTAGAGAAGTACCGAACAGATGGTAGCTTGACTTCGGGCGACGATGTGTTTCTGATGGAAACGATTCGGAGTTTTTATGGCGCAAAAGCGGTGAAATTTATTCGGCATCAGGCAGCCGTCGTGAGTACGAGACCACAGCCTGATTTAAAATCATTTTTCGCACAGCGGATGCGTTGGGTCTCTAAAAACCGGAACTACCGTTCAATATTTATTATTTTGCCCGCTTTGGTTGTTTTGGGATTTAATTTGAGCTTGTTTTTAATGTTATTCTTTGGCATTTTTTATCCCCTCACAGCTTTGTTTTTTATATTGTTTTTAGGACTTAAAATACTGATTGATTTACCTTTATTAACTGCTTCAGCAACTTTTTTCTACCAACGTAAGCTTTTATTTTTGGTTTTTCCATTGGCTTTTGTTTACCCGATTTATGTCGTGATTTCAGGAGTTGGTGGTTTGTTTTTTAAGGTAAATTGGAAAGGAAGGCGGATTTAAAATTTGTAAGGCACAGGTCTCCAGACCTGTGCCTGTGTCGTAATACGGACAAAAAGTAATTTGGTTTTTTCATTTAACGTTTTCATACCCTCATGCTTCGGATGTTAAATTTTAATCATGTTTTCTTATTTTTATCAAATTTTGCGAATTGAATCGCAAAAGGTACAGTTATCGATAGTATTACCATTAAAAACAAACTGCCACACGATGTAATCGCATGGCAGTATGTATAGTATTCACCAAGTTTAACTAAACCGATTTTTGTTTGGAAAAAATTTCTGCAATCATACATCTTGCACTGCCCCCACCTATCGTTTCGATGGTTTTGATAGGCAACGGAAGCAATTCTGAATATTTGCCCAGCTCGCTTTTTTGGGTTGGTGTAAGGCTATCAAATGCACTCTGCGACATTACTAAAATACGCTTATCGTCATTTGTTTTTAACTCCAGCATATTGCCTGCATAGTTTTTCACCTGTTCAAAAGTGATGTCAATTATTTGGTGTCCTGTGCTTTCAAAAGAATCGGTAACCAGCTTTCTTTCCTTGGCATCTGTAATACTTTCAAGGCAAACAACAACAGAGCGCTCGCCTATGCACATCATCACGTTTGTATGGTAAATTTCCTGTCCCTTTGCATCGTGTGAGTAGAAATATATAGGCTTGTAATTGATTTGCTTACAAAGTTCTATAAAGAGCTCTTTTTCAGTACGAGGCGATAAACAAGCGTAAGCGATTTTATTCACATGATCGAAGATTATGCTGCCCGTGCCTTCCAAAAATCTGTTTTCGTTTTCATACTTCGAGAGGTCAATTATTTTTTTTATCTCAAATTTCTCTTTTACGAAATCAATGATGTCCTGTCTTCTTTCGAGCCTTCTGTTGGGCGCAAACATGGGATACAGCACAAGTGTTCCGTCTGCATGAAACGATATCCAGTTGTTTGGGAAAATGGCGTCAGGCTTTTCAGGAACTTTTGTGTCCTCGATGATAAAAACGTTTACGCCTTTCGACTTTAGTTTGGCTGTAAATGCATCAAACTCTTGAAGAATAACCTCTTTTAAATTTCCCGGGCCATCTTTCAGTTCGGTCTGGAATGCGTTTGAAGAAGCCGTTTCAACGTTGAAGCCAAAACTTGCCGGCCTCACGAGTAAAATGTTTTTTGATGTTTGCATTGTATTTATTTATTGATGAACAAATAAGAAATTTATTTTTTTATAAAATCAAGCTTTTAAAAGCCCGATTAAAATCATATGTCTGATATTAAAATGTTGTAAACGACTGATCTAAAATAATTTTGACCATATTTGGCTACAAATTTAAGGATAATTTGTTATTTAATTAACAATAATAGTTGCCGTGTTTGTACGGTCGCAGTATTGGTTTCTGTATTTTTGCCGCATGATTATTATTGACAACACTATTGTAAGCCGCGATTTCTTAGCTGCTCGTTTTATATGTGATTTACCACGTTGTAAAGGCGAATGCTGTGTTGGCGGTGATGCCGGAGCTCCTTTGGAAGAAATCGAAATCAGTTTTTTGGAAGATAACCTCGACGGAATAAAACCTTTTATGCGGCCAGAAGGCTTGCGGGTTGTGGAGCGCGAAGGCGTTTTTGATTATGATGAATCGGGTATGCTTGTAACGCCGCTGGTTGATGGGGGTGAATGTGCCTTTGTGGGCTATCTTGAAAATGGAACAGCAATTTGCACCATCGAACAAGCCTATAATGCCGGCAAAAGCGATTTTAAAAAACCCATAAGTTGCCACCTCTACCCGGTGAGATTGGTTGAAAAAGCCGGCCTAGTTCATGTAAACTACCACCAGTGGAGCATTTGTGTGCCAGCCAAACGAAAAGGTGAGAAAGAGGGCTTGCCGCTTTATAAATTTCTGAAAGAATCACTCATCCGAAAGTTTGGAGAAGAATGGTACCAACGCCTCGAAAATAAGGCTAAAGCCAATGGATACTAATTGGCATCAGAAAATTTAAATTTGTAAAATTCATTTTTTTCTTGACTTTTTTCTTTTCTTGATTACCTTTGCACTTAATTAAACTATAAAAATAGTTATAAAACTATCAAATTAGTCTTATGAAAGAACTCACCAAAGCGGAAGAACAAATTATGCAGGAATTGTGGACACTTGAAAAGGCATTTGTCAATGATATCCTGGAGCGGCTTCCCAATCCTAAACCCGCTTACAACACAGTTTCAACAGTTGTCCGTATCCTTGAAAAAAAGGGTTTTGTAGGCTATACAGCATACGGTAAAAGTCACCAATATTATCCACTTTTAAGCAAAAAGGAATACTCCAGGCAGTTGTTTAAAAATTTGGCCGGAAATTATTTCAGCAATTCCGTGAAGCAGATGTTTTCATTTTTTTCCAAAGAAAAGCATTTAAGTCTCCAGGAACTAAAAGAGCTGCGCAATATAATCGATCAAGAAATAGAAAATAAATCCGAAAAATCCTAAAATGATGGAATCCCTGTTGAACTGGAACATGCGTGCAGCTTTGTACTTGCTACTTTTTAGCATCGCTTATTTGCTGTTATTGCGTCGCAATGCCAGCGCGGGTTTCAATAGGTTTTATCTACTTTTGACAAGTGTTTTGGCGCTTGTTTTGCCGTTGATTTCGCTCACTGTTTTTCAGGTACACAATGATGCGGTTTATGCGGCCTTTCAGTTGCCCGAAATTCTAGTCAACAATTTGGGAGCTTCCGATACGGTTGTTGCAGAAAGTACTGGTTTTTCTTTGCGTATTTTCAGTGTTTTTGCGCTCGTTAGTCTGTTTTTTTTGCTGTTGTATGTTTCGCGCTTGTTGTATATTTTGGTGTTGATTTTCGGTCATCAAAAGGAAAAGCATGCTGAGATGACGCTTGTAAAATTACAAAATGATAAAGTGCCTTTTTCATTTTTCCATTGGCTCTTTGTCTCTGATGCGCTAAAATCCGATCGCCGATTTGAAGCAGTTTTAGCACACGAAAAAGCCCATTCAAAACGGCTACATTCACTTGATGTATTGTTTATTGAGCTGTTACAGATCGTATTTTGGTTTCATCCGGCCTGGTATTTTATGCGTGCCGAGCTCAAAGCCATGCACGAGTACGAAGCTGATGCAATAGCCATTGCAGCGGTAAATAAAACCACCTATCAAAGATCTTTGCTGGAGCTAACCACCTTTGGTGGAATGCTTTGGCTTACCAATCCGTTTAATGTTTCACTTATCAAAAAACGTTTACTTATGATGAATCGAAAAAATGGGAATCAGCCTTCCCAAAAATGGCTGAAACTGCTGATGGTATTGCCGTTTCTGGCTGCTGCCATATTTATACAATCGTGTAATTTTGGGACTGACAAAACCGAAGAAATCACGGTAAAAGAGGTGGAAACAGCCCGAGAAAATCTGCCGGAACCTGAAACTCCGGAAGTGCCTCAAGAACCTGAAGCTGAAATTTTCACCGTGGTGGAAGAGATGCCTGTTTATCCTGGAGGCGCATCCGAAATGATGAACTTTTTGGCCAATAATATTCAATATCCTGAACAAGCGCGTCGCCAAAAGATTCAAGGCCGTGTTTTTGTGAATTTTGTTGTTGAAAAAGACGGTGCTGTATCAAATGTTAAAATTCTACGCGGCATAGGTTCAGGCTGTGATGAGGAAGCTATTCGGGTAGTTGAATTGATGCCCAAATGGAAGCCTGGTAAACAAAGAGGCCAAGCAGTGCGTGTTTCCTTTAACCTACCTGTAAAATTCGTGCTGGAATAATTTTTTTCACGCTAATAACTAAGAAATTAGTTATAATTCAAAAGCCATTTCATTTGTGAGGTGGCTTTTGTTGATTTAGCTATCTAAAAGTGAAACAGGCGCTTACGGGGAGTAAGTCGCCTGTGTCAATAAGAGAAAATTGAAATGTATAACCAAAACCGTCTATTAAACACGGCTTCGGTATAAATGTTCAAAAAACCAAAAAAATAAGTTGGAAATTTATAGAATTATTTTTTCAGCAGATCGCGTATTTCCGAAAGCAATTTTTCTTCGTTTGATGGAGGTGGCGGTGCTGCAGGTGCTGCAGGTTTAGCTTCTTCTTTACGTTTCAATTGGTTCATCAGCTTGATAAACATAAATACGGTAGCAGCAATTATCAGGAAATTCACGAAGGTGTTTACTAAAATACCATAATTGATGCTTACAGCCTGTTTTATGATTTCGCCATTTTCACCTTCAACTGCTTGACTTAAAATGATTTTAAATTTCGTGAAGTCTTTTCCGTCAAGCAATAAGCCTATTGGAGGCATAATAACATCATTCACCAATGATGTTACGATTTTGGTGAAAGCTCCACCAATCACAATACCGATGGCCATATCCAACACATTGCCGCGCATGGCAAAGGTTTTAAACTCTTTAATGATGCTCATAATATAGTTGTGTTAATTTTTGGCAAAAGTCTTAATTTTTTCTGAAAACATCCAAAAACAAAACAGGCGCTTACGGGGAGTAAGTCGCCTGTTTCAATAAGAGAAAATTGAAATGTATAACCAAAACCAAACATTAAACGTCGTGGCTTAATTTTTGTTCAAAGCTGCTTAATAAATTATTTAGATTTTCAAAAAAATGAAATTTTCACGGCTTTTCAATGCTTCAACACAACTGCCAACACCACAGGATTATGGTCGCTGGCACTAAAATTCAAATCAATGGTTTCCACATTTGTCAGTTGGACATTAGGCGAAAGCACAAAAAAATCTATGGTGGTGCTTCCTGTAATTCCTTTATTGTAGGCCTCATCAAGAAACCTGTTTGAGGGTGTTTTATTGTCGAAACAAAAAGTCCAGTCAGCTGGAAAAAAATCTTGTGGAAAAGCCACTGCTGATGGCACAAAACGATGGCCTCCAAAATGAACTTCCGGAGCAAAAGCCGGCGGATTCATATTCCAGTCACCACCCGCTATCACATAATTTCCTAAGCTATATTCCAACAACATTTTCTCCTGAATGCGCTTCAATTCGAAATTCATCTTTATTGGGTCATCAATAAACGCAGAGTTGTGGGTGTTTAATATCACCAGCTCTTTTTTATCAGTGGTTGCAAAACGGCTTTCGATAAAGCAACGATCGAGCAAAAACAAACGATCTGGCCAGCCGACAATTTGCGGATAAGTATGGCGTGTGGCAGCCAGCGACTGATAAGCCGAAAAGCTTGCCATTCCTGCTTTTACCGCGCCCATCGGCTCGCGCAAAGGCACCGGAACAAAAGACACCTGGTAATTTACAGCTTTTACATATTCGTGGTTGGGTAACACTTGCGCTATTTGTGCCAGTTGGTTTTTGTGATAGCTGCGCTTAGCATCGAAATCTACTTCCTGTAGAAGCAAAAAATCCGCATCAGAATTTTGTGCAATCCAGGCCGTGATGCCGTGCAGCCATTCTTCGCTTTGTTCTTTTCCGGCACGTACGCGTTTGCCACCGTCATAAAAAAAGTCCATGCTTTTGCCCAAACCGCCATAGCCAATATTCCAGCTAATAAGGCGAAAGCTTGGTGGAACCTGTCGCTGATAAGCCTGTGTAGTTGGTTTTAAAGTTTCGTGAGCGGCAGGATTGAAATCGTTGATATTGAGGTAAAGCAAAAAAATCCCGACAACAATTATAAACAGGAATAGAAGTCCAAAAAATATTCGGATGGCATAAATCAGTAACATCTTTCGTACAGATTTTAAGGGTTTATTCTGATTTGGCATATCATATAAGTGTCAGTTGATTTGGCTAAGATAGTATTTTATGCTCTTGATTGGTCTTTTGTGATTGCCGTATTTTGAAGCTGATTAACAATTTTTATTAAGGTCGATAATTCAATATTCAGCAGAAGGTTTTACATTCGCCTGTAATATGAAAATCTTTTGGCTGGGATGTATTTTGTTGTTGTCAGGATTTTTCGCTGGCAATGTGCAGGCGCAGCAAATCCGTGAAGTTCATGGTCGCGTGCTTTCGGCAGATAGCTTGCTTGCTGTGCCGCATGTGCATATCATCAGCAAAACTGCAAGGCGCGGCACTATCAGCGATCGTCAAGGCATATTTTCCTATCGTGGTTATGGCAATGATACCATTTTGCTTACTTCGATAGGCTACGAACGCAAGCTTTTTGGCATTACGGATACTTTATTGGATCAACCCGGCGGATTGCTTATTTTGCTTGAAAAGGATACCGTTTTGATGGATGAAGTGGTGGTGAGGGCATTTTACGATTGGCCTACTTTTAAATATCTTTTTGTGCATATGAAACCCATTCAAGCCTTTGAAATAGAAGATTTTGAAAGTGATTTGGCTAACAGTCTCATTGGCATTCAGCCCGGTCCGCTAATCATAAAAGGACCTATTCAAGCCTTGTACGATGTATTTAATTATATGGCACGCTTACAACGGCGACTTGAGCGCAATCGCCGCGCCTACAATCAACAGCTTATAAACGAAGGACGTATTCAGGATACCATCCCGGAAGTGCCTGAACACCAGCGTTAATTATCCTTTTTCTCGATTTTTTCAGGAAGTTTTCTTTGCGCTGAAATGGTTTTCTGCATCACCTGCATATTGGGAATAGAAAGCAATTCGCCTTCGCTAGTGCGGATATACAGAAAGAAAATGGTGATGTTTTCAACAACCCCTTCTATTGGAAGGTCTTTGTCAAGGATTTTGATGTAGCCTCCAATCCGGATAGGATGATAAAAAAACAGGATTAAACTGGCTGTAATATTTGATAGAATTGACCATTGTGCAAAAAATCCAACGGCCAGCAGCGTAAGAATCGAGGCCAGGAAGAGAAGCAACTGCTCAGGATCAACGCCCCAAATACCAATCAGACCGATACCAATCAAAATAACGATGAAAGAGCGGATGATTTTATAGATAATTCTTTTGCGTTCCTGCGCAAAATGGACTTTTTTGTCAATGCGATTCAAGATAGTCTTAAATATCAAATTGCCAATAAAGAGCAGCAATAACAGAATTATTGTACCTAGAATCTGAAGATGGATAGGTTTCATAGCCAGAAATTTTGCACAAAATTAGCATGTTTTCAGCTGATAGCACAAGCCGCCGCTGCGATACTTACTTTGATCTCGGGAATTTGTTTCAAAACCTGTCCGCAAGCCTCTAAAGTTGATCCTGTTGTAATTACATCATCGAGCAGCAAAACATGTTTTCCGGCTAGCTTTTCAGGGTTTTTCAAAGCAAAAATATCCTTCACATTGTCCCAGCGTGCCTGTCGCGATTTTTTGGTCTGGGTGCTGGTGGCAATATTTCTGTAAAGTACCTCCGTGGATATCGGAACAGCCATCGTTTGTCGCATTCCGCGGGCAATTACTTCACTTTGGTTATAGCCGCGCTGATATTGACGTTTGGGATGCAAGGGCACCGGAATCAGATAGTCTATCTGCTGAAAAAGGGTGGCTTTTTTAAGCTCTAAACCCATTTGTTCGCCCAAAAACAAGCCGGCATCCTGGTTGCGTTTGTACTTTAATTCGTGAATCAGGTGCTGAATTTTTCCGTGCTTACTAAAAAAGAAAATAGCAGCAACCGCTTCAAAATCAACCCTTCCCCAAAAAATACGGGCTAGCGGATTGTCACCGTAAGTTTCGTAGCCGGTTTTGGGCAGCAAATGTCGGCAGCTGAGGCAAACCGTTGTTTCATGGCGCAGAAGTCCGGTGCCACAAGCGGCGCAAACCTTTGGATAAAACAAGGAAAGCGTATGGTCTAACAGATCGGCAAAACGCATGGCAATTGTTGTTTAGTTGGGCAAAAGCCTTGATTAGGCGCGTAAATATAAGCGAAATCAATTACTTTTGAATTTTTATTGACAATTTTAATCTTATTTGGACGTTTCTTGAATGACAACAAAACCTACTGATATCAATACTTTACCCCTGTTAGAAGTAAAAAACCTGCGCCTCAGTTTTTATGTAGAAAAAACCTGGCAGGAAGTCATTCATGGCATCAGCTTTAAGCTCGAAAAAGGCCGTACGCTAGGTTTGGTAGGCGAATCAGGTTCGGGTAAGTCGGTGAGTTCGCTGGCACTAATGCGATTGATAGACAAGCGCAACAGCCGTGTTGAAGCCGATTCTATACTTTTTAACCAGGCGGACATGCGGGACTTTTCTGAAAAACAGATGCAAAGCCTGCGCGGTAAGAAAATGGCCATGATTTTTCAGGAACCTATGACCTCACTCAATCCCGTTTTCCGCTGTGGAAAGCAGGTGGCAGAAGCTTTGATTTTACATGAAAAACTTACCAAAAAGCAAGCCCACGAGCGTGTGATAGCACTTTTTCATCAGGTAAAATTGCCGCGGCCGGAAGCCATTTATCGCGCCTATCCGCATGAGCTTTCGGGCGGACAAAAACAGCGCGTGATGATTGCCATGGCCATCAGTTGCAAACCTGAGCTGCTTATTGCTGACGAACCCACAACAGCCCTGGACGTTACAGTACAAAAGGAAATTCTGCTGCTGCTCAAAGATTTGCAGCAGGAATACAATATGGGAATGATTTTTATCACCCACGATTTGGGCGTAATAGCTGATTTGGCCGATGAGGTAGCCGTAATGCATCAGGGCAATATTGTGGAGCAGGGAGCGGTAAAAGCTGTTTTAGAAAATCCACAGCATCCTTATACCAAAGGACTTTTGGCTTGCCGACCACCTTTAGACTATCGCCTGACACGCTTGCCTGTAGTACGTGAGTTTTTAGATAATAAATGGCCTGGTGGCGTGCAGCAGATACAGCAGGAGTTGCTTTTATCGCCGGAAAGTCGCCGCCAGCGTCATGCAAAAATTTATTTGCAGCAGCCTGTGCTAAAAGCGGAGCAGATCAATACCTGGTTTCCGCTGCGCAAAGGTTTTCCATCACGTGTTTATGATCAGGTGAAAGCGGTTGATAATATTAGTTTTGAGGTTTTTCCTGGTGAAACTTTGGGATTGGTTGGCGAGTCGGGCTGTGGAAAAACTACGCTCGGCAGAACTTTATTGCGCCTTCAGGAGCCCACAGCCGGACAAATTACCTTTAAAGGAATTTCACTCAATAAGCTGAATGACAAATCAATGCGAACTATGCGCAAGCATATTCAGATTATTTTTCAGGATCCTTATTCTTCTCTTAATCCGCGGCTAAGTATTGGCAACGCCATTGCCGAACCGATGAAGGTACATGGATTGGCCAAAACGGCCAAGGAACGCCGCCAAAAAGTAATGGCCTTGCTGGAAGAAGTTGGTTTGTCTGCCGAACATTATAGCCGTTATCCACATGAGTTTTCAGGAGGCCAGCGGCAGCGGATTAGTATTGCACGTGCATTGGCTGTTGAGCCCGAGCTGATTATTTGCGATGAATCGGTGTCCGCGCTGGATGTTTCGGTGCAGGCGCAGGTGCTCAATTTGCTTAATCGGCTTAAAGCCGACAGAGGACTAACCTATATCTTTATTTCCCACGATTTGAGTGTGGTGCGTTTTATGGCCGACCGCATTCTGGTGATGAAAGACGGCCACCTGGAAGAATTGGCAGAAGCAGATAAGTTGTTTACACAGCCGGAAACGGAATATACCAAAACATTGATAGGAGCTATTCCAGACTATATGGTAAGAAATTAACTATTCAAGTATTAATTTTTTGACCTCTAAGTTAGAACTTGTTTCAAAAATTAAAATGTATATTCCTTTTCTATAATCAGAGAAATCAAGTCGTTTCGAAGTAGAATTAATATTTTCTATCTTTTCAATTATAATACCATTTAAATTTTGTACTGTAAGATTATAAGATATTTGCACATTATTAAGAACTTCAATTGTAACGTTTCCTTTTGAAGGATTAGGGTATAAATAATAATACGAATTATCATTATTCTTTTCTTGGTTAGTATTGTCAGTTATAAATAGATTCTTTTCATTAAAACTCAAATCAATTGAATTAATACTATCTGTAACATTAGAGTATTTATATCCACTTTCTTTCTCTTTACCCATAATGGTAATACTACCATTATAAGGAATGTTATCGCCACTACAATCTATTAATGTTGAAACAAAAAGATAGGTGCCGGATTCGGGTAGTGAAAAAAGATCCACTGTACCATCATAATCAATATATTCAGAATATTTTTTAATTGTATTACCCCATCGGTCAAATAGAGTAAAATCAATATATTCGATATTTGCAACATTTATCTTGTAAACTCGATCACTTGAGCTGGCATAATTGGGGAAAAATATACATGGAGCATTGCAATCCTTTGTTAAGTTATTATAATTGTTAGTGACTTTAATGCTTAATTCTTCTTCAGGAAGAATGTTTATATTGCCTTTTAATAAAACATCTTTCCCTGATTTTATAAATTTAGTTTTTGTTAAATTAATAACTTCATTATTTGGAGGATTAATTATTACAGAACCTGTGGCTATAATTTCTTTTTCTTGTATAATTTTATTGTTTCCAGTAATTTCTACAATATATTTTGTTGTCAAACATGGAGGGCAAGAACCCCCACAATCAATATCTATTTCACCCAACCAAGGTTCATACAAACAATTATAGCAGTGAGCAGGTGGGTTTGTTATAATGCAAGGGGCATTTGTTAAACTAAAAATACGAAGATTTTCATATTTTGAATCACAATCTACTAAATAAACGGAAAGTTTCTGTACTTTTCCTCCAGCTGGATTAATAATAGTAAAATCCTTAGGTACGATTCCTTCATTTTCATACCCTGTAATGATGATAAAATGCTTGTTAATACTGGTATTATTGACCATCATAATTACTGGATTTCCACTATGCAATAAAGTTTTAATTCTATCTAATGAAAAATTATCCCATCCTGCGTATTGAATTAAGCTAGATCCATATCTACGTGCTACGTGCCAATTAAGATCTCCATTGAGGTTGTAGCCTGAATTTTCAATCACATAATTATTTAGTAGCCGAGGCGTAACATTTTGTCCATTGGAATGTAATAGCATTGCCATACATGTTAGAGCGCAACCCTTAGCACTAATTGTTTTATTTGGCACCATTATATCATCTTTCCATATATTATCGCTTTGATCAAAAGAAATAACGCTGAGTTGACCAGAACTGCAAAAGTCTCTATTTAGAGTTTTAAAAAAAGCATCCTCTACTTTAGATCCTTTATATTCTTCATAATTAATATCATATGTTTGTGCATTGATATTAATACTAAGATTTAGGAAGATCGCAAAAAAAATAAATATGTATTTCATAATAATAAATTTTTAATTATATTCATCTAAAAAACAAACTACAAACTCCCGAATTTCACGAATCTCACAATTGCTATATTCTGACAAAATATCTGTGAGTTTTTGCTTTGGAATATATGCCATAAGTGCTCTTATCCCACTCATAAATAAAGTGAGTTCCTTTTCCTTTAGAACATTCTGAACCCCATCCATGCCCGGGTCTGTTTCCTTAAGCTGAAGAAGACATATTGAAGCATCCAGGGCACAATACTTATTGTCATGTGCAGAAAGTTTTTTTAAAAAAGCAATAGCTTCGTCGGAATGAATATTTCTCATCCCACCTGTAAAATAATTAAATTTGTCAAGATTTATATATTTATTGTCCAAATTCCAAATACTGTCAAAAAGTCTAAAGCTGATATCTTTCTCGCCCTGATAAGATAAACTACGTGCGACTTCGAGTAGTACATATTCACAAGGATCATTGGAAAGCTCCTTTAACAAATCATTAGCCTTAGGACTTTCGTAAGACATCAGATGTAAGGCAAAATGGGCTCTAATAAAATCATTTTCAGACTTTACAAATCTGTTTTTGTAGGATTGGAGTTTTGAATCATCTTGTTTACAAATAGCTTCTACCATTACTACCTCTAAAAAATCATTTTCATTCAGACGTAGAAGATTAACTGAGTCGTAACTGTGATATGCTAATAAACTATTCTTGCAGAATCCGTCACGTAATAGGTCTTTTTCATTTTTTATGATAGCCTGAACAGACCAACTTGAATCACATATAAAAGCTGAATTAGGACTATCTGAGCAAGCTACGTCCATCATCCATCCACTTGTTCTATATGTAAAACCTGTTCCATCGCTATAATCTATCACAAATTCAGAGGTACATTGTCCAAACACAGCAACATTCATGGAAAAATTAGATATGAAAATTGTGAGGATAAAAGTGATAAACACTTTTTTAGGATTGTTAGAAATCATTTGTATGATTTTGTTGTACAATTGGTTTAAAAAATGAAATGTTCTTTTAATTTGGGAAATATTTTTAATTAACTTTGCTTAATTCCTTATTGAGTCTTTCAATTTCTTTGTTCAATTGTATTATATAAAGTGTCAACTCTTCAATTTTTCTTAGCAACATCTCATCCATTTCTCCAACTTTATATCCATCTGATTTAAATTGTTCAGCAGAAGGAATATTCGGTAGATGCTTGTTGGTTTTTATAAAGGTTTCAACTTCAGAAAGTGGGGATAGAAAGTAGTTTTCTTCAAAAACGTAGTCTGCATCAGGCACGTCAGTTACTACTTTTATTTCCTCGCAAATAATTCCTCCATTAACGGCAAGTTTATATCCTTGATTCCTGTAGTCGCCGGTATTATATGTTGTTCCAAACCCAACACCTACACTACCATTGCCATATAGGGTCAAAGCACTTATCCAGTTTCTATCTGCTCTGAAGTGAAGATTGTCTTTATAATCTATATAGCCATGAACTGAATTATGGTGTAGCTGCAGGCGATTTGATAGTTCAGTACTAGGCCCAAAACCCATCCATTTGTAGAAATTCATGACTAAATGATTTTCAACTGCTAATCCATCTACTGGTGGATTTAAGTTATTACCTATTGAAACGCCACCATTCGAATGCACCTTGAGTTTCGTTTGCCCATATTGGTTTTTAACAACAAAGGGATTTTGCTTGCTAGTAGAAGATTTAACTTCTAGCTTTGAAGAGGCAGAACTTGTTCCTATTCCAATGTCTGTGGTTGTTGGATTAACGTAATAGGTGTTTCCGCTAATTTGCCAAGATTGACTAAATGTCACCAACGAAATGAATAGAAATGAGAGTAATAAAGTTGTTTGTTTCATGACCAAAAATGTTTAAATTTGATTAAAATAATTATTTGAGTTCAAATGTAATGAAAAATATTAATTTATGTTAAATAAAAAGATAATTTTGTAAAAATTTTTTTAATGTTGCGTAGTTTCTTAAATTCTATTTCCGGTTTACTTAGACGACTGGGTCTTTTAACAGTTGCAGATACTTTGAGATTTCAAATTGTCAGACTGAAAAATAAGCAAAAAAATTCCGAATTTAGGTTAAATAATCCCGGATTGAGCCTCCCTCCCGATTACCTCATGTATGAGTCTTTCCAATTAGACTACAAAAAATATTACGAAGACAGCAGGCAAACGGCCATTTGGTTAAAAAATCACTTCGCGAAATACATTCAGCTTGAACAGAAACGAATTTTGGACTGGGGCTGCGGCCCTGGTCGAATTATCCGTCATTTGCCTGAAGTAATCAACAATGGCTGTTCATTTTATGGCACAGATTACAATGAAAAATCTATTGGCTGGTGCAGCGCTAATATTCCTGATGTTTCTTTTAATTTGAATAAATTGGAGGCCAAGCTTCCTTATGAGCATGATTTTTTTGATGTTATTTATGGTATTTCAATTTTTACGCATCTCGCAGAAGCCATGCATCACGCTTGGTTTAAAGAGCTTTACAGGGTTCTAAAACCTGGCGGCATCTTATTTTTGACAACACAAGGTGCGAATTTCAAGGTAAAATTGGATAGCTCAGAAAAGGCACGATTTGAAGCTGGAAAACTCGTCGTTAGAGGAAAAGTAAAGGAAGGTCACCGCACTTTTTCGGCCTTTCAGCCAAAGGAGTTCATGCTTCAATTGTTCTCCGAGATGGAAGTGCTTGAACATATTGAGCTTGAATACGGTAAGTCTAAGGTTGTGCCACAGGATATTTGGATTGTAAGGAAATAAGCTATCTTCGTATGACCAAACTGTAAAGTGAATATTATGCTTATTCCGTTAATTAAAATTGGAAACTCAAAGTACTTGCCGCTTTCAAAATCCCTGCCGGAACGCTATCATCAAAAATAAGCTTGAATTGATTTTGGAGGAGGATCAAATCATTATCAGAGCCGCTCAAAACTCGCGCGAGGGTTGGGCTGAAGCTTTCAAGGTAATGAACTAAAATGGCGATGATAATTTACTGATACCGGATGTTTTTGAGGATGAATAAGCAAAACTCCGTTTAGCTTTTTTAAGATTTAAAAGCTCCTTCCCCAAATTTATTGTAATTTCGTTGTAACTGTTTTGCGAATATGCAGGACAGCATTGGCAATAACTATAAACGAAAACCAGATGGCCAAAAAGAAGAAATCAACAGGCAGCAAAAGCACTTTCACGAATACGATACTGAGTATATTTGGTGAACAGCCTTACAAACCATTCAATTACAAACAAATAGCTAAACTACTTGGCGTTAAAGACAAAGCCGGAAAAGACTTTATTGATACCATTTTGCGCGAGCTTCTATCCGATGGCAAGCTGCGCGAAGAGCGACCCTATCGCTATGTGCTTAGCAAGGAAATGCTGGCAGAAATAGGTGGAAAAAGCAAAACAATCACCGGCACTGTCGATATGAAAAGCACCGGAAAAGCCTATATTATTCCCGAAGATGGAGGCGAAGATATTTTTATAAGTTCAAATAATACCGGACAAGCTTTGCATCAGGATGTGGTGCGGGTGGTGCTTTTTCCGAGGCGTAAAAACCGTAAAATCGAAGGTAAAATTGTTGAAGTACTTTCACGTACCAAAACAGATTATGTGGGTGTGCTTGCACTCAACCGCGATTTTGCATTTGTGATACCTGATAGCCCACACATGCCAATGGATATTTTTGTGCCGAAATCAGCGCTTAATACGGCCAAAAACGGCGATAAGGTGATTGTTCGCATTGGCGAATGGCCCGAGCAATCGAAAAACCCCTTTGGTGAGGTGATTCAGGTGTTGGGCAAACCCGGTGAGAACAATGTGGAGATGCAGTCGATTTTGGCCGAGCATAATTATCCTTTGCAGTTTCCGACTGCTGTGGAAAAGGAAGCTGGCGCTATCACTGAAAAAGTTACTGCTGCCGAATTGGCTTCGCGTAAAGATTTTCGGGATGTTTTTACCATCACCATCGACCCGGCTGATGCCAAAGATTTCGATGATGCGCTATCGCTGCGCAAGCTCGAAAACGGCCATTATGAAGTGGGCGTGCATATCGCTGATGTGTCGCATTATGTGGTGCCAGGAACTGCCCTTGACGAAGAAGCTAAAGAGCGCGGAACATCGGTATATCTTGTTGATCGCGTGATTCCTATGCTTCCCGAGAAGCTTTCAAATGGCGTTTGTTCGCTGCGGCCTAACGAAGACAAACGCTGTTTTTCGGCTGTGTTTGAACTCAATGAAGAAGCAGAAGTACTGAATGAATGGATTGGTAAAACGATGATTAATTCTGACAGACGCTATGCCTATGAAGATGTTCAGGCAGTGATAGAAGGCAGTGAAGGCGAATTTAAAGAAGAAATTCTGGTGATGCACCGCCTGGCAGAAAAGTTACGCAGCAAGCGTATGGACAATGGTTCCATCAACTTTTATTCAGAAGAGGTGAAGTTTATCCTGGATGAAAATGCCAAACCTATTGATACTTACGTAAAAGTGCAGCAGGAAAGTCATAAATTGATAGAAGATTTTATGTTGCTGGCCAACAGGCGTGTAGCAGAAAAAATCGGAAAAACTAAAGGTAAAAAACCCAAAACTTTTGTGTATCGCGTGCATGACGAACCCAATCCTGAAAAGTTGAATACGTTTATTCAGCTGGTTTCACGTTTGGGCTATTCTATGAATATCAGCAACCGCCAAAAGTTGGTTACTTCTTACAATAATTTGTTTAAAGCGGTAGAAGGCAAAGGCGAGAAAAACCTGATTGAAACCGTTGCCATACGCACTATGGCCAAAGCCGAATACAGTACCGAAAACATTGGCCACTACGGACTTGCTTTCCCGTTTTATACTCACTTCACCTCCCCTATCCGGCGCTATCCAGACTTGCTGGTACACAGGCTTTTGGAACGTTATCTGATAGAAAACAAAGCTTCGGCAAGTGCTGAAACTTACGAGGAAATGTGTATCCACGCCAGCGAAATGGAACGTCGCGCCATTGATATGGAGCGGGAGTCGGTAAAATACAAACAGGCCGAATACCTGGCCGACAAGATTGGCAAAAGCTTCGATGGATTGATTTCCGGGGTGAGCAAATATGGTATTTTCGTTGAGCTAATAACCAGCAAATGCGAAGGTATGGTACGCTACACTGATATGCCCGGCGACTATTATTATTTAGACGAAGAGAATTTCAGGGTAATAGGCCAGGAGCATGGAAAGATATTCCGCCTTGGTGATGCGGTAAAAATCAAAGTGAAAAAAGTTGATTTGCTTAAAAAGCAGATGGATTTTGAGCTGGCAGAGACGGGCATTTCACGACAAAAGAAATAGTTTTTTCATGTTATTTTAAGCAAAAAAATGAGAGTTAAACTTATTCTAATTTTTATTGTTGGCCTGGTTTTGAGTTTGTCAGCCTGCAAAAAGAAAGACGAAACCCGCCTGCAAGCACCGGATTGTGGTGAGTCATATTGTGTAGCAGCCTACCAGATGAATAAAACCCATTTGGGGGATTATAGCGCTCAAAACATACATTTTCAATACCTTAACGGTTATGCATTTGCAACTTGGCACAATCCAGCTGAAATACCAGCTAGCCTTTTTATGCTAAGGATTGGCAGCGATCAGCGTCCGGTGGTGAAAGGGCCGGGCATTTTTCGTTTTGATCAATATGAAACCGCTTATGCAAGTATGCGCATTGAGCGCGACAGCCTGCTAACTTATCAGGCTTATGCCGGATATATTCAGGTGGACTCTATCTCTACAGAGTATTTTTCGGGCAGTTTTGAAGTGGAAGCGAGGGTAGATACCTTGAAAAATTATTTGCGTTTTGCAGGGAAATTTTTGGTAGAGAAATAACTATGAAAATATGTAATGCTCAAGCGAATAAACTAATAAACTAATAAAATGAAAAATTGTCCAAATTGTAGCGCTGAAATTTTAGATAATTTTGATGTATGCTGGAATTATAATTTCAGCCTTTCAGAAAATAAAATTATTGAAATTAAAAATTCTCAAGAAAAAGAAGCCCGTGAAATAGATTGTCTCAGATGTAAAATTCCAATGGTTTACACAGGGTTATAAATTCCATGAAGGAACCAGAATTGGCGCCTTGGGAAGTGTTTTTGAATTGTTTGTGAATAGAGAATCGTTTGATTTATATGTTTGCCCAAAATGTGGTAAAATTGAGTTTTTTACGCCATTAATGAAATAATAAAGTAGCACACAAAGGCCTAATCATCTAAACGGCTGAAAGCTCATACTTCCGCCAATCCAGCTAATGCGTGCTTTATCGTAAAGGCTGTAAGGAATATAGCCATGAAAGGCGTCGAACATGATCGTAACCGGCGAGCTTCCCTCCTTCCCTATTTCGATGCCTGCCGCGAGCCTTGTTCCGGGATAAAAATTGGTTTCCTGTTCAAGTTGTGCATGCGCTGCCAGCATCCAGCGCAGCCAGTCTTTTTGGCCCACTGGCTTTTTCCAAATTGCACCTAAATCTCCCAAAAAACGTTTGCGTTCGTAGGCCGAATGCGGAATCACACCAAGTGTGGCGTACAGCGTCCAGTTCTTGATTTGAAAAGCTGCACTAAAATCAAGAACCTCATAAATACGTGGATTATCGAGGTATTCGGTAACATAAAAGCGGTAAATAAAATCATCGCCAAGATGGGCTGAAATATGATAGAGCCTAAGCCTGAAAGCCCAGTTTTTAGTAGGTTGCCAGCTATAATAAAGCCCAACTTTATACTCCGTATTGAAATGATTGACCTGAAAGGTTTTGAGTGGATCTTCAAAAATAAACTGGGTAAAAGTTGCTATTTCAACACCCAGCTCTTTGTGCTTTTTTGCGATACTTTCCCAGCGATAAATGCTTCGGCTCATGCCCGCCGAGTAGTTGGCAAACATACGATTTGGCCAGCCCGAAGGTGTATGTAAAACATAGAGCGAGCCACTAAATTGAGCTTCGCGATAGTCCAGCGGTTTATCAGGAAAAAGACCACCTGCTGCAAGCCATTGTCGCTGTTGCTGGCCCTGCAAACACAGGCTGGGAATACATGCCAAAACAAATAGAAGTAGCTTTCGAGTATTGATTTTCGCAGTCATTTTTGCAAAAACTATTTAGCGCTGTTTGAAATATTCGTCCAGCACTGCCGGCAAAATAGGCCTTCCCTGACGGTTTATTGAGGTGCCGATAACATTTCCGGAGATAATAGGTTTTTGGTCGCTCAGCCGTTTTATCTGTTGCAAAAAGCCAAACCTAAGCGGCGAAATGCGTTCAAGACGGCAGCTTACCTCAAAAGAATCGCCGCTGCGCAAAGGGAAATGATAATCTATTTCTATGCGTTTTACCACCAGCAAAATACCTTCCTCGGTGAGTTTGGCGAAATTAATCCCAATCGCTTTCAGGTATTCGTGGCGGGCGTGTTCCATATAATGTTGGTAGTTGGCATTATTTACAACGCCCTGCATATCACATTCGTAATCACGTACTTTGAGCTGTAGAGAAAATGTTCTTTCTGCCATTATATCGTTTTTAAGTCTCCAAAAATAGGATTTTTATACACAAATAGCAAAAAGCTTGTGATACAGGAAATTCAAAGATTCAAGGATTTAAAAATTCAAAGATTGAGTCTTCTTCGATAACTCACATTTTCATATACAGACCGAAGTACTTGAATCTTTGAATTCTGCGAGGAGGAACAACGAGCAGGATAGAATTTTTGAATCCTTGAATCCTTGAATCTTGAGTCCCCTCCGAAAAGTCAAAAGATCAAAGAATGCCACTAATACACAAGAAATTATGATTCTTAAAAATTTGAATATCAAGTGTTTAATGTTTTTCCATTTTCCTGATTTCGTATCTTAGTGTCGAAATGTTACTTTTCGGAGTAGGCTCAATCTTTGAATTTTGAATCTTTGAATCTCCTATATAAATCCAATCGGATAGAAAACCAGACAGGAAAGCGTACCCCAGAACAGTATTGTCAGCAGTGAAACCAGAAATACCCACTTAGAGCGGCGATAAAGTTTACGGATAACGAAAGCACTTACTGGAACGGATAAAAATGGCGAAGTGATAATAAATGGCCAGGGACCCACTTTGTTGCGGTATTTGAGCATATTGCGTAGGCGTCGAAAACGTTTTCCGGCTTTCTTAGCGCTCTTTTGCGGTCTTTTCCAGCTAACCCAGTCTGATGCATGATAGAAGAAAATAAAGCCTGCTAATCCACCTGCATTTACCGTGATGAGTGTTTCGGTGAGCGACATGCCAGCTAAATAGGCCACAGGAGGCGTCATTAGTAGCCGCACACTGGCTAAAATGGCAATGCTGAGGTATTGCAGGATAAGGGCCAACTTACTGTTTTTTAATAAAATTAATAAGGTTTTCTGAAGCTTCTTCCAGCAGGTCAACAACCAGGTCGAAGCCTTTTGAACCGCCATAATACGGATCAGGAACATGGTCGATATCCTTACGTGTAAAGAAGTCGCTCATGCGCAACACTTTATCCATTTGCAAGTTGTCAGCTGCTTTTTGACGCAGGTCGTCGTAGTTTTGATCATCCATTGCGATGAGGTAATCGAAATTGTCGAAGTCGCTGCTTCTCACCGGACGCGCCAGACTGGTAAGCTCATAACCTCTGGCTTTAGCAGTTTGCCGCATACGGTGGTCAGCTTTTTCACCTTCGTGCCAGGCAGAAGTTCCGGCAGAATCTACTTCAACATGCAGGCCGGCATTTTGTGCTTTTTGAGCAAAAATGCCTTCTGCGGCAGGCGATCGACAGATATTTCCAAGACAAACAAAAAGGATTTTCATAGAGATTTGCTGTTGGTGTGAAAGCACAAAAATAGCAAGAACTGCCGGAAGTGAAGGAATTTTTGATTTTACAATAATTTGGGTGCATAAAATTGTAAATTTGCAGCTTGATTTTTGCCTTCTTAGCTCAGTTGGTAGAGCAGCTCACTCGTAATGAGCAGGTCGCGAGTTCGAGTCTCGTGGAAGGCTCTGAAAATGAAGGGTTTCATAACTTCGGTTTTGGAGCCTTTTTTATATGGTAATCACACCTTTGACCTTGAAAGCGAGACCAAATTTTGGTGGTTTTTTTTTATGGGTAGGGAAATTAAGTGATAGTAGTTTTTTAGTAAAAAAATAGAACGGTGGACATACCGGCCATAGTGCGCCACTTAAACCGATCATGTTGTGCCAGTTAAAACTGGTGCAATTTCAAGGCCAAATTTACATACTGATATCTTCTGGTTTTTGACATTAATGTATTTCTAAAAGTCACAATAATTTAATTATATATGTTATTCATTTTCAATGTTATTCCAATTATCTTTGCAAGATTTGTGCTTCGCCAATGGATTAACAAATTCCATACGTCCTTTTACCGCTTTATCACCATATCCTTCTATCCAATGCAGAAGGAGTCCCGCAGTAACACCTTTTTCCTTAATAGGATTTTCTCTCTCCCAACTTATATACCATTTATTACTTTCGTATAGTAATTCTTTCATCTGGTTTCGAGAAAGGATATAATACTCAAAAATATAACCGGTTTCAGACGGATTTGCCACAACGAAGACATACGGACCTTTTATGTTAACGTCCAGGTAGGTCTTGTCTTTTGAACTAAAAATGTCAAATCCTGTAGGAAAGTTTAATTTAGCATTGGGTTTATGTCGTTTTAATGTTTTTACTTGCACCAATACTGACTTATGCTTCCATGTACCTTCTTCCATCCTTATGCAAACAAGGTCTATGGACTTGAAATTTTTAATTGTACTATTGACATTAAATGCGACCCATCCATGTTCTAATAACTTAGATATAACTACATTTTCACCTATAGCTCCTAATACAGCTTTATTATTATCTATCATAACTCTTTATCCTATCTATTCCAATTATACTCAATGTCCAAATTCTTGAGTGCTATATATTTCCATTCTTCTTTATTAAAGTTTGGCGTATATTGAGCCTTCAATAGCTCAATTTGTTTATGATTACCAGTCATTAAGTTTAAATTAAACGCTGAAGATTGAGAGTTGATCGTCCCCGGGGACTGATCTTTTTCAAGTTGATAAAAGATTGTGCCTATACGCGTAAGTTTGTATTTTTTATCAATACAATCTGAAATAAGAAGACTATGGTTATCTAAAATGAATCGGTAATCACCTTTACCTTCTTCATTAGCAAAAGCACCCAAAGCAAGATGATAAAGATTTTTTCCTTCTCTGTCGTCTACTTTTACAACATCGCCTGAATATATATGCTTCCTATATGCATCAACGAAATTGGTTCTCACTCCAGCAAAAATCATCTTATGTGCATACCCTCGGCCGAAACATTCATCGTGAAAAAAATCCATTACAACCGCTTCATTATGCTCGTCAGCCCATTTATCATCTAAGTCCCAAACGTAGAAATCATTTCCATAGAAAAAGTAATTGCCAAAACACGCATAGCCAAACTGGTCATTGTCTATGATATAACGAACATTTACAATCGGCATCTCACATGTTATGCCTGCACCTATCTGGTAACGATATTTTTGGCAAATATGGAGTAGCGTATCCTCCGTTAGTGCTTTCGGCTCTTCAACTTTGCGTATTTCGTATTGATTATCAATCATAGGTCCAACTAGTATAGTGGCTATCCAATCTCGTGGAATGGTTACATTGGGCAGGTTTAGGCACTTCTCAAATAATGGAGCCATATCTTCATCTTTGAAATCTGCTATACCGCAGCCTATGCGTGTAAGCAGAAAACGATTATTTGGATATTGTTTGGCATATTCAATGAATTCATCCACGAATGGTTTGATCTTTTCTAACTCTCCGTTCATTGAGGGTATGGCATAGCATTTTCCTGTGCGGCCGTTGCCCACACCCCATTCTGCGCCAAACTTTTCATAGGCTATACGAGCTGCGCCCCAATTGTGTTGTCCTTCATTATTACTCCCAAAAACAAAAATCTCACATCTTGACAACTCTGTAATCCTATCAGGAGTAAAATGTTTGTTTATCTTTTTCATTGCTTTTATTTTTAGATTAGAAATCAAATGTACATTTTTGCTTCTCGCCATTCACAAAATCCGCCATTGTTACTTAAATGCTTTTATGGGCTGGTTTTAATCAACACCTGGAAAACTTTCTACGACTTTAATTTTTATGTCTGGAAAACTTGTTACTACTTGAACTTTAAAATCAGGAAAACTCTCGGTTATTTGCCATAAACCACATTCATCTGGGAAAGAAGTTACAAACTTCACTTTTATGTCGGGGAAATTATCAACATATTGAATTTTTATATCCGGGAAAGAAGATACAAATTGGACTTTCCCCCATAATTTAATGCCATTGTAATAACAATTACCATCAGCCAGAGATTTAATGGCTTCTGCTTTTTCATTTTCCGTTAAGTCTGAAAATTTTAAATTTGATTTTATTAATTGCTCGTCATTACCTTTGAAGTCTTGCGAATTTGCAAATCCAAACGCAAGCAACATACCTACTAAAATCAATGTTTTTTTCATTCTGTTAAACTTAAATTATTTCTAGAAATAAGGATTTTCAGAATACAACCTGTTTCTAGAGTTCTTTCCTTGACTTGCGAAACTTGATTGTCTTTCCTGTCGCAAAGAGCAATTTGTCAATGTAATATGAGTAATCTTTTTCACTCCTTAATTCTTTTGTAAGATTGTCAGATGTCAGCCACTGTATATATTTATTGATTATGGTTTTGTGTGTTTTGTCAAGTGTTTCAAGTTTACGAAACTTTTCAACGTTTTCATTGTCTGTCGAGCAATAAATTGCGTAAGCTCTAATGACGTGTTGGTCTATGATTGGTTGTCCTGATTTCTTAGTCAAGTATTTGCCAAATTGATAAAATACCAAAGCGTCATCTTGGTCATTATCATTATTCTCAGAGTCCAAAATCCCTTTTATTATATGCTTGACTTTTTTTAAATCTCCATTTTTCCATGCAGTCGCATATAAAATTTTTGCCAATGGGTCAGACAATTTTGAAGTAATATCTGTTGTAAATTTTAATTCGCTGTCTAATATGCCGTTGTTAATTAGTGTCTCAATTTCAATAGGCTTTATATCAAACTCAATTTTAGGGTAACCGTCAATATTCATTCTATTTTTTTTCGGTATATCTAATTTGTCAGGTATGTTTTCTAAGTCTGAAATTGTCTTTGATTTTTTTATTGAATCAAAAATACTTGTCGTAAAAGTTATTGCTTGTTGGTCTGTCATAGTATTGGTGCTAACGATTTGGCTAACAACCAAATGCTTGTTATTTCTCTTTTATCTATGTCCCATGCTGCTGGATTAATGCACTCTAAATTAGGCGTATAACTAACTTTATATGCCAACGCATAAAAGATGATCACCATTTTAGTTTTCAAAGCCTGAAGCATGATTGAGCAGTTTTTAATTAGGGATAAAAGTAGAATTAATTTCTCATAAATCCAACTGGTTTATCGGGTGTTGAATGGAGAAAAAAGCCGAAAGCGATTCTTTAGAAACTCCATCAAAATAAAAAAAAGAGCCTTATTTCTAAAGCTCTTTCTCAGAGGTCTCGAGCGGATTCGAACCGCTGTACGCGGTTTTGCAGACCGCTGCCTAGCCACTCGGCCACGAGACCAGTATTTTGGCCTGCAAAGATACAAATATTTGTAATGCTGTCAAGCGTCTAACTGTCCGGCAATTTATTTAGTTCAAGCAAGCATTCGCGGCAGAGACAACTGTCGTATTTTTCCTGAATAACTTCTAGTACTGATGGCTTTGTTTCTACTTCGTAGCACCAGCATTTACCAGATTTTCCGCATTCAAACTGCTTTCCGCAGCGCAGGCAAACTTCTAACGGTATCAATTGCAGCTTTGGTTTCATCCTTCTAACGTTAAACTCACAAAATCCATTTTGCCACCCAGTGGCGGGTTCATTTTGCGTACCTTAACGCTTGCCTTTTCAACGGTTTTAAATTCGGTTTTAATGGTATTTAAAATGCGTCGGCCAACATGCTCTAATAAATTAGAGTTGACCATCATCTCTTTTTTAACAACTTGATAAACAGCCATATAATTAACTGTTTCTTGAAGTTTATCCGACTGCTCGGCGGAAGTAGTATCTACATGCAAAAACAAATCTACCACAAACCAGGTGCCTATCAGTTGCTCCTCGGCAAAGCAGCCGTGATAAGCGAAAAACTCCATTCCTTCTATTGAAATTACCGACATAAAATTTGTTTTTAAGATTGTAATGCATGAATTCCTTCGCGGATACGCGACAGACTCTCAGTTTTGCCAATCACTTCCATAATATCGCCCAGATGCGGGCCTTTGGGGGCACCAACAAGCAACAGCCGCAAGGCATTCATCACTGCTCCCATCGAAAGTTCATTGTCGGTGATCCAGCTTTTTACTTTTTCATCAACCGCGCTGGCTGTGAAATCAGTAATCGTTTCAAGTTGTTGCGCCAGGCTTTCCATTTGATTCGGGCTCTCAGCTTTCCAGCGTTTTTTAACCACTTTTTCATCATAGCTTTCAGGTGCTTCTATAAAAAAGATGGCCTCGTTCCACAACTCATGCACAAATTGCACGCGTTCTTTGATCAGCCCAACAATTTTCAGTGCTTTGTCTGCTGTTATTTCAAGCTGTTTCTCGCTTTTTAGCCAGGCAATCCATTCTTCAGCAATTTCCTGATCTGTTTTCTTAATGAGGTATTGGTGATTGAACCATTTTGCTTTTTCGGGATCAAATTTAGAGCCTGATTTTCCTACGCGTTCCAGCGAAAATGCTTCGATAAGTTCGTCCATTGAGAAGATTTCCTGTTCACTACCGGGATTCCAGCCGAGCAATGCCAGCATATTTACGAAAGCAGCAGGATAATAGCCATTTTCGCGGTAGCCGGAGGAGGTTTCGCCACTTTTAGGATCTTTCCATTGTAGCGGGAAAACCGGAAAGCCCAGCCGGTCACCATCGCGTTTGCTGAGTTTGCCATTGCCGTCGGGTTTCAACAGCAAAGGCAAGTGTGCAAACTGGGGCATATTCCAGCCAAAAGCTTGATATAAAAGTACGTGAAGTGGTAAGGAAGGCAGCCATTCTTCGCCGCGGATAACGTGCGTAATTTTCATCAGATGGTCGTCAACGATATTGGCAAGGTGATAGGTAGGCATGCCGTCAGATTTGTACAACACCTTGTCGTCCAGCGTTTCAGATTTCACGCTAATCTCACCTCGGATGAGATCTTTCATCTCAACGCTGGTGTTTTCAGGAATCAGGAAACGCACCACATATGGCGTGCCGTCAGCAATCAGCTTTTTCACATCAGCTTCTGACATATTTAAGCTGTTGTGGAGTTTTTTGCGGCTTTCGGTATTGTAAATAAAAGTTTGTTTGTCGGTATCGGCAGCTTTTCTGTAAGTATCGAGTTCTTCAGCGGTGTCAAAAGCATAGTAGGCATTACCTGATTTGAGCAACTGTTCGACATAATCGGCGTACATATTTTTGCGTTCGCTTTGGCGATAAGGGCCGTATTTTCCACCTTCGTTTATGCCTTCGTCAAACTGAATGCCGCACCATTTGAAGGCTTCCATAATGTATTGCTCGGCACCTGGCACAAAGCGTGTCTGGTCGGTATCTTCGATGCGGAGGATCATTTTTCCACCGGCTTTTTTGGCAAATAAATAATTATATAAAGCAGTGCGTACACCTCCTATATGAAGCGGCCCTGTTGGGCTTGGTGCAAATCGCACCCGGATATTTTCTGACATAAACTCTTGAATTTTGGATTGCAAAGATACCAAAACTTAGGAAGCCCAATTTTGAAGATGCCCGGCCTAAAGCAGGAAAGACATCTTGCTTTAAACCGGGCAAATCTAGATTTTTTCACCTAGAAAGTTGCTGTCGTGCGCCTATTTTATCAGTTTACGTGTATAATTATTTTGTTCGTTACTCACCGTGAGGAAGTATATTCCTTTTGGCAGATGGCTCATATCCAATAGGTTATTAATGGAATTGAGCGACTGGCTGATCAATACTTGTCCGGCTGAATTATGGAGAATAGCAGTACTTTGCTGTTGCTCGTGTGTGAAAACAATATTCAACATGTCTGACACAGGATTGGGGTAAACACTGAAGTAATTCTCACTTTTCAACTCGGAGTTTGTGCCAACAACGATGCTGTTTACACGTTCAAAAGTCCAGTTATCTGGATCGACCTGTACGCTCACAACCTGTTTATCCAGTTCGAGGGCAAAATGCTCCAGGTTGCTTCCCTGAAACAGCCGAACTATTGTATCGCTATTGTCACTAAAAGTCAGTTTATAATCCATTGTCATCTGGAAAAGTGGCGTGATGGAGGATGTGTTTTGGGTTACATACATATTGAAGGTATTCTCAAACATGTAGTATTCAATATCGTAGCGAGGATATCCCTGGCCATAATACCATTGGTTAAAAAACTGCTCGAAATCCATTCCGGTAACTTGTTCTGCAATCATTCTGAAGTCGTCGCCGGTGGCTGTGCTGTCTGTAAAGAATTCCTGATAGGTGTTTAAAACTTCATAAAATAGCTCATCATTATTGATTTCGTGACGCAATACATGAATTATGGCCGCGCCTTTATCATAAGTAAGACGCCCGTTAAAGATTCGCCAAACATCATCAGGAGTGGCATCGGACGGTGGAACGTAAACGCTACCTCCGGCTGAGGACATCACACTGTTTTGTGTACTGACCATAAAATTTTGTCCGGCGGCATGGCTTATTAAATGCTCAACAGCTAAGAAGTTACTGTAGGTTGCGAAGCCTTCATTCACCCAAATATCGCTCCAGGTGGCGCAGGTAACATTGTCGCCAAACCACATATGGCCTAATTCGTGTGCTACCAAACCAAATGAAAAACCGCCCAGGGTTGTCATCGTTTGATGCTCCATGCCTCCGCCAAGAGTTGTTATGCAGTGGCCATATTTTTCGTCCTTGAAAGGATACATCGCGTACAAATCAGAGAACAATTCAATCATCGGCACTGTTGCGTCAATATCAATTTTGTTGTTATTGAGGTAGTTTGGGTGGTTATAAATAAAATTCTGTACAAGAATGCTGTCATTTTCCAGGGCCTCTGGTTTTGCGTAAATATTGTATTCCTGGTAATCTGAAACAGCGAATGAAATCAGGTAGTATGCGACCGGATAGTTTGATTTCCATTCGTAACGTAACTTATTGTTGCCCAGATCGGTAATATTAGTTAACAAGCCTTGTGAGCCAGCCATTTCGTTGGTATTAGTTGTTAAGAAAACCCAAACAGAATCTGCTTTGTCGGTCAAAACCTGTTTGTTCGGCCACCAATCTTTAGCTGAATAAGGCTCTGATAGTGTCCAGGTCATGTCTTTTTGCCAGGTGCTGGAATAATCGTTGGTAATTCCGGAAAAGAAACCGCCGGTAGGAGGTGTCCCGCCGTATTCAATTTTGGCAACAAAGGTATCACCGGACTGCAAAGTGGGTACTTCAGCCAGCACGTTATCACCTTCCCAAGTCCAGTTTTCGACGACCACATCGTTAAAAATAATGTTATCGAGCGATAGCGCGGAGTTAAGTTCAAAGGCGAAAATATTAAAATCATCGGCTACAACGGTAGCATGAAATTCTACCGTTCCGCCCACTTGAATGGAAGTGCTGGAAACTGCTAAATCCAGAAAATAAAAATTGACGTCATAAGCGTGAACAAGATCACTTTGCCAGTCGTTACGGTAGGCATAAGCAGGAATTTCGGACTGCTCCGGATAATGTCTGCAATAGCGGTCGTGAATATGCGGCTCAATCGTTTGTGCCATAAGTGGCTGTAAAACAAAGAATAAGAGTAATAAGGAAAGGAAAGATTTCATAAAATCAGTTTGTTAGTGTAAAATTAATACTTGCGGTTATGTGTATATTTGCCAGCTAAAGTAACAATCATTTTTTTAAATCGTTTAGAAGTGGCCATAAAATATTTTTTTCAATGAGCAATCAGCTTTCGGCTTTAATCCCTAAAATTCATGCGTTTATCAAGCGATATTACACTAATCGCTTGTTGAAAGGCTTGTTTTTGGGCATTTTTATGTTGTTGCTGCTGGTCATAACATTGAGCAGTATTGAATACCTGCTTTGGCTACCCAAAAATGGGAGATTGGTGTTGCTTATTGTTTATTTGATAGGATTTTTCTGGATTATTGCCAGCTATATTTTGTGGCCACTGTATCAGTTGATTTTTTTTCGTAAACAGATGAGCGAAGCCAAAGCCGCACGGCTGATAGGATTGCATTTTGCAGAAATTGACGATAAACTTTTGAACACCTTACAGCTTGAAAGCATGGCTATGAGTGAAAGCCAGAGTGATTTGTTGCTTGCCACCATAGCAAGTAGAAGTCGTCAATTGGAGGCATTTCGATTTGCCGATGCTATAGATTTTAAGTCGAGCCTGAAATTTGCACCATATCTAGTAGGTGCGGTGCTGCTTTTTGCAGCGCTTTGGTTTATCAATCCGCAGCTTTTTAAAGAGTCGGGCAATCGGATTGTGCGCTATAATGTGGCTTTTGTCAAGCCGATGCCTTTTGAAGTTATTTACGCAGGAGATTCTTTGTCAAGCCTTCAAAATGAGGATTATAGATTTGAAATCAAAGTCACCGGAGACGAAATTCCTTCAGCTTTTTATATTACTACTTATGGTGGAAAGCAACTGATGGCACGCGAAAGTGTGAATAAGTACAATTTTACGTTCAAAAAGCCGGGACGAAATGTCCAGTTTCTAGTTGAAGGCGGCGAGTATCAAAGTCAGCCAATCACTTTGCATGTTTTTCCCCGACCAGTTATACTTTCATACGAGGCTCAGATCACGCCACCAGCATATACCCGTTTAGATGCTGTTTCTGAACGATCGAAATCCAGTTTTTATGTTGCAGAAGGGAGTGAAATAAAGCTTGATATTTTTTCGCGGGATACTGATGTTCTAGAAATTATTTCGGCCGATAGCTTAACCATTTCGCCATCGCAGAAAGAGAATGTTTGGACTTACAATTTTAAGCTTAAAAAGGATACGAAGTTAGAAATTCGTTCGTCTAATCGCTGGTCGGAAAAACAAGAAACATTCGAGTTAAGCCTGAAAATGATTCCTGATGCTTTTCCAGAAATTATTGCCGAGATGGTAACGGAAGATTTAGGCAGGAAATTTTATTTTTCTGGTGGCATTACAGATGATTATGGCTTCACACAGCTGAGGTTTTACTACACGATAATCGATTCGAAAACGAATGAAACATCCCGCGAGTTTCAGCAGGAAATTGCTTTGGAAAAAAATCGCATACGACAAACGTTTTTTCACGCTTTTCTTGCAGATAGCGTCAATTTGGCTCCAGGTGATAGGGTAGAGGCTTATTTTAAAATTTGGGACAATGACCTAATAAATGGCACGAAATCAACACGTTCAAAGCCTTTTACTCTGGTAGTTCCAAGTTACGAAAAGTTGGATTCGCTGGCTCAAGAACGTGAATCAACTTTGAGCGAGAAGATGAATAGCGCTAAAGAATCTGCTAAACAAATCAAGAAAGATTTAGAGAAGTTGATGATAGATTTAGCCTTGAAACCTGAAGCGGAATGGCAAGACAAAAAGAAATTAGAAGACCTTATGGAACGTCAGAAGCAGCTCAAGGAAGATTGGCAGGAGATGCGTGACGAACAAAAAAAATTGAATGAGTTTCAAAAAGAAAATGAATTGGTAGATGAAGATTTATTAAAAAAACAGGAAGAAATAGAAAAACTTTTTGAAGAGGTGATGTCCGATGAGATGAAAAAACTGATGGAAGAGATTCAGAAAATGATGGACGAACTCGATAAAGATCAGATGCAGCAGATGCTTCAGAATATGAAGATGGACAATATGAAAATGGAAGATTTGTTGGATAGAAATCTAAACCTGTTGAAGCAGCTCAAGGTAGAAAAGGCTATGCGCGACCTCATCAAAGATTTGGAAAAATTAGCAGAAGAATTGCAAACAGAAAAGCCCGAAGGAGAAGAGCAGGACAGTATGGAGAAAGCAAAAGCGGCTTTTGAAGAGATGCAAAACAAACTGGATTCAATACGCGATCGCAATGAAGAATTAAGCAGACCAATGGAGCTTGAAAATACAGATGAAATAGAGAAGGAGATAGAACAAGATCTTGAAAATGCGGAAAGCGAACAACAGCAAGGCGAACCACAAAAAAGTTCAAAGAGCAAGAAATCTGCCGGAGAAAAGATGAAGAAAATGGCCAATATGCTACAAATGTCGATGGAGATGAGCATGCAGCAGCAACAAATGGAAGACGCACACACCATGCGGATTTTGTTGGAAAACATCCTGCGAAGTTCTTTGAGTCAGGAAAATATAATGCTGAAATTGAGTGAGATAAAACGTGATGATCCTACGTTTTTAGATTTAGTAAAAAAGCAAAATGAACTTACCGACAACTTTAAAGTGGTAGAAGATTCGCTCCGGGCGCTCGGTAAGCGACAGCCAGCCATTGAGAATTTTATCTTTGATGAACTCCAAAGTATTAAATTCAGAATAGAAGAAACGTTAGAACAACTAAAAGAATCGCGCTTAAGTCAAGCCTTGTCAGCGCAACAATTTGCATTGATGAGCATGAATAATTTGGCATTAATGATCGCTGAATCTCTCGAAAACATGGAGAATAGCATGGGAATGCCCAGCCCGATGAGTGGACAAGGAAAACCTAAACCTGGTCAAAAACCGGGGAAAAAACAGCTTGAACAGATGCGTCAGATGCAGGAACAACTGGGCAAAATGTTGCAGGAAATGCGCGACAAAGCCGGGAAAGAGCAAGGTGAAGGGAAGCCCGGCATGAGCGAACAGTTGGCACGTATGGCAGCGCAACAAGAAGCTATTCGTGAAAAAATGCAGCAATACCTCAACAGTCTTCAAGCCGAAGGAAAACTTGGTGAATCTGAGTTGAAAAAAATTATTGAAGAAATGGAACAATTGGAGGAAGACCTTGTCAATAAGAGAGTTAACCAACGCCTTTTTGAACGCCAGAAAGAAATCGTTAGCCGCATGCTGGAATCTGAAAAAAGTGAGCAAAAGCGCGAGCAGGAAGAAAAAAGAGAATCGAAAGATTTTAAAGACGATAATTTTGGTAACTTTATTGATGAAATTGAGTATAAAAGCATACTGAGAGAACAGCAGGAAATGATAAGGCTAAACCCACTCGAACTTAGGCCTTATTACAGATCAAAAAATAACGAATACTTTTTTAGACGCAATGCAAAAAGGACTCTACGCCGTAATAATTAGTCAACAAACTAAAAATGAAGCTTTTAGAGCTTGTGAAAACCTTGTTGACGATAGTTTTGATGATCAAATAGACAATAGTGGACTTGTGGCAAAGTTGCAATTAGTTGGAAGTGAATTAATTGAATCAATTTACAGCTTCAATTCAACACCGGAATTTAATTTTGGTTTAGACATAAAACATGAAGGTGTTGGTTTTTTTATTCAAAGTAAGGCTATAGAATTCGAACACTTGTCTAGGCTTTTAAATACTGAATTTGCAACACCTTTATCATTAAAAATGAGTCTAATTGCTGACGAAATTCTGATAGATCAATCAGATTATTTCATACGTTTTATTTTTGAGTCAGACAGTCTAAATCGTGAGCTCTCAAATAGCAGAATTAAGACATTAAAAAAATATTTGGAACCAGATCAAAAATCAAAACTAAAAACCCATGATTCATTTTGAAGGCATAGATGTTGTCTTGCCTGTTTCAATAGACAAGAATACTAAAAAGTGGGTTTTGAATGTTATTCAAGCACATCAAAAAAAGGCCGGAGAGGTCTTTTTTTTATTTTGTTCAGATAAGGCATTACTCAAGATAAACCAACAATATTTGCACCATGACTTCTATACAGATATTATTACTTTTGATAATTCAGAAAGTGAAGAAGTTATTTCAGGCGAGTTATATCTTAGTCTTGATCGAATAATCGATAATGCCGCAAAACTGAATACTGATTTTGAAACTGAACTACACCGGGTTATAATTCATGGCGTTTTGCACTTGATTGGATTCAACGACAAAACAGCAGACGAACAAAGCGCGATGAGAGATGCGGAACAAAAATGTCTATCTTTGCGCCATTAAACGCACACTATTAAACACTTATATATTTGTTTCACGTGAAACATACTAATCTTTTGACTTTACTAATATGCTTTTTGATTCTTACGATATTATTGTGGTAGGCGCCGGACATGCCGGCTCAGAAGCGGCTGCCGCTGCTGCAAATTTGGGCAGCAAAGTATTGCTTGTAACCATGAATATGCAAAATATAGCACAAATGTCATGCAACCCGGCCATGGGTGGTGTTGCAAAAGGACAGATTGTGCGCGAGATTGATGCTTTGGGTGGCTATTCTGGATTGGTTACTGACAGGAGTATGATACAATTCAGAATGCTCAATAAATCTAAAGGTCCGGCCATGTGGAGTCCGCGTGCTCAAAGCGACCGCATGCTGTTTTCTATGGAATGGCGTAAGATGCTTGAACAAACAAAAAATCTGGATTTTTGGCAGGATATGGTCACCGGAATTGTGGTTGAAAACAATAAGATTGTTGGCGTTAAAACTGGCATGGGACATACAATTGAAACGAAAGCGGTAGTTTTAACCAATGGTACTTTCCTTAATGGAAAAATTCACATCGGTGAAAAGTCATTTGGCGGCGGAAGAATGGGTGATAATGCCAGCAAAGGAATAACAGAACAATTGGTGGAATTGGGTTTTGCGTCAAGCAGAATGAAAACGGGTACACCTGTGCGTGTTGATGGACGGACAATTGATTTTTCTAAACTGGTAGAGCAGGAAGGAGATGCTGAGATCAGAGGATTTTCTTATATGGGTGAACCGTTAATCAAAAAGCAGAGACCTTGTTTTCTGGCTTATACCTCCAAAAAAGTACACGATACATTGCGGACAGGATTTCAGTTTTCGCCCATGTTCAGTGGTCGCATTGATGGAATAGGACCACGTTATTGTCCTAGTATAGAAGATAAAGTGGAGCGTTTTTCTGATAAAGATTCACACCAGCTTTTTGTTGAGCCGGAAGGTTGGGATACGGTAGAATATTATCTCAATGGATTTAGTTCATCCTTACCCGACGATATTCAACTTGAAGCTTTAAGACAAATTGAAGGCTTTGAAAGAGCAAAAATATTCAGACCAGGTTACGCTATCGAATATGATTATTTTCCACCTGAACAATTAAAACATAGCCTTGAAACAAAATTAATAGAAGGACTTTATTTCGCTGGTCAAATTAATGGCACTACAGGTTATGAAGAAGCAGCGGCGCAAGGGTTAATGGCTGGGATAAATGCACACCAAAAGCTTAATGGAAAAGAACCAATAGTTTTGAAACGCTCTGAAGCCTATATCGGTGTTTTGATTGATGATTTGATTACGAAAGGCGTTGATGAGCCATACCGTATGTTCACAAGTCGCGCCGAATACCGCATTCTTTTAAGACAAGATAATGCAGATGCCCGCTTAACAGAATTAGGATATAAAATTGGGTTAGCTTCAGAGGAGCGTTACAACCGTTTTATAGAGAAGTCTGATCAGATTGAGAATTTTACCCAGTTTTTAAAGCATAAAAGTGTTAGTCCAGAGGCTATAGATAATTATTTAGAAGCTCAGGGTACAGTGAAAATTCCTCAAAAATTAAAGCTTGCTACTATTGTTTTGCGTCCTCAAATTGGATTGCAGCATTTAATGACAAGCTTACCTGAACTCTTTGAAGGCTACAGTTCGCTCTCGACAGAGGTAATTGAAGCAACTGAAATTCTAATAAAATACGAAGGCTATATTAGCAAGGAAAGAGAAATGGCAGATAAGCTTATGCGTTTGGAAGACGTTAAGCTTTATCCTGATTTTGATTATAAGAAACTCAATTCATTGTCTTTTGAAGCCCGTGAGAAACTCAGTACTATAAAACCAAATACACTTGGCCAGGCCAGTAGAATAAGTGGAGTTTCTCCATCAGATATTTCTGTATTGGCCATCTATTTAGGAAGATAGACAAACGTTCCACGTGAAACATATTTAAAGACTTATGCAAAAATGCTGTCCAATTTGTCAAACAGACACACTCGTTCCAGCACTCCATATCCTGGATTATTTTCTTACACAAGAAGAATTCGATATCTTACAATGTACAAATTGTGAAGTGCTAATTACGCAGCCATTTCCTTCCGCTGATAAAATGGGACTTTATTACGACTCGGGTGAATATTTTAGCCATGGAGGAAATAATAAAGGGTTGATACCGAAAGTTTATAATTTTATCAAAGAAGTAAATATTAAGAATAAATACAAGCAGGTAACAAGGGATTTGACTATCGGAAAAGTACTTGATATTGGTTGCGGCATAGGTGACTTTTTAGGGTATTGTAAAAAAGCAGGATGGAAAGTTTCAGGATTGGAACCGAATGAACAGGCACGCAAAATGGTATTGAAAAACTTTCAAATTGAGGCGGAGGATGTTTCGAAAATTTCTAGTATGGCAGAAGATCAATTTGATCTTGTTACTTTATTTCATGTTTTGGAACATGTGGCTGAACCAAAAAACATGGTTTCAGAAATTCTGAGAATTCTAAAACCAGGAGGAAGATTAGTAATTGCCTTGCCGAATAATGCTTCTTGGGATGCTAAATATTACGTGGAATATTGGGCAGCCTGGGATGTTCCACGACATCTCTTTCACTTCAACCCTAAATCCATTTCATTTTTTATGAATAGATTTCCATTAAAGGAGGAAATGATAAAACCTATGGTTTGGGATGCTTTTTATGTTTCTTTGCTCAGTGAGAAATTCAAAGGAAAAAGTATGCCGTTAGCAAGAGCGGCTTTTAGAGGTGTGTATTCAAACTGGAAAGCTAACCAAACTGGAAATTATTCGAGCTTGATGTATTTTTACCGAAAGCCAATTTAGAAGTTTTGGCTTTTTAGTATTGAGCTAATTTTTTTAATCTGTAGTTTATCCAGTCAAAAGTTAAGTTTTCTGATTAAAACAGTAAAAGATGAGTTAAAATACTGTAAATCAATCTTATATAATCTTTATTATTCAATTCTCTATAGTTAGGATTTATTGTTTTCCTATTTTCCGACTTATTTTGGTACGCAATGTGACAGTTTTTGAGGGTTTTGGCAGTACAGGTCGAAAATATTTTTTTTGTGCAGCAAAAAGCGTTTAAATAACTCAATTTTTATCTCAAATCTTGATATTTTGTTTTTGTAGCGTTCAAAACCGTACTTTAGTGCTTGAAATAATAGACTGCTCTTAGGATGAAAAAAATTGGTATAAGTTTTCTTGCTCTGCTGTTAAGCGTCTTGGCGTATGTATTTGCCAACAGCATTTTAAATACCATTTCTGATCCGGATGTTGTAATTGAAAAGTTAGAACAATTGATGCTGCAAAATCAACATCAACTCAATAAAGTGGCCTCGTTGATCACAAAAGAGGAGAATAGGCATCTGAGCTTGGATTTTGATACCAAGTATTTATTTAAGCTTAATACAGAGCAAGATATTATTGCTTTAATTTATCACAATGACTCATTGGTTTTTTGGAATACGAATCAGGTTTTGCCGGATAGCAATGACTTGACCGGGCTGAAGTCTGGACAGACTTTCTTACAACTTGCTAATGGATTCTACCAATGCAAATTTGTTGACTTCAGGAATACTTCGGAAGGCGAATTTTGGGAGCTAATCCTACTTAAACCTCTTTACCATCTTTATCCCTTTCAAAATCAATATTTAACTGATAAATTGGTTAGTGATATTTTTCCAGACCAATTAAAAATCCAGTTTGGTAAGCCTGGTGAACAGGAGTACAACTTGTATTTTGAAGAGGGTAATACGGCATTTTCGATGAGCTTTGATTGGAAATATCCTATTAATAATAATGCTGCCTTTTTGTTATTAGCTTTTCTGCTGATTTGTATGGGATTATTTTATTGGCTTGTTCATGAAATTGGTAAGTATTACATATTATTCCGTCGTGCAAGGCTTAACCTTTTCCTGTTATTTTTGGGTGCAATTATACTTTCGAGGCTACTTTTTTTGCTGCTATTACAGCATCAGCTTCTATTTCAGTCGGAACTTTTTGATAACATTATTTTCAGCGTTGGATTCTTGAATATAAGCTTTGGTATGTTGGCTATTGATGTCTTTAATTTGCTCAGTTTTGCGATAGCTTTTCATTTATTTTTCCCAACTTATAAATTGCACATCCACCAATTCTGGAGAGATCTGTATTGCTCACTGGCCACTATTCTTCTTTTGGGGAGCTATATTTATTTTGTGCGTCAGTTAATTTTTGAAACAAAAGCACCTCTATCTTTTACCGAACTGTATAGTTTTAACGTCTTTAGCTATTCTATATTCCTGTATATCAGTTTTATAACCATCTCAACGTATATAATATTCCAGAAAATATTTGCAATTTTCAAGAAGAAAGAAGATACTAAGTGGTCGGCGATTGGCATATTTGTGATACTAAATAGTTTAGTAGTGATTGGTTTATATTCTATTCAGTTAAACCTGCTCCTGTTTAGTATTGTATTTATTATTTTGTATAGCCTTTTTATTGTCTTTTATGACCGAAGCAGAGCAACTTTTAACCAGATTGTGAATAGTTGGTCACTGCTTTTATTTGCCGGATTACTTACTTTTCTTTTCTATGTAGAAAATACCAAAAAGTCTGATAGCGAGCAGCAATTAACTGCTTTACAGCTTAGTATGGAAGCTGATCCCATGTTTGAATTTGTCTATAAATCAGTGTATGCCAATATTCACGGCGATTCTGTTATTTTAAATCTAATCGAAAACAAAATAATAGATCAATATACCCTTGAGGATGAAATTGCACGGCATTTACAAGCGAACTATACGCATAACTACCTCGATAAATACAATATGAGTGTCACAGTTTGTGATCAGGAGGATGAGCTGCTAATCAAACCGGGCGATTTCTTGACTAATTGCCAAACTTATTTTCTGCAAGCAGCAGATGAAATTGGAATAAAATCTAACATTTCGCCTGAATTGTATTATATGGACGATAATTTGTTGGGTACCTACTATCTTGCAGTAATACAGATAAATAGCAAGGAAGTTGAAACGGATTCGACTAAGATTTTCATCGAATTTTATTTTAAATACATTCCGGAAGGGCTTGGATATCCTGAATTGCTGGTCGATGAATCGAAGGGTTTCACAAAGCTGCTTTCTAAATATTCCCTTGCTAATTACCAGGATAGTGTGCTGATTTATAAGTTTGGTAATTATTTTTATCCTTCAAAACTAAATATGATAAGGTTTGATACCAGTGGGCTTAGCTATCAAAATGGATACAGACATTATTTTATTGCAAGTGAGGAAGGTAGAGGGCTCGTAGTGAGTAAACCACAGAAAAAACTTATAGATATTGTCGCGCCTTTTTCCTATTTCAGCTTTCTTTTGGCTATTTTTGGTTTTCTGATAATTGGAATTGGTTTTTACCGTAAGCAGTTATTGTCCGATTTATCGAGTTTTCGTTTCCGACTCCAAATTTTTAGTTTGACAACCCTCATGCTTTCTTTTGTTATTATTGGAGCTATTTCAACTGTCTATATTAGAGGTATTTACAAGGAAAAGTCTAAAGATTTTTTGATAGAACGTACACAGTCTATCCTGATTGAGATGGAGCATAAGCTTCGGAATGAAGATATTGATGATCCGGCCATCAATAGCTATCTTTACGAGATATTAACGAAATTTTCGCAGGTTTTCTTCTCAGATATTAACCTTTATGATATCAATGGGAATCTATTGGCAACTTCCAGACCTGAAATATTTGAGAGTAAATTGCTTTCCACAAAGATGAATCCACAGGCTTTTACGACCATGAAATCTGGTGATGAGTATTTATTTTTGCATCAGGAGGCTATCGGAAACGGCGCTTTCTATTCAAGTTATGTTTCGTATCGGGATCTTAATGGTAAAACACTGGCATATATTAACTTACCTTACTTTGCCCGTGGGTCAGAAATACGCGATGAGATTTCCAACTTTATTCTTACCTACATCAATATTTTCATCTTATTGAGTGGCTTGTTTGCACTTATTGTATTACTCTTTTCTCGCCGGCTAACTATGCCTTTGCAGATGATTCAGGCTAGGATGAAAGAGGTTCGAATTGACAAAACCAACGAACCCATTACCTGGCATAGAGAAGACGAAATAGGGCAGTTGGTAAAACAGTATAATCAACTAATCAGTGAGTTAGCAAAGAGTGCAGCACTTTTGGCGCGTTCAGAGCGCGAAACTGCCTGGCGCGAAATGGCTCAGCAGGTAGCTCACGAAATAAAAAATCCACTAACGCCGATGCGACTCAGTGTGCAGCATCTCAAGCGATCCTGGGACCATAACGATGCTGATATTGATCAGAAAATTTCAAGGACTACCCAAACACTTATCGAGCAGATTGATACCTTATCCACCATTGCCAACGCGTTTTCCGACTTCGCGAAAATGCCGGTTAGCTTGCCTGAAAAGCTGGAAATCATTGATTTAATTAAACGAACAGCACTTTTATATAATAATAAACCAAATATAAAAATGGTTATAGATACTGCTGAAAATCAAGCGATCTATCTGTTTGCCGACAAAAACAACCTCGGTCGTGCCTTTGCTAATCTTGTTAAAAATGCAGTTCAAGCAATTGGGAACAAAACCCAAGGTGAAATTGATATTCGCATAAATACCGAGAACAATAACGTAATAATTTCTATTGACGACAACGGAAAGGGAATGAGTGAAGTGGAGCAAAAAAGGGTTTTTACGCCTAACTTTACCACCAAATCAAGTGGAATGGGTATAGGCTTGTCTATTGTATATCAAATTATAATGACTGAAAACGGAACAATTTCCTTTACATCGAAGGAAGGAAAAGGAACCAGCTTCCGGATTACTTTGCCTCGCGACAAAAGAAAACACGAAGAAAAGCAAGAAAACGATGAGATTTCATAGCAGTCACCTCAAATTCGGGGTAAGACAACGAAAGCAAACTGCTTTCGCATTAACTTTGCTGGTCTTATGGCAGTAAATCCAATTAAAAGTCTGGCAGGGCAAACCGCTGTTTATGGCATGGGAACCATCGTTCCGCGCCTGCTCAACTATATGCTTGTGCCGTTCTACACACGCATTTTTGCAGAAAATATTTACGGTCAGCTGACGGAGCTTTATGCTTATGTAGCCTTTTTGCTGGTTTTGCTTACCTACGGCATGGAAACCGCTTTTTTTAGATTTGCCCAAAAACACGATACCAATTCGGTTTTCAATACGTCACTTTCGGCTATCATTACAACCGCTGCAATTTTTGTGGCTTTATTGCTTTTCGTTTACGAGCCTCTTGCCCAAAGCATTCGCTATACCGGCAATCCTGAATATGTGCTGATGATAGGACTGATCGTAGCACTGGATGCTGCAACGGCTATTCCTTTTGCACTGCTACGAAAGCTCAACAAAGCCCGCCGTTTTGCTACCATAAAAATCTTTAATGTAGGCTTAAATATCAGCCTCAATTTCGTTTTTCTACTGCTAATTCCCGAGTGGTCACAGAAAGTTGGCATTTCTCTTTTTGGCGATCAGGTAAGTCTGTTGGTTTGGGTTTTTATTGCGAATTTGGCTTCCAGTTTGCTCAGCCTTTTGCTGTTATGGCCTCAGCTTAAAAGCTTCCGATTCCAATTGAGCAATACTTTTATCCGTCCAATGTTAAATTATGCGTTGCCGGTTTTGGTTGTCGGCCTGGCCGGAATGGTCAACGAAGTAATTGATAAAATTCTGCTCAAATACTTGCTACCAAATCCCGAAACAGCTATGGCTGAGCTGGGAATTTATGGTGCTAACTACAAACTTGGCGTGCTAATGACTCTGTTTATTCAGATGTTTAGGTATGCCGCTGAACCCTTTTTCTTTGCTGAGGCCGAAAAAAAACAAGCACCCGAACTTTTTGCCAAAGTGTTAAATTACTTTGTAATCATTGGCTTACTTATCTTTTTGGGTATCACCTTATATATGGATGTTTTCCAGCATTTTATTGGCAGCCGCTTCCGCGAAGGCTTGTCTATAGTTCCTATAGTGCTGATGGCCAATTTGTTTTATGGTATATTTTTTAATATTTCTGTCTGGTATAAACTCACCGATCGAACCTCAAACGGTGCCATCATTGCATTAATTGGAGCCGCTATAACCATCACCTTTAATATACTGCTTATTCCAGTTTTGGGTTATGCCGGTGCTGCCTGGGCACACCTGTTTTGCTACACCGCCATGATGGTTATTTCCTACCTTTGGGGACAGCGTGTTTATCCAATCCCATATCAATGGAAAGCCCTGTTGGCCTATCTTGCGTTTGCTGTGTTAATGTATGTAATCTCACAATGGCTACGACCCGAAATTTTGCTTCAACGCTTACTTTTCAATACTTTCCTATTGCTGCTTTTTGTTGTACCGGTTTTCTTTTTTGAACGGAAAAATTTAAGCCCTGCCGACAAACAATCCTGATTTTTACATTTTTAACGAAAGCCAAGCCCCGAATAATCCTTATTTTTGCGCAAGTTTTCAAAATTGTCATTTAGTTAAATTCAAATATTAGCACAGGGAATTTTTTCCCAAAACCGTTTTTTTATGGAAATAAAAATCGTCAACATATCAACTCACGCCTTACCGACATACGAAACGGATGCCTCGGCGGGAATGGATTTACGCGCCAATCTGGACGAACCAATAGCACTAAAACCACTGCAACGCACCTTAGTTCCAACTGGTTTATTTATTGAATTACCCATCGGATACGAAGCTCAAATCAGGCCCAGAAGCGGTCTGGCAATTAAGAGCGGCATCACACTTTTAAATGCTCCCGGCACCATAGATGCTGATTATCGCGGCGAAATAAAAGTAATTCTTGCTAACTTATCCGATCAGGAATTTATAATAAAAGACGGTGAAAGAATTGCCCAAATGGTCATTGCAAAACACGAAACAGCCAGTTGGATTCAAGTAGAGCAACTCAACGAAACGGCTCGTGGAACCGGTGGTTTTGGCCATACCGGAAAATAATTCTCAATAAAAACGATTAAAAAATTATCTAAATTAGCAACTCAATGAATATTATAATTCCAATGGCAGGCATGGGCAAACGCATGCGACCACATACCTTGACGATTCCAAAACCAATGCTTCCGGTGGCCGGAAAACCAATTGTGCAGCGGCTTGTAGAAGATATTGCCAAAGTGGTGGATGAACCCATCGAAGAAATTGCTTTCGTTATTGGAGCTTTTGGAAAAGAAACCGAGGAAGGGCTTTTACGTATTGCGCAATCCGTTGGTGCAAAGGGTAGTATCCACTATCAGCTGGAGGCTTTGGGAACCGCGCATGCCATTTTGTGTGCCAGCCAGGCGCTTAGTGGAAAAGTGGTTGTGGCCTACGCCGACACGCTGTTTAAGGCAGATTTTAAACTTGATAGCGCAAAAGAAGGAATTATTTGGGTAAATCGGGTGGAGAATCCGAACCAGTTTGGCGTGGTAAAACTCAATGATGATGGAAGTATTGAAGGTTTTTATGAAAAGCCTGCAACTTTTGTTTCCGACCTCGCCATTATTGGAATTTATTACTTCAAAGATGGAGAATATCTCAAGCAGGAGCTGCAATATCTTCTCGACCAAAAAATTACCACCGGAGGCGAATATGGCATCACCGATGGCCTACAAAACATGATGAAAAAAGGCACTGCTTTTCATACCGAAACAGTCACCGATTGGCTCGACTGTGGAAACAAAGATGCTACCGTGGATACCAACAAGCGCTTGCTGGAATTAGTGCGGGAACAAGAAACACTCATCCATCCAAATGCCGATATTGACCACGCCATCATTATCGAACCTTGTTTTATTGCTGAAGGCGCCGTTGTGCAAAACTCGGTTATTGGGCCACACGTTTCCATCGGTGCAAAAACTCATATCAGCAATTCTGTGATAAAAAACAGTATTATCCAAAGTAATTCCCGACTTGATAATCAACTTATCGAAAATAGTATGATTGGGAATAATGCTCAACTTTTAGGAAAAGCTAAAAACCTGAGTCTGGGTGATTTTAATCAGCTCGAAGACTAATTTAACGCCTCAAAATATATGATAATCACACAGAAGTTCCGACTTCTTTTATTTGTTTTTATAGCCATTTTCGCTTCCATTCCTGAGCTCGTCGCACAAGATAGTATTGCTGTCGATTCGATGGCCAATATGGGTGCGAAAAGACGCAATGCAGTTTATTTTGCCGACGGCCTCAAACAGCGACTGGCCGGAAATAATGATCGCGCCATTAAATATTTTGAGCAAGCACTGACGGCGGATTCTACCGATCATGCCAGCATGTATGAGCTTAGCGAACTTTATGCCCGCGATGGCCGTATTTCTCTTGCCGAGCAGATGATACGAAAAGCCGTTAAGCTAAATCCAGCTAATAAATGGTATAAGATTCGACTGGCTCAAGTCTATAAATTTAATGGGAATTTCGAAGGCTATGCATCGATTTATCGCGAACTGCTCAAAAAAGACCCTACAAATACCGACTATTTTGGTGAGCTGTCGTCGGCTTTGCTTTTGCTCGAAAAATATGATGAAGCAATCACTGTTTTTGAAGAAATTGAACGACAAATTGGTGTAAATGAAGTTTTAAGCCTTCAAAAACAACAAATTTATCTCTCCATCGGTAAGCCAAAAAAAGCAATCGAGGAAATAGAGAAACTTGCTGCTGCTTTTCCGTATGAAGTACGCTATCAGGCGATGCTGGCAGAATTGTATGTAAAGAACGGCGACAAAAAGAAAGCCCTTGAAACCTATAAAAATATCAAAACCCTTGATCCAGGCAATCCTTATATTCATGTATCCTTATATGAATATTATATGCAGGAAAAAGAGCTTTCTAACGCCTTTCAGGAGCTGCTTCTGGCATTGGCCAACGAAACGCTCGATATCCAAACAAAGCTGCAGATAATTCCTTATTGGGGCAGCCAAAAGCTCCCACCAGATACTTTATTAAACCAAGCCCGCCAAATTGGTGATGTGTTAACACGCGTTCATCCAGACAATGGTTTTGGCTATCTGATGCTGGCCGATGTTTATCAGGATCAGAAAAAATTTGAGTTGGCAGTTAAAAATTATCGTGCCGGATTAGCCATTGACAGCAGTATATACAGGGCATGGGAAGGAGTGCTATTTGCCCAAATGAGCCTGAAAAACTTTGATGAAATTGCACGCGATGCAGAACGTGCGATTAATCTTTTTCCCGAACAGCCCCTGCCGTATCTGTTTGGTGCTTTTGGTTATTTTGACCAAAAAAACTACGAAAGTGCCCTAAAATTATTGCAAACCGGACAAAAACTTGTCTTTGGCAACGATGCCCTCTTAGGTGAGTTTTATAACTACCTCGCCGAAGTACATCACGAATTGGGCAACGAGCAGGAATCCTTTAAGTTTTATGATAAAACTTTGGCACTGAATAGTGACAATTCCACCGCTTTAAATAACTACGCCTATCACCTTGCCGTGAAAGGTCAACAACTTGAAAAAGCACTTGAAATGGCTGCAAAAGCTGTTAACCTGGATCCTGAAAACGCTTCAAACCTGGATACTTATGCCTGGGTTTACTTTAAAATGCAAGCTTATGAAGACGCAGCGTATTGGATTAAAAAAGCCTTGAAATATGACAAAAATCCCAGCGGAACGATTTTAGAACATTATGGCGATATCTTATATAAATTAGATAACACAAAAAAGGCTTTAGAGTTTTGGAGAAAAGCCAAAGAAGCCGGTGAAGCAAGCGATTTGATTGATAAGAAAATTGAAGAAGGAAAATATTATGAATAACAAGCATTTTCGGTTTTTTTGGGGATTGCTTTTGCTTGCAAGTATTGTATTTGTTCAAGGCTGTAAAACAAAACGTGCCATCATCAAAAAGCCACTAAAAGAAGAAGGAGAGGCATTTTTGCTCCAAAAAATGAGTGAAAGCGAACTCAATTTCAACTTTTTTAGTGCCAGATGTGCCATCTCTGTGGTCAGCGATAAAAAGTCTAAATCTGATTTCCGAGGGCAAATCAGGATTCAAAAAGACAGTATAATTTGGCTGTCTCTTTCACCGGCACTGGGTATTGAAGTGGCGCGTCTGATGATTTCACAGGATTCTATTTGGTTCATAAATCGTATCGATAAAACCTATTTCAAAGGCGATTACGATTTTATTAACAGCTTTTTTCAAACCACTATCGACTTTGATATTTTGCAAGCTTTGCTGGTGGGAAACGATATGACTTATTACGAAGACGATAGTTTCAGGGCGGCCATCGATGCTATGGAATACAGGCTTGGAGCGGCAAAGCGATCAAAAAAGAAAAAACAGCTGTTGTTGGAAGATAGCCCGAATATCCTGATTCAAAACATCTGGCTGAACCCGGATAACTTCAAAATTACAAAAGTTAATCTTAAAGAATTTGGTCAAGAAAACAAACAACTTGAAATGCGCTACAGCCATTTCTCAGCTGTTAAAAATCAGTTGGTACCGACGGAATTAGATATGCTGTTGCAAGCCGAAAAAAAAATACGAATAGGTCTCCATTTTTCAAATATTGAGCTTGATGAGCCGTTGAGTTTTCCATTCAAAGTACCATCAAAGTATAGTAAAATGCGTTAATTTCGCCTGCGATGAGAGTGTTTACCTTACATACAGTTTTCCATCTGCTGGTATTTTTTGTAAGTACAACAGTTTTTCCGCTGCTGGCGCAGGATGTGAACACGCTCGAACAAAATAAAAAGAAAATTGAGCAGGAGATTGCCTACAGCAATAAAATCCTAGAAGAAACAACTCAATCCAAAGAGTTGACGCTGGATCAGCTGATGGTGCTGCGTGCAAAAATTAGCAAACGTGCTAATCTGTTGGCAACCATTCAGAAACAACTGCTAAACGTAGAGTCGCGCATTTCAAGAAGTAGCCGTGAGATTGATCGGCTTCAAAATGAGCTCACTGCACTGCGCAAAGAGTATGCGCGCATGATTAAAATTGCCTACAAAAATCGCGGAAGTTATAACAAATTGATTTTTTTATTTTCGGCTGATGACTTTAACCAAGCTTTTCAGCGCCTTAAATACCTGCAACAATATGCTGCTTTCAGGCGCACGCAAATTGAACGCATCGAAAGCACAACCCAAAAGCTCAGTTCAGAACTCGAAAGCCTTGACCAGGAACGCAACCGACAAAAAGCACTTCTCGAAGCCGAGCGTCGAGAACATATTGCCCTTCAAACTGAACAGCAAAGTGTAGATCAAAGTGTAAAAAAGTTGTCGCAAAAGGAAAGTCAGCTTCGAAAAACGATTAAAGAAAAAGAACGTGAAGCACAAAAACTACAGCGCACCATCGAAGCCATTATCGCTGAAGAAGTACGTCGTGCAAGTGCTGAAAAAACAGCAAAAGTGCCACGCGAAGACCGCCTGATGGAACTCACGCCAGAAGAGCTTCACCTTTCAAATGCTTTTGCCGGTAACAAAGGAAAGCTGCCCTGGCCAACCGAACGCGGAATTATTGCTTCACCCTTTGGAACACAGCCACATCCCGTCTTGAAAAAAGTGACCATCAAAAACAACGGAATTGATATTGCCACTCAAAAAGGTGCACAGGCACGCGCTGTTTTTGATGGAATAGTCGTGAGTACAAACACCATTTCTGCTGCCAATAATGCTGTAATTGTTAGGCATGGCGACTATTTCACGGTCTATTCAAATCTGGATGAAGTCTTTGTGAAACGTGGTGATAAGGTGAAAACAAAAGACCTGATTGGCCGCATTCATACCGATAAATCATCAGCCAAAACGGCTGTACATTTTGAGCTTTGGAAAGATCGCCAAATTGTTGATCCAACATACTGGCTGGCCAGATAAAATCAAGCAACTTATTTTTTGACGAATCTCAGGTTATGCTGTATTGGAACTATTTGCGGTAATTGTTCTCTTTTCTGAAAAAGCTATTCGCAATAAACGAAAATTCAGCCTAAAACTTTTTCTTGCCTATTAAATTTGGTATATTTGTGAGTTGGAAGTAGCATTATTTACAACCAAAACCAAATTATTATGGCAACAATCGTTGTGCTGGGAGCAGGAATTTCAGGCCATACTGCTGCAGCTTTTCTGCGAAAAAAACTTTCCAAAAAACATCAGGTTATTGTAGTAGCACCCACAAGCTATTACCAATGGATTCCTTCAAATATCTGGGTTGGCGTAGGCCGGATGACGGTTGATCAGGTGCGCTTTAAGCTGGCACCCCGCTACAAAAAAGTCGGCATCAAATTTCATCAGGCGCTGGCCGTTAGCATTCATCCTGAAGGAGATGCTGAACATGTAAAACCCTTTATAAAAGCTATTTACACCATGCCGGAAAAGCAAGGTGAAGAAGTTATTTTGGAGTATGATTTTCTGGTAAACGCTACCGGCCCAAAACTTAACTTTGATGCTACAGAAGGCCTTGGACCCGGAAAAAACACTGTTTCGGTATGTTCATATGACCACGCTGCTCACGCCTGGGAAAAACTCCAGGAAGCCATCGAAAAGATGGAAAATGGACAAAAGCAGCGTTTTATTATCGGCACCGGCCATCCCATGGCAACCTGCCAAGGCGCTGCTTTTGAATATATTCTAAATGTGGCTTACGAAATTCGTAAACGCAAACTTACTGATATGGCCGAGCTAACCTGGCTCACCAATGAATATGAGCTGGGCGATTTTGGTATGGGCGGCGCACACATCAAAAGAGGTGGTTATATCACTTCTACCAGGGTGTTTGCCGAGAGCTTTTTGCGCGAAAACAATATCCATTGGATAAAACGCGCCGGTGTAAAAAAAGTTGAACCAGGTTTGATTCACTACGAAAACCTTGAAGGAGAAAACCACAGTATTCCATTTGATTTTGCCATGCTAATTCCCGGATTTGCCGGCGTTGGCTTAAAGGCTTTTGGCAAAGATAATACCGATATTAGCCATAAGCTTTTTGCAGCTAATGGATTGATGAAAGTAGATGCAGATTATACGCCCAAAGCTTACGAAGACTGGAGCGTGAATGATTGGCCACAAACCTACCGTAATCCTGAATTTCAGAATATTTTTGCGCCGGGGATTGCTTTTGCACCGCCTCACGGCATATCAAAACCTATGACCAGCAAAAATGGTACGCTAATTTATCCAACAGCACCCAGAACCGGAATGCCATCGGGCGTAATGGGAAAAATTACTGCGCTTAATATCATCCGGCTTATAAATAAAGGCGAACATGAACTAAAACACCGTGCCAGCATGAGCCGCATGGGCGCTGCGTGTATTATTTCGGCAGGTTATGGCATGACTAAAGGCGCTGCTGCCACCATGACGGTTTTCCCAATCGTACCCGACTTTGAAAAGTATCCTGACTACGGGCGCAGCATTGGCTATACCATGGGTGAAGCCGGACTGGCAGGCCATTGGCTCAAATGGTTTATGCACTACATGTTCCTCCACAAAGCTAAAGGCTATCCATTTTGGTGGCTGTTACCGGAATAAAAAACCAAGTAGCAAAACCTAAATTTAAAATCAAAAAACTTAAAACCATGAAAAATAGACCTGTAGTTCCGTATAGCGAAGAATCATATCCACCCATGCCAACAGCCAACACCCAGTTTTGGCGTCGTTTTGTTCCCTGGCAATTGATCCGTTTTTTTGTGCTTAATATAAAGATTTTGCGCATTGTAGCAGGTGGACACTCATGACTATTGTTCCGCAGAGCATTTGCTCTGTGGAATTATAAATCAGCATTCGCTGCAATTCCGAAATCGCTTTACAAAACCGCCAAGTTGCATTTCCACGAAGCCCATACTACACTGATTTTCTTACAATCAGTTTCTAAAAGCATTTTGAAGAACTGTTTATTTTCGTCACGCAGGCACAGCCAGCAAGATAGCTCCGCATAGCATTTGCTCTGTGGAATTATAAAGCAGCATTTGCTGCAATCCCGAAAGCGTTTTACAAAACCGCCAAGTTGCATTTCCACGAAGCCCATACTACACTGATTTTCTTACAATCAGTTGCTAAAAGCATTTTGAAGCACTGTTTATTTTCGTCACGCAGGCACAGCCAGCAAGATAGCTCCGCATAGCATTTGCTCTGTGGAACCGTTCCGCATAGCATTTGCTCTGTGGAATTATAAAGCAGCATTTGCTGCAATCCCGAAAGCGTTTTACAAAACCGCCAAGTTGCATTTCCACGAAGCCCATACTACACTGATTTTCTTACAATCAGTTGCTAAAAGCATTTTGAAGCACTGTTTATTTTCGTCACGCAGGCACAGCCAGCAAGATAGTTCCGCAGAGCATTTGCTCTGTGGAACTGCTCTGTGAATTTATAGGATAGCATCTGCGGCAATCTCCAAAGCGTTGTACCAAAAACCTTACATTCCACTCAGTATTTCTACATCACATAGTGCATCCATGCCTGCATAATTTCTGGCACTTGAATAGCGATAATCTTCGGGATGATCTACTAAGCCAGCCCTGACAGGATTTTCATGGATATAATTTAGTTTTTGTCTAAAAAATTTATTGGACGTAAGTTCTTCCGGATGATTTTCGTTAGTCCATAATTGATAGATATTGTTGTGGGAACTACCTTTAGCTTCGTACTTAAAAACCAATTCCATCCACTTTCTTCTGCTTTCAAAATCTTGTTGAAAAAGATCAAGCATTTGCCTGCTTGTATGACGTTTTATATCCCTAATAAGATCACTTAATGATTCATTTAAGCTTCTGGCAATCAGGTGTATGTGGTTACTCATAATTACATAAGCATAAAGTTCAAGCCCCTTATTTTTTTGACAATATGTAAAGCTATCAATAACTACATCACGATAAACCTGTTTTGTAAAAATATCTACCCATTGCACTACTTGAAAAGTTAAAAAGTGGGCTGCCGATTGATCGTAGATTTTATATTCCTGGGGCATTTTTGTTTTTCTAACAAAGATACTAAGTTTTGACTAAGATATTGATACGCAGGCACAGCCTGCAAGATAGTTTCGCAGAGCATTTGCTCTGTGGAATTATAAAGCAGCATTCGCTGCAATTCCGAAGGCGCTTTACAAAACCGCCAAGTTGCATTTCCACGAAGCCCATACTACACTGATTTTCATACAATCAGTTGCTAAAAGCATTTTGAAGCACTATTTATTTTCGTCACGCAGGCACATCCAGCAAGATAGTTCCGCATAGCATCTGCTCTGTGGAATTATAAAGCAGCATTCGCTGCAATCCCGAAAGCGTTTTACAAAACCGCCAAGTTGCATTTCCACGAAGCCCCTACTACACTGATTTTCTTACAATCAGTTGCTAAAAGCATTTTGAAGAACTATTTATTTTCGTCACGCAGGCACAGCCAGCAAGATAGTTCCGCATAGCATTTGCTCTGTGGAATTATAAAGCAGCATTCGCTGCAATCCCGAAAGCGTTTTACAAAACCGCCAAGTTGCATTTCCACGAAGCCCATACTACACTGATTTTCTTACAATCAGTTTCTAAAAGCATTTTGAAGAACTGTTTATTTTCGTCACGCAGGCACAGCCAGCAAGATAGTTCCGCATAGCATTTGCTCTGTGGAATTATAAAGCAGCATTCGCTGCAATCCCGATCAACTGAAGGATCGTTTAGCACAATTAACTTTTCCGTTTTTAGGTTTTTCACTGCGTTAAGTAATTCACAGCTATTTAGTTAATCTGAGCATTAGCTGTGTAGAAATTTAAAGCAGATCCACTCAAGCGATCAATTATGTTTCAAATACTGCGCTCAGGAAAACGTTATGTAAAAAAGCGTGTTTTGGGTTTTCGTGAGGCGCATAATACATGGATTATTTAAACTCCATTTAACTAACTTTGCCGCATGAATAATGAACCCAAAAACCTGCAATCCATGCTGGGAAAACTTGGCATTGAAGCATTAAACGAAATGCAAAATGCTGCTATTGAAGCTATCACCAATAATCCCGAAGTTGTATTGCTTTCGCCTACCGGAAGTGGAAAAACACTTGCTTTTTTATTGCCGGTAATTGCTTCCCTCGACCTTACAATAGAGGAGGTGCAATGCCTGATTGTTGTTCCAACACGCGAACTTGCTATGCAAATTGAGCAGGTTACCCGCCAGCTTGGCTCTGGAATAAAAGTAAACGCCGTTTATGGCGGACGCGCCGGCTATAAAGATAAAGTGAACCTCAAACACAGTCCTGCTATTTTGGTAGGAACGCCCGGACGTATCGCGGATCACCTCCGTCGTAAAAACTTTGAAACGAAACATATTCAAACGCTGATATTGGATGAGTTTGATAAATCACTCGAAATTGGTTTTGAAACTGAAATGCGGGAAATCGTTCAAACACTCGAGGCTGTCACAAAAAAAGTGCTTACCTCTGCCACATTGAAAGTAAATTTGCCTGATTTTGTTGGACTGAAAAATCCGCTAAGCCTTGATTTCCGAGAATCCGGGAAGCCGCAACTGAAAATTGTAATCGTTAATTCGCACGATAAAGACAAACAGCAAGCGCTTTACAAATTGCTTTGCCAATTGGGCGATCAACCCGGGATTGTTTTTCTCAACTTCAAAGAAAGTATTCAGCGCGTGAGCGACTTTTTAAGTGAAAAAGGTATTGCTCATGCCAGCTTTCATGGCGATATGGAACAAAGCGAACGCGAAATTGCTCTCGTAAAATTTCGCAATGGCTCGACTCGTTTAATTTTGGCTACCGATCTGGCCGCCAGAGGTATAGATGTTCCGGAAATCAAATTTATCATTCACTACCATCTGCCATTAAAAGATCACGAGTTTCTGCATCGCAACGGGCGTACTGCACGCATGTTTAACGATGGAACAGCTTATGTGCTGAAATGGGAGCGCGAAAATTTACCTGAATTTGTGATTAGCTCAGAAACCATAACCCCCAAAAATGCAGCCGTTCCAGAGCCACCGGCTTGGCTTACCATCCGCATGTCGGGCGGACGAAAAGATAAAATCTCTAAAGCTGATATTGCCGGCTTATTTATCAAGCAGGGTAATTTGAAGAAAGATGAGTTAGGCCTTATCGAACTAAAACAAGATTTTGCTTTTGTTGCGGTAAAAGCTGAAAAAGCCAGAAATACCATCAATTTGCTGGATAATTCTAAGTTAAAAAACACCAAAATAAGGCTACGATTGATTTGATTATCAATATATTTCATAAAAAATAATTTTGCATTCTAAATTGATGTACTTTTGTAGTCTGAATACAGAAAAAATATTGTAAAGGATTACGATCTAAAAACCGTAGCGTTGCTAAATTAAAAATTTAACCGTCCTTCGCTTTGTTTATACACTTGAATTCTAAGTATAAAAAGCTTGTTCAACAACTGTGTTCTAATTTAAATAAATCGCTGCCCTTTGCCTGATAAACAAAGGAATCAGTAAACATTACCAATAAAAATTACCTATCATGAACAGAGGAACAGTAAAATTTTTCAACACAGAAAAAGGATTCGGATTTATCAAAGAAGCAGAAACCGCCAAAGAATATTTTGTGCACTCATCTGGCCTGAAAGATAAAATTCAGGAAAACGATGAAGTAACTTTTGACCTGGAACAAGGCAAAAGAGATCTTAACGCAGTAAACGTTAGAAAAGTCTAAGTAAATGAGCCGTTACGCAGTTTTAATTGCGTAATCTCCTTTTGTAGTTAAGGCTACTTAAGTCTTAAAAAACCATAATTGATGGCCATCGCGCTGCGAAAGTCATCAATTATGGTTTTTTTGTTTTCTGACTTCAGCGAAATAGATCAAATCCAGAACCCAAAACCTAATCATCGAAGCAACTTGAAAACCGCATCAATAAGTCGTAATTTTGAAGCAAATTTGAAAATTAAATAACATGTACAAATATCTTTTTGGGCCGGTGCCCTCACGTCGATTGGGAATTTCTCTCGGTGTTGATTTGGTGCCGCGCAAAGTGTGTTCCCTAGATTGTGTGTATTGTGAAGTAGGCAAAACCACCAAACTCACCACAGACCAAAAGGAATATATTCCCTTAGAAAAACTTAAAAAGGAGCTTACGCATTATTTTCAAAATAACCCAGATCCGGATTATATCACGTTTTCAGGTTATGGCGAACCGACATTAAATCGCCGAATCGGTGATGTTATGCAATTTATTAAACAAATTAAACCGCATATTCCAATGGCAGTGTTGACCAATGGAACACTCTTAAATCAAAAAGAAGTAAGAGATGCCTTACTTAAAGCTGATCTGATTTTGCCTTCGCTGGATGCCGCAACCAAAGTGGGCTTTGAAAAGATTAATCGACCTGATCCTCTATTAGATATCGATGAAATTATTCAAGGATTAATTGACTTCAGTGCTGAATATACCGGTAAAATATGGCTGGAAGTATTTATATTACCTGATTACAATACTAACGAGCAGGAACTGCGGGCGCTAAAGGAAGCTATCCTCAAAATAAAACCCACTACCATACAACTTAATACCCTTGACAGGCCAGGAACTTTAGATGGGTTACGCGGTGCAACAACAGAAGAACTAGAAAAGGTAAAGGATTTCTGGAACCTACCAAATGTTGAAATCGTTGCAGCTGTGGCAAAACGAAAAACAAATACTGCTTATCGGAAAGATGTGGCCAATGCAATTCTCGAAACCATAGACCGCCGGCCATGTACCTTGGAAGACCTTCACACCATATTAGGTTTACATGTAAACGAAATAAATAAGTACTTAGGGGTACTTGAGGAAGCAAATAAAATTGAAATTGTGAAACGTGAAAGAGGAAACTTTTACAAAAAAACAGAATAAATCAGCGCAAATGGAGATTTATTTTTCTGTTTTTAAAAGCTTATGAAGCAGATAGATAAGTAGTTAATGATAAAAAATATTTTTTTTTGACTAAAAAAAGCAGTATATTTGTAGGATTACGTTCATTTAATAATTACCAATTAGACTAGTCAGCTCAAAAATAAATAACTGCTGATAGGTGATTAAAATCTGATTTGCTGATAAATATTGTACGAAGATTCACGCTTAGTATTTTATTTGTGAGGCCGTATAGAACATCTATGAGGAATCTGGAAAAACCAATCTTACTTTTTAAATATGGCGGAAACGCCATGACAGATAACAAATTAAAAAAACGGGTAATCAGCGCAATTCTGACGCTTCAATCAAAAGGCTATCAAATAGTTATAGTTCACGGAGGTGGGCCATTTATTGAAAAGGCATTGTCCAATGCTAAAATCGTTTCTGAATTTATTGACGGTCATCGCAAAACAAGTACCGAAGCGCTTGAGCATATCGAAATGGTACTCAAAGGTCAGGTAAATGGCAGTATTGTAAGCATTATCAATGGTTTAGGCCATCGTGCTGTTGGGCTCTCGGGTAAAGATGGCGGTTTTGTTACTGCCGAAAAACGTATTTACCAGCGTGTTACTGCTGAAAAATCAGAGGAATTGGATCTGGGTCAGGTCGGTGATGTGTTAGAAATTGACACCAATTTGATTCACTTACTACTTCAAAATGAGTATATTCCGGTAGTTACTTGTTTGGCTATGGACAAAGAAGGCAATGAATACAACATCAATGCCGATATGTTTGCCGGTGAACTGGCTGGTGCGCTAAAGGTGAAGGATTATATTATCCTTACGGATGTGGACGGATTGCGCATGGACAAAGACGATCCAAGCAGCTTGATTGCAGAGCTGAGCGTGGGTGAAATAAAAAAACTGGTCGATCAAAAAGTTATTCAAGGTGGCATGTTACCCAAAATAGAATCTTGTGCCAAAGCGCTCGCCAAAGGCGCTTCTGCCGCCCAAATCATCAACGGAATCAAACCCGAACAAATCAGCTGGCTGAGCCAAAGCCTGGCCGTCGGCACTACGATAAAACTTTAATATCTAATGAATTACAATCTCAATACTGAACAGTATCTGCAAACAGATGCTGATAATTATCTGCAAGTATTTAAACGATATCCTATTGTTATCGACAAAGGTCGTGGCGCAAAATTATGGGATACAAACGGTAAAGAATACATCGACCTTTTAGCTGGAATAGCTGTAAACACGCTTGGTCATGCCCATCCAAGGCTTGTAGAAGCCATCAGTAAACAGGCTGCAGAGCTGATGCATGTGTCCAACTTTTTTCTAACAAAACCACAGGCTTTGCTCAGCAAAAAGTTGACAGAAATTTCCGGCCTCGATCGTGTTTTTTTAGCCAATAGCGGCGTAGAAGCCATCGAAGCCGCTGTGAAACTTGCCCGAAAATATGCTTATGCTAATAAACGACGGTCAAAAATACTATATATGAGTGGTTCATTTCATGGCCGAACGCTTGCAACGTTGGCTATGGGAAGTCCCAACTACCAGGAAGGCTATGCGCCTATCCCGGAAGGTTTTATGGAAACTCCTCTTAATGATTTGGATGCGCTGAAAGCCAATGCAGATAAAGATACCATTGCCATAATTATTGAGCCGATTCAAGGCGAAGGCGGTATCAATATGGCAGAAAAGGCATTTCTAAAAGGAGTCAGGCAAGTTTGCGATGAACGCGATATATTGCTGATCTTTGACGAGATACAATCCGGAATTGCACGCACAGGTTACTGGTTTGCAAAGGATTATTACGAAGTGCAACCCGATATGATGACCCTTGCCAAAGGACTTGGCGGCGGCTTTCCGATTGGTGCAGTATTGTGCAATGAAAAAGTAAATGACGCCATGCACTATGGCGGACATGGAACAACATTTGGAGGTAATCCACTTGCAGCAACAGCTGCACTTACTGTGCTCGAAACCATTGAGTTGGAAAAGTTAATTCAGGCTGCAAAAGAAAAAGGACAACGGTTAAAACAGCAGATCGAAGGGTTAAATCATCCCGACATCAAAGCGGTGAAAGGATTAGGCCTTATGATGGGCATCGAATTTAGTTTCGACACCAAAACGCTGGTTGCCAAATTACTCGAAAACGGCCTGATGGCCAATAGCACTGCCGGAAATATCGTGCGGATTGTGCCACCACTTAACATCACACAAGAGGAATTAAATCAGGCCTTTACAATTTTTAAAAAAACGTTGAAAAGCATAGAAAAATGAAAAATATTGGAATAATTGGAGCGTCTGGATATACAGGCTCCGAACTCGTTAGAATTTTAGTCCATCATCCGGAGGTGAAAATCAAAGCCATCACCTCTGAAAGCCATCAGGGAAAAGCCTTTTCTGACTTGCATCCGTTTTTCAGGGGAATTATGGATCAAAAACTTGTCCCAGCCGATGAAATAATGGGGATGGACTTGGATTTGGTTTTTTTGGCTTTGCCACACGGCGTTTCCATGGAATATGTGCGTAAATTTAAGCTACAGAAATTCCGTATCGTGGATTTATCCGGAGATTTCCGATTAGATGATCCTGCAACTTATGAACAGTGGTACAACAAGGAACATTCGTATAAAGAAGCCTTTGAAGAAGCTATTTATGGCCTGCCGGAATTGTATGCCGACAAAATCAGCAAAGCCAGGTTAGTAGCCAATCCGGGTTGCTATCCTACTTCTGCAATTTTGCCATTGGCACCACTTGTTTCGGCTGGGTTAATTGATCCTAAAAGAGTTATCATCGATGCAAAATCATCTGTTTCCGGTGCCGGAATAAAGCACAGTGAAACCAATCTGTTTTCCAACGTGAACGATAATTTCAAGGCATACGGCTTAAAGAAACACAGGCATTCTATCGAAATAAAGCAGGTTCTGGATCGTTTTTCAAAAGACAAAAACACAATTCAATTCACACCACATCTGTTGCCGGTTGACCGGGGAATTTTATCCACAATTTACGTGCAACCCAAATCAAATATCGAGGAAGCACCAATAAAACAGTTGTTTAAAGATTTTTACCAAGATAAACCTTTTGTTCGCCTTTGCGAAAATCCGCCAGCCATAAAAGACGTGCGTGGTAGTAATTATTGCGATATATTTGTGGATTACGACTCCACGACCCATAATATTATTCTGGTTAGCGTGATTGATAACCTGGTGAAAGGTGCTACCGGTCAAGCCGTTCAAAACATGAATATCATGTTTGATTTTGATGAAAAAACAGCTTTGCAACACGTGCCGATGCATCCTTAAAAAGGATGCCAAAAAAAACTATGAAAACACAAAGTACGAACAAAAAGAAAGTAACCTATACTTCAAAAAACATGATTAAAAATATCACAAATGTAAGAGGAATAGAATGTTGGGGCGCACATACCGGCGTTAAATCACTGAGGCGTGATTTGGCACTAATTTATTCAGTGGTTCCGGCCAGTGCCGCCGCAGTATTTACTCAAAATCAGGTGATTGCCGAGCCGGTAAAAGTTTCAAAAAAGCATATCAAACAATCTAAAGGCATTGCACGTGCCATCATTGTGAATGCAGGCAATGCCAATGCATGCACTGGTGAGCAGGGACGCCTTGCCGCCGAAGCGATGGCTGCTACGACGGCACAGGAGCTTGGCATTGACGTGAACCAGGTGTTGGTGGCATCAACAGGAATTATTGGCGAAGTATTTCCGGTGGATGATGTGCTGGCAGGCATTAAAGAAAGTGTTCCAAAATTGAGTAGTAAATCAAGTGCCGGCTCCTTTGCCGCCAATGCCATCTTAACTACCGACACTTTTCCTAAAGAGGGTTTTATAGAATTTGAATTGGACGAATGCGAAATAAATATGGGTGGAATCGCTAAAGGTTCGGGCATGATACATCCCAATATGGGGACTATGCTTGCTTTTATCGTCACCGATGCTGCCATAACGCCCGAGCTGCTGCAAACAACGCTCAAAGAACTTGTGGATCGAACCTTTAATATGATTACCGTTGACGGCGATACTTCTACCAACGATACCGTTTTTGTGCTGGCCAATGGCAAAGCAAAAAACACCTTGATCAGCTCTAAAAAAGATCCGGATTATGCTGCTTTTCGCAAAAATTTAGAAGAGCTGATGCTTCATCTGGCCAAGCTAATCGTGTCCGACGGTGAAGGTGCTTCTAAGTTTATCAACTATAAAGTTACGAATGCGCCTAACGAACAAACTGCTAAAATTATCGCACGTGCAGTCTCCTCTTCTTCCTTGGTGAAGACGGCCATGTATGGCCGCGATCCTAATTGGGGTCGGATTGTTTCGGCAGCAGGAAACGCAGGTGTTCCATTTGATTATGAAAAAATTTGCCTGCGAATTGGCACCGAGTTAGAATTGGTGAAAGTGCTTGAAGACGGCCATCCGATCGAATATGATAAACGGCTGATGAAACAAATGTTGCGCGAGTCTCACGTGGTAATTGAAATTGACCTAAAAAGTGGAAAAAAGACTGCCACTGCCTGGGGAACAGACTTAACTACTGATTATGTGTTGTTCAACTCTGTTTATACTACCTGATAGTGTATTGTGGCAATCTCTGTGTATGAGTTTGAAATAGGGCAGTTGATACTTGGTTTACAAAATTTAAAACATTACAAGTACCTTTGCGAAAAATTATAAGAATGGAAACTTTTCAGCTTGAAGGGCACGAATTCATTCATCTCAATCAACTGCTCAAACTTACGGGTATTGCAGACAGCGGAGGGGATGCTAACCAATTAATTTTGGATGGAGAAGTGTTGGTAAACAAGCAAACTGCAACTGAGAAACGCAAAAAAATCCGTGTCGGCGATCAGGTTCAAATTGGCGATATTACAGTGGTTGTTGAGCTTTAACAGACAAATAAAACGATTGATTTTGATCTGGTTCGTCAGATTATTTTAATTTAGCTGCTTGTTTAATATATAGATAAGCCATATGCACGAAGACTTATTATTACTCGATCATATCCGACTAAATTTTAGCCAGGCTGGTCTGCATCTGATGAATATCACCATTGGATTTATCATGTTTGGCGTAGCCTTAGGGATAAAGACTGAGAATTTTAAAAAGGTCTTTTTGCATCCAAAAGGGGTCATTGTAGGTTTAGGAAGCCAGTATTTGTTGCTTCCGGCACTCACTTTTTTGGCTGTATGGATGCTCGACGATTTTATTACACCATCAGTAGCCTTTGGTATGCTGCTGGTTGCTTCCTGTCCCGGCGGTAATGTTTCTAATTTTATTTCCAGCGTAGCCAAAGCCAATGTGGAGCTTTCGGTAAGCATGACAGCCATTGGAACAATACTTGCCGTAATTTTTACACCTTTGAATTTCTCGTTTTGGGGTGGTCTTTATTCCACAACATCACCTTTGCTTCGTCCTATCGAAATTGACCCGCTGGAAATGTTTCGCACCGTTTTTATCATCCTCGGTGTGCCTGTAATTGCAGGAATGATATTTGCACAAAAACTCCCCAAAATCACTCAAAAAATTATCCAGCCTATCCGCAGCATTTCCTTGTTGGTCTTTGGCTTATTTATCGTGTTGGCTTTCCGCAACAACTTCAATTATTTTGTGGAGTATATCTACTGGATTTTGTTTATTGTGCTGTTGCACCATCTGTTAGCTTTAATTTCTGGCTATTCTTTTGCTGCCGTATTTGGACTCAATCGCATCAATCGTCGCACAGTAGCTATCGAAACAAGCATACAAAACTCTGGTTTGGCCCTGGTACTCTTGTTCAATCCGCGGATTTTTCCCCCGGAAATCAATATGGGTGGCATGGCGTTTATCGCTGCCTGGTGGGGCATCTGGCATATTGTTGCCGGACTTAGCGTGGCAGGTTTCTGGGCAAAATACAGGCCTTTAAAAACCCTGACCGATGCCTAAAAAGTCAGACTCACCGCGCCTCGGAACACCTTTGTTTTTATATCGCCTGCTTTTTAGCTTGCTACGTTTTTATTATCACCTTTACTATAAGCGGGTCACAATAGTAGGACAAGATCAGTTGCCCGAGAATGTGCCGCTCATCATCACGCCCAACCACCAAAATGCACTGATGGATGCCCTTGCTGTGCTTTTTGCCATCGACAGGCCGGTGTTTTTTTTAGCCAGGGCTGATATCTTTAAAAAACCTTTTGTAGCAAGGCTGTTGTATTTTTTACGCATTTTACCCGTTTATCGCCTTCGCGATGGCGCAAACAGTGTTGAAAAAAATAGAGCAGTTTTTGCAAAAGCTGTTCGGCTTATGCAAAAAGGCTGGGTGCTTACCATCATGCCCGAAGGAGTGCATTCCGAAGGGAAAACACTACAGCGGCTAAAAAAAGGAGCAAGCCGCATCGCGTTTCAAACCGCCGAAGCAGATGGCTTCAAGTCGCCGGTGTTTGTACTGCCTTTTGGTATTGATTACGAGCATCCTGACAAGGCCGGAACCAAATTGCTCTTAAACATTGGAAAACCACTGCCCGTTGCACCTCTCTATGAAAAGTATCAGCGTGACCCCCAAATGGCCTTTGTTGAATTGGGAAACGAGCTGACCCTTGCCTTGAAGAAACAAATAGTGCATCTGGACACCCTTGAGCTTGAAGATTGCCATCGACTACTTTGCAGATTAAGTGCTGTGGATACGTTTAAAAGTGTAGAAAAAAATCGTATAGAACAGTTTAAGAAAGCACAAAAAATTGCTAATCATTTAAATGATCTGAACCAAAAACAAGGTGCTGAATGGGAATGGCTGCAAACAAATTGCAGAAATTATCTGAGCAACCTAAAAAAACACAACCTAAAAGAGGTAAACACAAAACAACCCTTGAATTCATGGCTTAGGCTGGTAGTTCAAAGCTTGTTTTGGTTGATTTTTCTGCCAGTACAAGCGTATGGTGTTTTGTTTAATTATTTGCCTTATAAATTGCCGTCGCTGCTTATCAAACGGATCAAGGACAATCAATTTGTGAGTTCGTTGAACTTTGGGTTAAGCTTTTTCCTCTTCCTGATTTGGTATGCGCTACTTTTTGTTGCTATGCTGGTATCTTTTGATAACTGGGTGCTCATTATTTTTGTGCTGATTTCGTTTCCTTATGCGGGATTGCTGGCGTTCTATCAGTTTAAATTTAGCCTCCGTTTACGTAATTCATGGCGCTGGAAAATAGGCAGCAAAAAAGATTCTGAATTGATGCAACAACGCCAATTGCTGATAAATCAACTTAAACTTTGGGCGAATTAGGCACTTTGAACCTTGGTCAAATCACAGCATTAAATTTTAGCTCGTGACAAAAATCAAAATATTCATCGAATCTTTAAGCCTTGATGTGGCTTTGGCTGCGCTTTGCGGATTATTGTTTGCTACTGAAATAGTGCAGCAACCCATGCCTTGGTGGTGGTTTGTGGCGCTACTGGCTGGTATTTGGGTGGTTTATTCACTCGATCATCTCACGGATGCCTGGTTTTTGCCTGACAGAACCAATAATCCACGGCATTTATTTTATCAGCAAAACAAGAAAATTCTGATTGTAGTTTTATTTTTTGTCGGTTTGAGCGCAACTGTTCTGATGATTGCTTTCGCAAATTATCGGTTACTCGTTGCGGGTATAATACTTGTGCTGATTAGTGCCTTGCATATACTTTTGGTATCGGCTCCACAACTGAAAAACCGCTGGTTTGTGCAGAAAGAAGCTATGGTAGCCTTGATTTATACACTTGGAATCTGGTTTGGACCACTGGTGCAAAAAGCCCAAACCCCTGATTTAACGGTTGGCCTAATTATGCTGGCTTTTGCAATCACCGCCTGGTTAGAAAGTACTATGATTGCCTTGCTGGAGATAGAACTCGACAAGCAACAGCAAACCAGATCCGTGGCAAGTAATCTCGGAGAAAAAAATACCATCCGCCTGGTATTGTTTGCCGGACTGTTACAGCTTTTGTTTGTGCTGATTATGTTCGTGTTAGAGTCAACGCACACGGCGGCCTGGCTGATAATTTTGGTGATGAATTTGGCACTTGCGTTGCTGTTTTATTTCCGAAAAGCACTTTACAAAAACACGTACTATCATTTGATGGGTGAGCTTGTTTTTTGCTTGCCTGCACTAATTGTATTTGTATGAAAGATTTTACACAAACAACAGGCTTCCCACATCAAACAATTTCCCGTAATAAAGCGATTTAATACTGAATCCGGCTTTTTCTGCAAAGGCTTGCAACCCATTGTTTTTGGTCAGAAAATCAATGTGGCCGCAAATTACAAGCTGCTTTTCAAAGATACCGCAGCAACCTCCGAAAAATCCATGTTGATGGCCGGGAAGTATAATTTGCTGTGGATCTATCAGCAAAACTTCTTTGCTTTTATCCCGTAAAGTCGTAAAAACACCAATATCCGAAGTGATAAAATAGTGATCCGTCAGCGCGATTAAATTACATCGGGTATAAGCCTGATTTACGTGAATTAGCTGTTCTTCAGCGTATTGATTTCTGATTTCAGGAGCGGTATATTTTAAGTTGTGAATCAAAAGATTGTCAAAAGCAAGGGCATTATAGATCGCCGTTTGTGGATATTTTGAACCAACGGATAGAGAACCTTTTATTATTGTACCCTTGTTATTTTGAAGTTTTGTAAGGTAGTGAGCTGGCAATCCAGGAGCGGTTACCAAACCGGCTTTTGTGCTACAAAAGAAAATATCAGGATGTGCTGCAATCGATTCATAAACGGCAGGCTGTGGCGCAATCCAAAGTGGTTCAGCTATTTGAGAAAGGTTTATTTTGGCAATATCAGGCATCCGGCCATCAGCAATTACCAGCATAGCTATAATTTTTGGACGATGAACTGCCGTCCGAATAGGCTGCTGTCCGGCATAAATTTTACACTTTTAAAGCGTTTCAACAGCCGGTTTTTGTTGGAGGCTTCAAAACCTACTGCATGATTCAGTTGCGAGGCCGCTGTTTTTACTACTATCGTTTCTGATTCAGGCCATTGATCGTAAGTTTCAAAAGCGCTTAGCCATATTTTTCCAAAAACCATTTCTGCAAAATTTGGATGATAGGGACCTGCGATCAAAGCCGAACCGTTGAGATCGTCAGAAGTATGAAGCCCGATTCGCAACACTTTTATACCGGCATTTTCAAAAATGACATAGAGTGACGCAGCCTGTTCAGCAGCTACTTGAATGGATAAAGGCTGGTATTTTCCACTTAGAAAAAGTCTTTCCAAAGCTGTATCCTGAACAACTAAGCAAGGATAAATCCGGGTTTCTTTAGCACCGAAGCTGATGATGTCTTTCGCTGTTGCAACGGCTTTTTCCGGGCTGTCGCCAGGAAGCCCCAACATCATTTGAAGTCCAAGCACCAAACCGGCATTGTTTATTATCGTTGCAGCATTTTCAATGGCGTCACGTTTGTGTCCACGTCCGGATTTTTGCAGCACTTCATTATCGGTTGACTGCGCGCCGAGCTCGATATGTGTTACGCCAAAATCCTTGAGCCAGGCAATTTGTGCTGAGCTGATATAATCGGGACGTGTACTGAGCCGAATGCCTTGTAATTGACCTGATTTCAGCCACGGCTGCACATGATTTAAGTATTCCAGTTGCATCTGCTGCGGCAATCCGGTAAAATTTCCACCAAAAAAAGCCAGTTCAACATGTTTTTCAGAAGCCTTAAAACTATTAAAATGTTTTTCGATGATAGCCGTAACCTCTGCGACAGAAGGAATCTTATAGGTGCTGCTGATGCTGCTTTGGTTGCAAAAAACACAGCGATGCGGACAGGCCAGTTCAGGCAAAAAGACAGGGATATTGTAATGGCGCGGCATGAGGCAAAATTAAGTATTTTACAAAATTAGGCATCATTATTGTGTGGCAATAAAGCCTTGTCACATGATTTTTTCATTAAATCATAAAATCACTTAAAAATTCAATAATTTTGCCAAAATTGAGTTATAGTAACAAATAGCGATAAACCCTTTAAAACTATGCAAATGACAATTTCAATGCATCAATTGCGACGCTTAGGACTGCTTTTTTTGGTTGTGTTGATCACCCTTGGAGGAACCACAAGCTGTAAAAGCAAGAAAAAACTAGCGCGCGAGCAAGCCGCTGCCGAATATGCAGCTAAAATTGACCGGGCTACAAAAGATTTGACAGCCATTTTGAATGACGAAACAAGTTGGACGCTAGACGAAAAAGAAACCCGTCTGGCCACTATCAAAAGCTGGAATTTACAAGACGAAAACGTGTTGGCACTGATTGATCAGGTAGACGATAAGCTTTCGCAGGACCGTGCCGATGCTAGCCGTATGGCCGAAGAAGAAAGGCTACGTGCTGAAGAAGAAGCACGGCGAGCCCGCGAAGCGGCTAAATATGGTAGCATCGAAAGCCAGTTTATGGCCATTGCCGGAGCTCCTGATGTAAATGCTGCTAACGAACGTATTGCACGCACCATAAGCCTTTTTGCTTCACCAGATGTGCCCGTACTTATAATCATCAGTCAGGCAGGTGGCTTCAACGACTACGACCGGCCAACAACGATCGGAAAGTATTTGGACTATCTGAAAGATCAGAAAGTTTATAGCAACACCATCGAGCAGGTTAAGTATGATTCAAATGGGAAAATAACAGAATTGGAACTGATTAAAAAATAAGCAGATGAAAAAGATTCAAATAATTTTGGCATTGATGATTGGCCTGTTCACTACTGTAAATGTCCAGGCTCAAGATGATATAAGCCCCGAACGCAAACAGGCAATCGACAGCCTGGCGCTGGAAAAAGTGCGCGACCTGAGTAAATATATCAGCATAATCGGCAGTAAAAACACCGCATGGAGCGAAGCTAATCGCGTGATTGACCGTGCTGAGGAACTCTTTATGCAGGGTGCCGAGATGGGCGTTTCTACACTGGCAAAACCCGAAGTGGATTATTACAAAGTACGTCAGTATTTTGAGCGTCTGATGCGCCTTAACTACGACCGTGTTGAGATTGAGTGGTTTAAAATTGAATATGTGAGCGACCTGCAACGCCAGCCAGATGGCACTTACGTTGGTGTGATCACGATATTTCAGAAGTTTAAAGGCTACGACAAAGAAGGTGGTTTAGTGTATGAAGACACTACCAAAAAAGACATCACAGTATACGTGAAACGTAAAGAAACTCAGATCGGTGGCCGTATCATTGGCTTCTGGGACGTGCTTTTGGGTGATATGCGTGTGAAAGAAACCAGCAAATAAATCTGCTGTTAACGTGAATAGTTATAACCCCGCCCGGATTAATTCCGGGCGGGGTTCATTGAAAAAATAGCCCAATGTTTAAAAATTCCCCGTACAGATTTTATGTTAAAAGAGGCGCTTTTGTGCTGTTTTTACTTTTTATAGTACTGGGCAATAATAGTTTACGGGCACAAAGCCATACTGTGGGTCAAATAGACATAGACGAAACCGCCCTCTATGCTATGACCAAACAGATGAGCCAATTTTTTAGCCGCTTTAATAATGAAGAAGATCAGTTTGGAAAAAAAACCTGGCCGTCAAATCCGGCCTATCGCAATCAGGAAATACGCAAAGAACGGCTTCCGCTTTTGTTTGATCAGCAAAACCCACGAACGACAGGCACTTTACGCGATTTTTTTATCGATGACCTCACAAAATCGGATTCCAGCTTTTTGAAGTTTACAGGAGGACGTTGGTATTCTGAAGTTTCGGCTACTTTTATATTTAAAGGAAAAGAGGTGCAGGTTATCCTCCTGCTGATGATTGAAAAGGAAAATCTCGGCTCAAAATGGGTGCTTACCAATATTTATTTTCCTACTTTTAGCAAGATGTTTCCGGTAACAAAAATGTCCGATCGCGAAAAATCATTCCTACATCCGATGAGCCATGAGCTGGATTTTATGAATATTTATAAAGCGTTTAAAGAACCAGAAATAATTGAATACTACGCTTCTAAAGCGTTTAAACCAGACTACCTCAGCTTATTTTTTTATGAAGTGAAACTAGGCAATATGAAGTTTAAAAATGTGGATAAACTAAAATTTCATATTTTTCAAATTGATAACTGGTATTTTGAAGTGAGTTATTTTAACCGCAGCGGAAACAACAGCGGCTGGCTTATCTCGAACCTGATGTATACACCTGAAAATGAAAAAGAAAACCTACTAATGTTTTATCAACCATGAGAATAATTTTACTGTTTACCGCCGTTTTTTTAATGCTTTCGCCACTTAGATCACAGGAAGATCAAGCGCGTTTGAGCCCACAGGAAATTGACGACTACAAGGATCAATGCCGGCAAATGGTGAGTTATCTTGAAGGGACACTTAACTTCCTTGGCGATAGTATTTCTACGGTTCAGGAAAAAGAAATCGTGATCAACAACAGCTATATCAAGATTTTTCGCGACAACGAGGTTCAGGTGGAAGACGACCTGGACGAAAACCGTGAAACACCCGTAAACAAAAACGTGCAAGGCTATCTAAAAGACGTGGATTTTTTCTTTAAAAGAGCACGCTTTGTGTTTGATATCAGGCAGATAGATCAGCTAATGGGCGAAGATGGCTCCTTGTTTTTCAAGGTTAAATTGATTCGTAAACTTGATGGAGTTACTGTGCAAGGCGATAGCGTTAGCAATAGCCGCGAGCGTTTTCTGGAAATAAACCTCGATCCCTTTAAAAAAGACCTTAAAATTGTGAGTTTTTACACCACCAAACTCAATGAGCGTGAAGAGCTGCGCAACTGGTGGAACGAAATGGACATGGAATGGCGTACCTTTTTTGGAGCGGAAGCCATTGTTTACGACAGCCTCCCCATGACCGAAGTGTTGCACCTTAAAGCAGATGCTTTTGTGGCTTTGCGGCCTTTTAATTTTATTCGTAATGACAGCTTTATGGTTGTTGATCGTGATACCATGTCGCTTGCTTTTCGTGAAAAATTGCATGGTCACCGGCCTGATACCATTCTCTTTTTGCAGGATACTTTGGTGAAAATGTTGCCCGACACCATCTTTGCCGATGTGTCGCCCATTTATGCCATGCTTCGCAGGTTCATCCAAACCAAAGAAATTAATATCAGCTACAAAACGCATTTTGCACAGCTTGAACCGCTGGCCGAATTGTCTGATCTCGAAGAGATTAACTTCAGCAATACGCCTATTGACGATATCTCACCGTTGAGAAATCTCAATAAATTGAATGCAATTTATTTTAGTGGAACCCAGGTAAGTGATCTTAGCCCATTGCAGTACTCCGTAAATATCAAGGAGTTATACGCTTTTGATACGCCAATAAAAAACCTGGAGGTGATGCAGTATTTCCGTCAGCTCGAAAAACTATATTGTTTCAACACCACTGTTTCTGATCTTTCGCCTTTGGTAAATCTTAAAAACCTGAATGCTTTACGGCTTTCTGGAACGCAAATTACTGATATTGAGCCTTTGCGAAATCTTAACGCGATGCTACTTCTTGATATAAGTAACACTGTAATTGATGATGTTTCGGCTTTGGCCAGCATGAACAAACTACAACTGCTCAACCTTGATCATACGTCTGTGAGCGATTTAAACCCACTCAAAGGATTGGAACTGCTGAATGTTTTGCAAATCAGCTATACGAATGTCAATACCCTGAAACCTCTGGAAAGTTTAGAAAAGTTGACGAAAATCTATTGTGATCACAGCGAGATAACAATGGAACAAGCCCGGCAGTTTATGCTGAAACATCCACAAGTTTTGGTAATTTATGAAACCGAAGCACTCAAAAGTTGGTGGGATGAGCTACCGATTTATTGGAAAGCGATTTTGGCTAATGAGGCCGGTATTAGCGATAAGCCGGGTGCAGAAGAGCTACACAGAATTATCAATATAAAATCGCTCAACCTGAGCCGCAATGCCTACCTGCAAAAGCTCGACCCGGTAGCGCGCCTATCAATGCTTGAAACTTTGCTGCTTTCGGGTACTGAAATCACTGATCTGACGCCACTTGGAAACCTAAGTTTCTTGAAAACACTTGATATTTCACAAACGCGTAATGCCAACCTTGAACCGCTAAAAAACCTGTATAACCTGGAGCAGCTCAATATTTCCAACAGTCGGGTTGAATCACTGGAGCCGCTGCACGGCCTGGGTGAACTGCAACTGGTGCAAGCAGATGGCAGCCGGATAAAAGCTGAGCAGGTTTACGCCTTAAAGTTGGTACAGCCAGCGGTAAGTGTGATTTACCAAACGGAAGATCTGACGCTGTGGTGGGGCAACCTGAACAACACTTGGCGAGAAATTTTTGAGCAGTACGTAGAACTTGATGTAAATCCAAATGCTGAGCAATTGCAGGCCATTGCCGACCTTAAAGTGGTGGAGGTAAACAGCAGCAGCTTGATGAGTCTTCTGCCGCTCAACCGGCTTTATTTTCTGGAAAAGTTACAAGTAAGCGGCAATGGCATTCAAGATTTGACTCCTTTGGCCGAGAAGCATTTTTTGCGTAAATTAGATGTGAGTGGCAATCCTATAACTGATTTAAAACCCCTTTCGCAGCTCACACAATTGGAAGAACTCAATATCGAAAGCACACCTATCAGCGATTTGAGTCCGCTACAAAATCTGGTTAACTTGCGCTTACTCAATGTCGGTGGCACCCAGATAAAATCGTTGAAACCTTTGTCAGGTATGAATAAGCTGGAAGAACTTTCTATTTTCAATACGCGGGTAAAAAAATTGAGTCTCACCGATCAGCTTCCTGCGCTCAAACACCTGAAATGCTATAACACACGCATCAGGAGTAAAGATATCGAAAAGCTTCAGCAGCAACGCCCTGACTTGAATGTGCTGTATTATTAGGTTTTTGAGCCTGCTCAGCTCAGTACGAGCAGGTTTTTGATGGGGGTGGAAGGCTGACTTAGCAAAGTTGTTTTTGAGCAATTTTAGCTGCTGATAGGTTTTGATAAAAACGGCAACTTAATCTATCGTATCTGAAGAATTCACGCGAATTCTTCGATTAGGAATTAATTTTAGAGTAAAATTGGGTTTTTATAAAGCCTGATAAAAATAGAAATACGTGATTATTTTCAAAAAACTTGCAATCTCAACCTAAAATATACTATTTTTGCAGCCGCAATGGGGAATTAGCTCAGTTGGCTAGAGCGTTTGACTGGCAGTCAAAAGGTCATCGGTTCGATTCCGTTATTCTCCACCAAAGATGGTTTCCGAAAGGGGATCATCTTTTTGCTTTTAATTGCCTTATGAAACGACTATTTCTTGCTATTCCGTTAAGTCCTGAAGCTGCTTTGTTGTCCTTGCTGCAAAGCCTGAGCAGCGAATTATATTATGAGCGCATCAACTGGGTAAAGCCGACCAATCTGCACCTTACGCTTAAATTTCTGGGGCCAACTTCCGACGAAAAAATCCCGGAAATTGTCGCACTCATAAATAATTGTGTGCGTGATATTGAGTCTTTCAATTTACAGTTTGATAAAACCGGTATTTTCGGAAGCCGCTACCAACCCCGTGTGCTTTGGCTGGGTTTAAGAGAAGCGCCCGAGCAATTGAATCCGTTGGCCAATAGCATTATTGATGCCATGGCTAAAATTGGTTTCAAGCGCGACAGGCAAAATTTTGTACCCCACCTTACGCTGGGAAGAATAAATAAGCTCACAGATAAACGTCGTTTCCAGGAAGTTATTGGAAATATCCCGCAAAAAACATATATCAGCACTTCGGTGGATGAGCTGTTACTTTACGAAAGTCTTTTGCGCAAAGACGGCCCGGAATATCGGGTGATTGATAGTTTCAAAATTGGCTGAATTAAAACAAAAATCATTTCCCTGAATAGCCAAAAAGCTTACGTTCTTTGATGCGGTCGGCAATAAAAATCGGCACTTTTTCCTCCCATTCAGGATTGTTATTGCGCAGCAAGTCAAGTACTTCGGACGATTTTATGGTTAGGTATTTTCTTTTTGCCTTTGGAATATCCAATATTTTCCGGTTCACGACAAGGTGTTCAAACAAAAACCGGACATTTTCATCAAAAACCAAATCCTTGCTGCTGATGGCTTTCCCGGTTTTTTCATCCAAAGCAGGATACAGATAAACCTTCACGTTTTCAGGAAAAAGATTTCCCAAAGCTTCCAAAATACCACCTTTTAGGTTGGCATAATAACTTTCGTCCATCACTTTTTCAAAGGTGTCGAGGCCAATAACGAGCCGTGTTTTGATAGTCCGGAACTGCGACATATACCCCACCAGTTTGTAAAATTCCCTGAAATTGCTCACCATCACATTTTGGCCCATCTCGTTGAGCAAGTCAACCCTGTCCAGAAAGTCGCGTTCATCAAATTCGTCCTCATCATACAGGTTGTTAATGGTGATCTCGCAGAGCGGAAGGGTGTTGCTTTTGTCGTAATCTTCGTCTTTCTTAAACAAGCCAAAACTTGTTTTGAGCATATCAGTCGTTACGTAAGTTATTGGTCTGAAACTTCCTCTGAAGATTAAAACGTTTTTTTTGTAAAGCATGTCATCGGGCTCCTGCACATGGCCATAGCGGTCGAACATAATGGCTTTTGTCATATCATTTTTCACCAGTTGAACGCCCAGCAAGCGGTTGTCAACATAAGAAAGTTCGGGACCACTCATATTTATCATGGTGATGGCGATACGGTCGCGGCTCAAATTATCGAGCAGCGATTGCAGAAAGGCATTGGGTCGGTCCCAGAAGTAGTAGCAGGCATAAATCAGGTTTACACCTAAAATACCGAGCGTGTTTTGTTGTAACACATTGTCGTTTTCGAGCAGTAGCACATGCAAAATCACCTCGTTGTGGAGGCCTCCTTCGCTCAGCTGAAAACGCACGCCCATCCAGCCGTGGCTGATATTATCTTTATAATAATTGAGTGTGGACACGGTATCGGCAAAGCTAAAAAATCGTCTTCCGGGCTGACTGCCAGTTTTTAAAAGCCCTGTCAGTTCGCTGTATTCAGCGTCCAGCATCAGCTCAAGGCGCTCGCGTGAAACATATCGTTTAGAGGTTTTTTGTTTGCAATAAACGGTATCGCTATAGCTTTTGTCGTAGGCCGAAATAGTTTTGGCTATCGTTCCGGAAGCACCGCCCGCTTGGAAAAAATTTCGCGCTGTTTCTTGTCCGCCGCCAATCTCCGCAAAACTACCATAAACAGAACTATCTAAGTTGATTTTGAGTGCTTTACGATTTATAGGAAGTATTTCTGTTTGTGGCGTCATTGGAATGAATTATTTGAAAAGCAAAGATATGGCTTTCGGAAATAGTGGAACGGGAATGATCGATCCAGTATCAGGAAAAGGACATAGAGATGGAAGATTCATAGATTCAAGGATGTGTTATAGTTGTTTCTTGTTTTTCAATCTTTGAATTCTGTAAAGAAGCACAACGAGCAGAAATAGAATGTTTTAACCTGCCTTTCTGCGGTCAGGTCAGTGAATTTCGTTTATAAAACGAAGAACATTTATAAAACCAGGATTTTTGAAAGAACTTTTGCAATAGGGTATTAACGGTAAAAAAACTTTAATTGCAGTTGAGATTGTGGAAATTAATCTTTTGATTGACAGCTGTTTTATTGCAGAGCCTAGCCCTCAAATAAAAAAGATCGTGAAAGAACTTATTTAGAAATTTGCAATTAAACTCCCTGATGCTATTTTTGCCTCCACAGCACTATATTTAGATTTACTGCTACTTACAGCTGACAAGGAATTTCAAAAATGTACCGGACTTGAAAATTGATCTTTTTTGAGTTATAAAACGTATGGGGTTTTACACTCCTATAATATTTCAATCTTCATCATAGTAATAAATACAGGATTTGCTTTTCTAAGCTTCAAAGAGCATTTACACCGATAGCTAAAAAAAAGCCATCTAAAACGAAAGCCCGACAATTAATTAGACCCTACTTGCACCTTATATATAGCTCAATGCCAATCACAACTTCCCTGCCACCAGCTTTTCCAGCTTCAGCAGGTCAGCGGCAAAATTACGGATGCCTTCGGCTAGTTTTTCGGTAGCCATGGCGTCTTCGTTTAGTAGCCAGCGAAACTGCTGCTCATCAGGACTGATTTTTTCTTCTGCCGATACCATGGCGTTTTCTTTGGTAAGCCTTGGTTTGATGGTAATTTGTTTGCTTTCTAGCTCTGCCAGCAACTTGGGCGAAATGGTCAGCAAGTCGCAGCCGGCCAGTTCGATAATTTCGTCTGTATTGCGGAAACTGGCGCCCATTACCTCGGTTTTAAAACCAAATTTTTTATAGTAATTATAGATTTCAGTCACCGATAACACACCCGGATCTTCGGTTGCAGGAATATGATCTACTTTTCTGTTGGCTTTGTGCCAGTCGAGGATGCGACCCACAAAAGGTGAGATGAGCTGCACGCCGGCCTCTGCGCAGGCGATAGCCTGCACTTTGCTAAACAATAAGGTGAGGTTGCAATGAATACCTTCTTTTTCAAGGATTTCGGCAGCGCGGATGCCTTCCCAAGTGGCGGCAACCTTGATTAAAATACGTTTTCGATCTATACCAGCCGATTCATACAACGCAATAAGATGCCGCGCTTTGTCAATTGTGGCTTGTGTAGCAAACGAAAGGCGGGCATCAACCTCAGTAGAAACGCGTCCGGGAACTATTTTTAATATCTCCAGCCCAAAATTTACGGCAAGTTTATCTAGACAAAGTTCAAGTATTTCTTGTTTGTTACGCGCTGATTTGGTGGCAAAGCTTATTGCTTCGTCCATCAATGGTGCGTATTGCGGATTGTTGGCCGAAGCATAAATCAAGGATGGATTGGTGGTGGCATCAACAGGCTTAAACTGTCGCATGCTTTCAAAGTCGCCTGTGTCGGCAACTACTTTTGTGAATTGTTTGAGCTGGGCTAACGTATTCATAAGGATAGACTAATGTGATTTTAACAATTATATTCAAGACAAAGATAAGGCTTCCACTGATAGCTGCCGGAACAGTTTATGACAGGATTTGCTTGTGAAATAGATTTATTGGGATGATGTCAAAATGTTTACTTTCTCAATATATCGAGTCTATTCTGCTCGCTTAATAAGCTTTGAACCAATAAATTATCCGTGAAGCGAAAGCTGTTTCAGCTTTTCTATATCCAGTAAAGTTATGTTTTTGGTGTCGAGCTTAATGATGGCGGCGTGTTCAAACTCTTTCAGGATTCGGGTGGCACTTTCTTTAGTCATATTCGACATTTCACCAATTTCCTGACGGGTGATATTGAGGCTGAAATGTGGTGAAAAATAGACTTTTTCTGAGAGATAAAGCAGCACATCAGCCAGGCGCCCATGCATTTGTTTCTGGGTGAGGCTAATCAAGCGTTGGAAATTACTGACGCCATTTAGGCTACAATGTTTAAGCAGGGTTTCGGCAAAGTCAGGATTGAGGCGCATTACTCTGCGCACATTTTCAGTAGCAATAAAGCAGGCTGAAGTATCTAAAAGTGCCGAAACACTGTAATGGTAACGGTAATCTGTAAATAAGCCCGGCCCGCCAAAGAGTTTCCAGGGGGAGATGATTTCGAGCAAAAGATTTTTTTTATCGAAACCTTCCAGGTATAGCTTCGCCATTCCACGGGTTATCATTATCATGTGCGAGGCCGAAGTACCCTGTTTTACAATATTTTCGCCTGTATTAAAAACAACTTCAAAGCGATTGGCATTCATAATATTTAACTCTTCACTACTCAATAAACTAAAAAGTGGTGAGCGTTTGTTGCAGTCTTCACAACTAATACAGGTGTCGGATTTTCTTTTAAGCATATAGCTATCGTTGCGTTAGTAAACCTGTTCTATGAGAATAGATAAAATTACTATCTAAATTTGTTGACCAAAAATAGTATTTTGATTGATAAAAAGCAATTTATGTAAAAAAGATTAAAAAATAACGTAAGGTTTTTTACAAGCTTATCTTTTGAAGAGCACAATACACTAATATTTCAAAACTTTATAAGACGTTGAATTATAATCAGTAATAATTTTTATCATAAATATTCCTTGGTGTTTTTCATCTAATTGAAGGCGGAAAGTCCCCGCAACATTATTTAGATTTTTTTTCTGAATTAATTTTCCCAGGGCATCATAAATAGCAATTGATCGTGAATTTTCAGGCAAATTTCCAATAAAAAGAAAATTACCACTTAAAGGATTTGGGTAAACCGATATGGTTTTGTTGTGATTTTCAGGCGTAATTACATAATCGTTCAACGAGAAGTTTTTTACGAAATTCCAGATTTCTTCAGAAGCATTTATATCCTGATTTACAATGCCAATGCCACTGGCTGAGGTCCCCGGCCAGGTGTGACCGCCATTGATCACTTTCAGCAGTTTGATGGGTTTTTCCGAGTCGCATTGATTCCATTCGTATTGCGTAACGGTTGAGCCTTCCTGCACCAAGTCGGGCAACTCTGTCACTGTTGGCGTGCTGTTGCAGCCATTGAAAGCAATCCAAAATTCCAATAAAGTATCTACACCTTCAATACTGCCACCAATACCATCAAAAGGCACTATAAAATCGCCTGTGCCATGAATATGCAGGATGGGTTTTGCCTTTGTTGCTTCCCAGTTGGCAAAAGCTTGACTGGCAATAGTGCCGGCCACTGGCGCAATAGCAGCAATTTTTTCGGGTAGCTCGTAGGCGAGCCGATAACTCATAAAACCGCCATTGGAAAAACCGGTGGCATAAACGCGATTTTTGTCAATTGGGAAATTACTACTCAGCTTGTCAATAAGGGCGTTGATAAATCCCACATCATCGGCAGTGGAACTACCACCAAAATCAACATTCCAGCTATTGCCGATTCCTTGCGGGTAGACTACCATAAAATTCTGTTCATCAGCTAATTGATTAAGCTCACTGAAATTCATAATTGAGTTGGCGGTTTGTGTATAACCATGCATCGCGATAAGCAGTGGCAGCGGCTCCGATATTTGATCGGGCAAGTAAAAAATGTAGCTCCGGGTTTGTCCATCATGGATCAGAGTGCCGTTTTGCTGTGCATAAAGCGGTATAAAAAAAAGTACTGAAGCCGTGAAAATTAAAAGGAGTTTTTTAGCGTAGATCATGTTTATGGCGCGTTAAAATTGAATTATAAAGCATTTTTTCCTTAAATTTTAGCATCTTCGCAGGCTAAAGTTAGCTTTTAGATGACCCTAAGTAAACAAAGAATAAGCCAAGTGGTTTTAATCCTTGGATTTATTATTACATCATTCAGTCTTCATGCCCAGCATTTGCGGCTTGATTTCCGGCCAGCCATTAGTATCCCTTTGGGTGATTTTGCGGCAAAAACCCTTGATGGCGGGAGCTTTGCGCTCACCGGTTTTTCTGGTGGAATTGGCCTACAACTGTCCATAAAATCTGCTTTTTCGGTCAGGATTCAGGCTGCTGTACTGCGCCACACGATTGATGTGAGTGCTTTGGGTTACGAAAAAGTAAAGCAAGATGCGTTTCTCGAAGATGTATATATAAGGAGTGATGCTTTTAGCAACAATATGCTGCTTGCCGGACCGGTTTATGCGTTAAAATTCTCTGAAAAGTTAAGCCTGGAAGGGAGTTTAATGGCAGGTTTGACACAGTCAAAAACGCCTTATCAACTGTATAAACCTAAGTATTTTTTTACAGGGCCGGCTTTTTATGAGATTACATCGGCCACTGATTATAGCTTTGTTTGGGGTGCTTCGGCTGTGCTGATGGTTAATATTGGCCGCTGTTATCAATTGGGTCTTTCTACAGAATGGCTGCATGCAAATCCTGTGTTTGGATTTGAAACGGCAAACGGCTTTCGTGAAGAAATGCGCCGCATTAGTATGCTGAACTTAGGTCTGGTTTTTAGTGTGAACTTGTTTTAAAATCAGCAGTGCGACGGTTTCATTTTGTTATTAAACCAATTTTGACCAATCATCTGTATCTTTGAACACAATAATTTAGCCCTTCTTTAGTTTAGTTTATGGCGTTCGATCTGCCTTCTTACTTTCAATAATAAATCTATGCAAGCTAACAGGTTAGTCATTTTATCCGTAGTAATTTTTTTGATGTCGTATAGTGTTTCAGCGCAAAACATGGGTATTGGTGAGTGGAGAACCCATCTTCCTTATCAAAAAGTGATTGATGTGGATATCTGGAATTCAAAAACATATGCTGCTACTCCTTATGATTTGTTTATTTACGACCAAGATGATAACAGCATCAGCCTGCTCAATAAAGTGAATGGCCTGAGTGATATTGGTATTTCTGCCATACAATACAATGCTGAATACGAAGTGCTTTTGGTGGCTTATTCCAACACCAATGTGGATTTGATTCATGCCGATGGAATTAGTAATATCAGAGATATTAAGGATAAAGAACTTATTGGAAATAAGACGATTAACGATATTTTATTTAGAGGTAAATACGCCTATCTCTCCTGTGGATTTGGTATTGTTGTGCTGGATGTTGAACGCGAGGAAGTTTATGATACTTATCTTATTGGAAATGAAGGAGATTATATCAACGTTCTCGACATTGCATTTTTTGATAATAAACTGTTTGCAGCTACAGAAGCTGGTGTTTATTATGCACCGATTGATAGCCCTAACCTGGCTGATTATAATGCCTGGACTAAAGATAATAGGCTTATCCATAATAATTTACGCTACAATCACATTGAGGCTTTTGGAGATAAATTATTTTTAAATTATACCAAAGGAGTATATAATGGCGACACCCTTTTTATGTTCGACGGAAGCTCCTGGGATTATTTTGAGAAGCAGAACAATTCTATCCGAACGATGCTCAGAGCTTACGAAAACGAATTGCTGGTATGTAACAATTACAACCTGTTTATTTATGATAAATCGCTTGAGCTACAAAAATCCATTTATAATCCGGGCGAGGCAGGTATTGAGCCCCAGGCAGTTGCAAGAAGCAAAAACGGTACTTATTGGATTGGTGACCGATTTCGCGGTTTAGTAAAATCAACTAATGGTTTTGATGGTGAAAATATTAAACCTAATGGCCCAGGAACTACCAATGTTTATGAGCTGAAAGCCCGCGGAAACCAGGTGTGGGTAGCTTCTGGCGGACGCGCTAACAACTGGGCAAAGCTGTATATGGTAGATGGTGTTTTTGCCTATGATGGAAGTCAATGGACCACACACAATCGCGCTAACACCACTGCTTTTGATACGATTTCCGACTTTGTGAGTGTTGCCATCGACCCGACGCAGCCCAACAAAGCGTATATTGGCAGTTGGCAGGATGGTATCATTGCCTTCACAGACAACAGCGTTTCTGAGATATATTCAGTAAATAACAGCAGTTTGCAGCCCTGGGTTGCTGCTCCTGACCTGGTGAATATCAGTGGGCTTGATTTTGACAGCTACAATAATTTGTGGGCTGCAAATACCGGAGCACCGCATCTATTGAGCATGAGAACACCTACCGGCGAATGGAAATCCTTTAACCTGGGCGGCTCAGCCAGCGGAATTGATATAGCCAATATGATAGTGGACAGAAACAATTATAAGTGGATAATCAGACGCCAGGAAGGCATGATGATGGTTTTTAATGACAACAACACTTTTGATAACCCGGCTGATGACAGGCTCCGTGTTTTGGCCTCTTCCATCGGAAATGGTGCTATACCTGGAAACCAGGTGTTGTCGATGGCTGTTGATCTGGAAGGGGCTGTTTGGGTTGGAACAGATGCCGGTCCGGCTATTTTTTACAATACCGAACGTATTTTTGCACAAGGTCAAAACTTTGATGCTCAACGTATTTTGGTTCCCAGGAATGATGGAACCGGGCAGGCAGACTATTTGCTGGGCAGCGAGAAAATACTGGCTATTGCCGTGGACGGCGCAAATAATTTGTGGTTTGGTACCGAAAATGGCGTTTTTCTGATGTCGAATGACGGCCTGAAACAGTTGCAATATTTCAACACCGACAACAGTCCGTTACTTTCTAACACCGTAAACAGTATTGGAATAACCGACGATGGCGAGGTGTTTTTTGGCACCAATAACGGCATCATTTCTTACAAAGGAAAAGCTACGCCTGGTGGCCCCGTCAATTCAGATGTGTTTGCTTATCCAAATCCGGTGAGGCCGAATCATAGTGGCCCTGTAGCTATTAAGGGATTGGTGCGCAATGCTTTGGTGAAGATTACAACCGTAAACGGCAGTTTGGTTTATCAAACCAGGGCGGAAGGCGGACAAGCAATCTGGGATGGGAAAACCCTTAATGGCGCCATTGTAGAGCCTGGAATTTACCTTGTTTTTGTAAGTGATGATTTGGGCGTGGAGACGCTGGTAACAAAAATTATGATGATGCGTTAATATGGTTTCTGATAAAACCAGTGGCATCGTTTTGCAGCATATCAGGTATAGCGATACCAGCTTGATTGTTAAAATATTTACAGAAAAATTCGGGCTGCAATCCTACCTGATTAAAGGTGCTTACCAGAAGCGTTCAAAGTTTAGGCCGGCACTCTTTATGCCCATGACGATTGTTGAGTTTGTGCAGGCTTCCAAATCAGGTAGGGAGTTGCATTTTATGAAGGAAGTGAGCGTGGTTTCGCAGTTTCACCAATTGCACCAGTCAGTTAAGAAGAATGCTATTGTGATGTTTATGAGCGAGCTGCTCAGCCGAACCATTCAGGAAGAAGAAACCAATTTACCATTGTTTGATTTTCTGCGAACCTCACTGCTTTGGCTCGATTTGAGGCAGGATAATGTAGGCACTTTCCCACTGTATTTAATGGTGGAATTAAGTCGTTATCTGGGTTTTTATCCCAAGAAAAACACTTACCAGCAAGGGTATTGTTTTGATGCTATGGCTGGTCTTTTCAGGCAAGGTGCTCCCGAACATCCCTATTATTTGAGTCCGCCATTGAGCAATCACTTACACCAACTTTTGGAAATGGGTTTAGAATCCAATGAAAACTTTTTGTTGAGCAACGCTGAGCGCAGGACCTTAATGCAGGAACTCATAGATTATTATAAACTACATATCCCCGGCTTTCACGGATTAAAATCCCACGAAATTCTGAAAGCTGTGCTTGAATAGCCTTGTCGAGCAACTTTAACGCAGGTTGAAACTGGTCTGTCCGATCAAAGTTTCACCTTCGTAGATGTCAATAGAATATAGACCTTCCGTCAGTTCCTGGGTGTCGCGTTTATCCCAATACACGCAAATCTCTTCATTTTTGTTCTGGTATTCAACACTTTCCATGATAGAGTATTGCAGGCGCTCGCCCTGATGCATAAAGGAGTATTCATCGCCCCTGCCTTTAGCAAGAATCTGGTTGTCGGGTGCAGCGATACGGATATAGATATTTTTGTTACCAGCCTGAACAACTTTGTTTTCGGCAATGGTGAAACAAATCTTTACGCGTTCAACTCTTTTTACCTTGTCGGTCTCTACCTCACGGCTACTTCCGCGTTGGCGCATGGCTTTGGCTGAAACATTGAATGTACGTAGCTCAGCGGCCATTTCAACCACATCAGTAAGTTCTTCTTTTACTTTGCTGAGCTGGACATTGCGTTTGCGTTCCAGGTTAAACTCTTCGCGGATACGTTCATTTTCTTCGGTGAGTTCACGATTTACGGTATATAATGAATCCATCTGACGCACATAACCCTGTGAAATAACCTGCAAACGTTCCAGCTTTTTCTTGATTTTATAATATTCCCATTTGGTATTGAGCAACTGTTTGATTTCAATGGCATTGGCCTGAATCAGGCTGTCTTTGGCTGTTAACGAATCAGCCAAATCACCATAAGCTCTTTTGGTTTCATTGTGGGATAAAATCAAGCTGTCAAGTTCGTGCTGAAGTCCAATTTTTTGCTGTTCTTTTTCTTCTTGAAGTACCCTGAGATTCGACTTGGTAGAAATAAGCCAGATTGAAAGTCCGATGATTATCAATGCAAAAATCGCCAATAAAATATAGAGCCAGCGTGTGGCATTTGGCGAAGGTATAGGCTGGTTTTGTGCAGGCGTTTCCATAAATAATTATTTGAATCCTTTCTTAATGCAAAAGTAGTGCAAATCAGCTGTAAATGCAAGTAATTAAAATCGGAGGCAAAGTATAAAGTTATTTACGCAGATTTTTCCAATACCATTTACAGGCTTCGGTAAGTCCTTGCTTTAAGTTGTATTGTGGGTCGTAACCGAGCAGCTTTCGCGCCTTGTCAATGGATGCCAGCGAATGTGGGATATCGCCCTGACGATAGGGGCCATGTTCGATTGGAACGGCAGCAATGCCAGAATCATAACCAGCTAAAATTTCGCGAAGCCATTGCGACAACTCGTTTAAAGTGGTGCGATCACCAAAAGCTACGTTATAAACTTGATTTAGGGCAGTTTTATCAGTCGTTAACGCAGCCTTGATATTGGCTTGAACCACATTGTCGATATAGGTAAAATCGCGGCTGTATTCGCCTTTCCCGTTGATGATAATTGGCTCATGTTTCATCAGTTGCATCACCCATTTTGGGATAACGGCGGCGTAAGCTCCCTGCGGATCCTGGCGACGGCCAAACACATTGAAGTAGCGCAAACCAACCGACTCAAAATTGTAAGTGCGCGCAAAAACGTCGGCATACAATTCATTTACATATTTAGTTATGGCATACGGCGAAAGCGGTTTGCCAATCTTTTCTTCTACTTTTGGCAAGCTTTCCGAATCACCGTAGGTGCTTGAGCTGGCAGCATAAACAAAACGTTTTACACCTGAATCACGGGCTGCAATCATCATATTCAGGAAGCCGGAAATATTGACTTCATTGCTTGTTGCCGGGTCTTTTATTGAACGCGGAACGGAACCCAATGCCGCCTGATGAAACACAATTTGCCGGTTTTGGCAAGCTTTGCGGCAGGCTTCTAAATCACGGATATCGGCTTCCAGTAGTTCAAAATGAGGATTACTCAGAAATGGCTCAATATTATAGCGATGACCGGTAGCGAAATTATCCAGGCACAGCACTTTGGCACCTTGCTGCAATAAAGACTCGATAAGGTTGGAGCCAATAAAACCAGCACCTCCTGTTACCAATACCGGGATATTTTTTAAAGATGACATAAGCCTTTTTCTTTTTTTAAAATTGTTTTTTGCTGTTAGTCGGCTGTGTTTTGTGCAACAGGCTCTACTTTTGAGCGTGGAATATTTAATGAAAGCACTTGCCCTACTGCTTCAATCTGTACCAGCAGCCTGTAGCGGTTTTTGTAATGTATCATTCTGCCAATTAAGCCAGCCATTGGTCCTTGCTTGATACGTACCAACTGGCCTTCTTCCAGTTTTTCCGAATCAATATCTTCCTGCTCGTCCTGCTCATTCAGGAAATAATGTATGGCTTCAATTTGCTGATCAGGAATAATGGCCGGCTTGCCTTCAAAACTGATGTATTTTACAACGCCCGGCACGCTTTTTACGGTAAAAAACTGTGCTTCGTGAATGTGTACAAAGACGTAAGACCTAAAAAGTGGTTCTTCTACCTTTTTCTTTCTGTCGCTCCATTGCTTCAGGCGCGTAATCAGCGGCAAATATGCCTCTATACCCAGGTATTCAAGCTCTACTAAAACCTTTTTTTCGCCTTTGGAACGCACGTAGATAGCATACCAGAATTTTTCGACGTTTTTTTTAGATTTAAGTATTTTTAAATCAGACATTTTAACTTTAAACTTTGTTCAGCAGACGTTTAAAGAAACCAGGTTTCTGATCTTTCCCTTCGTCACTGTAGTAGCCGTATCCATAACCATATCCATAACCATATCCATAGCCGTATCCATAGCCGTACCCGTAACCATAGCCGTATCCACCACCCATTTTGATGTCGTTAACCAAAATATTCATAGGAATTTTACGGTCTTCGATGTCTGAGATAATAGACTCAAAGATTTTTTTGTGGGTATAGTTTTGGCGCACTACGAAGAGATTAACATCTGTATGTTTTAACAGCAGGAAGGCGTCGGTAACCAAACCGATTGGAGGCGTGTCAATAATAATGTAATCATAGCGTTCTCGTAACTCCTTGAAGAGCTTACTTGTCCTTTCAGAAGCAATCAGTTCGGCAGGATTTGGAGGTATCGGTCCGGCCATAATGATATCGAAATTTTCTACCTTACCTGAATGTTGGATGATTTCGTCGAGGGTTTTCTTATTGATAAGGTAACTGCTTAGGCCATCGGTGTTTGTCAAGCCAAAGTCTTGATAAATTTTAGGCTTACGCATATCGAAGCCAAGTAGCACGGTTTTTTTGCCGTACATGGCATAAATACTGGCTAAGTTGATCGAAATAAATGTTTTACCGGCACTAACCATATCGGCAGTTACCAGAATTACACTTTTTTCTTTGCCCTGAACCAGGTATTCAATATTTGTTCGTACTGAACGGAAAGACTCTGAAACTGAGGATTTTGGTGAGTCAGCAACTACCAGTTGGGTGTCTTTGGTATTGTGCAACACTTGGCCAACAATAGGCAGTTTAGTGATTTTCTCTATTTCTTTGCGATCAACAATTTTATCGTTTAGGTAGTCGCGGCCCAAAATATAGCCGACGGGAATCAACAAGCCAAGCAATAAAGCAATGGTATAATTCAAGGATTTTTTAGGGAAAACCTGTGCGCTTAGAGTTGCCATGGCAGGATCCAGTATTTCATTGTCGGCCAGGTTGCTGGCTTTGGTAATTTGCGCTTCGGCGCGTTTTTGCATCAGGAAGGTATAGATGGCATCGTTGAGCTGGAACTTACGTTGATATCCTAACAACAGGCGCTGTGTTACAGGCAGTTTATTTAGCTCTTTTTCCAGGTCGTTGATTCGGTTTTCCAGGTTGTTCAACGCCATATTCGAGTTGAGTATGATATTGTTGATATTTTCGAGCAGTGTTTTCTTGGTGTTAACAATCTGCATATCAATACTTACTACTGTAGGATGCTTTTCAGTGGATGAAAGCATTTGTTCTGCTTTAGCAGCCGATAGGTTTACCAGCTCCTGCACGAGGCGGTTAAGCAGTGGGTCTTCAATACCCATAGCACTGGGTGCCACCAGCTTATCCAGCTCGTCAAGGTTGATCTGGATATAGTTTTGAAGGCTTTTGTAATAGCGCGACTTCACTAAAAGCTCGGCTTTTTGCTGTTGTAGCTCTTTCAGATACTCAAACACCTGCTGCGACTGAAAATCGATATTCATCAGCTCGTTTGAGGTTTGAAAATCTTGTAGTGCAATTTCGGCTTTGCTCAACGAATCTTGAATGTCAACAAGCTGTTGGTCAATAAATTCAATGGTATTTTCTGCGATTTGATTTTTCTTATCTAAGCCGCGTTGCAGATAGAGTGCCGTAAGCCTATTCAGGAAATCCGCAGATTTTTCTTTGATATTTCCCTTTAAAGAAATCTCAAGAATGGATGCTTCCCTGTTAATCGGTTCGATATTGAATCCGCGTAAAACACGTAAAAGACTTTGGTAATCGTTCAGCGTGAAGGCCAGATTGCTGTTGTTGTGTTTTTCTGGATCGTATTTTTCGTTGAGTACAATCCTGAACCTATTATGTTCATTATCAATCCACTCACCAAACTTAAAGCTACCTGACCAATTAATTTTTTCTTTGGCACCATCCAGTGGAATACCTGTGTTGTAATTGTACTGGCTGATGTTTTCTCCTTCGGCAGAAAGCCTAAAAGTACCGTCGCTATTGATTTTCAAGCTGTATGGCAGGTTCACAGCCTGCATGCTGCTAAAATCAACTTCTACCGTAAAAGGTGCGTCTAAATAGAGTTCTTTTTTGATAAACCCATCTTCTTCAAAATAAGAAACCTCGAATTCTAGGGATTTCACAACACGGTGGCTGAGCGAATAAGACATTAAAATGCCGATTTCATTTTGAATATTTTGCTGCGTACTCAAACCAAGGCCACCTAAGAGAGCTGATGGATCCATTTTCGTTTTGTCGTCTTTAACCAGAACTGAGGTTTTGACTTCAAAAACCGGTTTGGTGTATTTGTTGAACAAAAACGCCACAATTAACGCGATAAATGCTGAAATGGCAAAAAGATACCAAAAACGGGTAAACTTAAAGAATAAGGCTTTCAGGTCTATAGTTTCCTCTTGCTGATAAGATTGAAAATTTTCCACGGTGATTGAGTTGGTTTATTTGAAGAAATTGATAAGCAGTAAAGCGGTTGAAACGGAAGAGAAAACAAGCGCATAAGGGAAGGTTGCAAAACCATATTGTTTGATTTTGAGTGGTTCCACATAGATTATATCATTGGGCTTGAGGTAGTAATAGTCGGAGCTTAAAATGTCGGCAGTAAGCAGGTCAACGGTAATAACCTCCGATCCGGATTTGGTTTGGCGCACGATTTTTATATCACTACGTTTGGCAAATTCCGTTAAATCGCCAGACATGGAAAGCGCTTCAAAGATATTGATTTCGCTCTGATACACCTTGTATTGGCCGGGCCTACGCACCTCGCCCAGAACAGTTACGTTAAAGTTTACCAGTTTTACAATAAGCACTGTTTCTTTCAAATATTCATCCAAGACTTCCTGGATGCGTGCTTTAACCTGTTCTACATTAAGATTTTGGACATAAATCTGTCCGGCCAGCGGAAATTCAATGGTTCCAAGGTCACTCACTGTGTAGCTGTTAAGATAAACGGCTGCATCATTGGTGTATTGCTGGCTATTTCCGGTTCCGGAAACATTGAACATCATCGAAGTTTTTTCGTCCAGACTGACTACCTTAATATACAGGTTGTCGCCCGGTTGAATGCTGTAGCTGATTGATCTGTCATTTTCAAAACTTGGCCTAACTTCTGCTTGTTCAGCCATTTGCATGTACATCATTTTCTTTTGCGGCACACAGGAAGATAATAGGGATGCCGCAATAAATGCCATAAACAGTAAGCTGAAAGTGATACGAAGGCTTTTCTTCATGGGATAATTGTCTTTTTTAAAAATTTATTGATTCCTTGTTTTGGCAAAAACGAAACCGTTGTGAGGCCAAATTTGAATCATAATTAATTGTAATTGGATGTTTAAGTATCTAATAAAACTTAGAAATCTCGAAGTCTGCAAAAGTAGTGCAAATTTTCAAAACCCAAAAACTATTTTTATACCTTTAAAGCAGCCATCAAGTACTCAAAATTAGGAATGTACACTTATTTTGATGGTTTTATATTTAGGCCAACAGATTTTATGTTTTCAAGGTTGAATTTGGTCATCTTGCTTTCAAGCCGCATTTTGTAGCTTCCCGCTTCCGGAAATTTCATGCCTAAAATAATAGGAAGCTCGTGGGTTATAGTCTTATTTGCCACATTACCAAGCCATTCCAACTTTTCATTTTTCAATTTAAAGGTGTAATCACGCGACCGCATACTACCGCCGGGCATATAAAAAGTGATATTTGCAGTGAGGTGATCGGTGTAATATTTCTCGGTATGCTCAAAGTTTAGCATGACATCATAAGTCATATCTGGCTTTGTGATGTTGAAGTTAAACTCCAGTATGTCAAAACGATTCCAGACTTGGTTGTCAAATACTTTAGTCTCAGAAATGATTTCAGGACGTTGGCAGGAGGAAAAAACAGCCAATAAAACAAGCCACGATGCAAGGCAATAGATTCTTGATAATTTCATATAAAAATGATTTTATTTGGATTTATTACATTCAATTTTAAGTTTTACTTACGACCAAAATCTGCCGGAATTTCACCCCAGCTTTTGGTATCCCACTTCATTATTGGCACACGAAAATCGTTGTTTTTTAGCCAAAACTCTGCCCGTTCAATCAGCTGAAAGAGCTCTTCAGTTTTTGCCGAACGAAATAATTTTGTCCTTGCTTTGCCGGCTTTCACCCAGTTGATGGCGTTTTGAGAATCACTATAAATAGGATAATTGATACGTTTTTTTTGTTGCCAGGCCAGGCAGTGCACAATGGCCAAAAACTCTCCGATATTGTTGGTGCCTTCCTCAAACACTTTGCTGCGAAACAGCTCGGTGTTGGTTTCCGTGAAAACACCGCGGTACTCCATTTTTCCCGGGTTTCCGGAGCAGGCAGCATCCACCGCAATGCTGCTGCCTACGGGCGGATTGCTTTTGTTGCGGTTGCGCTCAATAGCACTGATACGCTGAAACTTTTCGGGACCTAATTCAAAAGCGGTTTCGGCTTCCTCGCGGGTCTTAAAGCTTTTAAAGCGAGCGCTATCAACACCTTTTACCTGTTTTTCACAAGCTGCCCAATTGCTATAGATGCCAGGCGTTAAACCGCGCCACACCACATAAAATTTTGAATTTTTTGCCACGCTGCAAAATTAGTGATTTGAATTGACTAGGGGCTAAAAGCCGCCAGATTGAATGGAAAGTTTAATTTTGCTGCTCAAATCTTATGACAACATCACTCATTTTACTTGTCCTGACATATTTGTTAGCCCCTGCGCTGATCATCTATGCAAGCCGAAAAATTGCTTTTCTTGACAAACTCGGCACAGTGCTGGTGGCTTATGTTTTCGGGCTTTTACTAGGCGGTTTAAACCTGGTTCCTGAAAATGCAGCCGGTTTGCAGGATATATTTATGAGCCTGAGCATTCCGCTGGCCATCCCGATGCTGCTATTTACATCACGCCTGAGCGAATGGAAAAAGATGGCCGGAAACAGCTTTAAATCTATGATTCTGGCCATGATTAGTTTAGTGGCCATGGTGGCGCTTGGTTTTTATCTGTTCCAAAATACCAATCCTGAACTTTGGAAAATTAGTGGATTACTGGTAGGATTATATACCGGTGGCACGCCTAACCTGGCTTCGCTCAAACTGATGCTCGACGTGGACGAAAATATCTACCTGCTCACGCATACCTATGATATGATGCTTTCGGGCGTTTATCTTTTATTCTTGCTTTTGGCTGGTCAACGGGTCTTTCTGCTGTTTTTAAAACCTTTTAGGAAGTCCGCCAAAAATCAAATTATTGAAAATAATTCCAGTGATCCCTATCGCGAGATGCTCTCCAAACCAAATCGCAAAGGCTTATTGAAAATTTTAGGTGCTTCAGCACTTATTTTTGTCTTCGCCGGTGGGCTGGGCCAGCTAGTGCCGCCATCGTTGATGATGGTTACGGTGATACTTTTAATTACCACGTTCGGGATGCTGGGATCGGCAGTGCCGTCCTTGCGCAAAACGCCTTACAGCTTCGAGCTGGGGATGTATCTAATCTTGGTTTTTAGCGTCACGGTTTCGTCTATGGTCAACATCAAGGATATGATTCATGCCTCGCCTCAGCTGATTTTATATATTTCATTGGTTGTTTTTGGCTCCTTGTTGCTTCATGTTATTTTGGCCCGCATTTTTAAGATTGACGCTGACACGGTTTTAATCACTTCAACAGCTTTAATTTGTAGTCCGCCTTTTGTTCCAGTGGTGGCTGCCTCCATTCACAACAAAACCCTTATAGTTCCCGGCCTCACCGTAGGGATTATTGGTTATGCCGCAGGTAATTACCTCGGCTTTATTGTGGCGGAAATTCTGCACTGGATTTAATCCTTCCTCCGCTTTTTTACCTGTACATTTTTATTCAATAACTGTTCGATTTCGAATAGTTCTGCACGATGGCGCACACTAATTTTGTCAGTAATGGCTTGCTTTAGTCGTTTAAAACCAAGTGTAAATGCTTGAATATAAATTTGATACAACATCATGGCATTATTTATGATAATTCTTTTGCCAGCAAAAAGTGGCTCACACTTCAACAACACAATGATGATCACACTCAACAATATTCATAAAACTTACGAAACCGGCAGCAACAGCCTGCATGTACTTAAAGGTATTGATTTGGAAGTAGGTGCAGGCGAAATGGTAGCGGTGATGGGTTCTTCTGGCTCCGGAAAATCCACCTTGCTCAATATTCTGGGCTTGCTCGACAGGCACGATCTGGGCGATTATTACCTCGATGGAAAGCTGATAAAAGACATGAACGAAACCAAAGCAGCCCTGTTACGGAATAAATTTTTAGGTTTTGTTTTCCAGTCCTTTAACCTGATTAGCTTTAAAAATGCCGCTGAAAACGTAGCCTTGCCGCTCTATTATCAAGGTGTTTCACGGCGCAGCCGAAATAAACTTGCGATGGAATATTTAGAACGTGTTGGGCTATTGCCCTGGGCTGCACACTTGCCAAACGAACTTTCTGGCGGACAAAAACAACGACTGGCCATCGCCCGGGCTTTAATTGGGAAACCAAAAGTGATACTGGCCGATGAACCTACCGGCGCGCTGGATAGCACGACTTCGGGCGAAGTGATGGATTTATTTCAGGAAATAAACCAAACCGGCATCACCCTGATTATCGTCACACACGAAAAAGATATCGCCCACAAAACGCAGCGTATCATAAAATTACGCGACGGGCTGATAGATACTGATCATAAAAATGGCCATGCCAAACCGATTACCAAAGCCATAGTAAGCCTCTAAAAAACTACAAGCATGTTTGACCTTGATAAATGGCAGGAGATTTTTAATACCATAGAAAAGAACAAGATGCGTACTTTTCTGACCGGCTTTTCTGTTGCCTGGGGTATTTTCATGCTGATCATTTTGCAGGGTGCGGGCGTTGGTTTGCAAAAAGGCGTTGAAAATGAATTTCGGTCGTCGGCTACCAATGCCATCTGGGTTTGGAACGGGCAAACCAGCAAAGCCTACAAAGGCAATAATCCGGGTCGTGAAATTCGCATGAAAAATGATGACTACAGTTATCTAGGCTCACAAATTAAGGGCATTGATAAGATATCCGGTCGTTACAATATCTGGTCGGGGAATACTATTTCTTATAAAAATGAATCCGGATCCTATAGTATTCGCGGCATTCATCCCGATTACCAAAAGGTGGAGCAGCTCACTTTAGTTAAAGGCCGTTTTATTAATGAAAATGATCAGCAGCACAGCCGAAAAACCGTTTTAATCAGTAAACTCGTTGATGAAGCCTTGTTTAAAGAGGGAGAAGAATCACTCGGCAAATATGTCAGCATCAACAAAATACCGTTTAAAGTGGTGGGTATTTTTGACGACGACGACGGGCGCGACGACAATATGCAAGTAGTTTACGTTGCTGTTTCAACGGCGCAGCAGGTTTTTGGTGGAGCACATAACCTCAACGGAATCGTAGTAACTGTAGGCGATGCCACCGCTAAAGAAGCTATTTCAATTGAAAATCAGATGAAATCGAAAATGGCTTCCCGACACCATTTTGACCCAACAGACAATCAGGCTTTGTTTTTCTGGAACAGCGTAGAAGAGTTTAGTCGTTTTCGTAAATTATTTACCAGCATCAGCATGTTCATCTGGGTTATTGGCATAGGCACCATCATTGCCGGCGTAGTGGGAGTAAGCAATATTATGATGATTGTGGTAAAGGATCGTACCAAAGAAATTGGTATTCGCAAGGCACTCGGTGCTACACCGGGCAGCATTGTGAGCCTTATTTTGCAGGAAGCTATTTTAATTACGGCCTTCGCCGGATATGTTGGCTTGGTATTGGGTGTCGGACTTTTGGAACTGATATCAGATCAAATAGATACACCTTTTTTCAGGCAGCCGGAAGTCAATCTTTCGGTAGCTATTGGCGCCACGGCTTTGTTAGTAATTGCAGGTATGCTGGCTGGTTTTATTCCTGCCAAAAGAGCCGCCTCCATCAAACCTATTGATGCCCTGAGAGATGAATAACATAAACTTCAAAAGCACTATAAACGATGTTTGACCGCGACAGATGGCAAGAGATTTGGAGCAGCCTGGCAAAAAATAAAGTCAGGACACTTTTAACCGCTTTTGGTGTGTTCTGGGGGATTTTTATGCTGATGATAATGCTTGGTTCCGGCATCGGACTGCAAAACGGCGTTACAAACGGCATGGGCGATATGGCCACCAACAGCGTTTTTATGTGGACGCGCCCAACAACAGAACCGTATAAAGGACTACCACGTAACCGCCGTTTTTATTTCCGCAACGAAGACATCAAGGCATTGATCGACAATATTGAAGAGCTCGATATCATTTCTCCGCGCCTGGAAGGTGGCGGAAGACGGTCAGGCGATAATGTTGTCTATAAAAAGAACACGGCAGCATTTTCCATCTTTGGCGATTATCCCGAATGGAATTTGATTGACCCCGCAAACATTATAAAAGGCCGTTTTATCAACGATATAGATATTGCTGAAGCCAGAAAAGTGGCCGTAATAGGTCAGCGTGTTTACGAAGTTTTGTTTGAGAAAGATGAAGATCCACTCGGGAAATACATCCGAATAAATGGCGTTTATTTTCAGGTAGTAGGCGTTTTTAAACCAAAAAATTCCAATATAAATTTTGGAGGCGACAAAGAACAAAGTATTCACCTGCCTTTTACTACTTTGCAGCAGGCATACAACTACGGAAATATTGTGGGCTGGTTTGCACTCACTTCCAAAGGCGATTTGCCGGTGAGTATTGTGCAGGATAAAGCCATAAAGCTGCTCAAAGAACGCCATAAAGTTTCGCCAGATGATGCACGTGCCATTGGTTCCTTTAACCTGGACAAAGAATTTAGACAAATGACGGGTTTGTTTACTGGAATCAAGGCCTTGATCTGGATTGTCGGCATAGGAACACTGCTCGCCGGCGTAATCGGAATCAGTAATATTATGCTGGTGATTGTTAAAGAACGCACCAACGAAATTGGCATTATGCGCGCGCTGGGTGCTTCACCAGCAAAGGTAATTTCACAAATTGTATCCGAATCGGTCGTGCTTACTACTATCGCTGGTTATGCTGGTCTGGTCGCAGGGGTTTTCCTGATTGAACTGATTAACAAAAACCTGCCCGACGCAGCTTCTCAGGATACGATGTTTTTAAATCCCCATATCGATTTTCAGGTGGCTTTAACTGCCTTGTTAATCATTGTTGTTTCGGGTGTTTTGGCGGGCCTTGTTCCAGCCAAAAGAGCAGTTAGTATCAGACCAATCGATGCCTTAAGGTATGAATAAAAAATTAATTAACACACTATAAATCAGCTAATAATATGAAGACATTTCTTAAAATTTCAGCAGCACTTATTGCCATTGGCATTTTTGCCGGAACCTTGTTTTACCTCTACAATAAATCACAGGCAAAGCCCGTCAGTTTTGAAACATCACAGGCTTATGTTACCGATATCATCAAGAAAACGGTAGCAACAGGTGCTGTTGTTCCGCGCAAGGAAATTGAAATAACGCCAAAAGTTTCGGGCATTATCGATCAAATTTTTGTAGAGCCGGGAGATGTTGTGAAAAAGGACCAGCTTATCGCCCGGGTAAAAATAATTCCGGATATGATTAGCCTTAACAATGCTGAATCGCGCGTTAATAGAGCGAAAATTCAACTGGAAGAAATGCAAAAAAACTACAGCCGCTACAAAGACCTTTTTGAGCAGCAGGTGATTCCGGAAGCGGAATTTTTAACTTATGATATTGCTTTTCGCAGCGCGCAGGAGGAGTTGGCCACAGCCGAAGATAATTTGCAGCTTATTCGCGAAGGTGCTACCAAAAGGGGTGGCAGCGTAACCAATACGCTTATCCGCTCAACCATTGAGGGTATGGTGTTGGCGGTGCCGGTGGAAGAGGGAAACTCGGTGATAGAAAGCAACACCTTTAATAGTGGAACGGTGATTGCCACCATTGCTGACATGAAAGAAATGATTTTTGAAGGCAAAGTGGATGAATCTGAAGTAGGAAAAATCAAGGAAGGCATGGCGCTTATTTTAACGATAGGAGCCATAGAAAATGAAAGTTTTAATGCCGTTTTAGAGCATATCGCGCCAAAAGGCGTGGAAGAAAACGGTGCAGTTCAGTTTGAGATTCGGGCTGCCGTGAACCTGAAAGAAAACCAGTTTATCCGCGCAGGCTATAGTGCCAATGCCGATATCGTGCTCGACAAAAGAGAACAGGTGCTGGCCATCAACGAAGGTTTACTGAAATTTGAAGACGACACCACCTACGTGGAAATTGAGGTAGCACCGCAGACTTTCGAGAAACGTATGGTAAAAACCGGTTTGTCCGATGGCCTGGTGATACAAGTTGTTGAAGGCCTTACGGAAACCGACAAAATAAAAGCCGCTGCTTTGTAGCGCTTGTTGTGTGTTGATTGGAATCCGCAGTATGGCTTTTGTGGCCTGCTGCGGATTTTTTTTGATCAATAAATTCAACTGAAAAATAATTTTTAGGTTTAAACCTCTGAAAGGAAACTATCTAAGTTGTCAAATTTATGATGATAGTCGTCCATCGAACGTTTGATTACTTCATGGGCTTCTTCAATACCATAAACGTGGGTAATTTCCACATTGCTCTCTTTGCCGGGGAGATCTTTATAGGTGAGAAAATAATGCTTCAGCCTGTCAACTACCAATTCAGGAACATCATGAATATCCAGGTAGCCGCCATACACGGCATCATTATCCAGCACGGCTACAATTTTATCATCGGCTTCGTTTCCGTCAATCATCCGGAAGCCGCCAATGGGTCGGGTTCGCACTAAAATATCACCATGAGTAATAACTTTTTCAGTAAGCACACAAATGTCCAGCGGGTCGCGGTCACCTTTTATATCGGTACGACCGGTTTTTTCGTTGCAAAATTCAGCTACACGGGTAGCACAAAAAGTTTGTGGGATAAAGCCGTAAAGTGCTGGCACAACATTAGAGTATTTTTGAGGACGGTCGATCCTTAAATAACCCGAAACCTTATCAACTTCATATTTAACGGTATCTGTAGGTACCATTTCAATAAAGCAAATTACCACTTTTGGCGCATCAGGACCAATTTCTACACCGTGCCAGGGGTGCGATTTGTAGCGCAAACCCATCAGTCTACCGATGGGATCCATTATTTTTGACATAAGCCTTTGAGTTGTTCGATTGAGCGCCGCAAAGGTATGATAAATCGTACTTGAACAAGCCGTGGCAAGTCAACAATAGGTTAAAACTTTCACGAAAAACTTTAGCGTCCGATATTTATTTGTGCCGGAACAGAAATATGTCCTTGCATCATTTTCCATGCACCAGCCTCATTTTTATCCAGCACACCTGAAAAACGAATGCCTTCAAAACTGCGTGCAATGCTGTCGTACATAAAATTGTAATTCATGTTTTTGATAAACCAGGCCGTGTTGCCGGTGCAATTAATTCGGATAAACTGATCGTTAGTAGAAATATAAACATCTGATATTTCATTGAACTGATTTTTGTATGCTTGCCTGATATTTTTCCAGCCCATCAGCTTTTCGTGCGAATCGGTACCCAGCATAATAATGCTGTCGTTGGTAGCCCAGATATTTTCGATCATGGCAAAATCTTCGTTTTCCATCGCGATGGCATATCGCTCAAGAAGTTCTTCAATACGGTCAATTTCTTCGGCAATCGTTGGTTCATTGGGGCAATTGCTACAAGCGCTTAGCAACAAAACCACAGCTAAAATGGATAAAAAAGCTTTCATAATATTGAATTTTTAGAGGTGATTGAACATAAAAACGGCAGGATGAAGGTACGATTTATTTAATAGGAAGGCCATTATTTCAGATAATTTAGAATGATTTTATTTAGAAAACCAGTGTTTTAGCAGGAAAATGGTGTTGCAATAAACTGCTTTACAAAGAATTCACAGAAAAGGCTTTCCTATTCAAGGATTCTTTCGTAAAATTGCACCCAATTTCTAACCCTGAATTAACCCGTATAGATGGCGACTCAAAAAGGAATTATAAGAGGCGGTATTTCCATATTTTTTGTGACACTGTTACTCTTTGGTTTTATGCGTTTAAATGCTGAGGAACAAATAGATGGCAATCTTCCACAAATATCTGAAGAGGTACAGGAAGAGATTAAAGAGGCTGAGTTTAATGCCGGTGAAGTCATCATCGGTCACATAGTTGATGCGTATGAATGGCATATCGCCGACTGGGGAAATACCCATTTGACCATACCGTTACCGGTAATTTTGTATGATCAGGGCGAGTGGCATTTGTTTATGTCATCTAAGTTTCATCATGGAAAAGCAGCTTACAAAGGCTTTGAAATTTCCACCGAAGGTATGCAGAAAGGGAAAATTGTGCGCAAGGATGCCAATGGTGATTTTGTGCAGCCAATCGACCTTTCGCTCACAAAAAACTCTCTTGGAGTGCTGATACACAGTCTCCTAATAATTTTAATATTCCTGAGCGTATCAAAAGCATATCGCAAACGCGAACGCAAAGCACCAAAAGGTTTTCAGTCGCTTATTGAGCCTCTGATACTTTTTATTCGAGATGACATTGCCCGCCCGTCAATTGGAAAAAAACATTACGAGCGCTTTTTACCGTATTTACTCACTGTTTTCTTTTTTATATTCTTTAATAATCTTTTTGGACTCATCCCGATATTCCCTTTTGGAGCAAACGTTACAGGAAGCATTGCTGTTACGGGTGTTTTAGCTTTTTTCACCTTGATTGTTACCACATTTAGTGGTAATAAAAATTATTACGCGCATATTTTTAATACGCCCGGTGTTCCCTGGTGGCTTAAAATACCCCTACCATTAATGCCAATTATCGAGTTGGTTGGTGTTTTCACGAAACCTTTCGTACTTATGGTGCGTTTATTTGCTAATATCACTGCCGGTCACACTATCATTCTTGGTTTTATCAGTTTGATTTTTGTTTTTGGCCAGGCCAGTCTTTATGCTGGCTATGGCATGTCAGTATTATCCATCACCATGTCGATATTTATCAACTTCCTCGAATTATTGGTAGCATTTATTCAGGCCTATGTATTTACCTTACTTTCAGCCATCTTTTTTGGAATGGCTGTGGAAGAACATCATTAATTTCAGAACCCTATAATTAACCCTTAATATTTTTTATTATGAATTTATTAACTATTTTGCTTCAAGCAGCAACTGATTTAACTCCAATTGCAAAAATGGCTGCCGCTTTGGCTGCCAGTATCGCTACAATAGGTGCCAGCATGGGCATTGGTCAGATTGGTCGTTATGCCCTTGAGTCGATTGCACGCCAGCCAGAAGCTGCCGGCGACATCCGTTCAAGCATGATCGTGTCTGCCGCGCTTATTGAAGGTGTTGCCTTCTTTGCTATCGTGGTTTGTTTGCTTATCGTGTTCTTGTAGCAGTTAATTTCTTCCTGGCATTGTAACGGTTGGTTGCAATGCCAGGCTTTTTCATCTTTATCATTTAATGAAATAAACTATGGAACTAGTAAATCCCGGGTTAGGACTTATATTTTGGATGACGCTTGCTTTTGGTATCGTCATTTTTATTTTAAAAAAGTTTGCCTGGCCTTCTATCATTCAGGCACTGAAAGATCGTGAGCAGCATATCGAAGATGCGTTGCTGGCTGCTGACAGAGCACACGAGGAAATGAAAAAATTACAGATTGATAACGAAGCCCTCCTCAGAAGAGCCAAGGAAGAACGCGATGTTATTATGGCCGATGCCAGAAAGCTAAGAGATAAAATGCTGGATGAGACGCGCCAGAAAGCTAATGATGAGGCTGATCGTATCGTGGAGAACGCCAAAGTACGCATCGAAAATGAACAAAAAGCGGCAATGGTAGCCATCAAAAATGAGATAGCGAAAATCTCCATTGAAATCGCTGAGAAAATTTTGCGACAAAAAATGGAGTCCACAAAAGAACAAAAAGACTATATCGAAAAATTGATTGAAAAAAGCCCGCTCAACTAATTCAAACCGCACAAAGCTAAGTTATACGCTATGAAAAATATTCTGCTGGCCAAACGCTTTGCCAAAGCACTTTTTGATCTCGTTGTAGAAGAAGGTGTTGTCGATCAGGTAAATGATGATATGAAGCTGATTTCCGAAGTGTTGAGCGAAAATAAAGCGCTGCGTCGCATGCTCCTGAGCCCGGTGATTCCACCGGCACGTAAAAAACTGGTGGTGAAAAAAATATTTGATGGTAAAATCGATAAGCGAAGCCTTGCGTTTTTGGATATTATCATCCGCAAAGGGCGCGAAGAACAAATTCATGATATTGCCAGGCAATTTTATGAAAACTACCTCGATTATAAAAATATCGCTATCGTGGAGATTACTACGGCAGCAGCAATCGATAAGGAATTGCACCTAAAAATGGTAAAGCTGATGGAGAGCAAAACATCAAAAACCATTCAAATGGAAGAAACAATCAATCCGGATATCATTGGCGGCTTCAAGCTTCGGCTCAACGATTATCAATATGATGCAAGCATCAAGCAGATTTTTATTAAGCTGCACAAAGAATTTGACAAGAATTTATTTATAAAAGAATTTTAACGCAACAATAAAAGAAATATGGCAACTATCAAACCCGCTGAAGTATCGGCTATTCTTCGTCAGGAGCTGGCTGGCTTTAAAACAGAAGCAGTTCTGGAAGAAGTAGGTTCTGTATTACAAATTGGTGATGGAATAGCCCGTGTTTATGGCATGGGAAATGCAGAGTCAGGCGAATTAGTCGAATTTGAAAAAACCGGCCTGATGGGAATCGTACTTAACCTCGAAGAAGATAATGTTGGGGTAGTATTGTTAGGCGAAAGCGATGATATTAACGAAGGCGATACCGTGAAACGCACCGGCCGCATTGCTTCACTAAAAGTAGGCGAGGGCATGTTGGGCCGTGTTATAAACACACTTGGCGAACCTATTGATGGAAAAGGAGAGATACTGGGTGAAACTTTTGAGATGCCTCTCGAGAGAAAAGCTCCGGGAGTTATTTACAGACAACCTGTAAATGAGCCATTGCAAACCGGAATCAAAGCCATTGATGCCATGATTCCTATCGGACGCGGACAGCGCGAGCTGATTATTGGTGATCGCCAAACCGGAAAAACAGCTATTGCTATCGACACTATCCTGAATCAAAAAGAATTTTACGATAACGGTGAACCAGTATTTTGTATTTATGTAGCCATCGGCCAGAAAGCCTCCACGGTAGCCAATATCTTGAAAACATTGGAAGATAACGGCGCTATGCCTTTTACTGTTATTGTTAGCGCTACTGCCGCCGATCCGGCTGCCATGCAGTTTTACGCACCTTTTGCCGGTGCCGCCATTGGTGAGTTTTTTAGGGATACAGGCCGTCCGGCCTTGATGATCTTCGACGACCTCTCTAAGCAAGCCGTGGCTTACCGAGAAGTGTCACTGCTCTTGCGCAGACCTCCCGGACGCGAAGCTTATCCCGGCGACGTGTTTTATTTGCATTCACGCCTGCTCGAAAGAGCATCTAAAGTGATTAACTCCGATAGCATTGCACAAAATATGAACGACCTGCCCGAATCTATCAAACATTTGGTGAAAGGTGGCGGATCGTTAACCGCTTTGCCAATTATCGAAACACAGGCCGGCGACGTTTCTGCTTATATCCCTACCAACGTAATTTCTATTACTGACGGACAGATATTCCTCGAAACAAACCTGTTTAACTCCGGAATTCGTCCTGCCATTAACGTAGGTATTTCCGTAAGTCGTGTAGGTGGTAACGCCCAAATAAAATCCATGAAAAAAGTGGCTGGAACACTCAAGCTCGACCAAGCGCAGTTCCGTGAGTTGGAGGCCTTCTCTAAGTTTGGATCAGATTTGGATGCTTCCACCATGTCGGTACTCGAAAAAGGCCGCCGCAACGTGGAAATCCTAAAACAGCGACAATATTCTCCGATGAAAGTGGAAAATCAGGTTGCTATTATTTTCTGCGGAACGCAAAACCTGCTGCGCAAAGTGCCTGTAAACCGAGTCAACGATTTTCAGGATACTTTCCTGCACCACTTGGAAGAAAATCATGCCGACCTGCTTAAACAGCTCAAAGCGGGTAAGTTTAACGACGAAATCACCCACACATTGCGGAAAGTGGCAGAAGATATTGCTTCCACTTACGAAAAATAATGACCGCGCGCACCATTAAACTCTTCAAAGGATGGCAAATTTAAAAGAAGTAAGAATACGTATTGACTCCGTAAATTCGACGAAGCAGATTACTAGTGCCATGAAAATGGTGGCTGCCTCAAAATTGCGTCGGGCACAAAATGCCATTACGACCATGCGCCCTTATGCCACTAAACTGCAGGAGCTTATGCAGGATTTGAACCGTAGCATTGAGCAATCCGGAGATAGTAAATACGCGGTAGCACGACCCGAAGAAAAGATTTTGATTGTGCCGGTTACCTCAAACAGGGGTTTGTGCGGCGCTTTCAATACCAGTGTTATCAGAGCAGCAGTAAAACTAATCAATGAACAATTTGCTGAACAGTTAGCAGCCGATAATCTCAGTATTTATTGTATCGGGAAAAAGGGCTGTGATTTTTTCAAGAGTAGAAAATACAAAATCTATACATCAAACAGTGAAATTCTTGACAAGCTTGCTTTCGACGAAGTAGCCGTTTTGGCAGAAGGAATCATGGAGGATTTTGTTGCTGAGAAGTTCGACCGTGTTGTCTTTGTTTACAACCAGTTTAAAAATGCTGCCTCTCAGGTTTTAGTGGAAGAGCAATTTTTACCCATTGAAATGCCTGAAAAAGAGGAAGAGGAGTATAGCGAAGGTGTAGATTATATTTTCGAGCCGGCTAAAGAACAGATACTGGATGAGCTGATCCCTAAAACTTTAAAAATTCAAGCGTATAAAATGTTGCTCGATAGTTTAGCATCAGAAAACGGGGCACGCATGACTGCCATGCACAAGGCTACGGACAATGCAACAGAACTTATTAAGGATCTCAAATTATCCTACAACAAAGCTCGCCAGGCTGCAATTACCAATGAAATTCTTGAAATTGTGGGTGGCGCCAACGCACTTAACGGATAAGCTGCTTTTGTTTTTTTTGAACTATAGATAGCCTTCGTTTGTTTAACATCTAAAATAGAACATTATGCTTAACAAAAGAATTGAAACAGCAATTAACGAACAAATCAAAAAAGAAGAGTTCTCGTCACGCCTTTATCTTTCGATGGCTATTTGGTGCGAGGTGAACGGTTTTCCGGGTGCAGCAACTTTCCTTTATCGCCAGTCGGATGAAGAGCGTATGCACCAGTTGAAACTAGTTCATTACGTTAACGACCGCAGCGGACAAGCTGCTCTTATGGCATTGGAACAGCCTCAAGCTGAATATAAATCGTTGCAGGATGTATTTAAGCAAGTGATGGATCACGAGCAATATATCACAGCATCTATTAATGAGTTGTATGGAATCACCTTGGAGGAGAAAGATTATACTACCGGAAATTTCCTACAATGGTATATCAATGAGCAAATTGAAGAAGAGAGTACCATGAGTACAATCCTCGATAAGATTAGTCTTGTTGGCGCCGACAAAGCCGGTATGTTCCATATTGATAAAGAGTTGGAAACAATGACTGCTAACGCACCTGCCCTGTAAATTCAAAAAATTAGTACTAAAAAAACCCGGTAAACATTTGCTTATCGGGTTTTTTAATGCCTTGATCACTAGGAATTATCCAGCCAAAACAAGCACTTTGTTGTTTATTACTTCGAGTACGCCGCCACTAATCTCAAGGAATTGATCTTTACCATCCGCTTCGTGATACTTTATGCGGCCTTTACCTAAGGCAGCTATCATGGGCGCGTGGTTGTTCAAAATCTCAAACAAACCATCTAAGCCGGGCAACTGTACCAGTTTCACTTCACCGCTAAACAGCGTAGTATCAGGAGTAATCACTTCAAGTTTCATCGCTTTTGTAATTTGATGCCTAAGCTTCGCTTTCAGCAAGTAGTTTTTTACCTTTTTCAATGGCTTCTTCAATGGTTCCCACCAGGTTAAAAGCCGCTTCCGGATATTCATCCACTTCACCGTCCATAATCATATTGAAGCCTTTGATGGTATCTTCTATGCTAACAATTGTTCCTGGAATACCGGTAAACTGCTCTGCCACAAAGAAGGGCTGCGAAAGAAAACGCTGCACACGACGGGCGCGTAGCACGATAAGTTTATCCTCTTCCGAAAGCTCGTCCATGCCAAGAATGGCAATAATATCCTGTAACTCTTTATAGCGTTGTAAAATGTTTTTTACTTTTTGAGCGGTGTTATAATGTGCCTCGCCAACGATATCGGGCGAAAGGATGCGCGATGTAGAATCGAGTGGATCAACGGCAGGATAAATTCCCAGCTCAGCAATTTTACGGTTCAATACGGTAGTAGCATCCAAGTGGGCAAAAGTAGTAGCAGGCGCAGGGTCTGTAAGGTCATCAGCAGGCACATAAACCGCTTGAACAGAAGTAATTGAACCACGCTTTGTGGAAGTAATACGTTCTTGCATCAAACCCATTTCAGTAGCCAGTGTAGGCTGATATCCAACGGCGGAAGGCATACGGCCAAGTAAAGCCGAAACTTCCGAACCGGCCTGTGTGAAACGGAAAATATTATCGATAAAGAACAAAATATCTTTTCCACCAGATTCTTCATCGCCGTCGCGGAAATATTCTGCTAAAGTAAGCCCGCTAAGTGCAACGCGGGCACGGGCTCCGGGTGGTTCGTTCATCTGCCCGAATACCAGCGTAGCCTGTGATTCTTTGAGTTCTTTCTTGTCAACCAGTGACAAATCCCAGCCGCCTTCTTCCATGTTTTTCTGGAAAGCATCGCCGTAGCGGATAACGCCGGATTCAATCATCTCGCGCAATAAGTCGTTACCTTCACGGGTGCGTTCGCCTACGCCGGCAAACACCGACATTCCCGAGTAGGTTTTGGCGATATTGTTAATCAGCTCCATGATGATTACCGTTTTTCCAACACCGGCACCGCCAAACAAACCTACTTTTCCACCTTTGGAATAAGGCTCGATCAGGTCGATAACCTTGATACCGGTATAAAGTATCTCGCTTTGCGTGGTCAGGTTTTCAAATTTCGGTGGGTCGCGGTGTATGCTGTAACTTGCTTTACTTTTTATTTCGCCGAGGCCATCAATAGGTTGTCCGATAACATTAAAGAGCCGGCCTTTAATTTCATCACCTGTGGGCATGGAAATAGGTTTTCCAAGAGAAATCACTTCCATTCCTCTTCTTAAACCATCGGTTGAGTCCATTGCAACAGTTCTTACCGTGTTTTCACCGATAGATTGTTGCACTTCAAGGATAAGTTTTTCGCCATTTTCACGTGTGATTTCGAGGGCATCATGCAAGTTAGGAAGGTCAGATTCCTGCTCAAAAGCCACATCAATCACCGGTCCGATGATTTGGGCAATATGTCCGCTGATAGTCTTATTCATGTGGATTACAATAGGATTAGATTGAATCAAAATTTGGGGCAAATATACACTTTAGAATCGTTTTAATCAGCCTGTTTGCTGGTCTTTTTTGCTAAAAAGCGATAAAAACTTTAATTAGTGTCCTTTTAAAAAGTTTCTTTCAAAAAGTAGCAACCATAAAACACCCGTAGTGATGGCTGCATCGGCAATATTAAACACCGGCCTGAAGAAAATAAAGTGACCGTCGTTGCCAAAAATAAACTGTGGAATCCAGGATGGGGCTTCGGCTTGCCGGATGATTAAAAGCGGGAAGTAAAACATGTCAACAACTTTTCCATGCAAGAAGCTTGCATAGCCGCCCGCTTCCGGTAAAAACTCAGCCACGGAATGAAAGGTGCTTCCGCTAAAAATTAGTCCATAAAAAGCACTGTCGATAATATTTCCAAGCGCCCCTGCTAGTATCATAGAAATACCAAAGATGGGCCCGAAGCGCACTTTTTTTCTGGTGAGGATAAACAGATAAACAAAAATTGCCACAACGGCCAAAATACGAAATGTACTCAGCACTAACTTTCCCCATTCTCCGGCGAACTCTATACCGAAAGCCATGCCGTTATTTTCTGTGAAATGGATGACAAACCAATCAGCAACAAGATGCTCCTGACCAATTGTCATGCTAAGTTTGATGTAGAATTTTAGTGCCTGATCGAGAAGCAATACCAGGAATACGAGGAGCAGAGGTTTTTTCAAATCAATCAGTTTTGACAATAAAAATTAGCCCCGCCCGTAAGCAGGGAATTTAAAAAAAGTGTTTATTAACAACTGCTGCCTGTTAAGCAACATAATATCAGGAGTTTGGCTGTTGAAGTTTGGCTTCCATGCTCAAAGTGGCATGCGGAACAATGCGCAGACGCTCTTTAGGAATCAATTTTCCTGTAACGCGGCAGATACCATAAGTTTTGTTTTCAATACGTATCAGCGCATTTTCAAGATTATTAATAAATTTTTGTTGTCTGGCAGCTAGGCGTCCGTTTTCTTCTTTTGACAATACCTGGTAGCCTTCTTCAAGCACTTTGAAGGTAGGAGAAGTATCGTCCGTACCGTTCACATCGCCCGATGAAATAGCTTCAGTAAGCAACTTCAGGTCAGAGTTTGCCTTGTCCAACTTATTCAAAATAATAGCTTTGAATTCTTCCAACTCCACATCAGAATAGCGATTTTTTCTCGCGTCTGACTGTTCTATTTTCTCTTGCTCTTTCATAACTAAAAGTATTTATGATGTAGGATTGCCTTCAAATTGCATATCCGGTATAAATATAGAATAATTATTTAAACTAACGCATAGTCGTAGGATAAAATTGTGTGTTAACTTTTTATAACTTCCATCTTAACGCTAACGTTGTCAGTGAGTTCGTATTCGTTTTCTGTTGTTTCAGTGAGTTTAGTTTCTGTATCGATAATCGCCAAGGTTTCAGAACAAATATAGGTGCCAAACTGTTCAACGGCCTTTGCTATTTGATCGTTCAGTTCAAGGCGTAGGATTATGGTATCTGTAACCTCAAATCCTTTGTCTTTACGCATATTCTGCACGCGGTTAACGATTTCACGCGCTAAACCTTCGTTGGCCAAGTCTTCGGTAACAGTAATGTCCAAAGCTACAATAAGTTGATTTTGAGTGCTTACGATCCATCCCGGAATATCCTGTGTAGTAATTTCGGCATCGGGAAGTTCAAGATCAAGTTCCTGGCCATCAATTGTCAAATTCAGCTTACCGCTTTGCTCAAACGCCCTGATACTTTCCTGCGTCATCACGGCAAAGGCATCTGAAATCTGTTTCATCCTTTTTCCAAAGCGTGGGCCAAGGCTTTTGAAGTTGGGTTTTATCTTTTTCACGAGCATGGCAGTATCTTCACCCAAATACTCAATTTTTTTGATGTTTACCTCTGAAAGGATGAGGCTGGAAACCTTTTCGAGCTGTGCCTGCATAGCTGCTGAGTTCACCGGAATCATAATTTTATTGAGTGGCTGCCGTACCCGCAAGTTTGATTTTTTGCGTAAAGAAAGCACCATCGACGAAATTTGTTGTGCCATTTGCATGCGCTCTTCCAGCGCTTTGTCTATCAACTTTTCGTCCGCTACCGGAAAATCGGTAAGGTGGAGGGAGGCTGACTTGTCTCTGCCGCTTACGGCATTGAGATCAAGGAACAGTCTTTCGCTGAAAAATGGGGCGATAGGTGACATCAAACGGGCGATGGTATCCAAGCAGGTATAAAGTGTTTGATAAGCCGAAATTTTATCATCGGAATAGCTTCCTTTCCAGAATCTACGGCGCGAGAGCCTCACATACCAGTTGCTCAGGTGCTCGTCAACAAATAGCTGAATGGCGCGTCCGGCACGGGTTGGCTCGTATTGGTTGTAGGCTTCGTCAACAAATAAAATTAGTGAGTTGAGTTCGGAAAGTATCCAACGGTCAATTTCCGGTCTATCCTCAGCCGGCAGTTCATTTTCTGCAAAAGTAAATCCGTCGATATTGGCGTAAAGCGCGAAAAAAGCGTAGGTGTTGTGTAGTGTCCCAAAGAATTTACGCCGAACCTCGTCTATCCCGTCTAAGTCAAATTTTAGGTTGTCCCAGGGTTGCGCATTGGTAATCATATACCAACGTGTAGCATCAGGACCATAAGTGTTGATAGTTTCGAAAGGATCAACGGCATTGCCAAGACGCTTCGACATCTTATTGCCGTTTTTATCTAAAACTAAACCGTTAGAAACCACAGTTTTGTAGGCTACTGAATCAAACAACATGGTTGCTATGGCATGCAACGTAAAGAACCATCCACGTGTTTGATCAACGCCTTCTGCGATAAAATCAGCCGGGAAATTCTTTTCAAAAGTGTCTTTATTTTCAAAAGGATAGTGCATTTGCGCGTAAGGCATCGCACCAGAATCGAACCAAACGTCGATCAAATCCGGCTCGCGATACATGGCTTGTCCGCTTTCAGAGCGCAACACAATATTATCCACATAGGGGCGATGCAAATCGAAGCTGTCGTAATTTTCGGCGCTAAAATCGCTTTCAACAAAATTGCCCAGCGGGTTTTCCTTCATTAGTCCGGTTTCTATGGCTTCGTCAATGGCCGTTTTTAGTTCGGCGGCAGAGCCAATCATGCGCTGCTCTGTTTTGTCTTCGGTAGTCCAGATGGGAAGTGGCACGCCCCAGAAACGACTGCGCGAGAGGTTCCAGTCAACCAGGTTTTCGAGCCAATTCCCAAAGCGGCCTTCGCCGGTTGATTTGGGTTTCCAGTTGATGGTGTTGTTCAATTCCATCATGCGTTCGCGGTAGGCGGTGGTGCGGATAAACCAGCTGTCAAGTGGGTAATAGAGGATAGGTTTGTCGGTACGCCAGCAGTGTGGATAGCTGTGCACAAACTTCTCGATGCGGAAGGCTTTATTTTCTTTTTTCAGCATTACGACAATGTCAACATCGAGGCTGGCATCGCTGTCGGATAGCTTTTCGTTGTAGGCATTTTTTACATAGCGACCAGCAAATTCCTGATAGCTTTTTACGTTTACGTATTCTTTTACAAAGTTTTCATCGAGGGCTTCAATGGCATAAAACCTGCCGCTCAGGTCAACCATCGGGCGTCGGCTTCCTTCTTTATCAATCAAGATCAATGGCGAAATGCCCGATTGTTTGGCAACACGGTCGTCGTCGGCACCAAAAGTGGGAGCAATATGCACGATTCCTGTTCCGTCTTCAATGGTTACGAAATCGCCTATAACCACCCTAAAGGCATCTCCCATTGGTTTTATCCAAGGGATTAACTGCTTGTAGCTGATGTCTTTAAGCTTTTTTCCTTTGCACGCAGCAATTAGCTGATAAGGGATTTTTTTGTCGCCGGCTTTATAATCTTCCAGAGGCTTATTAGCCATTTCGGGATCGAAATAATTAGCGACCAGTTTTTTAGCGATAATCAACTGCACTTCGAGGCCGGTATAAGGATTAAAAGTGCGGATAAGTTGATAATCAATTTCAGGTCCTACTGCCAAAGCAGTATTTGAAGGCAAAGTCCAGGGCGTTGTTGTCCAGGCCAAAAAGTAAAGGGGGACGTTGGAATCAGCGTTTAAAAAAGCCGTTTTTTCGTTGGCAATAATTTCAAATTGCGCCGTAGCAGAAGTGTCTTTAACATCGCGGTAGCAGCCGGGCTGATTAAGTTCGTGTGTGCTGAGGCCTGTTCCGGCGGCTGGCGAATAAGGCTGAATAGTATAACCTTTGTAGAGCAGGTCTTTTTCGTGTAGTTTAGACAGCAGATGCCATACCGTTTCGATGTATTTATTATCGAAAGTGATGTACGGATTATCCAGATCAACCCAATAGCCCATAGCCCGCGTAAGCTCGTCCCATTGGTCTTTGTATTTCATCACTTCGGTGCGGCAGGCCTTGTTGTATTCTTCAACAGTAATTTTTTTACCGATGTCTTCTTTGGTGATTCCCAGACTTTTTTCTACGCTTATTTCCACCGGAAGTCCGTGCGTGTCCCAGCCGGCTTTACGGTCAACAAATTTACCTTTGAGGGTATGGTAGCGGCAAAAAATATCTTTAATAGCACGTGCCATCACATGGTGGATGCCGGGAATTCCATTGGCCGATGGAGGACCTTCGTAAAACACAAAAGGCTCGTTGCCACGGCGGTTGTCGAGACTTTTTGTGAAGATATCTTCCTTTTCCCAAAATGCACGGATTTCCTCTCCGATGCGTGTCAAATCTAACTGTTTGTATTCTTTGTAAGTGGCCTTCATAGAAAAATCGGTAAATTTTGTTTCTGACTAAATAGTGGCATGCAGCGTTATATTAAGTAGCTTGTTGCCTGACAGAAAATTGGGTGCAAAAGTAATAAAATTATGGCGCATTTTCTGCCTTTTTGACTATACGAAATAGTTTGATGCTGAACACATTGAACCAGACCGCTTACTGAAGTGTTTTAAGCAACTAAAATTAGCTCACAGCTTTTTCATGGAAAGTAAAAGCCAATGAGTGATTAATCTTTTTGAAAAACCAAATTAGTACAATAGCTATGAAAGTTTTACTCACGGGATCAACTGGTTATATCGGTCGCCGGCTACTGCCCGAACTGATTCAAAAAGGTCATGAGGTGGTTTGCTGTGTGCGCGACAAAAGCCGCGTTCCGCAAGAAAATATTTGGTCGCATCCATCAGTTGAGCTTTTTGAGGTTGATTTTTTAAAGGAAATTGTGCCATCACCTTTATTGCATGACGTGGAAGCCGGCTATTACCTGATTCATTCTATGAGCGATAATATCCGCGACTTTCAAGATGTAGAAGCCAAAGCAGCCAGGCAGTTTTTAAAACTGATGGCACAAACCAACGCCAGACAAATTATTTACCTCACGGGAATGGCCAACGAAAAACAGTTGTCAAAACACCTTGCCTCACGCAAAAAAGTGGAGGATATTCTCGGGAGTGGTTCTATTCCGCTTACGGCCTTGCGTGCGGGTGTAATCTTGGGTTCGGGAAGTGCTTCCTTTGAGATTATTCGCGATCTGGTTGAAAAACTTCCGGTGATGGTTACGCCAAAATGGCTCAAAACACCGCATCAGCCTATTGCCATTCGCGATGTGCTTCAATACCTTGTTGGTGTGCTCAATCACAAAGAAACTTTTGGAAAATCTTTTGATATCGGCGGGCCGGACATCCTTACTTACAAAGAAATGCTACTGCAGTTTGCTGAAGTCCGTGACCTGAAAAGATATATTTTTATCGTGCCCGTGATGACGCCAAGACTGTCCTCTTACTGGCTTTATTTTGTTACTTCTACTTCTTATCGTTTGGCTACTAATTTGGTAAACAGCATGAAAACAGAAGTTGTGGCACGCGACAATAGCTTAGGCGAGTTGCTTAATATAGAATCAATTAGCTATAAAGATGCGGTGCGCATGGCTTTTCAAAAAATTGAACAAAATAATGTGGCATCAAGTTGGAAAGACGCTTTGGTTTCCAGCTATGCCGATAACAGCCTGTTAGAGCATATCAAAGTGCCGACGAATGGTTGTTTTTTCGATAAAAGACGCAAACTGATTTCTGGCGATCCGGCACAGGTTTTAGCAAATATCTGGCAAATTGGAGGAGAACGCGGCTGGTATTATGGCGATTGGCTTTGGCACATCCGCGGAGTGATGGATAAATTTGCCGGAGGTGTTGGCTTGCGACGCGGTCGCACCAATCCCAAACAAATTTATACAGGCGATACGCTGGATTTTTGGCGTGTGTTGGCTGCCGACAAGCAAAACCGCCGTTTGTTGCTGTATGCCGAAATGAAACTTCCGGGTGAGGCCTGGCTAAGTTTTGAAATAGAAAAACAGGAAGGTCAGCATTGGCTGGTTCAGCAGGCTACTTTCAGACCAAAAGGACTGGCCGGCAGGCTTTATTGGTATGCTGTGATGCCGTTTCACTTTTTTGTTTTCGACGGCATGGCCAATAATATCATCCGCTTTGGCGCGAAGAAAAATACTGCTTAAACCGCTATATTTTTTTCTGCTGTTGCATAATCATCTCGCGCACATTATGTGCAATATTCTCGTAGCTATCATTTTCCGGATAAATCGGTTTCAGAAATTCTACCTTGATGCGTTTCCAGGGTTTTGGGAAGAAACTCCCGCGCGGCAATGCCTCAAAAGCACCGGTGATGGAAACCGGCACGATAGGCACTTTCAGCTCGCTCGAAAGTATCGCGAAGGTTTTTTTGAAATCGCCGAGATGGCCATTGATGGTGCGGGTACCTTCGGGAAAAATAATTAAGTTTTTACGGCGACGTAGCACTTCGCCCATCTTTTGGATGGAGGATTTCAAGTCGCGGTTTATATCCATCACGATGATGTTGTTGCGGTTTGCCAAAAACTTAAGCCAGGGTTGGCGCACATGTTTTTCTTTGGCATAAAAATACGTTCCTCGCACTTGGTGGTAGCGCAATAGCGATGCCACAAACATGCCGTCGAAAAAGCTTTGGTGATTGGATGCGAGGATAAAAGGGCCATTGGGTAAGTTTTTAACACCACTGGTGTGAAACCTGAAATATAACCTGAAAAAGGCCCGCGAACCCCAAACAGCCAGGTTACCTGTGAACCAGGTGGCAGGCAGCTGAAGCTGTACTTTTTCACGCAAAATTTCAGTCCAGTTGATTTTACTGTCCTCCATTTTGGTTTTATTTTCAGTGATCCAATTGCTCATCTTTAGTACATCATCAAATTCAGCCAGCTCGTGTGGCTCGATTTTCAGTCCGAAAGTTTGATCAACCCAGGTTTGCAAGCTGATTTTATCCAGCGAATCAAAGCCCAAGTCAGATTCGATATGATCGCCGGGCTTCAAGCTGATTTGTTTTTCGCCGGCAACAAATTCTGAGAGCAGCATAAATACCGGATCGTCAACCACCGGTGTTACCTCTTTTTTGGGTTTTTCTTTGGCTGTAACCAGTTCTTCCAATTTAAATCTTTGCAGCTTTCCTAAACGAGTGCGCGGCAATTCTTCACCAACAAGGTGTATGCGATGAATCCGCTTGTAAGCCGAAACTTTTTCGTTGAAAGCTTTGATAACACGCTCTTTGATAAGCTGTTCGTTAACAGTTTCTGTGCCTGACGTATCTGGAACTACCAATAGTTGCAGCTGTTCGTCTTTATAAAAAACAGCAGATTCCAGTACTAATTCTGATTCGTTGATTGCAATTTCTATTTCGGCAGGGTTTACGTTTTTGCCGTTAGAAAGGATAAGAATTTCTTTTTTTCGTCCCGTCAGAAACAAAAACCCGTCTTTGTCCAGATATCCTAGGTCGCCGGTATGCAGCCAGCCGTCTTTGATTACAGCTGCTGTTTCTTCGGGTCGTTTGTAATAACCCTGCATAATGTGGTTTCCCTTAGCAATGATTTCGCCGTCCACGATCCGCACTTCGGTACCTTTTACAACTTGTCCGGGCGAACCGATTCGTACATTCCCGGGCTGTGTAAACGTAATCATCGGAGCGGCTTCGCTCATGCCGTAGCCTTCTAAAACCTCAAAGCCAAGGGTTTGGAAGTCACGCCCCACCAATGGATCCAGCGCAGCACCACCTGAAACCAAAAACTCGATAGCACCACCAAATTTTTCATGCACGGCTTTAAATACCTTCATGCTAAAACGCTTCGATTGCAGTTTACCGGCTAGCTTAAACAGCATATTGGCCAAAGCACTTTTCTCGATTTTTGATTTAATGCCTTTATGAATAGCCGAAAAAAGCCGAGGCACACCAATTATTATAGTGATGCTGTTATCTTGCAACGTTTTCATTATGTCTTCGGTTTTGAGCGAAGGACTGATGGCAATTTCGGCACCCAATGAAAGTGGGATAATCATGGTGCCAACAAGTGGAAAAACATGATGCAGCGGCAGCAAAACCATTACCCTTGAGTCGGGATTGTAAATTGGGATGTGTTTGGAAACGGCTTCGATGTTTTGTTGTAGGTTTTGGTAGCTCAACATCACGCCTTTAGGGCTTCCTGTGGTACCTGAGGTATAAATGATAACCGCGGTATCTGAGAGGTTTATTGCGGGCATCGTTATAGTAGAATCAGACGCATCTGCTTCTACTTCAACATCATCAATCAATATCATTTTAGCCTGGATATCGGCCTCATAAATGGCTTCATCCATGAGTTTTTTACCCAGCTTTGAACAAAAAATAACAGCAGGTTGGGCATCTTTTAAAATATAGGCAACCTCCGAAGCAGAAGCCATAAAATCGATAGGAATAGCAACACCTTTTTTTTGCCACACGGCATAAAAGGCTGTTACCCAGCCAGGCGTATTTTCAGAATAAACGACTGCGAGATCACCGGCTTTTAGCTCAAATTGATTGCTGAAAGCAGCGATTCTATTATAAAACTGTTGATAACTTATAGCCTGAGAGCCAAATTTGATTGCGGTTCTAAGACCGTGATTTTTAAGCATAAATGATTGTAAGTGAGGGATAATTTTAAAATTGCCGCTACAAAAGTAGCTTTTATATTGATGCAGCGGCTATTGTCTTTTAGTTCCTTCACGCTATTAAATCATTTTCAACTCAAATGTATTAAAACTGTTAAAAAGTAATATTTGAGCTGCAAATCTACTATCATAGCGTTTTTTATGAGGTTCTGGTTTGAAAATTATTTACTCAAGCCAAAAAAACCTTAGGTTTGCCTATGATTTTATTCGACCTTCTTTACAATTTAAGTGCCTTAGTGGCTATTAGTGTTTTGTCGGGTTTTATCGTCTTGCGCTTCAGTCCCTTTCAGTGGAAAGGCAAAGTCCTACAGGGTTTACTTTTTGGTGCAGCGGCTTTAATTGGGATGCTTTACCCCTTTGTACTTACCGAAGGTATAATTTTTGATGGCCGTTCAGTTGTCATCAGCATGGCTACTGCTTTTTTTGGCCCGGTTTCAGGCTCGATTGCTGCACTGATTGCACTACTTTACCGTTATTTTGTAGTTGGTGGTTCAGGCATGCTTACCGGCTCGCTGGTCATTATTTCTTCTTTTATGATTGGTTGGGCTTTTTATTGGTACCGCAAGCACAAACAGTTATCTAAGTTTTCGCTTGGTCAGCTCTACCTGTTAGGGCTCATCGTGCATCTGGTGATGTTGCTTTTGATGTTCACCCTGCCCGAAAGCCATAAGAAAGAGGCTTTTCAATTGATAAGTGTAACGATCGTGGGTGTATTTCCTTTTGTTAGTTTGTTAATCGGGAAAATATTGTCAGACCAGGAGCAAAACCGCCTATTGCTTAATTCGCTCAAGGAAAGCGAGGAGCAATACCGCTTGCTGGTTACCCATCAAACCGATCTGGTTGTGAAAATTGATGCCAAATACAAGCTTAGCTACCTAAGCCCTTCGTATTGTAAGTTGTTTGATAAAACTGAAGAGGAATTGCTTGGCAGTAACTTTATGGCATTAATCCACGAAGATGACCGAAAGCTTTCGTTGGAGGCGATGAAAAGGCTTAAAATGCCGCCATATAGTACGTATTTCGAGCAGCGCCTGGCAACTCCCAAAGGCTATCGCTGGCTGGCCTGGTCAGGTAAAGCTGTTTTGAATAAGGATAAACAAATTGAAGCGGTGATAGGTGTAGGCAGGGATATTACGGAACGCAAAAACGCGGAAATTGACCGCGAACGCAGCGAACAGCGCTATCGCCACCTGTTTAATGCTTCACCTGTGGGCATTATATTGGAAGATATGGAAGGGCTTATACTAGATGTCAACGAGACGTTTTGTAAGGTTTATGGCTATGAAGCCGGTGAACTTATTGGGCAAAACATCAGTTACTTAGTGCCTGAACAAACCAAGCATCAGGTGAACGAAAACCTTAAAAAAATTATTAAACATAAAGTGCTTCACAGCATTGTACCCGGTATTACCAAGCATAAAGAACCTAAAGTACTGGAACTGCTGGAGACGGTTATCACCCTATCTGATGGGCAATTAGGTATTTTATCTATTGCAAACGATATCACAGAACAGGAAATGACCAAAACCCATCTTAAAGAAACACGCATCCGTAACGCAGCTATTATTTCGGCCATACCCGATACAATGTTGTCCATCAATAAAGAGGGGTTGATCGTTTCTTTAGTTTCTAATCAGGAAGCTAAGGTCGCTTTTGGTAGTGAAAAGATTTTTCTCAACAGGACAGTCTGGGAAGTGTTGCCTAATTTGACCACCACTAAGGTTACCGGGTATTTGAATCAGGCCTTTGATAGCGGCGAATTAGTCACTTTTGAATACGATACAAATGCCGGTAATCAACAGCAGTGCTATGACATTCGGATGATAAAAAGCAGCGAAAATGAGGTGTTGGCTATCGTGCGCGACATTAGCCAGCGCAAAATGCAAGATGTTGAGCTCAGACAGCAGGCGCGGTTTATCGAGACCTTGCTCGATAGTGTTCCAAACCCCTTATTTTATATGGATACTACAGGTGTTTACCTTGGTGTAAATAGAGCTTTAAAGGAGTTTTACGGCATTGAAGCAGAAGATATTGTGGGCAAAAACATCTTTGATCTTTCGTTTGAAAACGATGCTGAGAATCGCAACGCCAGTGATTTTGCCATTTTTGAAGGCCGTGAAGGACAGCAGGTTCTCGAGCGCGAAATCAGACTAAAAGACGGCATCCTGAAAAATGCCCTGATAACCAAGTCGCCTTTCCCAAATAGTGAGGGAAAAATTGGTGGGCTAATCGGGATTATTGTTGATATTACCGAACGCAAACGTATGGAAGAAGATTTGCGAAACGCTAAAAATAAGGCAGAAGAGAGCGACCGGCTAAAAACATCCTTCCTCAATAATCTGTCGCATGAAATACGCACGCCCATGAATGCCATTGTGGGCTTTGCCGATCTGTTGGATATGGGTTATCCGCCCGAGCAACAAAAGGGATTTATTGCCACAATCAACAACAATGCCAATCAGCTGTTGCGCATTATTGACGATGTGCTGACCATTGCTAAATTTGACTCTGAAAAGTTGTCGATTAAGACAGAGCCCTTTGTGCTGAATATGCTTTTCAAGGATCTTTTTGAAACTTTTGAACCAGAGGCAAAAAAACAACAGCTGAGTCTGATTGTCGATAACAAAAACTTGCCCGACGACTATATCTTTAAAGGTGATCGGATAAAAATACGGCAAGTATTGGCGGGATTTATTTCCAATGCACTAAAATATACGACAAAAGGCGAAATCCGTTTTGGCGCTGAAATAACCGGAAACAACCTGCTTCGCTTTTATACGGCGGATACCGGATTGGGAATCGCGGCATCGGAGCAGGAAAAAGTGTTTGACAGGTTTTACCGAACTAACGAAGCTCAGCACCTTGCCATTCGTGGCAATGGCCTCGGACTCAGCATTGCCAAAGAATTGGTAGAGCTTATGGACGGTACAATACATTTGGAATCGGAAGCTGGAAAAGGATCGGAGTTTTCGTTTTGTTTGAAGGTGTAAGAAGGCTTCCATCGCTAGTGTGGATTTGCCTGCGCAGAGTTGGCCGAAGTGCAACATTGCCATACCCTACTTTATGTCAGATTATTACGGCATTATTTCTAATTCGACGTTTTGAAGTCCTTAGAGACGTTAAAAAGTCATTTTAATTTTTGCTTATAAATCAATCATACTTCTATTTTTGGCACCACGCGAAGGGATTTGCGCAGCGGGTTCCGAAAAAGTTGCCGAAGAATCCGGACTCGTATAAGTTTGCCGGAGAAAGGAGACTTGACACGTGTTGACGATCTCGTATGTAGCGAATGCTACCGGATAATTCCACGAAGTAAATACTTCGCGGAACCGGGGTCCATAGAGACTTTCAAAAGTCAGTCGAAGCCTCTTGATTAACCCCGGCCTTCAGGCCGGTGGTTTGTGCATCGCCTTGCGTATTGGGCTTTAGCCCTGCCCGTAACCATTCCGCGCTGCATCCGCTGCGTGGAATTATCTTGTAGCTTTTGCTACACACGCAATTGCATACCAAAAACGCTATTTGGAGTTTACGATTGCGTGCTATATACTGCATTATATCAGTTATTTACAATGTATTTGTCTCAGGTTTTTAATCGACGTTTTGAAGTCCTTAGAGACGTTAAAAAGTCATTTTAATTTTTGCTTATAAACTAATCATACCTCTATTTTTGACACCACATGAAGGGATTCGCACAGCGGGTTCCGAAAAAGTTGCCGAACGAATCCGGACTAGTAAAAGTCTGCAGGAGAAAGGAGACTTGACACGTGTTGACGATCTCGTATGTAGCGAATGCTACCGGATAATTCCACGAAGTAAATACTTCGCGGAACGGACGTTCAAAAGTCTTCATTCACGCCAGCTTCAACTTTTCATCGTCCGACCCCGTATTTGGCATGGGAGGACATGAAAACGTTGATATAAGAAACCTAATTTCTATTTCTTTTATGGACGTTTTGAAGTTCTGCCTATAGTTTCAATTGATCCATGGCATAAGCATAAGCGCCCACAGCCACTGCCGAAGCTGTTCCGAGGCGACTGATTCCAATTCCTGTTTTTTTGTGCGGGTCGTACCACACTTCTTTCTCTGAAAAAGGTACCTTAATCATGCTGCCTGTTTTGGCAGAAAACTTTACCAGATCGTTTTCGTTTTGCAGGTTGTAGGCATCAATTTCCATTCTGGGAAAAGTATTTCCATTCAAGCCTGTAAATGGTGCGTTGAGCAGTGAAATCAGCTTTGGCATAAAGACAGGCCATGCACCGGAAAGTCCGCCACCAATAACCACCAAGCCATCCACCAGTGTAACGGCATTAGCAATGGCATCAGCCAGCGCGGTGGCCAGTTCGTCCCAGGCTTTGAGGGCTGCTTCCTGGTTTCCGGGACGCCGTTGCATTGCAATTTCGTAAATATCGAAAGGTTCGGGTGCTTGTGCGATAGGAATTTTTGCGGCTTCTGCAAAAACACGTTTCACAGCACGTATGCTGATGCTGTCTTCTGCGCTGGTGGTGGGGATGAGCAGGTTGCGCATGCGGTTTATCTCGCCTCCGGCAGAATTGTCGCCGCGCAAAAGTCTTCCTTCTGCAATAATGCCACCGCCGAAGCCTGTGCCGAGCGTGAGGCCAAGCAGGTTTTGATAGCGCTTGGGATTGCCTTGTTGTTCCAGCAGTTGGTTTACTTCGGGAAGAAGTCCGGCCAAAGCTTCACCATAAGTGAATAAATCGCCGTCGTTATTGATAAAAACCGGTACTTTAAAATGGTCTTCCAGCATGGCTTTTAGGGCTACGCCTCCGCGAAAATGCGGCATATTTTCCAAGTCACCGATGATACCATTGGCGTAGTCTGCTGGTCCGGGAAAACAAAAACTAATAGCAGCGGGTTTGCATTGGCAGCGCTTTTGGGTTTCTTCAAAACCTGTGATAATTTGCTTTAAAACAGCCTCAAGAGAATCGCCTTTCGCGGAAAGCGTGAAAGGTTCAATTTGTTCGCTGGCATTTTTTACTGCCGAAAATGTAAAACCTGTGCCACCTGCATCAAGCACAAAAACACTTGCCTGATTTTTGGCATCGGGAGAAAGCTGAGAAATACCCATTGTGATGTGTGTTGTAAGTTCAAAAAAGTAGTTGAGTAAGTAGGAAAATTTTCAATGCTCAAATTTACAAGATTTATTGCTTGCTCAGGCGAAAATTATTGGTGAGAAGGAGGGTTTTTGCAGAAATGTTGGTGGGGAAAAGTCTTTCATTATTTTGTTTCTTGAATGTTGTTAGGATCTTGACGACAATCAAAAATATTAGCAATTTCAATTCTATTGGAATCGGAATTTATCCAATAAACGATCTTATAGTTTTTAAAAACCAAATAACGAAATTTTTGTTTTCTGTTTGATAGACTTAATTCGACTTGTCCAATTTCAGGCTGTTTCTCTAAATCAATCGTGGCATCTACAATTCCATTGATTAATTTTTGAGCTAAACGCTTACCCGCTGTTACACTATAATAGCTATAAATATTATTAAGTTTGTCCTCTGCCAATTGTAACCAATATATTTCTAATCCCATTTTTGGATTTTAGCTTTTAAGTCTTCGGCTTTAATCATTCGTCCGTTTTTCGAGTCTTTCATGGCTTGGTCAATTTCTGCGTTGTATTGGCTGCGACTCATTGGTTCTTGATTTTTCATAAATAGTTCAGCCTTTCTTTTTCGCAATAACTTTTCAAGTCCGCTAACTATTTCTTCGTTTTGCAGGCTTAAAAATTCTTGAACGAAAGCTATTTTTCGGGTTTCTAAGTCCATTTTTTTATTTACTTTTTATCAAAGATACAAAATTTGCCAATTTTAGTAAATATTTTCCGCTAAAGGAACGATTTCATTCTTATTCCTATCGAATCGCTTCCACCGGAATTTCGGCTGCCAGCTGCCAATCAATCATGGCGTTAAAAAGCTTGAAGCTGCTATATCTGGCTAAATCCGAAAGCCTGATTTCCTGTTCGTGGATGATTCCCTGATTCAATAAAAACTGACGCTGAACACCTTTTAAAAGTGGCTTGTCGGGCGTAAACCAATGACTGCCTGCGCGGAAAGCAATGTTGCAATAAGAGCTGTCGGTGATAAAACCCTGTTTTACGAAAAGCACATCATCGCAAGATTCACGCTTTTTATAGATTTCGTTGATCGCCTCCCGATTGCTGTATTTGAGTGCATAATTTAGTGCATCGGCTTCTACGATTTTTAAGCTGTTGATTGGCTTGTAGTTGTATGCAATTAACTCAGGATAAGCGAATTGTTTTCCATAAAGTATCCGGCATTTGAAAATTCCTTGTTGTGGGATTTCATGCTGTGATAGAAAACTTTCAAGATTCAAATTATCTTCCAGGTTCAAGGCTTGCTTCCGGGAATAATCAATCCTTTGTTGATGCAAGCCCAGGTGACGAAACTGGCCATCTTTCAGGAAAATACTTTCTAAGAGCGGAAAGGTGTCGGGCATGGCTGGCATACATTTAGAGACTTAAAAAGGGAGATAAATTTTTTGGAGTAGTTCGTTGTATTCGCTATCGCATTGGCTGTTTACAGTGATTCCACCGCCTGCTTTAAAAACCAATCCAGCCTTGTCCTGTTCGATAAATCTGATCATCACGCTGCTTTCGAGGTTTTTACCGTCAAAAACGCCCATCACGCCGGTGTAAAAACCACGTTCGTAATTTTCGGCTTCCTGAATCAGCTCAACAGTTCTCTTTTTGGGTGCGCCACTGATAGAACCTGCTGGCAAAAGCTTGGAAAAAATTGTACCAATTTCATTGACGTAATTTGACGGTAATTTTCCGCTTATCACAGAGGAAGTTTGTAGCAATGCGCCTTTGCTTGTCTGGATTTTTTCCACATAACGAAAGCGGTCCACGCACACGTTTTCTGCCACGCTGTTGAGGTCGTTGCGCAGTAAATCCACAATGGTGTAATGCTCTGCTTTTTCTTTGGGATCGGCCAACAAAATTTGTTCGGCATTCGGAAGATTGGCGTCAATAGTACCTTTCATGGGATAGGTAAAAATTTTTCCGTCAATGATTTTTATAAAAGGCTCTGGCGAAAAAACCGTGAAACGATTGCGCAGCCAAAGTTTATAAGGTGCTTTGCTGCGGGCATAAATTTCTTCCAGCGTTAAAGTGGTGTCTATACGCACGGGCATCGTAAGATTAAGCAAATACGAATCGCCGCGCCGCAAATGAAACAGCACCTTTTCAAAAGCTTTGCGATATACTTCTTCGTCCAGGCCTAAATGGGAAAACGTGTATTTTTTTTCCGGAATATCACTTGGGGTTGTTGTATTTGTATATGCGCCTATATGAAATTTTAAGACATTGTTATCCAATTTATTAAGTACTTTCACGATCGGTTCGCGCAAGGCGAAATCCAGCACAAACAAAAAAGGTTTGGCTGCTTTCGCAAGCGCATTCATGGTTTTAAAAGCCGGGTGCAAACTATCCATATGGCAAAGATAAAAGCTTATCCTTACTTTTGCGGTTCAATACAATACTATGAAAAGATTTTTTACACTTACTGCTTTTTTGCTGCTTACGCTGGCCATCCGGGCCGAAGATACACTAACTGTGATGCACTACAACTTGTTATACTACGCCGCTAACACCAGTTTTTGTACGAACGAAAATAACAATCTTGACGAAAAAAACATCCATTTGAAATTGATTTTAGATGCGGTGCGTCCTGATATTTTTACTGTGAATGAGATTTCAGCTTTGGAAGTGAATCAGCTTGGGCTGATGGAAAACACCTTGAATGTGAATGGTGTAAATTATTATCAAAAAGCTGCTTCGAGCAATCAGGCAGGCAGTGGTATCGTGAACATGATGTATTACGATTCGCGCAAGCTTAGGCTTAAAACGCAGCATACAGCCCAAAATTATATCCGCGATATTGATGTGTATGAGCTGTATTATATTTCCGACGATTTGGCACAAGGTGATACCAGTTTTGTGGTGTGCGTGGTAGCACATCTAAAGGCTGGCAACAGCAATGATAATATGGGCAAGCGCAAGATTATGGCCGAAAATGCAATGGCCTTCCTGGAAGCACGCTATACCGCCGAAAATGTGCTTTTTATGGGCGACTTTAATACGTATAGCAGCTCTGACGATGCTTACCAAACCATCACCAATTATGGTAATGCTGATATTCGATTTATTGATCCCATTGATATGCCGGGTGCCTGGAACAACAACAGTACTTTTGCTGCAATTCACACACAGTCAACCCATAGTAGTAACAATGGCTGTGCTTCATCTGGTGGGATGGACGATCGTTTCGACTTTATCTTGATTTCTGATGAAGTGCGTTTTGGCACAAAAAGTATCAGTTACATCGAAGATAGCTACAAAGCTTATGGGCAAGATGGCCTTCATTTCAACGGAAACATCAATTCGCCACCAGCAAATGCTGTGGTTTCTGAAGAGATTGTGAATGCGCTCTTTAATATGTCGGATCATTTGCCGGTGGTTTTGCAGTTGTATGTGGATAAAACCCTTGATGTTTATGAACAACAGCGTAACCCGTTTTTGGCTGGATTACTGAATAATCCGGTTGCTGATTTGCTCAGGCTGAGTTTTTATCAGCCAAATGCTGGAAGTTTAACTTTCAATTTGTACAATATGCAAGGCCAAATTGTAAAAACCGAATCACTTGATTTCGGCGCAGGCAAACAGCAATTCTCCATGAAGATGCAAAATATTCCTGCCGGATTTTATTTATTGCAACTCACCAACGAAAAAGGATTATCATCGGTGATGAAAGTGATGGTGAGGTAGTTGATAGGCACAACAACCAATAATATTTTTGCGTGTTAAAGCTTTTTAACAAGCACTTTAAGAAAATGTTTTTCATTCTGATTGGTTAGATTGCTATCTTTAAAGTTTATATTCTGTTGATATTCAATGGTTAATATCTTTTTCCCCTACTTAAAATAACATGATTCTAACATAGAAATGATACAGGTTTCACTTTTTTAAGTATTTGCATAAAACCACAGAATGTTTATTTTTGAAGAATAATAAATAGGTATGCAAATTCTTGGAATTGATATTGGAGGTAGTGGCATAAAAGGCGCGCTGGTAAATACAACAGATGGCACAATTATCGGCAAACGACACCGCATTGCCACGCCCCAACCTGCTACGCCTGAAGCGGTAGCACAAACAGTAAATAAAATTATTAAACATTTTGATTATAAAGGGCCTGTTGGCTGCGGCTTTCCGGCTTTGATACAGCATGGAATAGCCAAAACTGCCGCCAATATCGACAAGACCTGGGTTGATATTGACGTAGAAAAACTGCTCTCAGAAGCTTCCGGACAAAAAGTTTTTGTGATAAATGATGCTGATGCGGCCGGTTTTGGCGAGCTGCTTTTTGGCGCAGGAAATGGTCATCAAGGTAAGGTGATGTTGCTCACAATTGGTACCGGAATTGGCTCTGCCATCATGAATAAAGGAGAGTTACTGTCTTCTACAGAACTTGGCCACCTCGAATTTAAAGGCGACAGCGCCGAACTGTATTGCTCGGATGCTGCACGTGAGCGGGATGAATTGAGCTGGGAAAAATGGGGAAAACGCTTCAATAAATACCTGCTGTATCTGGAAATGTTGTTTTCGCCCGATATGTTTATCCTTGGCGGAGGTGCCAGCAAAAAATTTGACAAATATAGTGATCAGCTCACCGTAAACGCTAAAGTTGTTCCGGCAAGGCTGCGCAATTTTGCCGGAATAATTGGCGCTGCCTGCTATGCAGCACGTAATTAGCGTTAGAGCTTTTTTTTTACGGTAATATTCAAACTGCAAAAAAACCAAACAACCAACCCAATGCTTGAATTATCGACTTTACAACTTCAGCAACTCGACTTTATTGGCCTGCAAACACTTGTAAAATGGGCTGAAAAGGAAGGATGGAATCCGGGACCTTATGATGCGGCAGTTTTTTGGGCTACCGATCCCGCAGGTTTTGTGGGCTATTATATTGATGGCGAATTAATTGCTGGAGGTTCAATTGTTTCTTACGCAGAGCGCTTTGGTTTTATGGGATTTTTTATCGTGAAACCAGAATTTCGATCGCAGGGCATTGGGAATAAGCTTTGGATGGAACGTAGAAACCGTTTGTTATCACGCTTGAAGCCCGAAGCAGCCATCGGCATGGATGGCGTGGTGACCATGCAGGATTTTTATCGCAAAGGCGGATTTGAAACGGCTTTCAGGGATGAGCGCTACGAACGCAAAGGTGAAAAATTTGAGCTGGAACAACAGCTCAGTCGAATTGATTCAAAGGATTTTCCTGAAATTCTGACTTATGACGCTGCATGTTTTGGCCTTGAGCGACCGCAGTTTTTAAAGCCCTGGCTTGAAATGCCCCAAAGCCATGCGTTTAAGTATGTAGAAAATGGTTTTATCAAAGGATTTTCGGTGTTGCGTAAAGCTGGTGTGGGTTATAAAATCGGGCCGCTGTTTGCAGACAATTTACAGGCTGCCGAAGCACTCTATAAGGCCTGCCTGAATGCAGTTTCGGGCAAAGCTGTGTTTTTAGATATCCCGGTGAATAACCCTTTCACGCTTGCTTTGGTGAAAAAATACCGGGCTACTTACGTTTTTGAATGCGCCAGGATGTATCACGGAAAACCACCCAAACAAGCGCTTGATAAGATTTTTGGGGTAACAACTTTTGAGTTGGGATAACCCGAAGTTATTCGTTGTAAACTCCCTATTCTATAAACAATTCAGCGGCAATGCCATCAGCAAACAGCTTTCCTGAGGTGGTGAGTCGCAGCACATTTTGCTCAATGTATAAATGGTTTTTTGTAAGCGCGGGCTGCGCCAATTGCAGGCAATAATTGCTGTACTTTTCGCCAAAAGCGTTTTGAATATGTGTTAAATCGCAGCCCCAGCTGGTGCGCAAGCTCGTCATCACATATTCGTTATAACGTTGGTCTAAGCTCAGTATTTCCTTCTCAAAAACCGCTGTCGAAACACCCGCCATTTCGATGTATTTTGTAAGATGCGACACATTCCACTGGCGTGAAACACCATTATAAGAATGCGCCGAAGGCCCCAGCCCGAGGTAGTTTCCGCCAATCCAATACAAGCTGTTGTGTTTGGAATAATGACCGGGTAGCGCAAAATTGGAAATTTCGTAATGCACAAATTCCGCTGCTTCCATGCGTTGCATCAACAGCTCAAAATGCTGTGCCGACTGCTGTTCGTCAATCGCTTGCAACTTCTCTTTTCTAATCAGATGTGCCAATGCAGTGCGTGGTTCAACAGTAAGCGCATAAGCCGATAAATGTTTGTTACCGGTTTCAAAAAAATAATCCAGGTTGGCGGCCCATTTTTCGTTAGTAAGCGTGGGAATGCCGTAAATAAGGTCGATAGTAAGTTTATCAAAGCCGGCAGCAAAAGCGTTTTTTATCACACTTTTGGCCTGAGCCGAGTCGTGCACCCTGTTCAGATAAACCAAATCATCGGCATGAAAACTCTGCACGCCAATACTCAATCTGTTGATACCTAACTCAATAAGCTGATTGATCTTTTCTTTGGTCAGGTCGTCGGGATTTCCTTCCAAAGTAATTTCTACTTCGGGATGGATATTGTAGTGTTGGCGTAAATTTTGAAGGATAAGTTTAATTTCGTCTGCCGAAAGCATGCTGGGCGTGCCGCCACCAAAGTAGATAGTTTGCACCTCCTCGTCGTTTAGATAAGCTTTTTGTAATATAATTTCGCGGTTTAAAGCCTGCAAAAACGCGTCTTTATTTTGCAGTGATACCAAAGAAAAAAAATTACAATAATGACATTTTTGTTTGCAAAAAGGGATATGAAGATAGATACCGGCCATCAAATATAGTTTTAAGCGATATGAACATTGTATAAAAGATTTTGTTTAAGCTTCTTATGGTTTTACAAAAGAATCATTAAACAAACCGTAACAAAAATAATCTAATCTAACATTTAAACTTAATTATGAAAAAATCTGTTTTATCCTTAGTCTTTATACTCATCGCTGGATTTGCTTTCAGCCAGACTACCAATTGGAAAATCGATCTCGCTCACTCTAACGTAACTTTTGAAGTGGATCACATGGTTGTTTCTACCGTTACCGGTAAATTTCAAGAATTTGAAGGTGATATCAAAGCCGACAAAGCTGATTTTTCTGACGCAAAAGTAAGTTTTACCATTCAGGCTACTTCGGTAAACACCAACAACGAGAAACGCGATAATCACCTCAGGGGTGAAGATTTTTTCAATGTGGATAGCCATCCTGAAATCACTTTTGTAGGTAAAAAGCTTACACCCGAAAGTGGAAAAAAATACAAACTCGTTGGTAATCTCACCATGCACGGTGTTACCAAAGAAGTAGAACTTGATGTAAAATTCAATGGTATTATTAAAGATCCGTGGGGCAACACCCGCGCGGGTTTCAAGGTGAGTGGTGAGCTGAATCGTGAAGATTTTGGCTTGGTTTACAATACAGCACTTGAGGCTGGCGGAGTACTTATCGGCAAAGAAGTTGAAATACAGGTAAACCTCGAGCTGGTTAAAGAATAGACTGAATTAACGTCATTTACTTATAGGTTGAAATGCGGGTTATGCCCGCATTTTTTTTGTGTATAAGGTTTTGCTTGTCTATTGAGTTACTTCCCAGTAAATGTTCTGACACTAATCTGTTGGTAAACATCAAGACTAATGGATAACAAAACCCTGATTATCATAATAAAACTTTAATTAATCATATTGTTGTTTGAAAGGTATCACAAATTCACACTTTTTCTTTCTACTTTATCTTGAATTCTCGTAAAGTGAATTGACAATTTCAAAAGAAACAGATAAGAACCATAATCACTTAATGTAAACAATCTTCTTTCTTTAAGATTTTCTCTGGAAATTAATTTGTTTGGGAAATTACAAACTCTATCAAAAAATACAATAGAATCATCAACTTTACCTGCTGCTTTTGGCAGAAAAAAAATTTGTGTTACTTCTTGATTCTTTATAGATTGAATATGTGAGTCTATTTGTTCTTTTAATTTTTCTGAGTTCTTGTACAGCGCCTCTTGATACTTTGTCAGGTTAAATAAAGGAGCATACACCACTTGTGATGGAAAATTTCTAATGTTTACCAAATCAATATCACAGGTGTTTGATAAAATCATACTTGGAACAGGTTTGATGGTAGGGTTAGGCAGATTTACAAATAACATATCAATTAGACCATCTCCTTGATAAATTACATCAGTGTCTATGAGGTGATTTGTATAAAACCTGGAGTCGATATTATTTGGGAAATCCTTTAAACTATCAAATAGTTCTTTGTCTGATTCAGCAGATAAGTACTTGGGTAAATATAATTTGAAGTCTTCTAATTTCATATCAAATCCCAAAAATTAGCATTGACAATATCAACATACTCACTTTCAATGTCTTTTGAGTTTTCTAATAAGTTTTGCGTAAATGAAATCAGGGTATTTATTTTTTCAACATCTTCATTATGAAAGCTATAATCAGACGAGTGGTTGAATGCCTTATCCCTCCAGTTAGCAATTTCAACTTGATATTCAAATGTTACTTCATGCTGCGGAGTTATACAGCTTTCTGTTTCAGAGTTTAAGCTCACAACACTAGAGCTTAATGTTGCTAAAACAACAAGATTAGATAATGCAGTGTTCGTTAACATATTAGTAAGTTGGGTTTAAAGTTTTTAGAAATTCACCTTTCAATAAGCTAAAAAAAAGTTCCTTTTCTTTGGCATGAGCTCCAGAAATCAAGTCATCTTTGTCTTTAAAAAAATTAGTCAAATTTGATTCTGTATAAGTATCAATATCAATAATTGACCCTAATTTGTTATTTTGATTTGCATTATTAGCAACCTGTAAAGAACTCTTATAATCTCCCTGTTCTATTTCTGTACGAATAATGGTGTTCTCATAAGCGATATTATTTTTGCCAATGCTAATTTTTAAATCAATATTCTTGAAAATATCATTGTCAAAAAAATTAATGTAGCGAATCCCTATCCTCAGCACAGTACCAATAATACCTACTTTCTCTATTCTATCCAATATGCTAAATATTTGTTTAGAAAACATATCCCATCCAACATAGTTTGGAAATGAGCTTATGGCAAGAACATCTGGACCTATTTGAGCAACAAAGTTGGGATTTGAAATCCGATAAAGCGGTTTAAATTTAAAATTAGGGTCAGTAGCTCTCACAGCTTCAGGTAATTGTAAAATAGGAAGATTTTCAACTTTAGGGAAAGTAGTCTGTAATACATTATAAATCATACCAAAAACGGCACTAGGATGTAGTTTAGTTGTGAATCTAACCTCAACTGATGCGTCTAGTATAGGACACGGATTTATAGCTTTTGGTAATGTCATCTTTTATATCAGATATTTTTTACAAATCTAACTCCTTTTAATAAAAAATCAAAATAATGGATGTTAATTTATCTTGTTAAATGAGCTATCACATGGATATCATCTAACCATTCAAAAGGTATACTTTTATAACGGATTCTTAGTGTCTAAAAAAACCTGTATTTTTGTTGCTGAATCATACTCATTTTAAAATTAGATTTATGAAGAAAATTTTGATTGCTGTTGTAGCGCTAGGCTTTATGCTAACAAGTCTGCAAAGCCAAGCCTGCACAAACTACCTGGTTACCAAAGGAGCTTCAGTAGATGGCTCAACCATGATTACTTATGCGGCTGATTCGCATGTTTTGTATGGCGAATTGTATCATTGGTCGGCTGGTGTGCATCCTGCCGGAACGATGATGGAAATTCACGAATGGGACACTGGAAAATACCTGGGAAAAATTGAACAGGCGCCACGTACCTATAATGTGGTTGGCAATATGAACGAGTTTCAGGTGGCTATTGGCGAAACCACCTATACCGGCAGAACTGAATTGCAGGATACCACGGGTATTATGGACTACGGAAGCCTGATTTACACTACCTTGCAACGCGCCACCAGCGCCCGCGAGGCCATAAAAATTATGGTGGAACTTACCAATAAATACGGTTATTACAGCACGGGTGAGTCCTTTAGTATTGCCGATAAAGATGAGGTTTGGATTATGGAAATCATCGGTAAAGGTGTAAATATGAAAAAAGATAAAAAGTCCGGACAGATGGTCAATGCCAATAAAGGACTTCTTTGGGTTGCACTGCGCATTCCCGATGGTTATGTGAGTGGTCATGCCAATCAGGCACGTATTCAGACTTTCCCGTTAGAGAATGGAAAACAGTCGATTACATCTAAAGACATGGATAAAATCATGAATCCTGAGGTGGAAGTGATTTATGCCGCCGATGTAATCACCTTTGCCCGCGAAAAAGGCTGGTACAAAGGCGATGATGTGAACTTTAGCTTCTCGGATACGTATGCTCCCGTAGATTTTGGTGGCGCCCGCTTCTGTGATATTCGTGTGTGGACCATGTTTAACCGCGTTAGCGATGGCATGGATAAATATTGGGAATATGCCAAAGGAAATATCGAACATGCTGAAAAATTTGAAGATGGCACCCCCAATCCTAACAAATATGCTACTAACCGTATGCCACTTTGGGTGAAGCCCGAAAAGAAAATTTCTGTGCATGATATGATGATGTTTATGCGCGACTATTTGCAAGATACGGAGCTGGATATGAGTGCCGATTTTGGTGCCGGCCCATACGGACTACCCTACCGCTGGAGACCATTAACCTGGAAAGTGGATGGCATCACTTATGTGAATGAGCGTGCTACGGCCACACAGCAAACCGGTTTTTCGTTTGTGACACAGTCACGCACTTGGTTGCCCAACGAAATCGGTGGAATTATCTGGTGGGGCGTTGACGATGCCAATGCAGGTGCTTATATGCCACTTTACAGCAGCATAACAGAAAGTCCTGCACATATCGAACGTGGCAATGGTGCGCTGATGGAATGGTCAGAAACATCCTTGTTTTGGATTACAAATATGATTTCTAACTTCGCGTACACCCGTTATAATATGATTCAGCCCGATGTGAATAAGGTGCGCGACGGCCTGGAAGGAATGTTTATCGACCGCGTAACAGCTACCGATGAGGCTGCCCTAAAACTGTATAAAGAAGACCCTTCCAAAGCAGTGGCTTACCTTACCGATTACAGTAGCGATCAGGTGGCACGTACTTTTAATGATTACCAACACCTTTACCGTGAGCTGTTTATGAAATATATGGACGGCAACGTGAAAACCCGTAATCCCGGATTCCAAAATCCACATGTAGAGCAGCCTGGCTATAGCGAGCAGTTCCTGAGGCAAGTGGTTGAAGATCATGGGGATAAACTAAAAATGATTGAACCTGACGAACATTAAGAGTTCCAGTTTTTAAAGATAAAAAGACGTTACTGGTTCCTGTAACGTCTTTTTTTTGACCTTTGCAGCAGAAAAAATGAAATCATGAAAAAAACTATTGCCCTCGTGGCCCATGACAACCGCAAGCAAGACCTGCTTGATTGGGTTAAACACAATAAAAAATCACTAAATCCGCATCTGTTTTTTGCTACCGGCACTACCGGGAAGCTTGTTGCTACGGTGCTTGACGATGTTACGCGCTTAAAAAGCGGCCCCTTAGGTGGCGACCAGCAGATGGGTGCTTTAATTGCTGATGGAAAAATAGACTACCTGATATTTTTCTGGGATCCTATGACCCTCCAGCCACATGATGTGGACGTGAAAGCACTGCTTAGACTCAGTGTTTTATACAATGTGCCCACCGCCAGCAACCGATCCACTGCCGACTTTTTAATCACTTCACTGCTTTTTGCAGACAGCACTTATGAACCAATTCTTAAGGATTATTCGGTCTATCTGAACCGCAAAACCAGTAAAGAATAGGGATGGTTTTTTTGGTGGGATACGGCAAATTATAAGGCTTTGCAAAAACATTGCCTGCAAACCTCTGTTGCGCCACACTGAAAATTCGCCTATTTTTGCAGCTTGTTACGCATGGCGTAAAACGGCCTCATAGTTCAAGGGATAGAATAGAAGTTTCCTAAACTTTAGATCCAGGTTCGAGTCCTGGTGAGGCTACTTTTAAACACATAAAGCACTCATTTTGAGTGCTTTTATTTTTTATGGGTAAAGAATGGATAGGAATCCCTTTTTCTTAGAAAACAAAACGGCTAACAACAACTAATCAGCTACTTATCATTGAACGATTTTGCAACACAGGTTCATTTTTACATAAATTTAGTTCTATATTTGCAGTTGAAGATAAAAAGACGACTTTTAATTGTAACGTAACAGCCAACGAATCAGTATTTAAACCTTTTGTATGCGTAGCGACAAACATTTATTTCTGCTTATAATTTTACTTTTTGGTTGGGGTTTTAAACTCAATGCCCAAACCTTTACAGATATCAAAGCCGGACTTACCGGGGTAGCCGAAAGTAGCAGTGGCTGGATTAATCCCGATCGCGACGGCGATCCCGATGTGCTGGCTGTAGGAGAGTTTTTTCAGCAGCAAAACAGAAAGCTCAGCTCCAAAATCTATAGCAATCTCAGAAACGACCGTTTCACTGCTATCCAACACCCAATTCCTGATTTTCACAGAGGCGATTTTGATTTGGCAGATGTTGATCTCGATGGTATTGATGATCTGGTTGTTATGGGCGAGCTTAACACCGGCAAGCGTATGAGTCGTCTTTTTAAAGCGACACTACAAGAAAGATTTGTCGCAATGAGCAGTAATTTCGAGCCTTTGCGCGATGGAAGTGTCCGCTTTCGTGATTACGACGACGATGGTGATCCTGATTTGCTGATGACCGGCGAAGACGTAAATGGGCGACCAAGGACTTTGCTCTATCGCAACGACAGAGAAGATGGTTTTAAACTTACTGAAGATATTTTCCCCGGTGTTCGGCGAGGCGTTGGAGAATGGATCGACTACAACCTGGACGGACGCGCAGATATTATCCTCACCGGGATTTCGGAAAACGGACAGCCGATTAGTGTTCTTTTTGAGAATACTGGCGATGGTTTTAAACGGCTCGAAATGGGTTTCGTGCCACTAAAAAACAGCTTCGTAAGTGTTGCCGATGTGGACAATGATGGCGATAAAGATGTGCTGTTGATGGGCGAAATGGTCAACGGACGACTTACGACCCGCCTCTACCGCAACGACCGCGCATTGGGTTTTACGGAAGTTTTGACGCCTTTTGTTGCCGTACGTTCAGGCTTTGCAGACTGGGGCGATATGGATGCCGATGGCGATATGGATTTGCTTATTAGCGGTGAAAGCAGCAAAGGGCCAGTGTCAAAGGTTTATCGTAACGACAGGCGAGACGGGTTTACAGATATTGATGCCGACCTTATACCGCTGTATATGAGCGATGGAGAATGGGGCGATTACGATCTGGATGGCGATCTGGACATCATTATTTCGGGCATGGCCAGCGACTATACCTACCACACCCGCATCTATCGCAACGATGGCCGGCCCGCCGCTATAACTGCTGTTGCCGAGGAGGTTTCGGAAAATATCTGGAATAACCAAACTGTGGTTCCCGAGCGCGCCGAACCAATCTATTATTTCGTATATTCTTCCTCCTACAGCGACCTGAAACAAACTGGCAAGAAAGGCTATTATGCTTTCGTCAGTCCGGTGAAACGACCAAAAAGAGCCTACCAAATGGAGGAAACCTATAATTTGTTATTCCGACAAACCTACCCCACCTGGCCTGATATAGATCAGGGAAATATTATCACCAACGGATTTGCCACCAAAGCAGCAGCCGATCAATCGCGTGCCACGGTAATTGAAGCATATAAGGCAAAGAATTTTGAGATTATTGAGATAAATTGGTGATAAGGATTGTTTCATAAGGTTCTGTTTTAGAACAATATAGCATTTTGTTATATACACATTATCAAAGCATTGTGAGTATATTTGACGTTATAATCATGTTGAATAGTAAAACTGAAAATCAGATGGTAGAGACACCAAAGAATGCGAAATGTTACTGTCGCTGATTTACCTGCTCACAACACCAGATGCGTTTCCTATACATAACCTCCAGATTTATCTCGGGGGTTAAAGATGCACCCACACCCCGAAAACTCTGTAACCTGAATAATTTATAAACTCAACTTTACGTAAATTTTTACTCAAAACAGAGGCTCTATTTAAATACATTGTTGTCCAATAATTTTTATTTTTTTACACCTAAAAGGCACGATATATCAATGAGATAACCAATAACTTCCTCTTTTTTTCTTAGTTTCAGATATCCTGACCCATTATCAGATAATCAGTTTGCTAACAGTTTTTGTTCGTAAAATACAATTGTCGTTGATAAAAAAGTTAGCAGGTCTTGCTGAAGATTTTATTTCGCTTTTCCTTGATGAAAAGCTAGCAAAAATCAAGTGT
>JALNZT010000036.1 GCA_023229135.1 Bacteroidales bacterium
TCATGTAACACATAATATACATAATAGTCTGACGCCCACTATCTTAATAAATGGTGTAGTGCGAACCGACTTTTTTTAAAAGTCTCGTTTTTAAGGAGATAGACGATTTAGGTGTCAAACTCAAGAAAAAAAACAGAAACTCATTGAATTTCTGTTTTATAGTATCGGGATGATACAAACTTAGCCTTTTAATAATGACCTCAATTATTTCTATTAAATCAACTTTAACCAACCAATTATTTAGGAAAAGCAGTAATAATTGACCTTTTAAAAGGGCTGATAAGTAATTTCCTTATAAAGTTTTAAGTGGTGGTCGTGTTTTCTTTGGAAGCGTGTACGCTGTTGCAAACCATACAAAGAATAAAGCTGATTGCAGCGATACACATCAACACCATTGCTACAACACAAACTTTGATATCAACCAATAACCAACCTGAAACCATAACGATGATGCTCAACAAAACGGCAGTCAATCCGATTTTGGAAGCTATTTTAGCAAACTTGCACATAATCAATTTATTTTGATACAAAAATACGAAATTAAAGCTTCATTTGAAAATAAATACTTGTGATAAAATTCACAACTAATTTATAACCTATATCACATATTTTGTACCTTTATGGCCAAACTAAATTGCAAAAATTATGTATATGCCTGGCAAGGTTAATTGCGAAAGTTGTCTCATTAAATCATGTGCAGCTGAAGTGCTTAACAAACAAGAGCTTCAGGTTTTAAGTGCCAATTGTGCAGGTGTTTCTTACAAAAAAAACGAGAAATTATTTCAGCAGGGATTTCTATGCTCCAATATCGTCTATGTGAAGACCGGCATAGTAAAAATCCATAAAACTGGCCCCTTGAAAGACCAGATTCTAAAAATCGTCAAAAGTCCACGTTTTATTGGAATACCAACAGTTTTAGGTGGTAAGGTGAATCATTATTCGGCTACGGCCTTAACGCCCGCTACAGTTTGCTTTATCGTGACCGATATTTTCAAAACCCTGATCCTGCGCAACGGGAAATTTGCAAACGAAGTAATCAACAGTATTTGCCAGGATGAGCTTAACTTTTACGATCTCTCTATCAATCAGATGCAGAAACAAATCCATGGTCGTCTGGCCGATGCCTTGCTTTTTCTTTCTGATGAGATTTTTGAATCGGACAGCTTTGAGTTGCCGCTTTCCCGCTCCGATCTGGGCGACTATATCCAGGCTACTCGTGAAAGTGTAACCCGTGCCCTTAGCCGTCTCAAAGCTGACGGACTGATTGATATGCAAGGAAGACAAATCAATTTGGTTGACAAAAAAATGCTAGAAAAAATTAGTAAGTTGGGCTAAGTCCGTTACCTATTTTATGCTTTTATAATAGTCGTCCAGCAACTGCTTTGCTGCCACATATGCTGTCAGGTTTTGTTTTTTCACGGCAATTTCCATTGGCGGGAGCTTTGGCGCTATAGCCACCGATTTATAAAACTGATCTTTGAGTGCTTCGTCAATGGTGTCGTACATCAGTTGCACATCCTGTCGGGTGCGCTTGTCCTTTAAGAAACCGTTATTTTTGATTACCTCCAAATGTTCCTCTACCATTTGCCACACCTCAGCAATGCCTTTGTTATGCAGGGAAGAGCACGTAAGCACCTTTGGCTCTATACCCGCCTCTGCCGGCGGGAAAAGATGCATAGCGCTTTCGCACTCCGCTTTGGCGCGGTTGGCACGGGCAATATTGTCGCCATCAGCTTTATTTACCACGATGCCATCGGCCATTTCCATAATGCCTTTTTTGATGCCCTGTAGCTCGTCGCCGGCTCCGCTTATCAGTATCAACAGAAAAAAATCGACCATAGAATGGACTGCAATTTCGGATTGGCCAACACCTACTGTTTCCACAAAAATATTGTTGAAACCCGCTGCCTCACAAAGGATGATGGTTTCGCGGGTTTTGCGTGCCACACCGCCCAGTGTTCCCGAGGAAGCCGAAGGACGGATATAGGCATTGGGATGTGACGATAGCTCCTCCATACGGGTTTTATCACCCAAAATGCTGCCACGCGAACGCTGACTGCTCGGGTCAATGGCCAGCACCGCCACTTTTTGATCCTGCTTGCACAAATACATCCCCAAAGCTTCTATAAAAGTGCTTTTCCCTGCGCCCGGAACACCGGTAATGCCCAGCCGTAGGGCTTTACCCGAATGTGGAAGACAGCCGGCAATCACTTTTTGTGCTACATCCTGGTGGGCTGACAGATTGCTTTCGATCAGGGTGATGGCTTTGCTCAGCAGCACCATATCGCCATCAAGAATTCCGTTGATATATGCCTCTGCCGACAAAATTTGTGACTTGCGTGCTTTTAATCTGGCAATGGCTTTGGTATTGAGCTGGTCAGGCTGCTCAATGCCTGCATTAACCTTGAGTGCACTTTGTATAGTGGATTTTCGCTTGTCCATAAACAGTTTATTTCAATTGGCAAAGCTACAGATTTTAACGCATTTTGGTCGCAACATTAGGTCTTCTTTTTGGCTGTGGGAGGGTGGTTGGTATTAGTCTTTTGTGAAAATCGTTAGCAGAAAAACCCAGATTTCTGAACATACCTCAAGTTTCCTTTTAGAATAAGTATGCCGTCATGATTTGTGCAACATGATTTTTTTTACCTTTGCCGCTCAAAAATCACTCTCCGTAGCTCAGTTGGTAGAGCAGCTGACTCTTAATCAGCGGGCCACAGGTTCGAGCCCTGTCGGGGAGACGTGGAAAACAGGAAGTTATAAAAAATTATGGCTTCCTTGTTTTGCTTAAACCCTACTGGTTTCAAAAGCCTTTGTGGTTTAAAATTAGTCCTAAATTGTTGTGCTGTTTGGCCTGACTAAAGTTTTTTAGAGATATTTTTTTACCTTTGAAACAAGGATAATTCATTAAGCGCGAGTAATTATTAACATTTAATACATAACATGATGGCTAAAGGACAAGACGCAAAGAAAAACGTTAAAAAAGAAGCTGCTAAAACGCCAAAAGAAAAAAAAGAAGAAAAGAGATTGAAGAAAGCCGGTAGAGGCTGATTTTTTTCGACAAAACGGTGGCTTTGTCTCGTCTATTTGAGACTGTTCAACAATGCATAGACCGCCCCCCAAAAGCTGTTGCTATAGTTATCTTTACTGCATCGGTAGTTATAATTGATTAGGCTTTCTACCTTTTTAAACCTCAAAGGCTTTAGAAACCTTTGAGGTTTTTAAGAAACGCGATAACAAGTTTAAACGGGTTTAGTAAAGGAGAATTTTTTGCCGCTCTACCAAAAACTTATTCCTTCAACACACTCTTTCCCGCACCTATTATCAGGCTATGCTTCCTTCCCAACACCAAAGCCCTGTTATCATGTATATGTCCAGCCGGAAAATTAAAACAGCGCGGATAAATGTATCCATCGGTATGTTCAGCGATAATCTCGATGGCAGTTTTACCAAAAGGAATCCGGTTGTCGTTCATAGCAGTCATGCCGCCAACCAGCATTCCTGCAAGATTAGCAAGCTTTCCGGCCCGTTTCAGTGCCAGCATCATGCGGTCGATATGATAGAGGTACTCATCCAGGTCCTCTAGGAAAAGAATTTTCCCTGTTGTTTCCGGAAAAAGTTCGGAACCTAATAGACTATATAAGGTAGATAGATTACCACCAACAACTTCGGCACCTGCCTGCCCAAACCTGTTGAGTGGATGCGATTCAAAAGCGATGGCTTTAAACTTATTTTCCAGCACATTAAAAAGCGATTGCAAAGCTTCTGCCGTGTTTTCCTTAAAATTGATAGGCATACTGGCGTGAAGACTTTCAAAACCAAGCTGTTGAAGCCTTGCATGAAGCACCGTGATATCACTGTAACCCACCAGCCATTTCGGCTTTTGCGCAAACCGACTGAAATCCAGCCTATCGATCAGTCGCAGGCTGCCATAGCCGCCACGCACGAAAAAAACCGACTTGATGCTACTATCGTCCAAATATTCTTGTAACAAGCTGGTACGCTGGCTGTCACTACCTGCAAACTGATGGTTGGCTGCGAAAAGCCGCTCATCAAAAACCACTTCGTAGCCGGCTTTTTCGATAATGTCGATAGGTATTTGTAATTCTTCCCGACTGATTTTTCTGGCCGGAGCCGAAAGGGCAATCCTATCGCCTTGTTGTAGAGGAGGTGGCTGTTGCATATCGAACTTTTAGTTAACTTTGCGCCTCAATTTCAGAACCTAAACCCTTGCTGGCAAAGCGTTCGCCGCAGGGCAAAAAACTTACTAAATGGAAGCCAAAGATACAAAATTCAAACGTTTTACCATCACCTCAGCCTTGCCTTATGCCAACGGGCCCATCCATATCGGACACCTGGCCGGCGTGTATGTTCCTGCAGATATTTACGCCCGCTACCTGCGCATGAAAGGCCGGGATGTGTTGTTTATAGGCGGCTCCGACGAGCATGGCGTGCCTATCACCATCAAGGCACGAAAAGAAGGAAAAACGCCCCAGGAAATTGTAGATCGCTACCATGAAATGATCCGCGACTCGTTTGAACGCTTTGGCATCTCCTTCGATATTTATAGCCGCACTTCGGCGAAGATTCATCACGAAACCGCTTCCGAATTTTTCACTACTTTGTACAATAAAGGCGTTTTTGTAGAAAAAAACAATAAGCAATATTATGATGCCGAAGCCGGACAATTTTTGGCCGATCGTTATATCACCGGAACTTGTCCGCACTGTGATTTCGAGAAAGCTTATGGCGATCAATGCGAGCGCTGTGGCACTTCACTGAGTCCGCTGGATTTGATAAATCCGCATTCTGCCCTCAGCGGCAACAAGCCCGAGCTGCGCGAAACCAAACACTGGTATCTGCCGCTTGATACGGCCGAAGACTGGCTGCGCGAATGGATTCTGGAAGGCCATAAAGACGACTGGAAAGTGAATGTTTACGGACAGGTGAAATCCTGGATTGACCAGGGATTGCAGCCGCGCGCTGTTACCCGCGACCTTGATTGGGGCGTACAAGTGCCGCTACCAGATGCGGAAGGAAAGGTGCTGTACGTTTGGTTTGATGCGCCCATCGGTTATATCTCTGCCGCCCGCGAATGGAGCGAAAAAACCGGAAAAGACTGGCAGCCCTACTGGAAATCGCAAGACAGTAAACTGGTGCATTTTATAGGCAAAGACAATATCGTGTTTCACTGTGTTATCTTTCCGTTTATGCTTCAGCAGGAAGGCAGCTATATCCTGCCCGATAACGTGCCGGCCAATGAATTCCTGAACCTCGAAAACGATAAAATTTCCACCTCGCGCAACTGGGCGGTCTGGTTGCACGAATACCTCGACGAACTACCGGGCAAGGAAGATGTGCTGCGCTATGTGCTCACTGCCAACGCCCCCGAAACCAAAGATAACGACTTCACCTGGAGGGACTTCCAGGCACGTAACAACAACGAGCTACTGGCTGTTTTTGGTAATTTCGTGAACCGTTCCCTGGTGCTCACCCATAAATATTTTGACGGTAAAATACCGGCACTCGAAAACCTGAACGATAACGACGAAGCTGTTTTGGCTCAAATGCAGGCTTTCCCTGATAAGATCAGCCATAGTATTGAGTTATACCGCTTCCGGGAAGCCTTAGCTGAACTGATGAATCTGGCACGACTGGGCAACCGCTACCTCACTGAGAACGAGCCCTGGAAGCTGTTTAAATCTGATCCTGAGCGGGTGAAAACCATACTAGCGATAGCCCTTGAAATTACTGCTCACCTGGCCGTGCTGGCTGAGCCATTTTTGCCTTTCACGGCAGAAAAGCTGCGTAATATGATGCAAATCGGACGTTTTAATTGGGAAGATGCGGCCAGTCAACAATTGCTTCAAGCAGGCCATCAACTCGGCGAAACAGCCTTACTCTTTGAAAAAGTGGAGGATAGCCAGATCGAGCAGCAGGTACAAAAGTTGCTGGCTACAAAAACTGCCAATGCCGCCGAAGAGCCAAAAGCCGTGAAGCCACAAAAAGCAGCGATACAATTCGATGACTTCACCAAGATGGATTTGCGTGTTGGCGAGATTCTGGAAGCAGAAGTAGTACCAAAAACCAAAAAACTTATGAAGCTTTTGGTGGATACAGGCATAGATAAACGTACCGTAGTTAGTGGCATTGCCGAATATTACCAACCCGAAAATATTATCGGTCAGCAGGTGGTGATGCTGGTAAATCTGGAAAGCCGTAAAATCCGTGGCATCGAATCGCAGGGCATGATTATGATGGCCGAAAATGCCGAAGGCAAACTGTGTTTTGTGAGTCCATCGGAGGCTTTTCAAAATGGTGCCGAGGTAAAATAGGAGTGGTGAAACCAAGGTTTTTTAGCTTGGTGACTTAATAAAATCCCTCAGGCCAAAAACCTGAGGTGAAAATCGCTATTTTGTTAACAATAAACAACTCAACAATATGGCCGAACACAACGAACTGGGGAAGTTAGGTGAGGAGATGGCCTGCGCGCATCTGCGTGAGCTGGGCTATAAGATCCTAGAGCTCAACTGGCACTTTGGCCGCGAAGAGATTGATATCATCGCTATGGACGGCGAAATGCTTGTTATTGTTGAAGTAAAAACCCGTGCTTCGGCTTATTTTGGAGAGCCGGAGTTTTTTGTAAACCGCAAGAAACAGCGTATCCTTGTCAGAGCCGCCGAGGCTTATCTCCTGGAAAAAGACCTTGATATCGAAACCCGTTTTGATATCATCTCCATAGTTGTTACTCCCGAAAAGAAGCACCTCCACCATATCGATGATGCGTTTTATCCGACGATGTGAGATTGGGCTTAAGTCTTGAAGACTGAGCTGTGTAGCCTCCAGCCAGAAGGTCGGGCATAGTCAGGACGGTTCTGTATAGTATCCTGTGATTTGACTTGATGAGGTAGTTGAAGGTATTGTTTGGCAGGGCTAAAGCCCTTTGGATTATTGCGTTGCATAGCCCCCAGCCTGAAGGCTGGGGTTAGTCAAGTCGGTTCTGTAGCTAGCTCCGCGATGTGAACTATCAATCTGTGATTTCAGTGTAGTGGTACTCTATGGCTTACAGGTCGGAGAGTCTTGATTAGTCAACGTCTATTGATGGAGCTGTGTAGCCCCCAGTCAGAAGGTCGGGCATAGTCAGGACGGTTCTGTACAGTATCTTGTGATTTGACTTGATGGGTAGTTGGAGGGTTGTTTGGCAGGGCTAAAGCCCTTCGGATTATTGTGTTGCATAGCCCCCAGCCTAAAGGCTGGGGTTAGTCAAGACGGTTCTACCTCTATATCTACTTTGCTGATTATTAACCTGTGATTTCAGTGTAGAGGTATTCTGCGGCTTGCAGGTCGGAGGGTCTTGATTAACCCCAGCCTTTAGGCTGGTGGTTTGGCATCGCTTCGCGCATTGGGCTTTAGCCCTGACTTACTCGGTTTTTACCACCTCAAAATCGAAGAGTGAGCGCAGTATAAAACCACTTGAATCAGGTTCGGGATCGGGGTCAGGACTGCTGCGTTTGTTGATTCCTGTGATCTTGATCTGATTGTCACGAACCCATACGCTAGCGAAAAACTCACCGTCAGAAAGACTGGAAATCGTATAGTTGCCGTCTTCCCATGCTGCCGAAATGGAGGCGTTGTAGAGATTTACAACTCCTACAGTGATACGGATGCCACTTCCTTGCGGACTGATTTCCAGGTAGGCCTCTTCGGAATAAGTCTGGCCGGTTTGTTCGCTCTCCATATTGTATTCGTATAGCGTAGCAACGCCAGCATACTTGCCGCTAATTTGTTCCTGGCTACAGTTGGTGCAGCGCGTCCATTGGCTGCTCTCGTCGTCTTTTTTGCAGGAAGAAAGTGTTGATAGAAAGGCAAGCGCTAAAAATAGGAATACAAATTTCAGAAAAAAGTCAGGTCTCATAAACGTATATTAAAAATGTTTTAAGGCTTCTCTTTTGCTCAAAGGCTGCAAATCAGTGTTTTCAACAAAATATTTTACAGCGTGCGGTGCAGTGCGTGCATACTGCCGAAGTACCCAGCCAATCGCTTTGCGGATAAAAAACTCCTTTTCGCCTGCAAGCTGGCTGCAAAGCTCAAATAGCAGCGCTTCATCGGTATGATCTTTGTATTTCAGCTGAAAAATCAGGCAGCTGCGTTGCAACCAGAAATTCCCGGAAAGCATCCATTTTCTAACCATTTCATCTCTGATTTCGGGGAAACGCAGAAAAAGTGTTCCCACCAAATTTGGTGCGATAAAGTCGATGCTGTCCCACCAGGATTTCTCAACTATCAGTTGTTCAAACAGTTCGATAGCCGTCTCTGGAAGCTCTTTGATTTGTTTTTGAAGCACAAACATGGCTGCATACTGCATTTCGCGTTGCGGAAGCTGCCAGGCGTTGTGAATTATTTCAACAACATTATCACATTTTGGTAGGCCGTTTTCCTTTATAAAAGGGGTCAGCAGTTGTTGCCTTAGCGGCGATGGTAGGCCATAAAATGCAAATTGGTTGCGCATATATTGCTCCATAGCCACCGCTTTTGCGGGATCAGCAGCAGCTTCAAAACTTTCGATGAGCGGCCGCCAATAAGGATATGCCTTTTTTGCCGAACTCATAATAGGACGATTTTTGTGCGGGCGATACTTTTGCCTTTTAAATCTTGTTGTTCAACTAGATAAATACCTTTTTTCCAGTGGCTTACATCTATTTTCAAGCTGGATTGATCTGTAAAGCTTAACTGATAGCTTTGCCGGCCATCTTGTTCTGTGAAGTTAATTTTTCCGCTGAAAGGCTCCTTCCAGCTCAGTGTGATTTGTTCGTTGGCCGGATTTGGAAAAGCCCTGATTTCGTTAGACGGCAAGCTGTAATTCATCCTGCTGAGGCCAACAATTTCAGTATCAAATACGGCCAGGGTATATTGCCCCGGTAGCAGGTTTTCCACATAAATATAGCCGATATTCCACAGGCCTTCGCGGTATTGCGGAACGCTATGCCAATCATCGGCTGTGTTGGCACGATAAAGCAGAACTACCGAATCTTTTGGATTCACAAGCAGGCTGCCATCCAGCGATTGGCCATCGCTGTAAAAAAACCGCCCGTGCATATTGGCTTGCGTTTGCGGTAGGTAATTCACTTCCCAATAGCGATAAGGCGATAGCCGCAGTCCATTAACCCCAGTTTTCAGGCTGTCGGGCCTTACCCAGTGGTGGGTAATTCTGAAGTAGGCCGTGTCTGTCAGTTGATCTACATACAGCCGGAATCCCGCTTTGGAGAAGGAAAACTCACCGGTTTGGCGCAACACCATCGCTTCATCAGAAGTGGCATCGGCAGTGCGGTCAAAAGGATCGGCGAGGATTAAAATTGGTTCAAAAGGCAGTGTTTTCAAGCTATAGCCGTGTGTGCCATCAAACTGAACAGTGTCAGTAAGGACTTCGCCATTGGCCTGCATAAAGCCGACTTCAAACTGGTGATTGCTACCCACATAATCAACGCCTTTGTGTTTGCTTCGCAGAAAAAGTTGCACCTCAAAGGCTGCTCCCGATGGATTTACCACCACCGAATCTATGCTATAATGAGGCGTTCCAGGCGTGAAAACCCAGCTATCGAAAAAGCCGTTCATGTCTCGTCCGGTGTAGGCCGATAAAAAATCACGCATATCCTCGGAGCTGGCGGGTGCAAATTTATATTCTTGCACATATGCTTTGACGGCATCAAAAAATACCTCTCCGCCCAAGTAGTTCATCAGTGTGTGAACGACTGTTGCGCCTTTGTCGTAAACCGTTGTGCCATAGGTGTATTCGGTGGGTACATCGTCCAGCGAAAGATAGCTCCCATCAGTAATATGGGCGTTTTTGAGGATGTCGTAATGGTTTTGGTTCATCTCCTGACGATAGACCTCCCGACTGTAGATGTCGTGCTTAAAAAAGTACTGACAAAAAGTTGCCCAGCCTTCGTTGAGCCACATATCTCCTGCATCGGCGCAGGTTACAGTATTGCCGAACCACATATGCGACAATTCGTGCGTAAAAAGGTATTCATAGCTCAGGTTGCCATTGATGGCGAAATGCGGATAAGCGATATTCGTTACGTGCTCCATTGCGCCGATGGCCGTTCCGGCATAGCCGATACGCTCGAAAGGGTAGGAGCCAAAGCGGTTTTCAAAGAAATCCATGATGGCGTGCAGCTTGCTGAATGAGGTCGCTACTTTTGCAGTATCCGCAGGACGTGTATATATTGTAATCGGAATTTCAGCCTGTATGCCTTGATAGGTATCGCTGTAAAGTACATAATCACCGGCAGCTATTGACGCTAAATAAGTTGGAATAGGCTGGTTGAGCTGCCAGTGCCAGGTTTGCTGGTTGTTTCCGGCATCTGAAACACCAGCCAGCAAGCCGCCACCGATGCCCGTGAGGTTATTCGGCAGGGTGATAAAAACCTCATAAGTGGCCCTGTCCTTGAAGTCGTCAACACACGGAAACCAGGCCTTTCCCAGGTTATGCGGGTCGCTCTCGAAACCTACGCCAAGGTTAAATGCATAGCCGCCGCTGAAGTGAAATCCACCCCAGCTTTCGTGGAAAGGACTTCCACCATAAGTGATAACAAAGGTGGCTGTGTCAGTTTCTAAAAGACTCTCGCTGAGGTTGATATGCAGCAGATCACCACTTTGCGAAAAGTCAGTCACGACCACATCATTACTGCTTACATTGCTAACCTGCAAGGCTTTAAGTTCGAGTGAAATGGTGTTTACCGTCATTTTAGGCCGCAGCCTGATGTGTGTTTCTGCCTGAATCGTTTGCTGTTCAAAATCAATATTTTGTATATGAATCGCGTAGTGAATCGCGTCGATGGTATCCGCCACCGGCGATTTGCTGAAAGAGGCGTGGTGGCTGCATTGATGCTGAGTGGCAGCGGGCTTGTATATGAGCAAGGCCAGCAAGGCCAGCGTAAGAAATTTCATAGCTTTGGTTTTATCGTGTAAAAGTATAGCAGATGAGCCAGCTGTGCAAATTTTGGTGGAAAAGGAAGCAGAAAGTGCGTTTTTTTGGCGGAGGTTTCGGCTTGGCGCGCTAATGCTATTAGGGTGGGTTGAATATTGTTAATCAAGTTGTAAATTAGCTTTTGATCTTCTGCTTAGATTTTAAGATCTTCTCAAAAAATATCATTAATCACTACGTAAATAACAGTATATATGTAACTTAGGCCACAGCTCATAAATCTGCACCAAGCTGCTGATAAAAACTTGATGTAACTTCAAGTGGTTGAACACTAATTGTTGAATCTATTAAATCAGTAAAGATATCTTTATAATAAACTACAAGTCAGCTAATTGAAATGCTTTAAAGATATTTTGTACTTTTGCAGCTTTTAAATTATAAACCAAATTGTAAAAATCATGAATGAAAATTTAAGTAATATCAATATTGATTTGTCGCAGCTCAGTTCAATACTGATGGACTTTGTTGTTTCTTATGGTATCAAACTCGTGGGTTCAATTCTGTTCCTGATAATCGGTTTGTGGGTAGTAGCGCGCATCAATAAAATGCTTGATAAGCTGATGCAACGCCGTCATGTGGAGGCTTCGCTGCGTGGATTTTTGAGTAGCCTCCTGAGTGCTATACTTAAAGTTGTGGTAGTCATCACGGTTTTTGGTATTGCAGGCGTACAAATGGCTTCATTTATTGCCATTTTAGGTGCTGCTTCAGTTGCTATTGCTTTGTCGCTGCAGGGTAGCCTCTCAAACTTTGCCGGCGGAATCATTATTCTGCTGTTTAAGCCCTTTCGCGTAGGTGATTTTATTGATGGCCAAGGCAAGATGGGTACAGTTGAAGATATTCAAATTTTCCACACTACACTAAAAACGACTGATAACAAAGTAATTATCGTTCCTAATGGCGGACTGGCGAACAGCTCAATCACTAATTTTTCTAAGAAAGAAACACGCCGTGTGGAATGGACTTTTGGAATTGGCTATGGAGATAGCTATGAAAAAGCACGCGACATCCTGCGTAGACTGATTGATGCTGACCAACGCATACATCAAGACCCGGAGCCTTTTATTCGGCTGACAAGCCTGGGCGACAGCTCTGTAAATATCGTGGTGCGTGTTTGGCTGAATGCCGGCGACTACTGGGAGGTGTTTTTCGAGATGAATGAAAAGGTGTATAAGACCTTCTCAGAACAAGGCATCAATATTCCTTTCCCGCAAATGGATGTGCATCTGCATAATAAGGAATAGTTTTTTTTAACGACTTTAGGAGATCAACCCTGACGGCATTTAGGATGCTGTTGGGGTTGTTTAGTTTACGAGTTGAAGAATACCACAAAGTATCTAAGCCTCAAAGCATCATCAAGCATTGATTACTAACATTAAACGCTTTGTGCCATCTTTATGATTTGGTGTCTTCATGGAAGAACAATACTTTTCAGTGTGGTCTCAATCCTCAAACCCGCCTTCCTGCGGTCCTGTCTGACAGCCAGGCAGCAGGCAGGTACTCAAATCTTCAAATCCTCACCTAATCTCCCTATCGCAATCCCTTCACCCTCGGAACACCGGCTACGAAATCTTTCAGATAAAAAGGCTCGAAATAGGCGACATCTTCAAAGGATTGTGTGGTATAGGCTGAAAAGGCGGCTTTCACAAAAAAGGCTGCCGAAGGGTGAATATCGTCAGTAAAGCGGGCATGGGGATGTGTGCCCAGTGGTTCACGGCATTTTGCAGCACCATCACCGAAGAAATGTATGCGCTTGTCTTTTAGGAACTCCTGAAAAGAGTGTTCGTCAACGACCACGGCTTCGGTGGGCATAATAGTGTTTAATTCGGTGTCAAAAAGCGCGGCATACACTTCCATGCGGCGCGCATCAATCATCGGACAAAGGAGGTCGTTTTGCTGTATCTCAGTACCTGGCTTTTGTTTGAAACCGGCTGCCATGGCGTATAGGGTCTCGATGGCGATCAGGGGCAGGTCGTGCGCATAGCAAACGCCTTTGGCTGTGCTCACGCCAATGCGCAAGCCGGTGTAGGAACCCGGGCCTTTGCTTACAGCAACAGCATCCAGGGTCGTAAAGGGAATATTGGCCTCGTCCAGCACTTCTGCAATAAACACGGTGATAAGCTCGGCATGCGAACGCTGATCCAGCGATTCGCGCAAGGCGATAAGTTTTCCATCTCGCGCCAGTCCTACCGAGCAGGCTGTTGTCGCGGTTTCTATCAGCAGAATAGTCGTCACGGATAGTTTATTTTTTCGTTTGCTCAAAAAGCTTTTCTTCGTCCACCTTTTCTATGGTGTCATCGTTTTTCAGAGATTTGGATACTGCCCGATAAGGCCCTGTAACTACTTCGTCGCCTTCTGACAGACCACTTAAAATCTGAATATAGGTGTTGTCCTGAATGCCTGTCTCCACCTTGTGCAGCCTGGCTTTGTTGCCTTCCACGACGAACACATATTCGATGTAAACCTCTTTTTCAGCAGCACCTTTTGTATCCTTTTTTGCCTTCGCAGAAGTGCGCATCGAGCTTGTATCTTCACGTGTAGTAACTGCCTGGATAGGAATACTAAGCGCATTATTCACGCTTTTGGTCTGGATATCGACGGTGGCCGACATACCGGGGCGAAAGGGTGAGCTGATCTTGTTTTCATCGTTGATAAGGTCGGCGTAGGAGGCTTTGAGCATCATCACTTTCACTTCAAAATTGGTGACCTGATCGGCGCTTACCCCAATATTATTGGCCGAAGTAGCGATTTCTGTTACATAGCCTTTAAACTTACGGTTGAGGTAGGCATCCACTTCGATGAGGCAGGTGTCGTTGAGTTTTACGCGCGGGATATCGTTCTCGCTCACCTCCACCTTCACCTCCATGGCGTTGAGGTTGGCAATCGACATGATCTCTGTTCCGGCCGAGAACTGGGAAGCTCCTGTTACGCGTTCGCCCACTTCAATATTGAGGCGTGAAACAGTGCCGTCGTTTGGGGCAAAGATAGCGGTGCGGTTCAGGTTTTCGCGCGACTCACGCAGGGCAGCTTCGGCATTTTTAACCTGATATTCAGTGCCTTTCAGACTTTCGCGGGCAGCGGTAAGCTCTGCTTCATTCACCTTGAAAGTGGCCTGAATGGCTTCCCAGTCGCTATCAGAGATCACCTGCTGTTCCCACAATTTTTTATTGCGCTCATAATCTACTTTGGCTTTTACAAACTGCGCATCAGCCTGTGCCACACGGGCCTTGGTATTGGCCATATTGGCCTTTGCCGAATTGAGTGATGCTTCTACCTGCTCATAATTAGACACATAGAGCGTAGGGTCGATCTTGGCCAGCTTATCGCCTTTATAGACATAATTGCCTTCGCGCACAAAAAGCTCGACCACCTCGCCGGAAATATAGGGGCTGATCTTTACTTCGAGTGCAGGCTCAATCTTCCCGTTGGCGACAACCGTCTCAATAATGGTGCGTGTTGCAGCCTTTTCGGCAGTGACCTGTACCTCATACTTGCGGCTATTTTTTACCACAACCAGCACCACAACCAGCACCACCACCAATAGCGCGGCACCGATATACCATTTTAGGTTATTCTTCTTTTTAGCTGTTTTCATGCGTTTAATGTTTTTTAATTATTGCTTTGAAGCATTTCAATAAGCTTTCCCGCCTAAGCGGAAGAACGGTGTCTATTTGATCGGGATTTTTAATCATTTCGGCTAGGATGAAAATGCCCGGATATATTTTATACAGAAGTGTTGAAGGAGCTTCTATACATCAAAATTAGCGTTTTTTGACTAACCAAGAAGTGCTTGCCACATAAAATGCCAAAAACCTCAGCACTTTTGGTGATAAGGTTTTGAGAAAGGCAATGGGTTTCAATGATTCTACTCATCCTGAAATTCTTGCATATCGGCCAGGGTGAGTGTTTTTCCAAGATAAAACTCCAGGATTTTTAGTTTAAAGATGAAGTCGTATTTGGCCGACAGCAGATCCGATTCCGCTATGGCGAGCTGATTTTTTGCTGTGTTGTAATCCAGGGCGTTTACCATTCCGACATTAAATTTTTGCGCTGTATATTTAAAAGATTCGTTGAGGCTTTTCAATGATTTTTGGCGTGCCTGAAAAGATTTATACGCCGCGAAAGCATCGGAATAGGCCGTTTCAACATTTTTGCGAAGGGTATTCTTGGTAAGCTCCAGGTTATAGTTGGCGTTGAGCAGATTCACCTTGCTGCGACTGATGTATGAGCTGGCCTGGTAGCCGTTGAAAATAGGGATGCTCAACCGAAAAGAGAGCGTGGTATTTTTATTATCCTTGATTTGGTCGTTAAAAGGCTTTACCTCATTATATAAGGGGTTGTTGAAATCGTTGCTGGCGCGAATTTGATCAGAATAATTTGTCCCAAAGCCGGCATTCATCGATAAGCTGGGGCTGCGGTTTCCTTTTGCCACTGCCAGGGCGCGTTCGGTGGCTTTGTAGTTAAGCTCGGCAGTTTTTATTTCAGGCATCACGCCCAGAGCGGTATTGTAGATATAGCTGACGGGCAACATCTCGGGAGCATCCTTTACCACAAGTTGGGGATTATCTATCTCGATTTTTGTCTCGGCTTCTATCTCAAGCAGTTGTAGCAAGTCGAGGAAGGCCAGGTTAAGCTGGTTTTCGGCCTGCACTACCGACACCTCTTCGTTGGCCAGCTGCGCCTGAATTTCGAGCAGGCTGCCACGGGCCAGTGTTCCGGCTTCTACGAGCTTTGAGGTGCGGCTCTCTTGCTGCTCGCTGATTTCGTGCTGGCGGCGGGCATTGTCGAGCAGCTCGCGGTTAAAGAGAATCTGCAGGTAATTGCCAGCCACGTTGAGCGAGATATCGTTTTTGATTTTGTCTGACTGATATTTGGCGGCGAGGTATTCGCTACGGCGCTGCTTCAGGGTGTTAATCTTTTGAAAACCATTGAAGAGGGTAAGGCTGCTGTTGACGTCGAAATAGCTCTGCTGGGTTTGCTGATCTACATAATTATAGGTGGCCAGGTCGATAGAACGCCCCCATCCATAGGAATGCGAGGCCTGTCCGTTGAGGCTGGGAAGGAAGTTGAGCTTACTTTCGAGCTGGCTAATCTCGCTGATTTCCACATCGAGGTAGCTTTGCTTTATGCGGATATTGTGCTCCAGGGCGTGGTTGATGCAATCTTCCAATGTCCATACTTTTTGAGCCAGCAGTCCACCCGAAAGTAGCAGCATGGCAGCACTCAATACGAGCACAAATTTTAAGTAACTATCGGTTTTGTTGTGGGGAGTGTTCATCCTAAATAGAGTTATTTTTTAAAATTTGTTTTCTTATTAACCAAAAACATGCCAACTTCCTAATTCGTTCATTTAAAGAGGTATATATTGCTAATGTTCGTTGTGGAATGTTTACAAAGTGTTCAATAGGTGACAGCGGTTGTTCGCTTTCGTACAGCTTATTTTCACCACAAAGGTACGGATAAGTTTTTCGGAATAAAAAGGACTGAATCTTATTTTGAAGTTACATAGTTTGTTATTTCAAGTATACGCCGTCTGAAGCCATGGGCCTACTCCGAAAAGTCAAAAACAAAGAAATGCCACTAAGACTCAACTTCGATTTTTCACACCCAACACAAGGCGTTGCCATTGGGCTAAACTGAGCTGCCCTTTCAGGACGAATATTTGCCTATATCACTGGGCTGCCGCGATTCCCTTCGCGTATGCGCAAATCCAGTGGTGACCACCCACCCCCCACCAAACCCCGCCTCACCACCTGATCGGGAGTACAGGCTTGCCTACTGCTAGGTATAGGCCATGTGCGAGCGGCGGGCGTGTGCTCGTCAAGGACGATGGAAAACAGCAGAAAAACCAGTGATGTATCAATACCATTGTGTTGGTTAAGTCTTAGCAATTTTTTCACAGCCTGCCTGACAGCAGACAGGGTCAAGAAAGAAAGTCTTTGCATCCCGTTCGTACGGGATGGAATGATTTTATTTTGAAGACAAGGGGAAAAAGGGCAAGACTTGAGCCGGCTAAAATAGTGTTGATATGACACTTAACTTTTGCTAGCTTTTTATCAAGAAGAGGCGAAAAGAAACTTAAACCTAAATTACCGACAGCCTCCAGTAAGCCTATCACACTGTTTATGGTGAGTCTGTCGAACCACTCCCACAAATCCCACTAACCCAAAACCCCGCTTCCATCCCTACCAATTCAACACCACCTCTAACCACCACAAATAATCCTTTAAATCCCATAAATCCGTGGACAGGAAAAATATCCGGTAGTGTTAGTTCAAATAAAGTATCATTACCCATATTCGCTGTCCTCAGCCCGATCACTCTAATTTTCATCACGCAAATAAGCTACACTACGTTCTTCAATCTTTGAACCTGCCTTCCTGCGTTCAGCAGGCAGGTCTTTGAATTCGGAATCTTCAAATCTTCAAATCAAAAATTTAGTCCCGAGAACGAAGTGATTCGGGATGGGCCAAAAAACTTCCTGATTTCTTTTTTCGCTATAATCTGCCGCTCCTCTGGAGCTTTTTATCGTCAGGGATACACTATTTCTACCATAGTTTCGCCTCTCTGAGGCTTAAAAAAAGGCTAATAAAAATCGGTACCAAAAAACAGCATGTCAACAAGCAAATCTAAATTCTTTAAAAGGATACGGAGTGCCAACCTCGTGCAAACGTCAGTCGCCTGATAAAAACGATTGAAAACAGCAGTCAACGCCTCTTGATTAACCCCGGCATTTATGCCGGGGACTAGCAATGCCCCGCGCAATGGGCTTTAGCCCTGCCAACACCGTCCGTTAAATCCCAACAAATCCAAATCCACACATCTCTTCTAACCAATTCACCACCACCAACAAACCCCCACCTCGATAAAATCCTTTAAATCCGCGTAATCCGTGGACCAAAAAACTTCCTGATTTCTTTTTTCGCTATAATCTGCCGCTCCTCTGGAGCTTTTTATCGTCAGGGATACACTATTGCTACCATAGTTTCGCCTCTCTGAGGCTTTAAAAACGGCTAATACAAATTATCAACAAAAAACAGCAGTCAACGCCTCTTCATTAACCCCGGCATTTATGCCGGGGATTAGCAATGCTTCGCGCAATGGGCTTTAGCCCTGCCCACTGCTTCTTCAAATCCAAACAAACCCACACACTTCAATCCAAAAACCAATTCACCACCACCAACCAACCCCCACCTCAATAAAACCCTTTAAATCCGCGTAATCCGTGGGCCAAAAAAATTTCCTGATTTCTTTTCTCGCTATAATCTGCCGCTCCTCCGGAGCTTTTTATCGTCAGGGATACACTATTTCTACCATAGTTTCACCTCTCTGAGGCTTTAAAAACGGCTAATACAAATCGGTAGCAAAAAACAGCATGTCAACAAGTAAATCTAAATTCCTTAAAAGGATACGGAGTGCCAACCTCGTGCGAACGGCAGTCGCCTGATAAAAACGATTGAAAACAGCAGTTAAAGCCTCTTTGTTAACCCCGGCATTTATGCTGGGGACTAGCAATGTCCTGAAAACAAAGGGCTTTAGCCCTGCCAACACCGTCCGTTAAATCCCAACAAATCCAAATCCACACATCTCTTCTAACCAATTCACCACCACCATCCAACCCCCACCTCGATAAAATCCTTTAAATCCTCGTAATCCGTGGACCAAAAAACTTCCTGATTTCTTTTCTCGCTATAATCTGCCGCTCCTCTGGAGCTTTTTATCGTCAGGGATACACTATTTCTACCATAGTTTCGCCTCTCTGAGGCTTAAAAAACGGCTAATAAAAATCGGTAGCAAAAAACAGCATGTCAACAAGCAAATCTAAATTCCTTAAAAGGATACGGAGTGCCAACCTCGTGCGAACGGCAGTCGCCAGATAAAAACGATTGAAAACAGCAGTTAAAGCCTCTTGATTAACCCCGGAATTTATGCCGGGGATTAGCAACGCCCCGCGCAATGGGCTTTAGCCCTGCCCACTAAACTACTCCCTACTTCTTACTTTTTACTCCCTACTTCTTCACCAAAAACCTCTTCCCCTGATTCTTCACATTCTGCCAAACCAGCTCTTTCAGCTACGGAAGGGACTTTTTCTATCTGTGCTTTATTAAACTGGAAATGGAGGCTTGGAGACAGGTGACATGGAGAAATTAAGACCATTTTTCCGGTTGATTGGACATATTGACTAATTTGCCAATTATATTGTTATATGTTTCATCTAAAAGTTCAAATTGAGCTTTGGTAATATATCCAAATTCAAGGGCAAAATCTAGCCAGACCTGAGTTTCGGCAGCTTCAGCCTCAGAATCACTTAATTTCGAAACGAAATGCTTTGGATATTTCCTTTTCCTAAATGCCTCAGCAGTATTAGCACAAACAGATCTACTTGAACGTCTTATCTGGTCTGTTAAACTATAGGTTTCGTTTTTTGGAAACGTGATGCTCAATTTGTATATCTCAACAGCAACTTGAAATGCAAGTTTGTAAACATCTAATTCTCTATGCGTTCTAATTTTCATAGTATGTTAATTTTAGTTTTACATAACACCTAAACTCTCTATTTTCTTAAATCAAATCTCTTTGTCCCCCAGTCCCCCAGTCCCCAAGTCCCCAAGTCCCCCAGTCCCCCAGTCCCCCTTTCACCCTCTCACCAAAAACCTCTTCCCCTGATTCTTCACATTCTGCCACACCAACTCCTTAACCCACGGAAACCAGTTGTCATTCCAGCGCTGTGGATGAAAAGTGAGCATCGCCCGATCAGGAAAGCTGCCTTCTTCAATAGCTTTTATGATATCTTTGGTATGCCTGTAGCGCAATTCCCTATACTCCTTCCTACGTATCTTCGAATCCTTCTCCTCCTGTCCCCACATCGCCTTATCCCGCACTGCAAATTTGCCATCCCATCGCCGTCCGGTATCTGTTAAATAATAGACCTTATCAAAATCAAGATCGAGATAGGCTTCGGAATTGATCCCAAAATTAGCATAGTCATATTTTTTCCATAAATCCTGGTTATTGTAGCTTGATTCAGGCGCTCCTTCCATACAAATCGTTTGTACAGGCGCAAACTGTCTCAGGTAGCTAAGGTTTTTTTGGAAGCGTTCGATGGCTTTTTGGTGGTCGCCTTTACAAGCGGTGAGGTCATCGTAGTGGTAACCTATCTCATGTCCCAGTGCGGCTATTTGATTGATGATGGCTTCATTGCCTGACTTAGGATAAATGCGAAAGTAATACGTTCCCTTTATGCCAAGCTTGTGTTGTATCTGAGCCATACGCAGGGCATTGGGGTAGCGGGCTTCTACGTCGTGGCGGAGGATTATTAGATTCGAAGATTCAAGACCTGCCTGCTGACCGCAGGAAGGCAGGTTCAAGGATTCAAGATTCAATCCCGAATCGCTGCGCTCTCGGGACTGTAGCCCCGTATCGTCGTGCCTCCTCTCGGGACTTCCAGGATTCAAAGATTCAAAATTTGAGGCACTTGGACTTTGCTCTGTGTAAAATTTGGCTTCGAGGTGTTCTGAAAAGCTCATAAACGAAAAACCCCGCATAAGCAGGGTGTTGAGGAGGTTTTCGTATGTTTTGAAGGTGAAGTCCATGAGTAACTATTTCAGTCAGCGTCAAACTGATAATAAACTAAATCAATCTCTGATTATTCGAGCCATCGCTTTATCAGCAGTAAAGAGAGGCGCGTTTGGGAGTAAAGAAGAACCTGCAATGATTGCATCGGGTAATTTCAATCTGTATTTCCTGCGAAGAAAAATAGTGTTCTCTTTAATTCTTGAAGACATCTCGATAATCGAACAATGATTGAGAAAACCTTCTATTTTATTTATTTTATTCTCAGTAATCGCTTTAAAACTCAACAGCTCCAATTGCGTAATAAAAGAAATGAATAATTGCTTCTCTTCAAAAACTGGCAATAATGATTTGTCACCATTTAGAAAATACAGGATGATATTGGTGTCAAGAAAAAGTTGATTACCATTCATCTCTCCAATTATTTTGTAAAGTTAACGGATCTTGTTTTAAGGACAATACACCACAGTATTTACTCAAATCGTTTTTTCTGACCTGCCTTTGTTTTATCAATTTGTCGAGAATAATCCTGACCTGATTTTTATCAGTCCCTCTTTTAATTGTCACTACCATAATTATCAATTTTATACAAAAATAGTCAATTTTGATTTGTTCTGTGTTGATTTGTTTAATTTGGTGTTCGTTGTTGTTTGTTCTTTATTTATGACATCTCTCCTTTTAACTGCTTCGATAATATCGTTGGTGGAATGGTAGCACCGGTTGAGGAAATCGGGATTGGTGATGGGGTTTTCTTTGGTGGCTTTGTCGCGGACGTTGTAGAGCTGGTCGTTCCAGCGGCGGCCGGTGTCGGTGATGTTACCCACGCTATGATTTCATCATGTGGTTTGATAGTAACCTGAGCTCGACATAAAAATAATGGCTCAGACCGCTTATAAATAGAAGGGTCTGCTGAAAAACACTTAACACATTGATAATATATTAACCTGAGCTCCTTAATTTTAATCCAGCTCAGGTTAGTAGTTTAGACCACACGATACGCAGCACCAGGATTTTCTTTATAAGAGTCTGCCTTGTCATTTCTGCAGCAAACGAAGGGATTTTAGCGAAATTACAATGTCAATAGAACTTTGGATAAAGTTCTTGCTACTACATAAAAAACATTATACTGAAATTGTTTGATAATTCATTAGACTGACTACTTGAAGTTGGTTTTTATCTGAAGATACAAATATTGAGTCAGGCTCTACAATCACATTCCATCCTGCTATATGCATAGCATCCAGGGTACGAAGTCCATAATCTTTACCATATCTTATAATCAGTGATTTAGATTCTTCAATCACATCTGCGCCTATCGGGATAATTGTAAAAAACTCAAATTGTTGTTCTATAGCCTTCTGTATGCGCTCTAAGTTTTCTTCAGGCACCTCATGGTTACGATATTTTCTATAAACAGCACTGAGTAACTCAACCAATGCTAACTCTAATACCCAAATATCGTTCGATGGGTTCATTATTATTTCTTTGACTTGGCCGGCACCAGGTTCAACGCTAAAAAGTTTGACCAGGGCTGATGTATCGAAAAAGTGTATCATATCCTTTCTTCTCTTCCTGCCGTTATATCATCAGAGGACAAACCCGGCGGACCCATAAGACTAATCACTTCAAGGTAAAAGGGTTTGCTTTTAGTGTGTTTTCTCTTGGTAATTAACCTATTATCTGATAATGAGTTAATAAGATGTTCAACTATTCTAAGATTGTATGGATCAAGTTTGTCCACTTTTGATTTGATGTTTTCTTTTAGTTCCACTGCTAATTTTTTAAACAAAGATAAAGCTTTTTACTCCTTCTTGTCAACCCCGCTACGATTGTGTCGAGTGGTTTGATAGGTATAGATGTTTAGGTGTTCAGATGTTTAGATGTTGATTGGTTTTGTGTTCTTTGTTGATCTGTTCTGTGTTCAATTGTTTATTTGTTCAGATGTTTAGGTATCCTGACCCATTATCAGATAATCAGTTTGCTAACAGTTTTTGTTCGTAAAATACAATTGTCGGTGGTAATAAAAGTTAGCAGCAGGTTTGGTTTGAAGATATTTTTTCGCTTTTTCTTGACAAAAAGCTAGCAAAAGTCAAGTGTGTGCGAAGCTATCCACCCACAGCGCTAAAAACCAGCGGAAAACTATGCAAGGTTGGGTATAAGGCAATGCCTTTATATGTTGTGCTTTGAAAATATTTTCGGGTATTAAGTTTCTATTCAAACTTTTTGTGGGCATTGCATTATACTAACAGCCTTTTGGGCTGCCTTGCATGTTTTCCAGCTGTTTTTCATCGCCCTTGCCTGGCGCACGCCCGCCGCACACACAAGGCCAACGCGCCCAGCCCGGTGCTGATGAGAAGCTTTGATGGCCTGTCTTCTGACTAATTTTTTCAGGTAGGCAGGTTTGATCTAGGATAGTTTGAAATTGCTTACGGAAAACTATGCTGGAGTTATGCTTTCGCTTGTCAGGATCGGCAGACAGGCTCATCGAAGACGTTGACTAACGATTGTTACTATTTCTTGAAGCAAAATTCGTAACATATTCTTTAGGACTGATGTTACTTGTCCTTAAACATAACTTTATTTGTGCGACAATATAGTTTACGAAAGGTCAGGAGTTCAGATGTTTAAGTGTTGATTTGTCCCTGATGGAATATTCACTTCGTGATTCCACCCTGCTACAATCGTCCCTCTTTATGGGGCAGGCAGGATAAACCTGTGTTGATGTGTGCCTACAAAAGTTTGAGGATTCTACTTGTTAGGGCGTTCGCCTATTCTTGGTTTTGAAGTTGTATTTTAAAAATTTGGTTCTTCTTTGGTTGATGCACGAGCGAGAATGCCAGGGATGCTTTCGTCTTCGGGATCAAAACCTGTTATCAATGCGTGTGCCACATTATCATCCTTTGGGTCAAAAACGCATTGAAGGTTTAAAGTCATAGACTAATTTTGATAAAATACTAAATAGTCTTTGCAAGAAAAGGCCAAATACTTCGTTACTCTCGTTTTTGAAACAGTCGTTTACTTTAGTAAACTCCTTGGTTTCAAAAACTTCGAAAGCCTAGTCTTTGGCCTTTTCTTATCAAAGCCTGAAAAAGAGGCGTTTTCTCATATATAACTGATTACCAAAACAAGCCATAAGTATCCTACTACCGTTCCTGGAACAGTATATTTAAGCAGCTTATTTTACAAAGGTCGATTAAACAGTGAGCAGTAGTTCAGGACTTTGTAACCTGAGCTCGACATAAAAATAATGGCTCAGACCGCTTATAAATAATTGGTTTCAAGCCTGCCTGACTTATCATAAAGTCAGGGAATATTTGCGAAGGCATAGCGTACTTCGGCATGGTTCGGCAAGCTCACCACAGGTGCTCACCACGGGTGCTCACTACGAGTGCTCAGCAACAAGCTATGGATAGCAGATATGACGCAGAAAACAGTTGTTTAGAAGTGGCAAATCCTGTGTTTCATTAAATAACCGCTCTACTTCTTTAAATTTTTTAACCATAGCTTGTTGCTGAGCTTGCCGAAGTGCGCTATGCTTAAAAAATTTATATTGTATATCAGTCATTTAATGAAATCTGAGCTTCTTAATTTTAATCGAGCTCAGGTTATCAGTTACATCGGCATTGGTAAGAGCGATGCTGAGGTTATCTTGTTTCAACTTTGAAGTGATTTGAACAATCATTGTGTCGCCGATTTGATGAACTTTTTCGTTCGATATAACAACCGCTGGACGTAGTTTGTAGCCTTTATTGTCGGTAAATGGAACCGGAATGATAACAATATCTCCTTTTGTAAATTTCATTAACGCGCAATGTTTAGTTTTTCTATTGCCCAGCTATCCCAAATATCATCTTCTAAGCTACCCCATTCTTTTTCGAGTGTACTTTCGGTCAATACAACAAATGGCACTTCTTCCTTTTCTTCAATCATTTCAATACTTTTAACATCGTCAAGTTGTGAGAAAAGTTTTTTAAGAAAGATAGCCGATGTTTTGCTTTTAGGTATTATTACAATGTGTTGCATTACTAAATTTTTTATCAAAGATATGTAAACTTTATTGAATTTTTGCAAGCTGATTTGAGCGACTTTGGCGACTTGAGCGAACGAAGCGATGTTAGCGAGGTGAGCGTCTCGAGCGAGGGGGCGGATGGAGCGACGGGAGCGACGTATGCGAGGGGGCGACTTGAGCGAGTTTGGCGAGAGGGCGTCTTTATGTGCTGATGGACAGCTAGTTTTGTGTTTTATAAAAACCAGGGATGAATGACGTGCTTTTGTGTGTCGGGGGTGTTGCTGATAATATAAAACTTGGGGATTGAAAGTTTTTCAGCAAGTTTTTCGAGTTTGCGTAAATCGGGTTCAATGGCTTTGTTTTTCACTTCGAGGGCAATCTCCTCATTGAGGATAAAATCGATCTCAGCTGTATTTCTCTTGTTGTAATATGAAAGCTTGCCGTAATGGTGTAATTGGTTGGCCACAGTGGTTTCGAGTAGTTGTCCTGCTGTAGTTTTGATTATCAGATTGAGCATTCCGGTATCAGTGAAATATACTTTCTTTCCGCCTGCAACACTGCGATCAGCGCTTTGTGTGTGTTTAGGGATCAGGCGAAGGAAAAATGTGCCTTCAAGAAATTCGAGGTAGTTGTATGTTTTCACTCTGTTGATGCCCAGCTCAGAAGCAAGACGTGTTACATCGAGGATGTTGCCATTGCGTGGCCCTAGCAAAATGATAAGGTCGCGCAACTCTTTGATGTCTTTCAATTCGCTGAAAACCTTAATGTCCTTTTCGAAAAATGACGCAAAGATGTTTCTCAGAATCATTCTTTTTGTATCAAAATCTTTTGTGAGGGCCACTTCCGGAAAACCTCCAAATTCCATGTATTGCTCATATAACTCCCTGCGTTTTCGGATGGCGTAAGGGCTGTGGGCCGATGTGGCTTCCTCAAAATTGGGCTGCAGGTCAGCATCAGGTAAAAGTGAATTGAAATGTAAATATTCTCTGTAGCTCAGCGGATGAAGGACAAACAGAAATTTTCGGCCACTAAGCGATTCGGGGAACAGGTTTCGTAAATAATAATTGGACGAGCCGGTAACAATAAATTTAAGCCCATAATGATCAATAAGATACTTGATTACTTTTGTTATTTCCGGGAAATTTTGTATTTCGTCAATACAAACCAGGTAGCGCTCACCTTCTTCAGCACCTGCCATGTGTTGCAGATCCCTGTAAATTATCCTGAAATCGCTGTTCTCAAACAGCAATTGGTCCAGAGGATTGTCGAAATCGAACCAGACATGTTTCCCGTTCCAGGCCGAAGCCAGTTGTTTCATCAGTGTTGTTTTACCAACCTGCCGCATGCCTGTAATGACTAATGCGTTTTTATGCTGTAACTGGGCTTCAATTGAATGAAAAATGGCGCGTTTAAACATTGTGTAAATATTATTTTACAAATATACGCATTTGTGTAATATTATTTTGTTTGTTGTCTTTTCTATGTTTTATTTTTGAAAGTTAGTAATGAGGGACTTGAGCGACGTGAGCGAGGGGGCGACTTGAGCGATGGGGCGACTTTAGGGACTTTAGCAATGGGGCGAACTGAGCGAACTGAGAGACTTGAGCGATGGGGCGACTTGAGGGACGTAAGCGAGTGAAAGGGCAGCTTAAAAGTTGTTGGCGGGGTTGATTCGGACTCGCGCTCACACGAAAATTCAAAGATTCAAAGATTCAAAGATTTAAAGATTCAAGATTTGAGGCACTTGGACTTTGCTCCGTGTAAAATTTGGCTTTGAGGTGTTCTGAAAAGCTCATAAACGAAAAACCCCGCATAAGCAGGGCGTTGAGTAGGTTTTCGTAGGTGTTAAAGGTGAAGTCCATGGGTTTAGAAGAGCCAAGTAAAAAGTTAAAAGGCAAAAGTAAGAAATTAGGAGGGGTCGGGCGAAAAATTGTTTAGTAGTTTAGTGTATAGATGTTCAGTTGTTTAAGGTTTAGTGTTTGTATGTTTTGGATTGAGGATTTGCCCTCTTTTGGGTGGCTAGGCTCAAATATTTGTGTGCCTACAAAAGTTTGAGGATTCTACTTGTTAGGGCGTTCGCCTATTCTTGGTTTTGAAGTTGTATTTTAAAAATTTGGTTCTTCTTTGGTTGATGCACGAGCGAGAATGCCGGGGATGCTTTCGTCTTCGGGATCAAAACCTGTTATCAATGCGTGTGCCACATTATCATCCTTTGGGTCAAAAACGCATTGAAGGTTTAAGTCATAGACTAATTTTGATAAAATACTAAATAGCAGAAATCTGTGCTGATCACCTATTGCCTCAAAATAATTTGTCAGGCTTTTAATGTCAACTGAAAGCTTAGCTTCATCTTGGGGTCTGGGGGCAAAGGCACGAGAGGTAGGTCTTCCGGTTTTTTATCAATGTAGCGTTTATCACTTCTGTAAACCCTTCTTAACAAACTTTCTTCTACTGAAACAAGATCACCTTTATTCATTTTGAGTTAACCAGCTTACTAAATCTGCTAAAATTTCGGAAACATAAGTCCCTTGACTTTCAAAACTATTGTCTTTAAATAATACATACTTTGATTTGTCATTGTAAAATACAGCCTCAATTTCCCGCTTGTTAAATTTAAGTTGTACCATGACTTCCGCATTGGGACCGGGAGAGCTGAGATAGGCATCTATATCAAAGTTATTGATTTCGTGAATAAATTGTATAGCTTTTTTAATGGCTTCGGGGCTTACCGGGGCGGCCCCATAACCATCCCAATTGGCAGTTAGTTGTGTAAATGATTTGATATTAGCGATTTCTCCCCGGTTAGCATACGACAAGTCTTCTATACTGCGGACTGTTATAGCCGTATAAACGAATAAATCAGTTGAAGCCCAACTGAATGTCTTGTTTGTTTGCACAAACGAGCTGCTTTGAGGGATGTCAATTTTATTTGTCTTGAGTAAACTTTGCATAAAAATCCGGGTTAATAAACTGTTTAAAGTGGTTGCTTGCAATCTCATGTGCTTTATCAAGCCATTCTGCTAATTGATTCTGAGCCATTTTGCCTTCGTAATAAACCGTAGATTGCCAAATGAGTGCCGGTTTATTATCATGGCTCAAACCAGTTGAAAGCAATACTTCCAGGAAGTTATTTTGTGCCAATTTAAAGCTTTGATTCAGGTTCAAATTATCCACATCTATATTTTCAATGAACGGATTATCAAGCCTTAAGTTGAAGTTGTTATTGATGAAATTGATTTTGTTTTTATCACCTATTGTATATGCATCGATGTATTTCAATCGAATAGTAATAAAAGTTAATTCTTTTTGCCATGATTTTGCTAAATACTTGATGGCCTTATGAATCAACTTTTTATAATTATCCCAGGTATAATTGGCTTCAATGTCATTTACTACAAGCATGCCCGGTCCAATTTGCAAGACGGGCCAGGTGTTTTCAGCCTTCCAAAACTGATGCACCGGGGCAGGATACAGACTGATTGGCATACCGGCCAGTGGAGCTTTTTTTCTAAAGGGAAAATCATGCTTGGTGAGATTAGCAAATACCCCCTTCGCAAAATTGAATTCTTCATCTAAAGGAATACCATGCTCATCCCTGCCGATCTCCCAAAGCATTTCAAAAATGACCTCTTGCAGTGGTGCATTGGGTAATTTACTGTGATGTGGTTTATAGACCATAAGTACCTTTTGCGCTAAATTAACACATAAATAGATTGCCTTACACTCAATAAGCGTGTTTTAACAATTTTTTTGAGAATATCCAGGTGAGTTGTTGATTAGTAAATCTGTTGATTATGACTTGACTTTTCTTTAATCAGTGATGGAAAAGCGATGAGTTGTGAGAGGTGAGTTGTGAGGATTGAGTTGTGAGTAGTTCTTCGCTCACTACTCATTTCTCATCTCTCATCTTTCCTTTCATGTTAAAAAAATAAAATAAAAATCCCACAAGAACCCCCAGCCCATTGGCCAACATATCATTTAAATTAAAAGCCCTGTATGGAAGTAAATATTGCAATCCTTCCGTAGCTGAGGCGAATAGTAAACCAATAAACAACCAAAGTAATGGCTTAATGCGTAATGCTTTCCCGAAAAACATCCACGGAAGGAACATCACTATGTGGAAAAAAGAATCGCCACGTAGTTGGAGGATGGTAATTTTGTTGAATTTGGAGGCGGAGTTGAGGGGAAGGATAACCAGAAGAAGAATGAAAATGCCAAACCCAAATAACCTGATATTACATTGTTAATATTGCTTTGGAAGCTGATTCCATCGATTGCATTTCTTTAATTTTGTAATCTCTTCTAGCATGTTCCAACTGATTGTTCATTTCTGTAATCACTTTTACATGTGTTATTGAATTGAGCGTCTCTAATCTACCAGCTTTCTTTGCTGAATCTAAAAGTGATGCAGTAATACTTAATGACTTATTCATTTTCAATGTTTGTTAGATTATTCAGAAACACTTTAAAAGGATGCAAAGGTAAAGAAAGTTTTGTCAATACCTCATTTACACCACTGAAAAATACCACATTATTTTGATAAGCACCAACAATAATCGGTTTATTATCAGCAATATTTGGCTCTGTAGCATCAAGAATTAGTAGGCCACTCCGTTGGTCACTATTAATTTCTTCTTTCGAGCCCATTTCAAGTACCCAAATAAATTTCGGCATAGGCTTTTCCAAAATTATTTCTCTAAGGTTCTCTTCCATATTGCTCAATGCAAGCTTGTGTTTAAAAGTTCGGCTTGAGGCCAGAAAACAATTCAGGCATAATGTAGAATATGATTCTAAAGGAAAGGGTCCATTGATTAGATATTCTAAAGCAAAATTCCTGGCTTCGACAGCTTCAAGATAAATTTTGGGGTATAGAGGAACAATCAGGTGCTTTATTTGAACGTTTTTCCAAAATGCAGGATAATGATTAACGGGCGATTTTATTGTAGCCAGTTGATAAGGGGGATGGTTATCGTCGATAAAGACATAATCCACCGAGGTGTCATTTAAGTCAAACAGCGTTATTTGTTTTGTTCGCAGTGTATCAAGCTGATGTTGTTTTAGCGTTTTAAAAACGTTGAATTCACCGTTCACCTGCTTTTTACCAATGATTAATACAGCATGACCAATGTTGTTGCTATCTTCTATATCAAAATCATCAAGACCTGCAACCACCGGAATTCCACTGCTGATATACATATCAAGTAGGATTTCAAAACCCTCCTTATAAGCACTTTTTGCATATACCTTGCATCCAAATCCTAACTCTTTGAGTGCATAGGAGATCTGATAAACAGACAGTCCGTTTGACGGGATTTGACGTTCGTAAGCCATCTGACGCAACAAATCATGTATGGCGGACGGCTTTACAGGTTTATAATCCGGATATTTTGTGCCAAAGTATTCCATAATTGCCCATATCGTCGTTTCAGCACAACTGTGTGTTTCGCCATCCTGGGATGCATGGGGGAAACCAGAAACTTCCAGTTTTACACCATTGACAGTGGAATTTATGTTTACCGGGCAATAGCCAAAATTACTTACTTCAAACGCTTTGGGAGCAATATGATTTCGACCCAAAAAAGCAGGTTCTGTTGGTCGAATTATAAAAAACCCTCTATATGCTTCTTGAAGCTTTTCAATTGTTGCATTGTCCCTGAAATATGAAGAAGATATTTCAGTATCGAAAATTGAAACTTTGATGCAGTCTCTGTTATAACTGCCATATTTTGAGGAATAATAGAGGTAATAGCTATCTCTATATATTCTGTCCACATAAGGAGACTCTATCAGATAATAATTTGTGCTTTTTAACTGCTGTATCAGTTTCCCTAAAGATTTCTCCAATTGAGCCGGAATTAAAGCCTTGTCTAAATTGAATGTTTCTCCAATCACACTTACCAATACTTCAGTTAATTCATTGTGAGCTGTAATGTAAAACTTGAATAACATGGCCTGTGATTTAGGTGGTTAGATGTTGATTTGTTTGGTGTTGATTTGTTCAGTTGTTCAGATGTTTAGTCGTTTAGTTGTTGATTTGTTCTGTGTTGTTTGGTCTTTGTTGTTTGTTGTTTAGTTGTTCAGTTGTTTAGTTGTTGAACTGTCCCTGATGGAATGTTCACTTCGTGATCCCACCCCGCTACAATCGTCCCTCTCTACGGGGCAAGCAGTGTAAATCTTTGTTGATCTGTATAGCAGGATCATCAATACATAAACGAACCTGCCTTCCTGCAGTCAGCAGGTAGGTCAACAAATCAACCCAGCGGGAGCCATCAACAAATAAACGAATCAACGAATCAACCCTTAGGCCATCAACAAATCAACTTTTCTTCAACGCAAAAACCCTAACAATCTTTCCAATGAATAACGCAAGGCCAAAGCCTAAAATAATCCCCATCACATTGGCCAACACATCATTCACATTGAAAGCCCGCCAGGGGATCAAATATTGTAGGCCTTCTGTGGCGGAGGCGAATAGCAAGCCAATAAGCAACCAAAGCAATGGCTTAATGCGTAATGCTTTCCGGAAAAACATCCAGGGCAGAAACATCAATATATGAAAAAAGTAATCGCCGCGAAGCTGAAGGATGGTGATGTTGTTGAGCTCGGAGGTGGTGTTTAGGGGAAGGGTGACCAGTAAAAGTAGGACAATAACGTAAGACCAAAAAACAGGTTGCCTATACTCCATTTTCACAAGCATGCTTTTTGTATCGTAATCACAATTGATCGTGTTTCTGAATCTGGTGTAAATACAATTTTTAACCAATTTTCAATATCTGCTTTCTTATTGGCCATTATTGTGAAGTCTAAAGGCTCGTTTATGGTCATCTTTATATGAAAAGCATCTTTGTCAGTTTCAAATTGAAACAGCACTAATTCTGAAGCTGCATCTGCATTTACACAACTGTATGCTTTTATTGGATCGAGTGTGTCTGACAAACCCAACAGAAAGAGAAATGGGGCATCTGAAAAATGAATTGGTGCATGACCAATTAAAGCATCAAGGCCATATTTTTTATAACGTTCAATATCATTATCTTTTGGAAGATAGATGTTATGCACAGCAATGGCATAAGCTGCCTCTGTATAAAGCTTCTCTACTGATTTGGTAAAATTAAGATGAGAGCGTTTTTTTGCATTGGCTTTTCTTAGTGTTATCAAATCGTTAAAAAGGTATATGCCGGCAGCAATACCATGATCAATAACGTTCCAATATTTTTGCCTGTAGTTATAATAAGGACGAATTGCCTTTTTCAGTGTTGGCGGGATTAATACCGGTATTCTGCGGGTCAACAGATTTTCAAGTCTGTCTTCAGCATCAGCCGAGATTAAAGCAGAATAGTCCCTTATTTCGCCAGGCCGTTCGATCTGGAAATGTATATCATGGTATAAGCAACTTAAAAACCATACAAAAAGGAAGTCATTTTCAAACTTCCTTTTGAGGGTTGGGTTATTTATTTGATTCTTTAGGTTTAAATTTGCGGCCAGCCAGCATCCTAAGAAATAAATGGATACTGTATGTTTTACTTTAGCGAAAGGGTTGTTTTCCGAAATGGTTTCTATTCCTATTATTTCTGATTTTTTTGCTGCCTGAAAGTAAGACTGCAAAAAATGAAATGACTGATCAAATGAGCTTGGCTTTTGAATAGCGGTTATCCGATGGTAATAATTCCATTGCTCCTCAGGCAAATCAGTAATAATCTGTTTAAGAGACTTCATCTGAAATGATATTGGTAATCAGGATCTTGTTTCATGATTTTTTTGCTTTCAGGATAGTTTTGCAGAAACCATGTAAGGAATGCTGTGACATCAATTTTATTATTTAACATACGGCTCCGACGTTCTTGAAAGTTTTCCTTAAGCCTCAAATCATTTAAAAGCTCATCAAACTTTTCAAATAATCCATCTTCATTAGATGGTTTAATGCCATACGTAAGGTTATATTTGTGTTCCAGTTCTTCCAGTACTGAAATTTTACCTGCAAAATCTGATACCCTTATTGAAGGAACTCCAAGCATGGCTGCTTCAACACTCATACTTTGACTGTCACATACCAGCATTGAAGCATGAGCCAGAACGGAATGCATGTCATTTGGATCAATATTGAGGTTATATTGTATGAGCTCTTCATTTAAATCAATTTCTGAAGAAATATATATATCAAAGTTCTTCTTTTTACCCTCAGATATTATTTTTTTTAGAACTGGTACAGAAATTCCTTTTATGCCAAAATCATGATGTGCAGTAAGGCGGGCCAGACGAAAGATGATATATTTATCTCTCAAACTGTATTTGAGTTTTACATCTACATCTGGCTCAAAGACATTAGGGTGCAAATAACCAAGCTTCATAAAGCCATTATAACCAACTTTTTTCTTCTCGTACTTTCCAACTGAGCATACAACCGGGCATAAGATTGTTTGAGTGAACGGATAGGTGATATCTGCCAATGTTTTTATTACATCATAATCATCTTCGGTTATTGAAATCCTGTTCTTAAACATAAGTTTTCCAAGAATTGCAATAGATGCGTCAGTGCCCACTAAAAGATTTGGTTTTTGCCTTAAAATAATTGGAAATAACTTAAATAAACGCTTGAAAAGGCTGCTTAAAATCGCGAACTTAGATAAACCCCGTTCAGTTGGTAGAATATTAAGATAATTGATTTGATCTTTTATTAAAATATCTTCGAGTACGTCCTTGGTTTTGATTAAAATTATTACTTCGTGAGTCTGTTTTTTTAGCCGTTTTATTGTTTCGCGGAGAAAGAAATATTGAGCTGGGTGACCGAAATAAAAGAGATACTTCATAATAAACTATTTTATGAAATATTTAACTTTCCCATTCTTTCCTAATGGGATAGCAGTTGAATAAACAATTTCCAATTTGCAATCATGGCCAATGTATTTCTGAATTGCATGCCTAATCTGCTTTTCTTCACTTTCTGAATATTTAACTGTCTTTTGAATTGTACATTTTATATGAAGACCACTTACTTTTTGAATTTGGTAGGCTGCCACATTAAAATCTCGAAATAGGATCGTAAAACCCGGACCTGTAATATTATTTCCGTTATCTAGATACAGTATATCCGACTCCCTTCCATATATATGACTAATTATCTGCCCATTATAATCTCGATTAGACTCACTGCGATCTAATTCAATAGTATCTCCCAAATTATAGTTGATAAAAGGAAAAGTATAATTAAATAAATCGGTTATTATGATAGGCTGTGGCTGATTATGATTTTCATCATCTAAGATATATGAGTTGTAACCAACATGATAGTTCTTGCTATTAGTTTTAAAAGCAGTAATTCCTCCATCTCGAGCCCCATACGAATCAACTATTTCACAATTAAATGCGGCTTTGATTGTTTTTTCAAAATGCGCAGTTAAAATTTCTGAAGTTGGAAATGCAACTTTTACTGAGTGAATCTCGATCTCGTTCTTTAACACATAATCTGCCAATAGAAAAAGAGAGGAGGCGTAGCCATATAAAAAGGCAATTTTTTTTCTATTTATAAGATTTATATACTGATTTATAACTGAAGCGCTCATATTCATCCCATTTAAAGGAATTTCATTTTTTAGCCAATGAAACACTTTATGTTTAAGAGACCTACTTTCAGGAAAAAGCGAGGAGCTTCCCAATGCGATATGAAGATCACCATACTTATATTTACTCTTTTCCCAATTATGTATTTTATTCGCAATAGTAAAGCTCCATGAATCTAAATCCAGATAAAACTTTAAGGGATCACCACTAGACCCGCCAGTTGATGAATATTTATATTTGATTGTACTTAGGTTTTTTGGTAAAAGACTTTGTCGTTCTTCATTAAATATTTTCTTGTCGATTTGGGGTATTTTTTTTAAGTCTTCAATTGAATAAATATCTTTGATGCTCAATCCAATTTCTGAGAATATTCTAGGATAATACGTTGTGTTGTTATAAAAATGAGACATTATCTTCAAAAATTTAACATTCTGCCATTCTCTTATCTTTTCCTCAGGCCATGCCTCCATGTTGCTTATTAGCTTTAAATAATGCATGTCCTTTGTGGACATAGCATAATTAGCAACTGGCATTATCAAATTTTTCAGAATATTATGGTATAGCATTATGTTTGTCTTTTTGTCAATTCAAATATAATCTCATTAATAATAAAAGATTGAGCAATTGGAGTGTATTTTGTCTTAACAATATTAATGCCATTATTTGAAAGCTCTGCCCACTTACTTTTATTATTTAGTAAATATTTTGCATGCTGAAAAAAGCCGTTAATGTCTTTGTAGTCATCGACAACAATTGCGTTCTTTTCATGTAAGGCGGCCTCAGTCATAGCTCCTACATTTGATACAACAGGAACACATCCACAAGCCATAGCTTCCAGCATTGCGGTTGACAAACCTTCACTAGAAGATGGCATAAGTAGCAATTTTGATCTTTGGAAATAATACTCGGTATTTTCCACATGACCTAACAATTTGATGTTCTTTAGACCCTTTTTATTAATCTCCTTTTCAATAAAATTATATAGTTTTCCACTACCTACAAAAACCGCATTAATTGGGATGTTTTCCTGATAAAACTTTTCAATCACTTGTACTACTCTATTGGGTCCCTTTAATTCACTAAAATTACCACAAAATAAAACATCAATGTTGCGATTTACATCAGGCAACAATTTAAATTTAACTTGTATTGAACCATTTAGCGTGAAAATCTTACTTGATCTAACTCCATTTTTAACAAGATATTCTGATATTACTTCACCTTTTGTAGTAACAATATCAGCCTTTTTTAAGATCCAAATATTCAGTTCTTTCCATAAACTAGTAAACGGTAAATAAGTTTCAATTTCCTTTTTCCCTCCTATTACTGATACAATTGATTTAGACCCTACTAGCCATCCTACAATTAAGCTATTTAATCCTTTTGGTAAAGTGTAAACACCATTGATATATCCAGGTCTAAATTTTATAGCATAGTACAAAAGCTGTATCGGCTCGTAAAAAAGCCGTAATAAATTCCTTAATAAGTTAGGTTTCAAATTAATGATCCACTTAGGAATAGTAACATAACTAATACCATGTAACTCAGCTCCTTTTACTTGGCTAAAGATATATACTTGAGAAATCTTAGAAGCATGAATAATGGGTAAGGCCTTCGATGTCACTAAGGATTTTCCAAGTCTTCCTACAACTAAAAAGAACACGCTGTGATTTAATTTCACTTTCATCTAAATTTAAAAAAACTTTTAAATATACTACTACTCACCTTTACGGGCTGCCTGTGAAAATTCATAAGCCAATAAATTTTAGAAATAAGTCTATGCCAGTTTCTAATTGCACGTGCTTTTTTGTGATATTTCAACGCTCCCTCATTGACATTCCGAGTATTGTTGAAGCACTGAGAATCAAGCAGGAAAGTTTTATGGGTCTTGACAACTTTTGGTAAGTAGCTTTTTTGAATCCAAATTTTTCTTATTTTAAAGTCAAATTCAGTCGGTTTTTTCACATCAACAATAACATCAACAATTAAGCCTTCCCTTGTAGATTTGGACCAGTGCATGTCGAATATGAAATTCCCAAGGCTATAGCAAATCAAACCATTTTTGTATTTCTCAACTGGTTGTATTACGTGTGGATGATGACCAATTATTAAATTTGCACCAGATTCAATGATTTTGTGAGCGATTTCAATCTGTTCCCGTGATGGCACTGACATATATTCACTACCCCAGTGCAAACTTACTATTTTTATGTCAGCATGAATACTGGTTATCGTTTGGTCAATAATTTCCAAAGATAGTTCTGCATATTTACCATTATTTACGTGATCATGAATATCATTAAACCCAACCATAGCAATTTTAAGGCCATTAACTTCTAAAACTTCTATATTGGGCTTACCTTCGATTAAATTTCCGATAACCTTAATTTCAGTATCATTGATAATACCAATTGTAGAATCGAAGTTCTTCTCGCCATACTGGAGCATGTGATTGTTTGCGATGTTTACAACCTTAAACCCACTTTCCTTTAATAGTTTCACGAATTCTGGATGGCCACAAAATGGTTTAAAATTTCTTAAAATTGTATCTTCGATGAGGGGGGCTTCAAAATTCCCAAAAACTAAATCGCTCGCATTAAATAAGTCGCTTAGTGCTTTTGACCAATTCTCTCCCAAGTGTTTTTCGAATTCGCTTTGAACACCAAATCCAATAGTGTAGGGCAGATTGCCCGGGAAGATATCGCCGACAAATGATAGTGTTGTCTTCACTTACTTATTAAGTTGTTTTGTATTGCTTAAATATCCTAAGAAGGAGCCCATTATTGAGAATATAGCTGCACGATATGTAACAGATAGTAATCCGGATGAGAAGCCTGCGGCAACCAACATAAAAAAAAGCGAATAACCGATTACCCATATTAAGAAATTGAATCCCGTGTTTTTTAAATGACTTTTTTCAAACCGAAATAATTTATATATCGAAATAAACATCATTAAATATAACGCTATACCAATTAAGCCAGAGCCGCTTAGAAGTATGTTATAGTCGGCGTGGATAACTCTTTTAGGATCAGGATAGCTATAATTACCAGCGGAATTAAAGAGTTCTTTGCCAAAAAGCGAATAGTAAATTTCTTTAAAAGAAAAAATATTTTCTGAAATTATTATTGTTTCAACATAGCGCCCCTCCTTTTCCAAAGCTCCCTCTTCAAAACGGTCAGATCGAGCCTGTAATCTTTCCATGACCTTGCCTTCAACAAAAGGATAAAGTAATGCAATTAACAGGCCAACTTGAACTATTCTCTGAAGAATACCATTTTTCTTTACATAATAGTAAAACAATATCAATAGGCCAACTGCAACAATTATAATAGCCGTTCTTCTCATTGAAATTAAAAGTAGTGCTCCAATTGCTATTGAAAGTAATAATATTAGATTTCGCTTTACATAATTGCTAAAATACATAAGAACCGGAGTGAGTATCATTACAACAGACCCTATATAAAGCACTGTAGCAGAAAAATTACCAGAATCAAAACTTGCTGAATCTTCATCATACACCGTTCTCCCTAAAGAAAATATTCTAGAAATTACAAAGTTGAAAACGAAAAGCAGACCCACAATAAAATATGCTTTGCTTATCAATATCAAATCATCCCGTTCTTTGGTTAATATAAAATATATCGGAAACATCATAATCCCTGAAAAGAATTTCAAGTACCTATTAAAGCTTAAACTTAATTCAGAGGAAAAGAATAGCAATATGGTGAAATACAATAGAAGAAGAAATGAATACCGATTTATATTCCATAGCCTATTGCGGTAGTAAACAGTAAAGTAGAATAGAATAAACAAATACACCCCACCCCTAAAACTACTTAACACAACTCTTAGAGAAGGAAACACAAAAAGTATATCAACCAAAATGTTAATTATAGGAATAAAAAACAGTAGTGCTTTTTTATATTTCATTGGCAATACTTTCTAAATATTCTTTGGCCAAATAACTCCAAGACAATTCACTCGAGTCAAAACTGCAATCAATATTATCGTATGACTCCAATATTCTCTCGACGCCTTTTAATATGGACTTTTTATTATTCTCTACTACGAATACAAAACTAATGTTTGATACATAAGTTTTTGAGGGAGTTTCTAAATCACCTGAAATGAAAAGTATAGGCTTCTTTTGAACTAAGACTTCAAACAATTTGCCAGGTATCTGAAAACCCTCAAAATTATCAATAAACACAACAATATTACTCTTTTGATATTGCTCATTAACTATACTATATTCGATCTCTCCATTATACTTAATATTATTTTGCTCGATATAGAATTCGGGGTTAATTCGACCAAATATATTAAGCAGAAATCTACTATCTCCATCAAGAGCTTCAAATAATTTGTATGGCTCTCTAATACCCTTGTAAAATGAGCCAATATATACAAGCTTTACTACCTTTTCTAATTGTAATGGAATACTTTGAGACGTCTGACTTTCGCTCATTTGTACACCCTGGGCAACAATCAAAATCTTATTTTTAAGTTTTGGGAAACTCCTCTCATAATGATTTTTAAGACGCTCTGTTGGTACTACAATAAAATCAAAATAGCTTAGGTGTTTATTCTCATACTTGAAAGAAAATAATTTATGCATCAAACCTTGCGTTGATACAGAGCTATTTCCATAAAACGGATCTCCTGTATCATATACAACTAGCCCTTCAAATAAACCGCTTTTCCTAATGTGTTTTCCAAATATTTGAAAAGAAAAAGGGAATCCACTAATGATTATAACGTCAAAATGACTGCTTTTTAAAATTTCTAATAGCTTTTTTTTAATCGCCAATATTGTAAAAATATAGGTATCAGGAAAAAAAAACTTTCTATAATTAACCTTTTTAAGGAGCCCTATTGCTCTATTAGATTCTGTTCTATTCTGAATTCTTGGCGCAAATAATGATTTTGCAATTTTCGAGGTGAAAAAATTCTTTTTAACAACAAATATCTCATTTTGTCTATAGAAATCAGAATTGACGTTTATGTTATCTTTAAATGTAAGCAATTTAATAGAATGATTAGCACGCCAGCTCTCTATTAGATTTCTAAATCGAATTGATTGTGGACTATTAGAAAAAACTGATCTACTTATTACCAATATTCTCATATAAATTTGTTAATTTAAATAATTGGCGGTGTTCTAAATAATATATGTATATTCGCATGAATATTTTAAGCAAAGTATTATGAATAAATTAGCAGAGATAACAACAAAGTTCAATTCACTTAGTGCCACTCATCAGGAATTGATTATTA
>JALNZT010000037.1 GCA_023229135.1 Bacteroidales bacterium
TTCGCGTTAACTTTAAATTTAATGGCGTGTACAACGGATGCGAAGGCGTAAAGGAAAGAGAAGAACTGGCTACCAACGAAGGAGCCGACTGCCTGGTCGAAATGAACGCGATAAATCACTACATCGGTATGTATCCAATTGTACAGGGGCTCAATAACCCCAAAACAATGAGCCATCCGAGTTTTTACGTGTTTGATACTCAAAAGGATGCTGACGGAAATGAGGTTTTTGATCCTGTCACCGGACAACAAATTAAAGTGAATGTTACGCCACAAAGCCTTAAATCGCTTAATTTTTTGATGACGAATTCACCGTATATTTTCGCGTTGTTCGTGTTGCTGGGGCTGTATTTTGCCTTCACTTCCAAAAAGCTCAACCTGGTGGCAGGCCTTATTCCTGCGCTCGTCCCGTTCTATTTCCTGTTTGTGTATATGTTTTACCTATACTGGTATGGCCACAACCTGGGACTGCATGGAGGAGGAGCATTTGCCGGAATTAAACCCTTTATGCCCACTGTTTTTGGCGAAGGAAAAGTAGCCCAGTTTACCACCGAATCTTACCCTTACTACGGGTTTTTTATTGCACTCGGTGCATTTGTTTTCATGATTTTAGCTATTTTATTAAAACGTAAAGCTTTGCGGACAAAGGAAGCTTAAATGAAAAAAAGTGTCGGGAAAATATTTTCCCGACACTTTATTTTAGGATGAAAAAGAAAATATTTTACATAGGATTGTTTCTTTTAATGCTTGCGCTGGGTGCTAATGCGCAGGAAGATAGGCATTTTGGCCCAACACAAAAAGTGGAAGGCTACGCAGATAGAACTAATCCAATCCCTTTACAAAAAATTATTGACGAAGCATCTCCAGGAAAATATATCAAGCTGGAACCCGGATTTTATACCGGACCGGTCACCATTACAAAAGACGCCATAAGCATTGATGGCGAAGGAAAAGTTACAATCTCAGGCCTTGGAGAGAAATCAGTTATCTATCTGGAAGCTAATAATGTAAGCCTAAAAAATCTACATATCATTGAATCGGGTGGGTCGCATGATAAGATAGATTGCGGCGTAAAAATTAATGGCAATTATAATGTTGTGAGTGACTGTATTATAGAGGAATGCCTTTTTGGGATTGATATTTTTCAGGCAGAGCATAACCTTATTTTAAACAATGAAATCACATCGCTTTCCCGTCGGGGAATGGCACTTAAAGGCGATGCCATTAGATTGTGGTATTCAAAAAATAACCTTATCAAAGGAAATTATTGGCACAACGTGCGCGATATGGTGGTTTGGTATTCTTCCGAAAACACCTTTGAAGCCAACAAAGGTGTCGGAAATCGCTACAGCATTCACTTTATGTATGCGCACAATAACCGTATAAAAGACAATTATTTTTACGAGAACTCCGTAGGTGTCTTCCTGATGTATAGCGAGGAAACCGTGATGACCGGAAACACTATCATGCACTCAAACGGCGTGAGCGGCATGTGTTTAGGAATGAAAGAAACCTCTTCAAATCAAATACTGCACAATCGTTTTATTTATTCTTCAGAAGGTATTCATGTGGATGTGTCACCTTTCGTTCCGGAGAAGATAAACACCGTGATGTACAATGAAATTGCATTTTGCGGAACAGGCATATTTTTCCATACCAATCAGGAAGGTAATTTGTACAAATACAATTACTTCCACAACAACCTGGTGCAGGTAGAAGCCGAAGGCAAAACAGCCAACTTAAACCGTTGGCAAAATAATTATTTTGATGACTATCAAGGTTTTGACAAAGATGGCGATAATGAGGGCGACACACCTTATACCCTGTTTGCTTACGTGGAACATCTTTGGACTTTTGACAAAGACCTGAAGTTTTTTTATGGATCTCCCTTGTTGCTGGTACTCGATTTCCTGGAAAGGCTTGCACCATTTTCGGAACCCAAAATGGTGTTGCGTGATAAAACACCCATTTTTAAATGGACAAAAGAATTGGATGATAAATTGAATGATAAATTATGAAACGCGCTGCCATCGCATATTCCCTTTGCTTGTTGCACCTGGCTTTTATTGTGATGCCTGAGGTACAGCTTTGGCAGTATATTGCGTTTTTGTCTCATCAGCAACTAACAAACGAAACCGTATATAAGCGAGACAGCAGTTCGCCACTAATCGGCGACATTGCCTATTTAAATGCTCTCGTAAAAAGGGGAAAGGAAACACAGGAGCACAGTAAACAGGAAAATACTGTCCCTGAAACAGTTGTAAGTCATACCGGCTTAATTTATTTGGTGGCAGAAGCCTTTAACAATGAGCTCATGCAATGTGAAAAGCTTAATTGGGCTATAATTTATAACAAAATACCTCTGGATGGTATTTTAAAAATTCTTGCGCCTCCGCCAAAATCAGTTTTTGTTTAATAAAAATCATGTCTGCACAGCTTTGTAACCGATATGCAGCCAATGATAAGAAGCATTATTTGCTATCCCAAAGCAATTCTATTTATTAGCAAAAACTCAAAAATAATGAAGACAATAAATTTATTTTCAAAGATAATTTTAACGGCGGCTTTGCTTGCCATGGTCACCATTGGTTTTGCACAGCAGGACACGCTGGTTTTAGACGAAATTTTAATTACAGCTAAAAGTCCTTTTAACCTCACAAAATCAAATATTCAAGGTCAGACTATTCAGATCGAAAACCCACACGACGGTGGCGCCATGTTTATCAACCAGGCAGGTTTTGGTGTCGAGAAAAGAGGGAATTACGGTATGGAACCGGTTTTGCGCGGCTTCAAATACAGTCAGCTTACCGTACTTATCGATGGCGGTATTCACAGTACCAATGCCTGTCCAAACCGCATGGATCCAACCATTTCGCAGGTGGCTCCCGAGGAAATAGACAAAATTGAAGTTATCAAAGGACCCTTTAGCGTACGCTATGGCGCTGCGCTGGGCGGCATCATCAATATTGTAAACCGCAAACCCGACCGTTCGGTCGATAAAAAAGTAATGGGAGCTGTAGAAGCCGGCTACCAGTCGAATGGTGGTAACTTTTACAGCAACCTGTTTGTGCAGTCGGTGATGAATAAATTCGATCTGTCGATAAATGCCGGCTACAAAGATTACGGAAATTACAAAAGTGGATCGGGACAGGAGATTGCTTCTTCTTTTTCGCGTTTTGGTTATGCCCTGAAACTGGGTTACCAGTTTTCAGATAAACAGCGCTTGCAGCTAAGCTGGCGCCAAAGCATGGCCAAAGATATCCTTTATGCTGGCCTGCCAATGGATGCCGACAAAGACAATAGCAGCATACTTTCGTTGGATTATGCCGCCAATAATATCAGTCCGCTTCTAAAATCATTTAAGCTGAAAGCCTATGGCAGCTATGTAGATCACGAAATGAGTAACAAACTTCGCCCTGCCTACAAAGCGGTTCAAGCAGTATCGCCTGTTACAGCGCAGGTTTTTGGCGGACGCACCGAGTTTGGTTTGCAAACTTCTGCTTCAAATTTGTTGTTTGCCGGACTGGATTTCAAACATATTGGAAAGGACGGCGGACGCGACAGGTTGGTGTTTAAAAATACCTGCACAGGGATGGAATTCGACCCGCCAAAATATTTTTTCGATAAAACCTGGCAGGATTCTAATCATGACGACTTTGGTATTTTTCTGGAAAACAAACGTGATATAGGCACAAACCTGGTCTGGACACTTGGTGTCAGGTCAGACTTTGTGTCTTATAGCATTAACGATCCGGATGCTGGTTTTTCAGAGCAATACAACGGCAATATTAAACCCGACAACCGTTTTGACCTGTCGGGCACCACTTCGCTTACCTGGTTTCTTCCTAAAGGCTACAATGTGTTCGTTGCCGCCGCGCGTGCCACCCGTTCGCCTGAGCTTACCGAGCTGTTTATAAATCACCTGAGCGTGGGCATGGATGCTTATGAATATCTGGGAAATCCAAATTTGAAGTCTGAGGTGAACAATCAGTTTGATTTGCGTGCGGAGAGGAAACTTGATAAGCTGAATTTGTTTGCCGATGTTTATGTGGCTTATGTAAACGATTATATCACAGCGGCTGTTGATACTACGATTCCGCGTATTTATAACGCTTGCATGGAACCGAAATTCACCAAAGTTTTCACCAATGTGGACGAAGCGCTCTTAACAGGTTTTGAAGCTGGTTTCGATTGGCAATTTGCCGAAGGCTGGCAGTATAAATTGGCAGTTTCGTACGTTTACGGGCAAAATTTAGACTGGGATGAACCGCTACCGGAAATCACCCCTTTGACGCTGCAAACAGCTGTTGGCTACAAAAGAAATAATTTCCATGCCGAAATCCACGGACGTATTGTCAACGCGCAGGACAGGGTTTCAACCCGATTTAACGAAACTGTTTCGCCTGGTTTCGGGGTGTTCGATTTTTACGCAGATTACACCGTTTTAGGTTCGCTTCAAATGATGGCCGGCGTGAGAAATATCTTCAACAAAAATTATGTAGAACATCTTAGTAGAGCTTATAAAGGAATGGATATCAATAGTTTATATTTTGAACCTGGTAGGAGTTTTAATATCGGCTTGAAATACAAATTTTAAAAATACAGGGCAGGAGTCTATCGGTAAATTCCTGCCCTAAAATAGTTTTTTTGACTTAAAAATACCAAATCATGGACAAAGAGAAAAAAACCATCAAGCGGCGCGAATTTTTCAAAGGCAGTATAGCCGCTACTGCTGCACTTACGATATTTGGAGCTTCGACTTTTGTGCTCGATCGCAAAGCAGCTGAAGCCATGCCGAGGGAAGATTTTCTGCGTCCACCCGGTGCGATTGATGAAGAAAACTTTTTATATGGCTGCATCAAGTGCGGGCTGTGTGTGCAAATTTGCCCCGTACAAGCCATTAGCCTAGCGGGTGCCGGTGAGGGGCTTGGTTTTGGAACACCTTATATTGAGCCACGGCTCCAGCCTTGCGACTTTTCATGCGACGCATTACAATGCGTAGAAGTTTGCCCAACAGCAGTTTTGGACTTTAAACCTTTCAAAAAAGTAGGTGCCAATGCGGTTGAAAAAGCAGCAGCACAGCCAGGCGTTGATCTTTCACAAGTAAATCCTTTTGAGGTGCAAAAAGTAGCCATGAAAGAAGCTGTTCAAATGGGGAAGGCCCATGTGAACAAAAATACCTGTTTGGCGCATCAGGAAGAAGGTTTTCGGGGAACCCCACGTGGAAGCGATTTTAAAGGCGTGCACCGTTCACCGGGCAAAAATGAGATTTCGGCAAGTCCCCTCAGAGACCGGACTTTTGACCGCGAAATTTGCGATTTATGCATAACAGAATGTCCGATAGGCGAAAAAGCCATCGTTCAAAAGCTAAGCCGAAGCGGCAAACTTGTTCCGCACGTGATGGATGGTTGCACCGGATGCGGCGTTTGCCAGATGGTGTGTCCTACACAACAGCCCAGTATTATTGTTGAACCATTTTAAACCAAAAGCCATGCTATCAGAATATATATCAAATGGAAAAAATAAAAGTCCGCTAACTCCGAAATCGATTGACAAAATGCCACATACGCTGGCAGGACTTAGTTTTAAAGAATGGCGCGACGCTCGAAAAAGCAATCATAAAATGCGTAATATTCGCTGGAGCGTGTTGGTGTTTATGAACCTGCTGTTTGTTTTCTCATTTTGGCTCGACCTGTCTGTACTCGAAGGCTCGCTAAGCGGCTCAAGGCTGGTGGGTTTTTATCTTATGGATCCTTTTAATGCGCTGCAACTGCTGGCAATCTCGTCCACAACAGGCTATGTGGCCATGCTTACCATGAACTTCTTTATCGGGCTTGCCACCATTCTGATTTTCTGGTTTATCATGGGTGGACGAAGTTTCTGCTCTTGGATGTGTCCCTATCATTTCTTGGCTGAATGGGCCGAAAAAGTGCATCTTTATCTTGTGAACAAGAAAAAAATTAAAGCACGTACTTATCATATCGGCTTGAGGTTTGTGTTTTTGGCGGGCTTTATTTTATTGGCTATTTTAACCAAAAATCTGGTTTTTGAAAATCTCAACGTCGTTGGGATTGTCTCCAAAGGAATGATATACGGCCCAAGCTTATTGTTGCTTTGGGTGCTGGCAATCATCCTTTTTGAGGTCTTTGTGAGCCGTCGTTTCTGGTGCCGCTATGTCTGCCCGATTGGTGCAACGTATAGTCTGGTTGGCAAATTGTCGCCAGTAGCCGTCAAATTTGAACACGACAAATGTGGCTATTGCCTCGAATGTCAGAAAGTATGCCTTGTACCTCACGAACTTTGGTTTGTGAAACGTGGCGCGGCTACGCAGGATATCCATTTCGTGGGTTCCGACTGCACCCGCTGCGGCTTGTGCGTGGATGTTTGCCCCGGCCATGCGCTAAATTATTCTGTGAGGGGTGCTTCTTCAATCATGTAAAATCTGACTAAAATACCATGCCTGAAATACAAAATAATGTCATTATAAACATCAACGAGCTATCGAAAAGCTTTAAAAAACAGTTGGTTATCGACAAGCTTTCGGTGAAGCTGAATAGCGATGACCGTATAGCGCTTATCGGACAGAATGGAGCCGGAAAAACGACTTTAATACGTTGTATTTTAGGGCAATATAACTATGAAGGAGAACTCTCGGTGATGGGCCATAATCCGCGAAAAGACAGGAAGGTTATTCTGCAGGATATTGGCTTTGTGCCGCAAACTCCTCCTCCAATCAAGCTTACCGTGCGCGAGCTGATCAGCTTTTCTGAGAAAATCACGAAAACACCGGCTGAAGAGTTTTATAAAATTAGCGATGACCTGGGTCTGGATATCAAGCAAAATCTTGGGAAGCCATTTTATAAACTTTCTGGCGGCATGAAACAAAAACTACTTATCAGCTTTGCCCTGGGCCGAAAAGTGAAAATACTTTTACTCGACGAACCATCGGCAAATCTAGATCCACAAGCGCGTGAGATATTATTCAGACACCTGAAAAACTATGCGCCAAATACCTTGATGATCCTCAGCAGCCATCGCATGGACGAAATTGCCGATCTGGTAAACCGCGTCATCGAGATGGACTTGGGTAAAATAGTGTTGGACAATGATTTAAACGAACATGTAAAGAAATAAAAAATGAAAAATTACACCTTATTATTAGCAGCTTTATGGCTGATTGCTTCGGCCTGCACCCGGACAGTAGATCAAAGTCCGCGCGAAATAAATTTTGACAGAGATATCTGCGTCAACTGCCTGATGGGATTGGCCGACCAAAAATTCTCTGCCCAGTCCATTAATCAGCGCAACGAAGTTATCTGGTACGACGATCTGGGCTGCCTTGTGGAATATATGAACAGTCCTGACTGGGCGAAATATGGTGGCGACGAAGCCGTTTCTTATATCGGAGATGCCGAAACAGGCGGTTGGATAAGGGTGGAAGAGGCTTGGTACATTTACGGCATAGACACGCCGATGGGATACGGATATGCAGCTTACAAGGATTTTCGTGAAGACGCATTCGACTTTGAAACTACTGTAGAAAGAATAGAAGACGGCATCACAATGCGTGAAGATTTTCTGAAGAAAAAGAAAATGCTACACCACGATATGAACTAATATTGACGGTTAAACTTAGGACGATAATATCATGCAAATCAATAAAATAACACATTCGAGCCTGTTTCAAATCATGAGTACGGATATTTCTCAGCAACTGCGTTCCAAGTGGTTCTGGACTTACAGCCTGCTTTTTGGCGGCTTCGTGGCCGTGATGTTTGCAACAGGAATTACAGAATCGCAAATCATTGGATTCGTGGGCCTTAGTCGGCTGATGGTAACTTTTATGCAGGTAAGTATGGTAATTTTGCCTATTTACGTGCTTATCACCACGGTGCGTTCCGTGGTTGGCGATCGCGAATCGAACGTGATGGAATATATGCTGTCGTTCCCGGTTTCCTTCACAGGCTATTTCTGGGGGAAATTCCTGGCCAAGTTTCTACTCACGTATATCCCGGTTTTTATCGCGCTTCTGGGCGCTGCGCTCTGGGGAAGCTTCACCAATCTTGATGTTCCCTGGGATTTGTTTACGCTGTACAGCGCCTTGCTCGCCGCCATGATTTTCTGTTTTCTTGGCATCAGCATGTTTATTTCGTCGGTAGCGCAATCGCAGGATCTGGCCATTAGCAGTGCTTTTGTGCTTTGGTTGCTGTTGGTGGCTTTCCTTGATTTGATTTTGATGGGTTTGCTGCTGAAAATGCGTATAGATGCCGGAACGGTAATCGGGCTGGGCATGATAAACCCGCTGCAAGTGTTTCGTACAACTGTTTTGGTGCTTTTCGATCCTGAGCTAACGGTGATGGGTGCGGCATCTTATTTTGTGCTGGATACCGTAAGCCGCGAGTTGTTTATCTTTTTTGCCATTGCTTATCCTATCACGTTAGGCCTGTTGTTTGGATGGCTGGGCAACTATTTCTTTAAAACCAAGGATATTATATGAGTTTACGCATCAAGAAGCCTTTGTTGATTGTGCTTGTTTTTGGCCTTCTGCAGGGATGTAGCTGGCAAAATAAATCATCGGTTCACGAACGTTTGTTCCCTGAAAAGGCTGATACCACTGATTTACTCGTACTGCCAACTTCCACCACCAAAGAATATCGGCAGCAGTTGATCAATCAGGAAGTTTTATTGGAAAATAACCAAAAACGTTATCGCGGGATAGAATCTGTGCCGCAGGATTTTGACGATTTCCGATTTCAAAACCTGGACGGAGTGCAGTGGCAGAATGTTTCTGTGAAGTATGGAGATTTCCGGGGAACGAGCCTACGGACGGCCATTGCCAATGGTGGCAACTTCTCCCATTCAGATTTTCGGCTGGCCGATTTACGTTGGTCGGCCTTTAGTGAGACGAAAATGAACAACTGCAATTTCTCACAGGCTACGCTTTTTCGAACCGCTGTGAATGATGCTGTGCTTGATTCAAGTGATTTCAGAGGGTCAAATATGTTTGGCATCAAAGGCCATCGCTCCTCTTTTCGCTATGCCGATTTTAGCAATGCGCTGATGAAAGAATCAGAGCTGACAGACGCTGATTTTTCATACAGCAAAGCCATCAAAGTGAAGTTTATTATCACTGTTTTCTCCGGATCACGCTTTGATTCAGCTGATTACAGCTATTCCGATTTTACGGGTGCAGGCCTCGAAACTTGTAGCTTTCAGTATGCACGCCTGCATCATGTCTCTTTTAAAGGCGCACACTTGCAGGAAGCCAGTTTTAGAAATGCCGACCTCAAGGATGTGGAGTTTTTTGCCGCTGAGCTGGCCGAGACAGATTTTCGTGATGCGTTAAATATTCCGGAAACTTTGTTGCCTTTTATCGATGAAGAAGGCTTTGCCACAGGAGTTGTCTATTAGAAAAAATAGTTGCAGCAAGAGATGGATAAATCATAAAAGTATCCAAAAACCTGGATATAAGTGTTTTAAATTATTTATAATGAAGCAGATAAGTGAAGATAATAAACGAAAAAGCTGGCATATAATAACGCTTGTATTTGGTGCTATTTTGCTGCTTTCGGGCAGTTTTCCTGCTGATAAAAATCCGGAAGCGGGAAAAGGACAGGAGCAGGTTTTTGTGATTGACGAAACCCAAAGTCGTATTTTTTGGCGTGTGGATGCGCATAACGGCATCATTCCACTTTGCGAGGGAGAGTTAGTGATGCAGGGCAACGCGCTTATTGACGCGCAGTTCAGGGTGTGCATGGACAGCCTCCGCAACCTCGATATCGACTATCACCTGATGAAATCAGTATTTGAAAACACCATCAAGTCAAAAGAAATTTTCCATACCGAGCGTTTCCCGTATGCTTATTTTAAGCTTTGTTGCAGCGAAAAGTCTGGCAACGACAGCCTGCTGTTAGCCGGTGATCTGGTGATTAAAGACATCGAAAACTGTATCCGTTTCAACACTTTTTTTCAGCAGACGGGAGATTCAATCCAGGCAAATACCGACACCATAAATATAGACCGCACAAATTGGGGCATTTTTGCCATGACAAAAAAATACCGTACCAGTGAGAGCAGTTATCTTGTGAGCGACACCATACAGTTTCAAATAAAATTATCCGGAAAATTGAAGGATTTATAAGTAACTGTTATAGCACAAGTTAGCAGACGTACAAGTCAAATGTTAATAAAACATAATAAAATTTCGGTAAAGAGATGCTAAAATAGCTTGTTTCAAATATTTTTTTAATAGATTTGCCCTGATTTTGAAGACAACTTCAGCAATAGCCAAATTAACTTGTGAAAAATAGTTTTGAATCTACCACCATCAGTATATCTATTATGACGCGTACTTTATTTACCTTGCAGGGAAACCTTCGGAAAATGATAGTCCTTGGCTTAATGGGCTTGATATTATCAGTTTTTAATTACGTCAACGCCCAAACGCCGGAAGCCGAGAAAAATTTTCAACAATGTAAGGCCTGTCACAATATCGACGGGCCAAAGCTAATTGGACCAAGTCTGGCCGGCATCACTGAGCGCCTTGATACGGCTTACCTAATCCGCTTTATTCGCAACAGTGGCGAGTTGATCCAATCCGGTGATGAATATGCCGTGGCTCTTTTTAAGGAATACAACAACATCCCGATGCCGCCGCATGACCTTACTGATGAACAGATTATCGACATTTTGGCCTATATCGAAAATGACGGAAAGGTGGCTGATGAATACCTCGCTCAGATGGAAGACGCTGCAGGTGGAGAGGCGGAAGCAGCTGCCCAACGACAAGCAGAGCTCAAAGATCGCGACCTGAAAATGGCTGCTATGGAAAGGGATGCGAACAGAAATTTCGGTACAACATTTCTAATTACCCTGGTTATTCTACTCGTTAGCCTGTTTGATCTTTTTGTTACCAAAGTAATTAAAGCCACCTTTGTGCATAAAATCGTGGTGCTTGTAGCACTGATAGTTATTGGCGAGGTCGTTTACAAAGAAGCTGCGGCACTTGGACGTCAGCAGTATTATCAGCCGGAACAACCAATTTGGTTCTCACACGAAATTCACGCCACTCAAAACGATATCGACTGTTTGTATTGCCACTCCTCAGCCGAGGACAGCAAAAGTGCCGGCATTCCTTCAACCAATGTATGCATGAACTGCCACAATGTGGTGCGCAAGGGAACAATCACCGGTACAACCGAAATAGATAAAATTTATGAAGCATGGAACTCGGGCACTCCTGTAGAATGGATCAGGGTGCATAACCTGCCCGATCATGTGTATTTTAATCATTCACAGCATGTTAACTCAGGCAAGCTGGACTGTGCACAATGCCATGGCGAGGTGGAAAAAATGGATGTTGTAATGCAGGTTGAAGACTTGAGTATGGGATGGTGCCTCGACTGTCATCGGACAACAGAAGTGCAATTTGCTGACAATGATTTCTTTAAGTCTTACGAAAGAATGCATGAGCAATTCAAAAACGGAAAAGTGAAGAAAGTTACCGCTGATATGCTTGGCGGCGGCGATTGTATGAAGTGTCATTATTAATCTAATTCAGTTAAGCAAGTCACAATGGAACCAAAATATTTCAGAAGTCTCGAAGAGCTAAAAATAGATACCAGAGAGGAAACCGATAAAAAACCTGCGGGCGACCGACAGTCTATCTTTGAAATGCAACAAGAACTCAAGAAAGCAACCACGGCCACACGCCGCGATTTCTTAAAAGTTTTTGGATTTACGGTGGCCTCAGCTGCTATTGCCTCAAGCTGTGAACAGCCTGTGCGCAAAGCAATTCCCCTACTTATACAGCCTGAAGAAATTGTGCCTGGCAAAGCCAGCTATTATGCTTCAACATTCTTTGATGGCATTGACTATTGTCCTATCATTGTAAAAGTGAGGGATGGTCGCCCGATTAAAATCGAAGGCAACAAGCTCTCAAGCCTTACCCAAGGCGCTACCAACGCACGCACTCAAGCCGCAATACTTGGCATATACGATAACGCACGCTTTAAGGAACCCAAAGCAAAAGGTTCGGCGAGCAGCTGGCAGGAAGTTGATGAAGCAATTGTAAATCAACTCGATGCAATCAAAGCAAAAGGCGGAAAAGTAGTGCTGCTAACTGGAAGTGTCATCAGCCCTTCTACTTTGCTGCTTATTGATGAGTTTTTAGCAAAATATCCGGGCGAGCATATCACGTATGATGTGCTCTCGGCCTCTGCCATACGTGAAGCCAATAAAAAAACTTTCGGAAAAGCATTCGTCCCTTCCTATCAGTTTGACAAAGCTGAAGTGATTGTTGGCTTTGATGCAGATTTCCTTGGTAGCTGGCTCAATCCTATTGAGTTTACCAAACAATACAGCAAAAACAGAAAACTTACTGACGGACAGAAAAAAATGTCGCGTCATATTCACCTGGAAGGTGCCATGTCGATCACCGGAACCAATGCCGATGAGCGTATTCAGCTGCATCCTGCCCAGGAAAAAGAAACGATTGCAGCCTTATATTATGAACTGGAACAACTGAATGGCAGCGCAAACACCAAAAGTATCAGCAGCCCTGTTGATGTAAAGAAAATTGCTAAAGAGCTATACGGCAAACGCGGCAAAGCACTTGTGTTAGCAGGCACCAACGATCCGGAGTCGCAACTGATGATCAACGGCATCAATGAAATTTTGAACAGCTTTGGCAACACCATCTTAACAGATGTTGAGCTGAAACTCAGAAAAGGTGACGATGCCGAGATGACTCGCTTAGTTGATGAGATGAACAGCGGATCAGTTGATGGCTTGTTCCTTTTCGATGTTAATCCCGCCTACGACTATCCGCAAAAAGATAAATTTATAAGTGGTCTTCAAAAGGTTGGACTCAAAGTAGCTCTTCCTATTTATGAAGAAGAAACTGCTGCACTGGTTGACTATATCTGTCCTGACCATCATTTCCTGGAAACCTGGAACGATGCGGAAGTGAAAACAGGTTTTTACAGCCTCGGCCAGCCTACTATCCGTCCGATTTTTAACACGCGGGCATCACAATCGAGCCTGCTTAAATGGCTTGGAAAAGATACCGATTACCGCGCTTATGTACAGGCTTATTGGGAAAATAACCTTATGGCTATGTCAGATAGCTTGACTTTCAGATCATTCTGGAATAAAAAAGTACATGACGGTATTTTCGAATCTGGCAGAAAAGAAAAAGCGGTAGCATCCTTTGATGCCAGCACAGCTTTGGCGGCACAAAATGCAGTGCAAGCCGGTGATGCTAACCAAATAAGTCTGGTTATTTTTCCTAACGTTGCTGTGGGAACCGGTAAACACGCAAACAATCCCTGGCTACAAGAGCTTCCCGATCCGGTGAGCAAAGCCTGCTGGGATAACTATGTCGCCATTTCGCCTAAACTGGCAAATGAACTTGGACTTAAAGACTATGATACCGTTGATGTGGCAGGAATTGGCATGCTGCCTATACTGTTGCAACCCGGACATGAGTATAAAACACTCTCCGTTGCGATGGGTTATGGCCGCGAAAAGGCTGGGATTCCCGCAACAGGTGTTGGTAAAAATGTTTTTGGCCAAATTGAATTGTTTCAGGATAACAGGCAGTTTGTCAAGAATAATATAGCTATCGAAAAGCTGGGAGGCACTTATGAAGTAGCGCGCACCCAAGCTCACCACACCATGGAGGGCAGAGAGCTTGTAAGAGAAACTACACTGGCAGATTATAAAGAAAACCCGATCTCAGGAAACGAAGTCAGGGAAGAAATTAAGAAGCACCTTAAGTCGCTTTATCCAAAACGTACCTATGACGGTTTCCATTGGGGAATGGCTGTTGACCTGAATAGCTGCACCGGCTGTAATGCCTGTGTTGTAGCTTGTTCAGTAGAAAACAACGTGCCGGTTGTAGGCAAAGAGCAGGTGCTGATGGCACGCGAAATGCACTGGATTAGAATAGACCGCTATTATAAAGGTGACGAAAATAATCCGGAGGTGGTTCGCCAGCCCGTAACTTGTCAGCATTGTGATAATGCGCCCTGCGAAAACGTTTGTCCGGTAGCTGCTACCACGCACAGCAACGAAGGCCTTAACCAAATGGCCTACAACCGCTGTATCGGCACGCGTTATTGTAACAATAACTGTCCTTACAAAGTGCGTCGCTTTAACTTCTTCGATTATAACGGCGCCGATGCTATAAAAGGAAACCGTCAGGATCCTACTGAAATGACTACAGACCTGCGTCGTTTGGTATTAAATCCAGATGTTACTGTTAGGGCGAAAGGTGTTATCGAGAAATGTTCTTTCTGCGTTCAGCGCATCCAGGATAAAAAATTACAGGCGAAGAACGAAAGCAGACAACTGCGTGACGGCGAAGTTGTTCCAGCTTGTGCACAGGCCTGTCCTTCTGAAGCAATTGTTTTTGGAAACCTGAATGATAAAGAAAGCCAGATTTCAAAACATTTTGCTGACGAGCGTAACTATCACCTGCTCGAAGAGCTGCACACCTTGCCTTCAGTAGGTTATTTGACCAAAGTAAAAAACACAACCGTATAACTTAAACTTATCAGGAATGTACGTATCTCCGATCAGAGAACCACTCATCAGAGGTGAGAAAGACTACAGCCAGGTTACTAAGGATATCCTGGCGCCCATGGCAGGCAAGCCCACCCGGTATTGGTATATGGGTATAACCTTGTCAAGTGCGGCACTCCTTTTTGGCGCTTGGGCAACTTTTATGACCATGTATTATGGAATTGGAACATGGGGATTGAATAAAACAGTAGGATGGGGTTGGGACATCACCAACTTTGTCTGGTGGGTAGGTATCGGCCATGCCGGTACTTTTATCTCAGCTATCTTGTTGCTGTTTAGGCAGAAATGGAGAACAAGTATCAACAGATCTGCCGAGGCAATGACGCTGATTGCTGTTGCCTGCGCCGGATTTTTTCCGCTCATCCATATGGGGCGCCTCTTGCTAGGATTCTTTATTTTTCCGTATCCTAACACCCGGGCGCTTTGGGTAAACTTTAACTCACCTTTGTTGTGGGACGTTTTCGCCATCTCAACCTACCTATTGGTATCTTTGATTTTCTGGTACGTAGGATTGATTCCTGACTTGGGAACGGTGCGTGACAAAGCCACAACAAAAATCCGCAAGGCCATCTATGGTTTCCTCAGCTTTGGCTGGACAGGCTCCGTAAAACAATGGTCGCGTCACGAAACAGTTTCCCTTATCTTAGCTGGATTAGCCGCTCCGCTGGTGCTTTCGGTGCATACCATTGTAAGTTTTGACTTTGCCACTTCTGTAATTCCCGGCTGGCACACCACCATTTTCCCTCCATATTTTGTTTCTGGAGCGGTATTTAGCGGCTTTGCCATGGTGCTTACGCTACTTATCGTTGCACGAAAGGCCCTGGGTCTGGAAGAATATATTACAGTTAATCATATCGAGTCGATGAATAAGGTAATTATCCTCACCGGCTCAATTGTGGGAATAGCCTATATCACCGAGTTTTTTATGGCTTGGTATTCGGGTGTTGAATACGAACAATATGCCTTTTTAAACAGAGCATTTGGGCCATACGCCTGGGCCTACTGGATTATGATGACCTGTAACGTGGTTACGCCTCAGTTATTCTGGTTCAAGAAAATCCGTACAAGCGTCGTGGCTACTTTTATCATCTCCATTTTTGTAAATATTGGGATGTGGTTTGAACGCTTTGTGATTGTGGTAACCTCATTGCACCGCGACTTCTTGCCTTCGAGCTGGGTAATGTACAAACCATCTTTGGTAGAAGTAGGATTGTATGTAGGAACACTCGGATTGTTCTTTACACTGTTTTTACTCTTTATCAGAGTGTTTCCGGTTATTGCCATCGCGGAAGTTAAGAGTGTGTTAAAATCGACAGGTTCTTTTAAAAAAACTGGCCACCATGAATAAAAGTTATATTACTGCTTATTATACAGATGACGATGATTTGCTAAAGGGCATTCGTCAGCTTAAAGAGAAAGGTGTAGAAATCATTGATGTGATGACGCCCTTTCCGGTTCACGGATTAGATAAAGCAATTGGACTGCGCCGTTCACGCCTTTCGCGTGTTGCTTTCTGGGGCGGAACAATAGGCGCATTGATTGGGTTTTTCTTTCAGGCTTGGGTGTTTACAAAGGCTTATCCCCTCAATTTTGGTGGAAAGCCGTATCTGTCAGTACCTTCTTTTATGCCCGTAGCTTTTGAGATGGCCGTGCTTTTTGCCGCTTTCTCAATCGTATTTGCTTATTTAATTTATTTTAAACTTACGCCGGGAGCTAAACCTGTTATACACGATGAGCGATCAACAGACGACCGTTTTTTGGTGGTGGTGAAAGCCGGTGAGCCAGGCGAATCAGCAAGTATTGAAAAAGCATTGTCTGAAGCCGGTGCTGAAGGAATTAAACTTAAAGCATAGAAATTAGAAGCCATGGAAAATATTACGTTTAAGTTAACAAAGAAATTAAAAACCATCGGATTTGTTATGGTGGCCATTGGCTTGCTGGCACTGGCTTATGGTTTTATTGCTGGGCTGGGAGGCGACCGTATCGTTGCCAACCTGCACCTGAACAGCTTTTATTTTACCAGTCTTGGACTTATAGGCATGTTTTTCGTTGCCGTTCATGCCATCTCCGAGTCGGGCTGGCAGGTGAGCATGCAGCGGGTGGGCGAAGCCATGAGTTTGTTCATCCCAATTGGTGGAATTATCATGCTGCTCGTATTCGTCTTTGGCGGGATGCATCACCTGTTTGAATGGACACATACAGAACATCTTGATGAAATCTTATTGGGAAAAGTGGCCTACTTAAATCAGCCTTTCTTTTATGTGCGTTTTGCTGTTTTCTTTGCCGGCTGGACAGTGCTTGCCTGGATGATTCGCAAAACCTCACGGGAGCTGGATATTAATGGCGATATAAAATACTTTAATAAATTGCGCAAATATTCCGCTTTTTATGTCGTGTTTTTGGCCGTTTCAAGCGTTGTCTCTTCCTGGGACTGGCTGATGTCTATTGATGCACACTGGTTCAGTACCCTTTATGGCTGGTATGTATTTAGTAGTATGCTCGTTACGGGATTTTCAGTGATTGTTATTTTTACCTATATCCTCAAAAGAATGGGTTATATGCAGCATGTAAATGATGAGCATATCCATGATATGGGAAAATATATGTTTGCTCTCAGCATTTTCTGGGCTTACCTCTGGTTCTCGCAATATATGCTGATTTGGTATGCCAATATTCCGGAAGAAACAATCTATTTTTACGAACGTATCAAGCATTTTGATACCATATTCTACTGGAATCTAATCGTGAATTTCGCTATCCCGTTCTTGTTGCTGATGACCAGAAACTCCAAACGTGTTTCTTCTGTTGTTATCCCCGTTGCTGTGATTATATTTATTGGTCACTGGATGGATCTCTATCAGCTTATCATGCCAGGTGCTGTTGGTTACGAAGCCGCAGGAATTGGCTTCCTTGAAATCGGCGTAACCATTGGGTTTACTGGCTTATTTATGCTTGTAACTTTCTTTGGTTTATCCAAAGTGCCACTGGTGCCAAAAAATCACCCTTTCTACGAAGAAAGCCTTCACTATCACACAAACTATTAATGAAGATGAAAAATTTAGGCAAACTCCTACTCTTAGCGCTTGTTGCGGTTGCTTTCACTTCCTGCAACAAAGATCAGAATAATCCAGGCTACACTTTTTATCCGGATATGCAGTATTCTCAGGCTTACGAAACCTATTCCGAAAATCCGGTATTTGCTGACGGATACACCAATCGTGCACCTGCCGAAGGCACAATTCCCAGAGGTACTATGCCGTATCCTTACAAAGCAAAATCTTTTGACGATCAGGTTTTGGCCGGTGTCGAACTCGTAAACCCGTTTAAAGGCGATGCAAGTGTTGTGGCAGAAGGCAAACGCCAATACGATATCTTTTGTATCAGTTGTCACGGTGCTGTTGGTGCCGGCGACGGATATCTTTATGCCAGCGGTTTGTTTCCTGCCAAGCCCACGTCGTTGATTGAAGATTATGTGCAAAATAAACCTGACGGCGAGATTTATCATGTGATCACAATGGGTTCGCTCTCGGGCTTGATGGGTGCTCATGGTAGCCAGGTTCGTCCGGATAAAAGATGGATGATCATCAATTATGTCAGAAGCCTTGCGAAATAAGGTAGATTAGAAAATATTAGTTATTTTTGTAAAGCCTTCTGTAATGCACAGAAGGCTTTAATTTTGTCTAAATATGCGTATTGAAAAAGATATTGTGGCCCGGATATATTATTCGGTAACAGATAAAGCGAGTGGGAAATTGCTGCAACAGATTACGAAAGAGAATGCCGAAGAGTTTTTGTTTGGCCAGCAGCTACTGATTGATATTTTCGAGCAGCAGCTGATGGGCAAAAAAGCAGGTGATACATTTCGTTTTGAAGCTTCTAAAGACGAAGCCTACGGCCCCATAGATCCCAGTGCTATTTTTGATCTGCCACTGGAAACATTCAAAGAAGAAGATGGCACAATCGACGATGAAGTGGTGCAGGTAGGTCATGTTTTTCCGATGGAGGATAATGAAGGAAACCGACATTTCGGAAAGATAATCCGGAAGTTTAAAAGCCGTGTTACTATGGATTTTAACCATCCAATGGCCGGTAAAGATTTAATTTTTGAAGGTGCTGTGCTGGAAGTGCGCCAGGCAACAGCTGAAGATATTCCTGCTAACCCCTAAATACATTGGCTATGAAAACGTTCTTGATAAAAAATTTAGCACTCTTATTGCTATTGAGTGGCTTTTTTACTTCCTGCAATCAACAAGTGTCAAAAAGCGAAGGCAATTCTATGAAAAATCCGGTAGAAGAAGCTTTTGTAGAAGCAACACCAACGCAGGATACCACTTTGGAAATATATCGGCGACAGGGTAAAGAAATTGTAAAAGCCACATTTTCGGCTTTGAATTCACAACTAAAATCAGCCATGAAACAAGGTGGCGTACCTTATGCTTTAAGGTTTTGTAATGTTACCGCTATACCCATCACCGATTCGCTGTCAGCACGCTATGATGTTGATATAAAGCGGGTTTCAATGCAAAACAGGAATCCTGATAATGCGCCTGATGCTTTAGAAGAAAGCATGATTGCTTCTTTGCAAAAGATGATGGTGGCCAGTTATGAAGGCGTCAATATGGTGGTTTTAGATCAGGATGAAAATCCGGTTTACGTTCAGCCTATCGTGCTGGGCGATCAATGTTTGCAATGCCATGGCAAGCTTGGAGACGACATCCTGGCAGCTAACTATGAAACTATTCAATCGCTTTATCCCAACGACAAGGCCACTGGCTATAGAAGTGGAGATTTGCGTGGGATTTGGCGCATCAGATTTAACAGCACTAATTTGAATTAACGTGGCAGCTCAGCCTTGTATCCATTGCGGTGCAGATTGTGGCAAAAACCCGGTAATTTGGGACGAGAAACCCTTTTGTTGCCATGGCTGTAAAACGGTCTATCAAATTTTGAACGAGAAGGAGATGGGCGAATATTATCAGATTCAGCCCATGCCTGGAATTCGTGTGACAACCGAGAGCAGCGACAATAAATTTGCCTTTTTAGACAATGAAGAGCTAAAAGAACAATTACTGGATTTTACGGATGGAAACACCTCCAAAGTAAAGTTTTTTGTTCCATCAATACATTGTGCTTCCTGTATTTGGTTGCTCGAACACTTAGATACGCTTAATCCGGCCATTAGCTATTCTACCGTAAATTTTCCGCGCAAAGAGGTGTATATCACCTTTAGAAACGATCAGATAAGCCTACGCCAATTGGCCGAAATGCTTAGCGCAATTCATTATATTCCTGAAATTACCTTAGACCAGCTTGATAAAAAAGGAAGTGGCAAAACAGATCGAAATCTGCTGATAAAAATCGGTATCGCAGCTTTCAGTTTCCTGAATATTATGATGTACAGTTTCCCGGAGTACTTACCGGGAAGCGATTTGCTGGAACAGGAATTTAAAAATATGTTTGGTTGGCTGAGCTTCGTGCTGATTTTGCCCGTGGTTTTTTACAGCGCCAGCGACTATTTTCTTACGGCATACAAAGGCCTGAAACACAAGATTATTAGCATAGATATCCCAATTACTTTAGGGATTATGGCCCTGTTTTTTCAAAGCAGTTATGTGGTTTTTAGCGGGCATGGCATAGGCTATATGGATTCGCTGGCGGGGCTGGTATTTTTTCTGTTGATTGGCAAATGGTATCAGGGCAAAACTTATGAAGCCTTGTCTTTTGAACGCGATTATAAATCCTATTTCCCGGTGGCAATCACACGCCTTATTGCTGGTGTGGAAGAAATTATTCCCATCAAAGAGCTTCGCGAAGGCGACCTGATTTTGGTGCGCAACCAGGAACTCGTACCCGCTGATGCCCGCCTGGCAAAAGGGAAGGGAAACATCGACTACGCTTTTGTTACCGGCGAATCGGTGCCTGTGCCCAAGCAAAAAGACGATTTTATTTATGCCGGAGGACGACAGGTTGGAAGTTCTATCGAACTCCAAGTAGTTAAAGAAGTAGAGCAGAGTTATTTAACGCAGCTATGGAACCAGAAAGAAACGGCTACTGTAAACCATTCACTGGATAATCATATTAACAAAATAAGTCAATATTTTACGATTATAGTGCTTATTATCGCCTTTGCGGCTTTTGGCTTTTGGCTCACAAAAAGCCTTGAAACAGCGGTTTATGTGTTTACTTCGGTATTGATAATTGCCTGTCCTTGTGCGCTGGCACTTACTATTCCCTTTACTTTTGGCAACACCATGCGCGTATTTGGCCGCAAGGGATTCTACATCAAAAAGTCGGAAGTTATTGAGCAGTTGCATAAAACCACAACTATCGTATTCGATAAAACGGGAACACTCACTCTGAGCCGCCAGATGTCGGTTGAGTTTCAGGGCGAGCCCCTTACCGACGAGGAGCTGCTTAAGGTGCGTTCTATGGTACGCCATTCGAGCCATCCGCTGAGTGCGGCACTTTATTCCCAACTCAAAAGCCAGGAGGTTATTGAACCAACGAATTACGAAGAAATTCCTGGCATGGGCATTACCGGACTTTTTAGGAAAGACCGCGTAAATGTTGGTTCCAAGCAGTTTGTAACTGGTTCCGGCGAAGCTGATGACAGTAAAGAAAGTCGGGTTTATGTGAGTTTGGCAGGCGAGCAAAGAGGTTATTTCAGCATCAAAAATGTGTATCGTGAAGGCCTTGAAAAAGTAATTAGCGACTTGGGTAACAGCTACGATTTACACTTGCTTTCGGGAGATAATGATGCCGAAAACGATCGCTTACAGCAGATTTTTGGACCGGAAGCTATTTTGCGTTTTAACCAAAGTCCTTCAGATAAAAAAACGTATGTCGAAAAGCTTAAAAAATCAGGCAAAAACGTATTGATGATTGGCGACGGCCTCAACGATGCAGGAGCTTTGGCCAGCAGCGACACCGGCATAAGCATTGCCGATGATGTTTTTAGCTTTTCGCCTGCCTGTGATGCCATCCTGGAAGCAGATAAATTTGCGCAACTCAACAGTTTTATAAGATTCACCGGCACAAGCTTTCGTGTTGTCAGGGCAAGCTTTGTGATTTCTTTTCTGTACAATATTGTTGGATTAAGCTTTGCCGTTATGGCAGTGCTTTCGCCTTTAGTGGCGGCTATTCTAATGCCTGTCAGCTCCGTTTCAGTAGTTGTTTTTGCTACGCTAAGTACACGCTGGCTGGCATCAAAGCAGTTGAAATGAAGTTTGTAAGCGATATTTATACGTTGAATGAAATTCACATACCATTATAAGTGCTATAAAATCAATAACTTAAAATCTTTTCGTTTATGATAGTAAGCGTATTAAAAATTTCAGCTGCTACACCGGCCTTATTTAGATTACATTTAAATAGCTAAAAATTGTTAAATTTTAAAACTACTTGCTTACTTTTGCTTTCATACCGTAAACAGGAACTTTATTACCGAAATGAGTGCAATTATTCTCTTAATTGTGATAGGAATTATCGTGGCAGGCGGATTTTTGATTGCTTTTGTTTGGGCTGTCAGAAGTGGTCAGTACGATGATGACTACTCGCCTTCGGTACGCATGCTGTTTGAAAATAAAGAGGCTAAAGCGGCTGAGGATACGAAGAAATCCGAACCAGCAACAAAAGATAATCCAGATTCAAAGACATTAACCAAAAACTAATTTTTATGGAGTTACAGAAGTTTACTTATGACAATCGGCTCTCGCGGCTGTTTTTGCAGGCCACCGTTTTTTGGGGCCTCATCGGGATGTTGGTTGGGCTTACCATTGCCATTGAGCTGGTATGGCCCCTGATGACCAATGGTGTTTCCTGGCTTTCATTTGGCCGGCTGCGTCCTTTGCATACCAATGCCGTAATTTTTGCATTTGTGGGCAACGGGATGTTTACAGGTATTTACTATTCTACCCCACGCTTACTCAAAACCCCGATGTACAGCAAGATGCTGGGTAATATCCACTTTTGGGGATGGCAGTTAATCATTGTTGCAGCGGTTTTCACCTTACCGCTGGGCATCACAGTAAGCAAAGAATATGCAGAGCTGGAATGGCCAATTGATATTGCTATCGCGATTATTTGGGTGATATTTGGTATCAATTTAATTATGACAACGGTAAAACGGCGTGTAAAACATATCTATGTAGCCATCTGGTTCTACATCGCTACTTTTGTTACCGTAGCAGTTTTGCACATCGTCAACTCTATTAATATCCCGGTGAGCTTAGCAAAAAGCTATCCTGTTTATGCCGGAATCCAAGATGCGCTGGTGCAGTGGTGGTATGGCCATAACGCAGTAGCCTTTTTCCTGACAACGCCTTACCTCGGGCTGATGTATTACTTTATTCCTAAAGCCGCAAACCGCCCGATTTACTCCTATAAACTATCGATTATCCATTTCTGGGCTTTGATTTTCCTCTATATCTGGGCTGGCCCTCACCATTTGCTTTATTCTGCACTTCCTGATTGGGTGCAAGCACTTGGCGTAGTATTTTCTATCATGCTCATTGCTCCAAGTTGGGGTGGTATGATCAACGGATTGCTGACTTTGCGAGGAGCCTGGGACAAGGTGCGTGAGGATCCGGTTTTGAAAATGTTCGTAGTTGGTGTTACCGCTTACGGTATGTCAACTTTTGAAGGCCCGCTGCTTTCACTCAAAAGCGTGAACGCGATAAGCCATTTTACCGACTGGACAATCGCTCACGTGCATATTGGCACTTTGGGATGGAACGGCATGCTCACCTTTGGTATGATATACTGGATGCTGCCCCGACTATACAAAACAAAACTCTTTAGCATAAAGCTAGCTAATGCCCATTTCTGGTTAGCCACAACGGGAATGCTGTTTTTTGCTGTCCCACTCTATTTTGCAGCCTTCACACAAAGTTTGATGTGGAAAGAATTTACGGAAGAAGGCTTCCTGAAATACCCCAACTTTATTGAAACGGTTACTCAGATACTGCCTATGTATTGGCTCCGTGTGCTGGGCGGAACGCTCTATGTCACAGGTGTTATCCTGATGATCTATAATGTATGGAAGACCATGAAAATGGGGGCTTTTGTAGCTACAGAACAAGATGAAGCACCTGCACTTGACAAGCGTAAACCCAACACCGACAAAGGACACCGTTTTCTTGAAGGAAAACCCGTTCTGTTCACAGGCCTTGCCCTTATTGCTATCCTTATTGGTGGCATGGTAGAGATTATCCCGATGTTTATGGTAAAATCAAATGTGCCAACCATCGCCAGCGTGCAGCCTTACACACCGCTGGAGCTCGAAGGCCGTGATATTTATGTGCGTGAAGGTTGCTACACCTGTCATAGCCAAATGATTAGACCTTTCAGAAGTGAAGTTGAGCGCTATGGTGATTATACCAAAGCCGGCGAAACCGTTTACGACCATCCGTTCCAGTTTGGCTCCAAACGCACAGGGCCGGATTTGGCACGTGAAGGCGTGAAAAGTTCCCGCAACTACAAACCAGATTCATGGCATTATAACCACTTTTTGAGCCCACAGAAAATGGTGGCCGAAAGTATTATGCCACCATACAGCTGGATTGTTGAGGACGACCTGGATGTGAGTACTACTGCTGCCAAAATCAGGGTAATGATGAAGATGGGAGTTCCTTATCCCGAAGGTTTTGACGAACGTGCTGTGGATCACTTGAAGAAACAGGCTAACCAAATAGCTCAAGGATTGCGTGATGGTGGTATTGATGTGGAAGACCAAAAAGAAGTGATCGCCCTTATCGCCTATATCCAGCGTTTGGGAACAGATATTTACAGAGATTCTAATGAATCAATATTTTCTGACAAATAGGAGAAAGACTTATGAAAATCGTCACAAATGTGCTTGAAAGCATTGTCAATATTCAAATTTTTCCAATAATTGGCTTGGTTATATTTTTGCTGTTTTTTATAGTAATGATATACAGGGTGATGCTTTTTGATAAAAATGAAATTGATGAAATAAGCCGGCTTCCGTTAGATAAAGACGATAGCAATGAGTTTTTTAATTCCAACAATCAGTCTTAACGAATTCAAGAAAAATAACAGATTATGACAACAGAAAATCACAATAATAATACAGAGAAGGATACCTATGAAATTGACACACTTACAAATGACAAGTTGATTTCAGAACATTCTTATGATGGCATTCAGGAACTTAACAATGATATGCCCACCTGGTGGAAATGGCTATTTATCCTTTCTATCGTCTTTGCCATAGTTTATCTGGTCAGGCTTTGGGTTTTTAGGGCCGACGACCTGATGCAGTCCAAAGAGTTTCAATCAGAGATGGCTGCAGCTGATTTGCGCAAGTCTGAAAAAGATGCCGGCTCAGCAGCTTTCGAGTTGATGCTATTAGAAGATGGTGCCTCGCTGGCCAAAGGCAAAGAAACCTGGGATAAAATATGCGCTGTTTGTCACCTCATCGATGGTGGCGGGCTGGTAGGGCCAAATATGACTGACAACTATTGGATTCATGGCAACAAGCTCGAAGACTTATGGAGGGTTGTGGAAGAGGGTGTGCTCGAAAAGGGAATGATTGCATACAAAGATCAGCTTTCGCAGCAGCAGCGCCTGGAAGTGGTAAGTTATATTCTTGTCGATCTGGTGGGTTCAACGCCTGCCAACCCTAAAGAGCCCCAAGGTGAGCTTTATGAGTAAAACTGATTTGTTGGTAACTAAAGTTAACTAAGATGCTGAACCACTTTTGTCTTGTAGCCATAGCTGGGACAGACAAAAGTGGTTTGTTTTAATTTTTCCTTAAAACTCAAGCCAAATGAATCAACCTAAACAAAATAAGAAACCCGATTCAAAAAGACAGGGAAGTTTTCGCGACCATCTCAATACAATTGGTGACGACGGCAAACGTGCCTGGATTTATCCCAAAAAACCTAAAGGGAAGCTTTATAAACGACGCAGTATTGTAGCCTCCATTTTGTTAGCTGTATTTTTTATCACGCCTTTTATCAAATACAAAGGCGAACCATTTATGCTTTTCAATATTTTTGAGCGTAAATTTATACTCTTTGGGCAGCTTTTCTGGCCTCAGGATTTTCATCTGGTGGTGCTGGCGGTGATTACGTTTATTGTTTTCATCATCCTTTTTACTGTCATTTTTGGTCGTTTATGGTGTGGCTGGGCGTGCCCCCAAACGATCTTTATGGAATTTGTTTTTAGGCAAATTGAATACCTAATCGAAGGCACATTCAGCCAACAAAAAAAACTTGCCAGCCAGCCTTGGAATTTTGAGAAAATCTGGAAAAAGTCGCTCAAACATATCGTCTTTTTCAGTATTGCCTTTTTAGTTGCCAACACCTTCTTAGCTTATCTAATTGGTATTGAAGAGCTAAAACAGCTTGCTATACTCGGGCCAATAGAGAATCTAGTTACTTTTGTGGCCTTGCTGCTGTTTTCAGGTGCGTTTTATTTTGTGTTCGCTTTCTTCCGCGAGCAGGTTTGCCTAATTGCCTGTCCTTATGGTCGTTTGCAAGGCGTGCTACTCGATAGCAAGTCAATTATTGTTGCTTACGACTATAAAAGAGGGGAGCCCAGAGGGAAACATAATGCCAAAGAAGATAGGGCGATTACCGATAAGGGCGACTGCATCGACTGCAAAAGTTGTATCATGGTTTGCCCAACCGGCATCGACATCCGCAATGGTACCCAACTCGAATGCATCAACTGCACCGCCTGTATCGACGCCTGCGATAGCGTTATGGATAGAGTTGGCCTGCCCAAAGGACTAATTCGCTATGATTCTGAAAAAGGGATTTCTGAAGGAAAACGCTCAATTTTTAATGCACGAACAATAGCCTATTCTGCGGTGCTCACCATATTGTTGATCGCTGTTGGAACGCTTTTCACCCTGCGTTCAGATGTGGAAGCAACTATTTTGCGGGTGCCGGCTACTTTGTTTCAGGAACATGGCCCCACGCAATATTCAAATGTTTATAAAATTCAGTTGGTGAATAAAACCCGCGCTGATTTGCCGGTGCGTCTCGAACTGGCTTCACACGCCGGAAGCATTCAGGTGATGGGAGATCCTTTATTGGTGAAGGGTGGTGATATTCAGGAAGCTAACTTTTTAGTGGTCATGAATAAAACGGATCTCAGTGCCAGTAATACTCCAATCGTTATTGACATTTTCACCGATGGAAAACTACTCTCATCTTATATGACTACCTTTATTGGACCGAATAAGTTGGACACTAAATAATACTAAAACAAGAATCTATGAAATGGAACTGGGGAACTAAGCTGGTGCTTTGGATGGCGGCATTTATGTCACTGATCATTGTGTTTGCAGTGCTGATGATAAATGAAGATGTCAGCCTTGTTGAGACGGATTATTATCCTAAAGGACAGACGCATCAAGAGCTGATTGATAAAAAACACAACGCCAACAGCCTTTCATACCAAATCACGCTGAAGAAAAATGATGGCCGGCTTGAGCTTCAGTTTCCGGTTGGTGTTGTCAGTGAGTCTGTAAGCGGTGAACTACATCTATATCACATTGTTGACGATAAACAAGATCAGTTTATTCCTATTAAATTGAACGAAAACGGTGTCATGGCCATCAATGTTGTTGGTTTAAGTGGAAGATTTATCCTTAAAATAGATTGGAAAACGGAGACAGATAAATATTATACTGAACTAAAAATCAGCCTGCCATAGCCATGAATGATTTATACACAGCCTTAACCATTGGATTGATTGGCAGCATCCATTGTATTGGGATGTGCGGACCAATTGCTGTTGCGCTACCGGTTGGTAACAGATCAACCACGGGTAAATTTGTTGGTGTAATCCTTTATAACCTAGGAAGGTCAGTAACTTATGGCGTTTTGGGAGCTCTTTTTGGCTTGCTTGGAAAAGGCATTGAAATGGCCGGCTTTCAGCAATGGGCGTCTATTATTCTTGGTGTCGTGATGATTTTATCGGTTTTGTTCCCGTTTTTATTTCATGGAAAAATCAGTGTCGACCAATTACTTTCGGGTTATGCAGCCCGATTGATTTCTAATTTTCGCAAGCTTTTTGGCAAAACATCCTATAAAAATCTGGCAGTAATAGGTTTGCTTAACGGCCTGTTGCCCTGCGGACTGGTTTATGTGGCTGTGGCCGGAGCCATCAACACCAACAGTGTAGCAAATGGTATTGCCTTCATGTTTGTTTTTGGGCTGGGAACAATTCCGGTGATGATGAGCGTAACTATGCTGGGGAGTATAATTGGTCTACGTTTTAGAAAACAGTTGAATAAGGTAATTCCGGTTTTTATTGTAGCACTTGGCATCTTATTTATATTGAGAGGGTTATCACTTGGTATTCCATTTATTTCACCTAAATCTCAAATGCTTACTCCCGAAAAGGAAATAAAAGTTGAGGGCAGTTGTTGCAGCCCTAAAAAAAGTGTTGATTATAAAATGGAGTAAGATTGACCCTCTGCCGGGTTTTAATCGGAAATCAGTTAAATACTTTCTTGTTTAAAATCATTCTAATTAAAGTAGAATGATTAATTTTGCGCTTGAGTTTTTAAACATTTAATCTAAAATACCAGTCAAAATGAAAGTTACAAGATTATTTTTTAGTGCCATGCTTTTTGCAGGAATGGCGTTTACAATGCAAAGTTGTGGTGGTGATACATCAACAAAGTCAGAAGAAAAAGCCACCACCAAAGTAGAAGAAAAAGTAGTAGTAGAAGATAACCCAATGGCTTTGGGCGAAAAAATCTACATGGAAAAGTGTGTCGTTTGCCATCAGGCTAATGGTGAAGGCATTCCGGGTGCATTCCCTCCATTGAAAAACTCCGATTACTTGTTTGCTGATAAAGTGCGTGCCGTAGCGCAGGTGCTCAATGGATCAAACGAAGTAATGATAGTAAATGGTGTTTCGTACAGCGCACCAATGCCTCAACAAGTTAATACCAAAGAAGAAGCTGTTGCCGTAATAAACTACGTGCTAAACTCTTGGGGAAATGATGGCGGAAAAGTAACACTTGAGGATGTGAAAGATGTGGTAATTGATCCAAGACAATAAACATGCAAAAAACATTTATTGTAGTCGTTTTAAGCCTATTCTTTGGCTTTAGCTCTTGCAGCAATAGCACATCAGATACCCACGATGATCACGCTGGACACAATCATAAATCGGAAGAGATGTTGGCATCAACAGGAAATTTTGGTGCCGAAATCTCTAAAGAAAACGCACTGGATATTCCAACTGCAATTGCCCAACTTACAGCTGATACTACCAAAAACCTACGCGTAAAAGGCACTATTCTGGAAGTTTGTCAGCACAGCGGTTGCTGGATTACCATGGATATGGGAAACGGTGAAGCACTGATGGTAAACATGCTGGATCATGCATACGCGGTGCCGAAAGATGCCGCCGGAAAGCAAGTGTGGGTTGAAGGTATGGCCGCACGGGAGCTGATTCCGGTGGATATGCTGAAGCATTATGCCAAAGACGCCGGTCGCAGTCAACAAGAAATTGATGCTATTACAGAACCGGAATGGACTTATACCATAGATGCCGTTGGTGTAATAATACAATAAAACAGTTTTATAATACTATTTTCAAGAGCCGCTAAATTGCAAAACTTAGCGGCTTTTTATTTTTGCCCGGAAGCGTCATGTTTAGAACTAAAAGCTGATGTAGGACTGCAATTTCTTTTATTTTTTAAAATAGTCCTAAACAGGATAGTTGTTGACAATACCGGCAAGTTTTTGATGTTTTATGGCAGATAATAAAACCCTAACAATTGATTATTAGTAGTTTTTCTCTTCAGCTATTGCAGACTTTCGCAGATTCTTTCTCTGCATTTATCTATGTTCTCCCGGGGAAGCTCTTTTTGTTTTTTTCTACCAGCTAAAATAGCGGTTGCTTAAACATACAATTGCGTACTTTTGGAGTACCGTTCCTCAAAAAGGGAAGAAGAATCGCGAAAAGTTAAATTACAAGTGTTAATATTTCTGTACGGGTATAAGTTTCCTTACAGCAAAAAGCCTTAGGAGAGTTGTTTAATGATGGTGGACAAAGTAGATTTTGAATTGCTTATCGAAAATAAGGAATGGAAAGAGTTAAAACGGTTGCTAAATGAGTATGATTCAATTCAGCTTGCCGAATTCATTGAAGAAAGCCCGGAGAAAGAAAAGATAATTCTGTTCAGAATTTTGAGTAGAATACAGTCCAAGGAAGTCTTTAAATTACTTTCTTATGAGGATCAGGAGCAGCTTATCGAAGGCTTGATGCAATACAACCGGAAGCTTTCGGATTTGCTCAACGACTTAGAGCCGGACGACAGAACCGCGTTTTTTGAAGAATTGCCAGGACAAGTTACACAGCAACTTATCCAATGGCTATCGCCGGAAGAAAGGAAAAAAACAATTCAGTTATTGGGATATCCCGAGAACAGTATTGGCCGTTTGATGACACCAGAGTATATTTCTGTTAAACCGCAAGATACCGTTGAGCAAACTTTTGCGCATATCAGAAAATATGGTAGAGACTCGGAAACGCTAAATGTTATATATATTGTTGATAATGACTTAAAATTGATTGATGATCTTCGAATCAAAGAACTGATTTTGGCCTCTCCACAACAAAAGATCGAGGAACTCATGGATAGGCGATTTGTGGCGCTTAATGTTTTAGACGATCAGGAAAGTGCGATTAAAGTTTTTAGGGATTACGACCGCGTAGCTCTGCCTGTTGTCAGTGCAGAAGGAGTGCTGATAGGGATAGTGTCATTTGACGACATTATGGACGTTGTGGAGGAAGAATCTACAGAGGATTTTCTTAAATTTGGTTCCTTTCAGGAAGCTATTGCCAACCCTTTATCTGCCAGGATTGGTGGTCTTTTTAAGAGCCGGATAGTTTGGCTGGTGGCGCTGGTGTTTATGAATGTGTTTTCGGGTGCAGTCTTATCCAACTTTGAAAATCTGATTCAATCAGTGGTTTCTTTGGTTTTCTTTTTGCCTCTTCTGATTGATAGCGGTGGTAATGCAGGCTCCCAATCGGCTACGTTGATGATTCGATCGTTGGCTATTGGTGATGTGAAATTGACTGACTGGTACAAGCTGATAGGCAAAGAATTTGTCGTTTCCTTGCTTCTTGGCATTACCATGGCGGTTGCGGTTGCTGCTGTTGCAAGTTTTAGAGCGCCCGAAATTATTCTGGTGGTATCTTTAACAATGATTTTAACGGTTTTAAACGGTAGTATGATCGGGCTTCTTCTTCCTTTTATCTTTACACGGATAAAAATTGACCCGGCAACAGCAAGTGCTCCTTTGATTACATCAATCGCAGATATTTCAGGGGTAATTATCTATTTTTCGATTGCAAGCTGGTATTTTGGCTTCTGATAAAGTTAGAGCGAAAAGAAATATTGTAAATACACGGAAAAATAACAGCCTATTTAAACAGAGATGTCGTGTTATAACAACGCTTAACCCGTTTTAGAAAAAAAACAAAAACCTTTAACCCATGATTTTTTGTATATTTTTGCAGACAATTTAAACCTATTAATTAACAACTTCAGCGAAAGAAATAATGAAGGTGTGTTACTTATAAAAACAAATTTATGAAGTTAATAAAATCCTTAACAATCATTGTGGTGGCAGTTTTGCTTACGCAATGTTATCCTGAAGGGCTTGTTTACGTGGATGAAGCGGATATCGTTTACACCAACTACGACCCTGAATATGATTTTACAGCAGAGCAAACGTATGCGCTTCCTGATAAAATCATGAAAATTGACGATAAGTTAGTCCAGGGAAAAGATACCACTTTTATCAAAGATGAGTATGCTACGGTGATCCTGGAACGGCTCAGCAAAAACTTGAAGGAATACGGTTGGACAGAAACCACAATCGACAACAATCCGGATGTATTAATTGCTCCGGCAGTATATGAGTTAACCACTTATAGCTACGATTGGTGGCCTTATTATGATTGGTGGTATGATCCTTATTATCCGGGAGGTGGCTGGTATTACCCCTATCAGGTTGTGTCGAGCTATTCAACGGGTACTTTGGTCGTAAATATGGTAGATCCTACTGATGTTGGAGCCAACGACAGGCCACGTGTAGCCTGGGTTTTAGCAATAAACGGACTGCTTCAGGGAAGCGTTTCAAGCTTCAATGCCCGCGTAGAAAAAGGCATAGATCAATCCTTTAAACAATCAACTTATCTAACCAAATAGGAGAGCGTACAGATGAAAAAAATGATGAAAAAAAGCCTGTTGCTGGCCTTTGGTATACTGCTATCCTGCTTTGTTTCTGCACAAAGTTTTACTTCAATACAATACACAGTTGGTGTTCCTTTTGGCGATTTAAAAGATCATACCAACAATTTGAGTGGCCGCGGTCTTACATTTGAGTTTCACACGGAGATAGAACCTGCAATAACAGTGGGTATCAACCTGGGATATAGCGTGTTTTACGAACGCAAAGACTACGACAGCTATTCACAGGGAACGGCAACACTTACCGGAGTTCAATATCGCTACAACAATATGTTTCCGATGATGGTGAACGCCCATTACACTTTTGGTACGGCAACAATTATGCCTTATGTAGGCCTCGGTGTCGGAACGATTTTCAATCTGCGTAATACCCAAATGGGCTTGAATTCAATAGAAGAAACCAACTGGCACTTTTTGCTTTCACCCGAACTTGGATTTATGGTTGATGTGAGTGCCGACATAGGTATTAAAATCAATGCCATTTATGATAACGCCTTTAAAACCAGGGATATGGATGCGTTTGGTAATCTGAGACTGAATATTGGCTTTATTTTTATGTCTTTCTAATAAAGTCTTTTTTAAAATCTTAGCCCCTTCGAGCATGCTTTAAAGCAGTTTCGAACGGGCTTTTTTGATTTTTGATAAAATCGGAATAAGCCCTGATACCAACCGTTTTCACCTGATTTTTTATTCAATATCGGAAGGTTTTTTACGATGCAGCTTGCGAAAAAAATTTATTTTTTTTCAATGAATTTCTAATTTAGAAACAATCCAAGCATAATTCTATTTAGTTTTGGTACTGAAAAAAGTTTTCGGTTACCTATCTTTAGGAGTTTTCCGAGGCTTTTAATAGGGGTGTTTTTAGTTTTTTTTGACTTTTAAAACTGAATATTATGGCAGAATTAGTAAGATGTCGTCCATGTGGATACGTCATGGAAGCTGATAAACTGGGCGATGTTTGTCCGGCATGCGGCATGCCGCGTAAGGTGTTTGAGCCATACCGTGAAAGAGTGTCCCGCAAAAGAATAATGGTTTTAGACCTTGACCTTCACCCAATAGCAATTCATTTTTCGCAAACTTTTGTTGGTGCCATACCTTTGATTTTCTTGTTTACGGCTTTATTTCCAGGTTTTTATTTCGATGAATTGATGGTTGTTAACAAAGTCATGATCATTACCTTGCCGCTGACCATGATTGTTGCATTTTCATCGGGTATGATAGATGGTTTCACGCGTTTTAAAACCTTTAATACACCTATGTTGCTTAAAAAGATTGTGTTAAGCGGCCTGATTACTTTACTTTCTACTATTGCTTCCGTTTTAGTTATCAAAAATGGTTTAACTCCAGACAACAGAATTGTTGTCATATTACTCATCCTAGGCTGCCTAACTTTCGCGGTAAAACTAGGCTTGATGGGCAAAAAGCTGCTGAATGTTATCTTGCCCGGCAAGATATTTTTCTTTTGGGAAGAAAAAGCTAAAAAGCTGAAAACTAAGCAGGAATAGGGGAGCTGGGATATTTTTTTTGCTTTGTCGGGTACTTTGCCAAACCTCTTATTTGTTGCCTGCTCATTAATTTTGTGGATTACTTGCACTTTGCAAAGAATTCTTCTCGTGTGGTGCTACTCTCGAATATTCCGCCATATGGGATTTCTTTTGTGTTTTGAAACAGTTTTTTTTCACGAAGGCTCCGAAATTTTTCACTTAAACCTGCGAATGGATACGCTTAATTTTCACTATTTGCTTGACTTTGATTTGCGATCTGCGATAATAATGAAGTGCAAATTCACGCACCACAAAACCCGCTAATCACAAAACTTTTCCTTAAAAAGACCTGCATTTTAACCCGACAAATTCAATTTTTTTGACTTGGATTTGTTTTTATTTAGAATTAGTCTAAATTAGCCGTTTTAAATAGTGTCAAACTATGAATATATAATTACAACGCAATGAGGTTTTTACATAAAAGGCACAAGACTGGTTTAGGATTTTTGTTGTTGGTTTTTGGATTTATTTCAACAATTCAGGCTGGGGAGGAGCTTGGGGTTTACGAAAAACTCGACCAGCATATCCAACAAAATATCGTTTTTACAGATGAAAATTTTAATGAGGTAAATATCAAAGATGCTATCGATAAGCCCACGATTGTGGCCATGGTTTATTACGAATGTCCTGGCATTTGCACTCCGCTGCTCAACGGTTTGGCTGATGTGATGAAAAAATCCGACTTGGTATTGGGCAAAGATTATCAGGTATTTACGATCAGCTTCTCGGCTAGTGAAACGCCTGTTTTAGCACAACGTAAAAAGAAAACCTACGCCAAGATAGTTGGGAAAGGCGATTTAGAAAATGGCTGGCATTTTTTTACCGGAGACAGCCTGATGATTGATCGCTTTACGAACAACATCGGCTATAAAGTTAAACAGGAAGGTGAAGAGTTTATTCATCCCGCAACACTGGTTGTGATAAGCCCCGAAGGTAAGATTACCCGCTATCTCCACGGTACTGATTATCTTCCTTTTGATATGAAAATGGCTGTAGTTGAGGCAGGTATGGAACGCTCAGGGCCAACCATCAACAAAATCCTGGATTTCTGCTTTAGTTACGACGCTGAAGGAAAAAAATACGTTTTCAATGTTACTAAGGTATCAGGCAGCATCATTTTGTTGATGGCACTGATTTTACTTGGCACATTGGTAGCCTCAAATCGTAAGAAAAAAACTAATCACGCACATTAAGACTATGACAAGTAAAGCAATGAGTTTAAGTTATCTCCAGGGGAAAAATGGAATTTTTTCTTGGATTTTCAGCCTCGATCATAAGCGGATCGCGCTGCTATACCTCTATTCTATTTTGACGTTTTTTATTACCGGTGCTACACTTGGCGTGCTGATGCGCCTCGAGTTGCTCAACCCGGGTAAAGACCTCATGGAAGCGCAAACATACAATCAGGTATTTACCATGCACGGCGTCATCATGATATTTTTGTTTATCATCCCGAGCATCCCGGCTATTTTTGGCAACTTTTTTCTTCCAATCATGTTGGGTACAGATGATGTTTCTTTCCCGCGCCTCAATCTGCTCTCTTGGTGGATATATATTATAGGTGCCATCATGGCCTTGTCAACACTCTTGTGGGGTGATGGTCCTGCCGATACCGGATGGACGTTTTATGCGCCATACAGTGTGAAAACCGGCACCAATGTTACCATGTCGGTTTTGGCTGCCTTCGTGCTCGGGTTCGCAACAATTCTTACCGGACTTAACTTTATCGTAACCATTCACCGCTTGCGTACGCCCGGAATGACATTTTTGAAGATGCCGCTTTTTGCCTGGGCTTTGTATGCTACTTCATGGATTCAGCTGTTGGCCACACCCATTATTGGCATTACTTTGTTGATGATTACTGCCGAACGCGTTTTCGGGGTTGGCTTGTTTGATCCGTCTATTGGCGGCGACCCTATTCTTTATCAGCACTTGTTCTGGATTTATTCGCACCCTGCTGTGTATATTATGGCCTTGCCCGCATTCGGGATTATCTCAGAAATATTGCCAACTTTTGCTAACCGCACCATTTTTGGTTACAAAGCCATCGCTTTCTCATCTCTCGCCATTGCTTTTGTGGGTTATTTCGTGTGGGGGCACCATATGTTTACTGCCGGCATGAGCGGTACTGCTCGAATTATTTTCTCGGTAATGACGTTTTTGGTAGCAATACCAACCTCTGTAAAAGTATTTAACTGGGTAGCAACACTGTACAAAGGATCTATTAATGTGCAGCCGCCTTTGCTTTATGCACTAGCTTTTATCTTTCAGTTTATGATTGGGGGTCTCACAGGAGTTGTGCTGGGAGCTCTTGCTGCTGATATCCACCTTCACGATACGCATTTTGTTGTAGGACATTTCCACTACGTGATGTTTGGCGGAACAGGCTTTGCCCTTTTCGGTGCTTTACATTATTGGTATCCAAAGATGTGGGGTCGCATGTACAATAAGCTCGTTGCCAATATCGCCTTCGTTTTTCTGTTTATCGGATTCAATATGCTCTATTTCCCAATGTTGGTGTTAGGCCTGATGGGAATGCCCCGTCGCTATTATGATTACTTACCGGAATTTCATGTACCCAATATGATTAGTACTTATGGATCCTGGATTTTGGCCACAGGGCTGCTGTTAATGTTTGGTAACCTGATTGCCGGTGCCTGGCGCAAAAGAGAACCTATCGGCCGAAATTACTGGAAAACCGGAATCACACTGGAATGGCAAACCTTATCGCCTCCTCCTGTATCTAACTTCGACCGTATGCCGGTTTTGCCAAAGAATGGCCCTTATGATTATGACAATAAACCAGAAATTGAAGAATAACTATGGAACACGTATCAGGATTTAGCCTTCCCAACTCAGGGCATAACAGAGATGCCGAGGCCTCGAAAATGGGTATGTGGCTGTTTTTATTCACCGAGATATTGCTTTTTGGTGGGCTGTTTATCGTTTATATGGTCTATCGCAGCCTCAATCCGGAGGCCTTCTTGATGGCTTCGTTTGAGCTTAATGTATGGATGGGTACCACTAACACGGTAGTTCTTTTAGTGAGTAGTATGACGATTGCCATGTCGATCACCGCCATTCAAAAAGGCAACCGCAAGCTCTCCATTCAGCTGATGGTACTCACTTTGGTGGCTGCTGTCATATTTATGGTTGTCAAGTATTTTGAGTGGTCAGCAAAAATTGAGCATGGATTGTTTCCGGGTCAGGCCGTTTACGACAATCTTCCTCCAGGTGAAAGTCTGTTTTTCTTCCTTTACTTTTTCATGACAGGATTGCACGTCTTTCACATTATTATTGGTTCAGTAGTTATAGGGTTTGCCATCCATCGTACTGCAAAAGGACGCACCACCAAAGAGAAATATACACTTACTGAAAATGCCGGCCTGTTGTGGCACTTGGTGGATTTAATCTGGATTTATTTGTTTCCCCTGTTTTACCTCATTCACTAAAGCACCTAAATATTATGAGTAATCAAAAAGACTTAAAGACGGAGGGTAAGAAAGCACCGGAAGTGCATATCAGCTCCTATAAAGACCATTTTAACACGCTTCTTGCTTTGCTGCTGCTTACTTTTATTACAGTAGCGATTTCTGTGTTTGGTGCCAACCTGAGAAGCTTGTCTGTTTTCACCGCCTTGCTTATTGCTACAGTGAAAGTGATCGTGGTAGCCTATTATTTTATGCACCTCAAATACGACAAGAAACTATACACCTGGCTGTTGATCATTGTTGTCATACTTTTTGTGTCCTTTACAGTATTAACCAGCATCGAATATTTAAACCGTTAAGAGATTATGTTAAAACAAGGAGCTTCAACTTTTGCCGAAGGCGTAGACCTGTCTTTGTATGTGATTTTTGGTATTTCAGTGTTTTTTCTTATTGGTATTACCATCGTAATGATCTATTTCGTGATTCGTTACAGCAAAAAACGCAATCCTACATCAACCAATATCGAAGGAAGTCACGCCCTTGAGGTGGTCTGGACAGCTGTTCCAACGCTTTTAGTTATAGTGATGTTTTATTACGGCTGGATGGGTTATACGCCCATGCGTAATGTTCCCGAAGGAGCAATCGAAATTGAGGCCTATGGTCAGATGTGGAAATTTTCGTTTGAGTATCCTGAAGGAAAAGTTACCGATTCTTTGGTGGTGCCTATCAACAGACCTGTAAAACTCAACCTCCACTCACGCGATGTGGTTCACAGCTTTTATGTTCCGGCTTTCCGACTAAAAGAAGATATAGTACCCAATGGTAGTAACTATTTATGGTTTGAAGCCACAACGGCAGGACGTTATGATGTTTTGTGTGCCGAATATTGCGGGCAATTGCATTCCTATATGCTTTCGAGTATTAGCGTAGTTTCTGACTCGGAGTATAACGCCTGGCTAACGAGTGAACCCAGTAATGCGGGTGAACATCCAGGCTTGAGTTTGCTAAAGCAAAATGCCTGTCTCACCTGCCATTCGCAGGATGGAAGTAAAATTATCGGGCCATCTTTTAAAGGTATTTTTGGCACAACCGAGATTGTAATTACAAACGGTGAAGAGCGTGAAATTACAATTGATGAAGAGTATATCAGCCGTTCTATCAAAGATCCCAATGCGGATTTGGTGAAGGGATATATGAAAGGTTTGATGGTTTCGTATGCTGATGTGCTTAGCGATGAGCAGATTGGTCAAATTACTGATTACATCAAAACATTGAAATAAAATGATAAAAGAGAAGCTTGCGCTGCTTGCTGAGTTGAGCAAAGTGAGAATCACTGTTGCTGTTGCCCTCACAACCATTGCCGGATATTTGCTGGCAAGTGGGAGTTTTGATACAGGTATGATTTTGCCTACTGTCGGAATCTTTATATTGGCTTGTGGCTCTTCAGCGATAAATCATTTTCAGGATAGCGACCGCGATGGACTGATGAAACGTACCCAAAATCGGCCAATACCGTCAGGAAGAATCAGCAAAACGGCTACCTTAATTATTGCTTTTGCGATGGTTACCATCGGTTCGCTGATGATTTACTTGGGGTCTGATTTCGTGGGCTTCCAATTGGGCTTGTTGGCGCTGATCTGGTACAATGCAATCTATACGCCCATGAAACGCAAGACGGCCTACGCGGTTATCCCCGGCTCTATTATTGGTGCAATACCACCTGTTGTAGGTTGGGTGGCAGGTGGTGGAGATGTTTTTGACCCACGTGCCTTAGTTATTGCATTTTTCTTTTTTGTGTGGCAGGTGCCCCATTTTTGGTTGCTGATTCTTAGGTATGGCAAAGAATATGAGGAAGCCGGTTATCCTACACTTACCCAACGCTATAATGATATACAGATCAGGTATATAACCTTTATGTGGACATTGGCTACCGCCGTATCAGCGCTTATGCTTCCTTTATTTGGAATCACAAAACATATTAGTATAACGCTGATAATATTGCTGGCGGTTTTCTGGCTTGTTATTGTATTTGCCGGTCTGTTGAAAAAACAGGCAAAGCCACTTAATCCGTTCTACTACTTTATGCGCATCAACTACTTTGTCCTGGTGATGATTATTACGCTTTCAGTGGATCCGCTCTTGTAAAAATGTTTCATTTATGAATAAAAATACTAGCAGGCTGTTATCGGAATTACGGGTCTATGTGAAAGTGTGTGGAAAATTGAATTTTAACTTACCAGCGATAAAGTATATCATATTGATAAAATTGTTAATATTTCGGTATCCTCTGGCTCTTCGTTTTGCTAATTGAATTTTGTTGTT
>JALNZT010000054.1 GCA_023229135.1 Bacteroidales bacterium
CATCAGAATTTGCACCCCTTATGCCGCCGGTAATTGCTCCAATATCAGCTCCAATCGTGATAGGTAAAGCCCACAATTGACCTGTTAAAATAGCTAAGGCAGTAAATATAAACTCCCCACTCGGATCAGTATATTTCAGCGGGTTATTCCAGGCATAGCTGTAGCGGTTGTAGTTTTGGCTGTAATCCGGTGCCTGTACATAAGGGTCGGGCGAGAGGAAGCGTGCCAGGAAAGGATCGTAAACACGGCCGTTCATGTTTATTAAGCCAAACTGGCTGAGGTGTTCGTGGCCGGTAAAGCCGCGATCGAATAGGGTGGGAGAAACATTGTAGTCTGTCCAGTCGTACGCGTTTCTACGGCGGCCCCAAGGATCGTAGCTCAGGTCTTCTAATATATTGCCGGAGACATCTGTAATGCCCGTAATCGAACCCAAGTGATCTTTTAGTACATAATACAACTGCTCGCTGTTGGCTTGTTTCACCAAAATGCCAAACAAACCGGTGGGGCTGTTGAGGTAGTGGATTTTTTGTTCAAATGTCGGAATGTCTCTTTTGGTTTCGTATTGCCCCAAGTAATAGGTGTCCGTAATAAGTGGTATTTGCGCTCTATCATCAGCAATAAGTCGGCTGTATTTGCGCTGATTATTTGGCCCATAAATTATGTCAAGCTCATAGCTTATGCCACTGGGATATGCATTGCTAAGGTTGCTTACCTTATTAAAAGGAGTATAAGTAATGCTTTGTTCCGGTGCAGCACTTACAAAAGCCGTTGTGGGTTGCGACACGCTGGTAACGGCATGTGGTTTGCCCTGCGGGTATTGGTAATTATAACTGTCAAGAGCCGTGCTTACATCGGTTTTGCGGCTGATATTGCCGTTTGGCTGATACTGTAGTTCGGCAAGGTTTTGGCTGTTTATGCTCCAGCTGGTGAGGCGGCTGTGCAGATCATCGTCATCATAAGTGAAGCTCTCGGTTAGTCCTCTGAGAGCATCAGTGCGATAGCTTAAATTTCCGGTTGTTGATTCAAAACCGTAGCGGTAGTCTTGAACTAAAGTCATAGTGGGTACTTTTCGCGCTATTGTACCCGTGGGATAGCCATAATCATCGTAAGAATTTCTAATATAGAGGCTTGGGGATTGATAATTAATCCACTGCCCACGTTGGTTTTGCTGAGTGCCTTTCCACAAGCTTCCCCAGTAGCTGCCAAAAAACCCTAAAATACTGCTCATATCACCACCTTGGTTGTAAACGTACATTAGCGCAAAGCCACTGGGATAGGTGTAGGTTTCTAACATACCGGTTGATTTGTTGTAAGCGTAGCCAAAGGTAAAACTATTTTGGTTAATGGTTTCGGTTTTTTCGGAAATTCTTCCTCTAAAAAGGATTGCATATTGCCACCATGCAAATCGATGGACAACTTACAAATCAGAAACTTACTATCAAACAAGTTCTGCAAACGGAAGTCAAAAAAGGCTGCCTGAAATGATTCGGGCAGCCTTTTTTTATAGGTGAAAGTTTTATTTTTATAACTCCAAAGCTTTATCAATCAGCGTTTCATCAGCAAAATTTGGCAGCGTTACCTCTAGCAAAGGCTCCTGCTGCATAGCACGTTTGATCGCAAAAACAGCTTCTTCATTTCTGGCCCAGCTGCGTCTGGCGATGCCGTTATTTACATCCCAGTGAAGCATCATGCGCAAGCGACGATCGGCTTCGGTAGTGCCATCGAGCAGCATGCCAAAACCGCCGTTGATCACTTCGCCCCAACCCACGCCGCCGCCATTGTGAATAGAAACCCAGGTGGCTCCTCTAAAGGCGTCACCAATCACATTTTGGATAGCCATGTCAGCTGTATAGCTCGATCCGTCGTATATATTTGAGGTTTCGCGATAGGGCGAATCCGTTCCGGAAACATCGTGGTGATCGCGTCCAAGAATTACCGGACCGCTCAATTCGCCGGCAGCAATGGCTTTGTTAAAAGCCGCCGCGATTTTTATCCGGCCTTCTGCATCGGCATACAAAATACGCGCCTGCGACCCAACCACCATTTTGTTTTTCTGCGCTTCCTTGATCCAGTGGATATTATCATTCATCTGCTCTTTGATTTCGGCGGGTGCTGTTTTAGCAATCTCTTCGAGTACTTCGCAGGCAATCTTATCGGTCTTTACCAAATCCTCAGGATCTGATGAAGCACAAACCCACCTAAAAGGCCCGAAACCATAGTCGAAGCATTTTGGCCCCATAATATCCTGCACGTAGGAAGGATATTTAAAGTCGCCTTTTTCGTTCAGGATATCCGCGCCGGCGCGACTGCTTTCTAACAAAAAGGCATTGCCATAATCAAAGAAATACATCCCTGCTTTCGTCAGCTTATTGATGGCTTCCACCTGCCTGACAAGGGATTGCTGCACCAACTCTTTGAATTTTTCAGGATTCTCTGCCATCATGACATTGCTTTCTTCGTAAGACACATCAACCGGATAATAACCTCCTGCCCATGGATTATGCAAAGAAGTTTGGTCGGAACCCATATCCACATCTATCTCGCGTGCTGCAAGGCGTTCCCAGAGTGTAACGATATTACCAAGGAAAGCGATGGAGTGCGCTTCATTTTTCTGTTTCCAAAGCAATGCGGCATCAATAGCTGCATCGGCATCTTCAATAATCTCATCAACCCAGCCCTGTTCATGGCGTTTACGTGCTGCTTTAGGATTTATCTCAGCAGTAATGCTTACCACGCCGGCTATATTTCCGGCTTTAGGCTGCGCGCCGCTCATACCGCCAAGTCCGGAGGTTATAAATAATTTTATACCCCCTTTATAATTCGGATGCTGCCTCATTCTGCCGGCATTCAGCACTGTGATTGTTGTTCCGTGGACAATACCCTGCGGCCCGATATACATAAACGAACCTGCTGTCATTTGTCCGTATTGCGAAACACCCAGCGCGTTAAATTTCTCCCAATCATCAGGTTTTGAGTAATTTGGAATAACCATGCCGTTTGTAACTACCACACGTGGCGCATCAGGATGCGAAGGGAAAAGCCCCATCGGATGGCCCGAATACATGGCTAAAGTTTGTTTATCCGTCATTTTTGCCAGATACTGCATGGTGAGTAAATACTGCGCCCAGTTTTGGAACACCGCGCCATTTCCGCCATAGGTAATCAACTCATGCGGATGTTGTGCCACAGCATAATCCAGGTTGTTGCTCAACATGAGCATAATAGCTGCCGCTTGCTTGCTTTGATGCGGAAAATCGTTGATTTTTCGGGCTGAAATTTTATACTCAGGGCGAAAGCGATACATATAGATACGACCGAATTTTTCCAGTTCGTCCGCAAACTCTTTGGCCAGAACAGCGTGGTGCCGTTCAGGGAAATAGCGCAACGCATTTTTTAAGGCGAGCTTTTTCTCTTCCTTAGTTAAGATTGGCTTACGCTTTGGGGCGTGATTGATAGTTGAATCGTAATCTTTTGGCTGTGGAAGTTCATTTGGAATTCCTTGAAGAACAGCATTTTGAAACTCATTTTGTGGGCTCATTCTGTCAATATTTTTAGATACTGCAAAGTTAGCAAAAAGCCGCCTTTGGAGCAGTCAATTTCAAAACAAAAGAAGGTGGGTAGTATCCTGAACCCAACTTGCAGCGAAGAGTTTTGCAAAATGGGTTAGTGCTGCTCCCGGCTGTTTTCCATGATCAGCAGCAGCAGAGCCCTGGCTCGAAAAAGTTGCGCCTTCACCGTACCCAGTGGTAGATTGAGTTTCTGGCAAATCTCTTCGTAGCTATACTCATCAAAATAACGCAGCAAGATCAGGTTTTTGTAGTGTGGTTTGAGTTTGTCCACCACATGATGCATATGTTTAATTTTCTGCAAACGCATCATATTTTCCTCTGGATCAATAGTTTCCGAATCTATATCATCAAGTATCTCATCCTGTTTGTCTGCTGTCCAGTTCATCTCACTTGCCGATGGGATGCGTTTATGCTTGCGCATGAAGTCGATGCAATTATTGGAAGCTATGCGATAGAGCCAAGTCGAAAAAGCAAAATCAGCGGTATATTTTCGTAGATTTTTAAAGGCTTTTCCAAAGGCTTCTATGGTCAGATCTTCGGCATCCAGGTGACTGTTGGACATTTTAAGCATCAAAAAGTAAATGGCATCGCGATATAGGCGCAACAATTCCGCGTAGGCTTTTTGGTCGCCCTCATTGAGTGCCCTGTTGATAAGCACCAGATCGCGTTTCGCTTTTTCGGTTAAATGCGTTTTTACTTCCATTTTGGTTTTTTGGCCAGCGAGTTTGATACTGCCAGCAAGGGTGTAAAAATAACAAAAAAGATTTCAGCCCAGGGATAAATCCAGAAAAGCCCTTTCTCGCCCAGCTTTTGACTGGCCTTTGAAAAAACAATCCACTGGCTGATTAGACGCAGCAAAAACACAAAAACCACTATTCCATAATATATATAGGGGTGCGGATTCATGATTGCAAAAGGCGTAACGACAAGCAAAGCCACAAAGCCGGCGTAAAAAAGCAGTTGGGAACCAGCATACATGCCAAGCAAAAATTTAACAGAAAATGTATAATAAAAACCTGTACTCAGATGACGACGCTTTTGCCTTATCCAGGCCGAAAATGTCTTTTTTGGGATCGAAACCATCCGATTTTCAGCAGAAATCAAAACGTCGGTATTGTGTTTTTTGGCCACCTGACTGATAAATAAATCATCATCGCCGGAGCTGATTTTATAGTGCGAGGTAAATCCTTTATTCTTCAAGAACAAGCTTTTACGGTATGACAAATTTCGTCCCACACCCATATACGGCTTACCAATTAAGGCCAGCGACAAATACTGCATCGCGATATGAAGGGTGTCAAAACGGATGATTTTATTGAGCAAACCTGGTTTTTTTTCATAAGGCCCGTAAGCCAAAAGCACTTCTGTTTTCGGCTGATACGCCTGCATCATCTGTTTGATCCATTGGTCATTTTCAGGATAGCAATCGGCATCGGTGAGCAACAATAAATCATTTTTGGCCGACTTAATTCCCATGCTCAACGGGAATTTTTTGCCCTGAAAAAAATTCAAGCTTTGGGTCAGCTGCACCACTTTAAGTTTTTTGTTTTCGCGTGCCAGCTGATCTAAAAACTCAGACGATTCGTCATCCGAGCAGTCGTTTACCACCACCACTTCAAAGTCGGGATAGTCTTGCGCTAAAATCAGAGGCAAAAATTGCTCCAGGTTATGAAATTCATTTCTGGCCGAGATAACAACGGAAACAGCCTCCTGCATTGACGAGACTGCATCTCCTCCATTTTTCTGACGATAAAAAGCCAGTCGTCCAAAAACAAGCCAATAGTAAACCAACTGCACCAAAAAAGCCAGAATAAAAACGACAAACAAAGCAAAACCGACAGAAAAGTAGATTATCTCCATGGAGGGCAACTGATTTTAAAGCTCGGGCAAAATTATCCAATCTTTACGATTTGGCTTACCTTTGCCGAAATTTTTACGGATGGATTTTAAGATCAGGGACACAGATCCAAAAAGTGCAGCACGGGCAGGAACATTAATTACCGATCACGGAACGATAGAAACACCGATTTTTATGCCTGTTGGTACAGCCGGTACGGTAAAAGCGGTGCATCAACGCGACCTTTATGAGGATGTGCAAGCCCAGATTATTCTTGGAAATACGTATCATCTTTATTTGCGTCCCGGCCTGGATATTCTATCAGAAGCCGGTGGGCTGCATAAGTTCATCGGCTGGAACAAGCCCATACTGACCGACAGTGGTGGCTACCAGGTTTATTCGCTCAGCGACAGGCGCAAACTGACCGAAGAGGGCGTAACTTTTCAATCGCATATCGACGGCTCGCGCCATAAGTTTACGCCTGAACGGGTGATGGATATTCAACGAACAATCGGTGCCGATATTATTATGGCTTTCGACGAATGCACGCCCTATCCCTGTGATTACGATTATGCCGTAAGATCAACAGCAATAACCCATCAATGGCTACAACGCTGCGTGAAACAGCTTGCCGAAACCGATCCGCATTATGGCTATAACCAGAGCTTGTTTCCGATAGTTCAGGGCTCTACCTATAAAGATTTACGCAAACATTCAGCCGAAACCATCGCTGCTGTTGGCGCTGATGGCAACGCTATTGGCGGGCTTTCGGTGGGCGAACCTGCCGAAATGATGTATGAAATGACCGAATTGGTTTGCAGCATACTTCCTGCCGACAAGCCCCGCTATTTGATGGGCGTGGGGACTCCCGCCAACATCCTGGAAAGCATCGCGCTGGGCATTGATATGTTCGACTGTGTGATGCCAACACGCAATGCCCGCAACGGCATGCTATTTACCAGCAACGGCATCATCAATATGCGCAACGCAAAATGGAAAGCCGACTTTGGCCCAATTGATGAAAACGGACTTTCTTTTGTGGATAAACAATATTCGAGGGCCTATTTACGTCATCTTTTTGTGGCCGGCGAAATGCTCGGGAGCATGATCGCAAGCCTGCACAATCTCTCGTTTTATTTATGGCTTGTAAAAGAAGCCCGGAAGCATATTTTGGCAGGAGATTTTGCAAGCTGGAAACAAATGATGGTGCCAAAAATATCACAACGCCTGTAGTCTATGAAGCTGATTGACTGGTATATTTTCAAAAAATTCATCGGTACTTTTTTTTATGCAATCTCATTGCTGATTATCATCGTCATCATCTTTGATATCTCAGAAAACATTGAAGACTTTTTGAAAAATAATGCACCCATCGGCGAGATAATCGTGGACTACTACATCAATTTCATTCCTTATTTTATTAACCTTTTCGTTTACCTTTTCACTTTTATTTCGGTAATCTTCTTCACCAGCAAAATGGCCGGAAACAGCGAAATTATTGCTATACTGAGCAGCGGTATTAGTTTTATGAGGATGCTGAGGCCTTATCTTTTTGCCTCTTTATTGCTCGCTTTTCTCTCTTTTTATCTCGGTAATTTTTTAATCCCACAAACCAACCAAATCAGGCGCGTTTTCAAGGATAAATACATGGAAGACCTCTCCAAAGATAAAGACCGCAATATCCACCTACAAATTGAGAAAGGCATTTTTGTTTTTGTAGAAAACTACAACAACAAGCAGCAAACCGGCTATAGGTTTACTATTGAGCGTTTTAACGGAGAAGAGATGAAATATAAACTCATTGCCGACCGTATTGAATACGATACCAGTCGCGCCGTTAACAATGCCTGGAAAATTATAAACTACTCAGAACGCTTTATCGACGGCATCAATGAGCATATTGAAAAGGGAAAGATAAAAGACACGACGCTCAATTTGCTGCCGACAGATTTATATAAGATTAAAGAGGATTTTGAGGTGATGAACTTTTGGGAATTGCGTGATCATATCAGCAAAGAGCGGCTGAAAGGCTCGGTTGGCGTAGTAAATTACGAAGTTGAAATGCAGAAAAGACTGGCATCTCCAGCAGCCATTTTAATACTTACTTTTATTGGTGCAGCACTTTCCAGCCGCAAGGTGCGAGGCGGCATTGGTGTGCATCTTGGAATGGGCATCGCCATCACTTTTTCGTATATCCTGTTCATGCAGTTTTCAACCGTATTTGCTACTTATGGAAACCTCTCCCCTATCCTGGCAGCCTGGATTCCAAATATTATTTACACCGTTTTGGGCGTTTATTTAATCATAAAAGCACCAAAATAATTCTAAATTATTAGCTTATTGGTTTTTAGACAAAGTTTTGACCCAAAAAATATCGCCATTTTAAAATCAAAAATCTTAATCAGTCCCAAAACTGCTTCCATTTTCCTAAATTTGCCGCATATCACAACTATCTATGGCAATAATAAATACCGTCGCTTCCTGGATCATCAAAAAACGCATGCACCAGATTGAACTGTTTATAAAATACCCTCATGAAGTTCAAGCTGAATGGTTTAAGCGTCTTATCATTTTAGGTAAAACAACAGAATTTGGTAAAACTTTTGACTTTAAAAACATAAAAACTCCTGAGCAATTTGCTCAACGCGTTCCGATTCACAGTTACGAAGCCCTTAAACCTTATATTGACCGCCTGCGAACCGGCGAACAAAACGTGCTGTGGCCCGAAGAAATCAAGTGGTTTGCAAAATCATCCGGAACCACCTCGAGCAAAAGCAAATACATCCCTGTAAGCAACTCCTCGTTAGAAGAATGCCATTATAAAGCCGGCAAAGACTTGCTTAGCATCTACATCAACAACAATCCCGACACCAAGTTTTTTGACGGCAGAGGTCTTGTGATGGGTGGTAGCCAGACCATCAATGAAAACAGCAACGAGTCCTATTACGACGGCGATCTGTCTGCCATTTTAATTCACAACCTTCCATTATGGGTACAGCTGATGAAAACACCCAATCTGAGCATTGCTTTGATGGACGAATGGGAATCGAAAATTGAGCTGATGGCACGTGAAACCATGCAACACGATGTTACAAGTATTTCAGGAGTGCCTTCGTGGACAATGGTTTTGATAAAAAAAATATTGGAAATATCGGGCAAGCAAAACCTGTGCGAGGTATGGCCAAATCTGGAAGTCTTCTTTCACGGTGGCGTAAATTTCGACCCGTACCGGGAGCAGTTCAAACAGCTTATTCCACAACATTCCATGAATTATATGGAGACCTACAATGCCTCTGAAGGATTTTTCGGTATTCAAGACCGGTTAAACAGCCGCGAACTTTTGCTGATGCTCGATTATGGCATTTATTATGAGTTCGTTCCCATGGAAGAATTGGAGCAAGAGCAATCCAAAGCACGACAGCTGCATGAGGTAGAAACGGATGTAAACTACGCACTGCTTATCACTACCAACGCCGGTTTGTGGCGCTACCTGATTGGCGATACCATTACCTTTACCTCGCTCAACCCGTACCGCATAAAAATAACCGGCAGAACGAAAAATTTCATCAACGCATTCGGTGAGGAGCTGATTGTTGACAATGCTGAAAAAGCACTCTCCATTGCCAGCCATAAATGCAATATCAATATCATCGACTACACCGCAGCACCCAAGTTTTCAACGAATAAAGAAACAGCTGCACATGAATGGCTGATTGAGTTTGAGAAAGAACCCGAAAACCTGGAGTTTTTCGCCGAAACACTTGACAATGCTTTAAAATCGCTTAACTCAGATTATGAAGCCAAACGATACCGCAATATGGTTTTGCGACAGCCGGTGATTTACTCCCTAAAAAAAGGAAGTTTTTATGCCTGGCTAAAGCAGAAAGGTAAGCTGGGCGGCCAACATAAGGTGCCACGGCTATCGAACGACAGAAAGATTGTTGAAGAAATCCTGAAATTGACCGGAAGTCAGCCCAAAACTTAGTACTTTTAACCGCTTAAAATTTAACCTATGCATATCGCCATTGCCGGAAATATCGGATCAGGGAAAACCACCCTCACCAAGCTCTTGTCCAAGCATTTCAACTGGACGCCACATTTTGAGGACGTCGATAACAACCCATACCTCCATAGCTTTTACGAAGATATGCAGCGCTGGGCTTTCAACTTACAGGTGTATTTTTTGAACAGCCGCTTCAGGCAAGTGATCGAAATTCGCAACAGCGGCAAAACCATTGTGCAGGACCGTACCATATACGAAGATGCCTACATTTTTGCGCCTAACCTGCATTCAATGAACCTGATGTCAACCCGGGATTTTGAAAACTACAGCTCGCTTTTTGAGCTGATGAGTAAGTTTATCCAACCTCCTGATCTACTGATTTACCTGCGCTCGACCGTACCAACACTCGTCAATCAAATTCAAAAACGTAATCGAGATTACGAAAAATCAATCCGCATCGACTACCTAAAGCACCTTAACGAACGCTATGAAGCCTGGATTTCAAAATATACCATTGGTAAGCTGCTTATCATTGAAGTGGACGATATTGAGTTGGAAAATCCTGACGAATTAAGCTTCGTTATTGAAAAAATCAATGCCGAACTTCATGGACTTTTTTAGGCGAATTGTGCAATAATTTGTAATTCACCACTAATAATTCAAAAATGAAAATCCTTGCAATAATTCCGGCACGATACGGCTCCACCAGATTTCCGGGAAAGCCACTTGCCGACATTATGGGCAAGCCAATGATACAGCGGGTTTACGAGCAAGTTCAAAAAACCAAAAAGATTGATCATAGTGTGGTGGCTACTGATGACGAACGTATTTTTCAGGCTGTTATCGCCTTTGGCGGAAACGCAGTTATGACTTCCGAAAAACATCCCAGCGGCACCGATCGTTGCTTTGAAGCACTTCAAAAAACAACAGGAAAGTTCGACGCCCTCATCAACATTCAGGGCGATGAGCCCTTTATTGATCCCGAACAGATTGATCAGCTGGCTGAATTAATCACCCAGAAACAGGTTGATATTGCCACTTTAATAAGTCCTATCACTGATGAATCGCTGCTTTTTGATTCAAATGTAGTAAAAGTAGTCATTTCAAAAACAGGTAAAGCGCTGTATTTCAGCCGTCAGACTATCCCGTTTAACAGAAATATCTCCAAAGAATTATGGCTGACTGAACATGCTTACTTTCGCCATTTAGGTATTTATGCATACAAAGCCGAAGTGCTTGAAACTTTAACCAAATTAGTTCCTTCGGGCCTGGAAAAAACGGAATCGCTTGAACAGCTTCGCTGGCTCGAAAACGACTTGTATATTCAAGCCGGAATCACTGAAAAAGAAAGCTTTTCGATAGATACTATCGACGACCTAAAAAAAATTATCGGTAAAATTTGAATATACAAGCAGGATGTTTGTATCTTAGCAGGCTAATAAACTTGTAGCCATCACCAAAGTGATGGAAAACTTTATGAAAATTGCCAGTAGCATAGCAGATTTATTGTTTGAACATGAATGCGTTGTCATTCCTGGTCTGGGTGGTTTTATTACCAAAAATCATCCGGCAGAAGTTCATGCTATCAAGCACCAATTTAAGCCACCTCACAAAGAAATTGTTTTCAATCAACATTTGCGGGCCAATGATGGTATGCTGCTCAACTATATTGCCCAAAAAGAAGCGCTTGCATACGCTGATGCCAAAAAGAAGATGGACAGATTTGTGTTGCGCTGCCTTGATGAAATGGAACAAGGACGCCGAATCACGTTCCGTAACATCGGCAGTATTTATTATGACAGCCACAAACAAGTCGTTTTTGATGCAGATACTACACAAAACTACTTGGCAGATTCTTTTGGGTTAACAGGTTTTGTGTCGCCCATGATTATGCGGGAGGATTTTAAGCAAAAGCTTGAACAAACTATCCGCCAGCAGCGAGAAGAAAAACAACGGAAGTTGCACACAGATCCTGTCGCAAAAAGCAAAGTACCTAAAAGTAATACCAAAGCAGAGCCAGTTTTTAAAGCCTCACGCCGCCCGAACCGCTACAAAAAACAACTGTTTTTTATAGCATTTTTACTCCTTTTTATGCTTGTCGGCTGGTCATATATGAACATCAATACCGTTTCCAGGTATTATGAAGCCTACAGCGGATGGGTTCCTTTTTTCTATGCCAGCCCCAACGAGTTCGTGGCCAATCATGCCGATAAAATTGCAATAGATCGCTTTGTCCCGGTTGAAAAAGATGAAACGCTTGTTGATTTACAACAAAACCTGCGTACCAGCGAAGCCACCTTATTACCTGATGTTTCATCGCGGGAAGCTAATGCTTTTGACGAAGAAATTTATACCGAAGAGGATAGTTACGATGAGACTAATTCTTTTGAAGACAATACAGCATCAGTAGATGAATATAAAGCCGAAGTTTTAGTTCCCGAGCCATTGCCAGCTAAAGAAGAGGCTGTTACAGTAATCGCTAAAACTACTCCCGTTGCTATACAACAAGCCGGCTTTTATATTATTGCAGGTGCTTTTAGAGACAAGGACAACGCTGACAAACTTATTGGACAATTACGCGGCAAAGGTTTTGAAGCCGTTTATGCCGGCCAAACCAATACCGGACTATGGCGCATTGCCTTTGAAGCGCATCAGGAAAGAAGTGCTGCAGTTCGACGGCTATCCATTATACAAGACGAAGAAAACCCGGGAGCCTGGATATTTAGCTTTTAGAAATGTAATATATCGTGGGAAAGAAGAGAAAGCTTCAGCGTTTCGCTGAAAATGAAACCTTTACAAATTTATTTCAATATACTTTTGAGCAACTGCAACAGGACGGTTTTCCGTTGAAAGGCTTGTGGCGTGACAAATTTTTTCAGAATGAAAACCCTATCGTACTTGAGCTGGGTTGTGGCAAAGGCGAATATACCATTGGACTTGCCGAAGCCCGAAAAAGCAGCAACCATATCGGCATGGATATAAAAGGAGCCAGGATGTGGCGTGGCCTGCACGATGCCAAAGAAAACGAACTACAAAATGTGGCTTTCATTAGAAGCAAGATTGAGCTGGTGGAGCATTTTTTTGGCCCACAGGAAGTGGACGAAATCTGGATTACTTTTCCTGACCCCCAGCCACAAAAATCGCGCATCAGAAAACGACTTACTTCACCACGATTTTTGGACAACTACCGTAAATTTCTTAAAACTGAAGGTGTAGTACACCTAAAAACCGATAGCGACCTGCTTTACGACTACACCCGTGAACTGATTGCAGCAGAAAAACTACCGGTTTATTATGACACTGCTGATCTTTATGAAGATGAAGCAGAATTGGAAGTGAAACAGATTCAGACTTTTTACGAAAAAATCTGGCTTAGCCAGGGTCTTAAAATTAAATACCTCCGCTTTGGATTACAGCCAAAAAAATAAGTCGTTTTTTGAGTTGGTTTACGAAGTCGCGAAACTAATTCCGCGTGGGCGTGTAACGAGTTATGGAGCAATTGCGGCCTATCTCGGGGCAAAATCATCAGCCAGAATGGTTGGTTGGGCCATGAATAATTCGCATCGGGCGGCCAGGCAAATTCCGGCACATCGGGTTGTAAACCGCAACGGACAACTAACCGGCAAAGCCCATTTCGGGCATCCGGATTTGATGCAAAACCTATTGGAAAACGAGGGCATCCTCATTGAAAATGACACCATTGTCGATTTCGAAAAGCACTTCTGGGATCCGGCTACTTTAGAAAGATAGCGCGAAAGTTCTGCTCCATAAATAACCTGATCAGGTAGAGGCGCGCACCACCAAGCGGGTTTTTATCACTTTTTTAATGGGCTTAAAAGGGTTCTCACGTTCCTCGCTTTTCAGCCGCTTGAGCAACATAAGACAGGCTTCACGGCCCAGCTCAAACCCAAATTGATCAACAGTTGTAAGTTCGGGCTCACTGATGGCTGCCGACTTACTATTTTCAAAACCCACTACACGGATATCTTCAGGAACCCTAATGCCCAAGCTTTTAGCCTCTTTTATAATCGCAATAGCAGCCATATCATTCACCGCAAAAAACCCATCGGGATGTTCGGGGCGACGTAAAATCTCGTGGGCAGCTTTCCGAGCAGTGTCAAAGGTATCTGCCAACACTACTAAATCAGGATCGTAAGGAATAGTGTGTTTCAGCAAAGCATCATGGTAACCCGATAAACGCTGCTTTCCGATAGCAAGATGCTGTGGCGCAGCAAAATGTGCGATACGCTTACAGCCTTTTTCTATCAAGTGATTTACCGCCAAAAAAGCTCCCTGATAGTCGTCGGCCACCACTTGGTCAGCTTGTAATGCATCAATTACCCGATCGAAAAACACCACCGGAATCTCGTTATCAATCAGTTTTTGGAAATGTGAAAAGTCCTTGGTTTCCTTTGAGAACGAAACCAAAACACCATCAACACGGTTGGTAAGTACCGCTTGGGTATTAATTACTTCGCGTTTGTAGCTCTCATCGGATTGAAAAACCATTACACTATAATCATTTTTGTATGCCACTTCCTCAATACCATTGATGATAGCGGAGAAAAAATAATGCTCAATCTCTGGAATTATCAGTCCGATGGTGTTTGTGGAATTATTCCTAAGGTTGAGTGCAATGCGATTTGGCCGGTAGCCCAGCAGTGCAGCAAGCTCCTTAACTGCCGTCCGGGTTTTAGGACTTATATCAGGATGATCTTTTAAAGCCCTTGAAATAGTGGAAGTTGACAGCCCAAGCTTTTGAGCGATATCTTTAATTGTGACTTGACGTTTCATCGACGGCTACAGTTTTTAATCAGTTTATTGGCTATGATTTCGGCATTAAAGTTACAAAAATAATGCTGATTTATAACGATTTCCAAATGTACACATAAATTTCAACCGATTGCGAAAACATTATCCCTTGTTTTTAGCTATCTTTGTGCCTATCAACCATAGGAATATCTATTTTTGTAAGAGAGTTTTAACCTACATTAATGCTACTAAAATTTCAGTCAACACTAAAAAAATTATTTGATTTCTCAGCTCACTATTAACACAAAAAATTAAATATGAACAAGTTTACAAAAAGGATGATGCCTTTACTGTTGCTGCTTTTTGCCATCAGTAGTGCATTCGGACAAACGGCTACCCTACGGGGTGTCGTAACAGATAGAGAAACGGGCGAAACCATGCCCGGAGCCAACGTTCTGATAAAAGGAACACTGATAGGAACTTCTACAGATTTTGACGGTAATTATGTGCTGGAAAATGTTCCGGCAGGTCAGGAAATAGAAGTTGAAACCAGTTTTGTTGGTTTTTTGCCCAAATCACATAAACTAACTTTAAATGCTGGCGAAACCAGAACTCTAAACCTGGAACTTGAAGTTGACGCTGTGATTTTAGAAGAAACCGTGGTCATTGGCTACGGCATTCAAAAAAAGAGCGATAGAACGGGAGCCGTTTTATCCATTGATGCGGACGAATTAAACAAGGGTGTTTTAACCGACCCTATTCAAGGTATCCAAGGTAAAATGGCCGGGGTTGTGGTTTCTAAAAAAGGCGGCGACCCTAACAGTGGCTTCGAGGTAAAGATCAGGGGTGCTTCAACTTTGTCAACATCAACAAGTCCTTTGTATGTGGTTGACGGCGTTCCGGGTGTTGATCCAACCACCATTGCTTCTGAAGATATTGAATCGTTCAACGTGTTGAAAGACGCCTCCTCAGCAGCAATTTACGGCTCACGCGGTGCCAACGGTGTTATTATCATCACCACGAAAAGAGGAAGCGATACCAAAGGCAAAGCTCAAATCGACTTTAACACCTATCTCTCCACTGATTACGTAGCTAACCGCTTAGATTTGCTTTCAGCAGATCAGGTTAGAACTTATGTAGCAGAAAACAACCTGAATTTTAATGATGGTGGTGCCAATGTTGATTGGCAGGATGAAATTTTCAGACAAGGCACTTCGCAAAACTATTCATTGTCAATTTCAGGTGGCGATGAAAACTCTTCTTATCGTACCTCACTTTCCCATCAGGATTTTTCGGGAGTAGTTATTGGCACAGAGAAGAAAAGAACAATCGGCCGTATCAATGTCGATCAAAAAGCTTTTGATGATAAACTTACAATTTCAGCCGGTATTGCCGGAACATTTGAAACCAATGAATACATCGATTATGGTGGAAACGGACCAAATGACGTGCTATACCAAGCCTATCAACGAAATCCTACTGACCCGGTTAGAAACGCCGATGGAAGTTTTTATGAAATTGAACGTCAGTTTCAATATTACAACCCGGTAGCCATCGTAGATCTGATTCAGAATGAGCGTGATGCGAAAAGGTTCTTCGGGTTTCTGAAGGCCGACCTTGATATTTACAGGGGTCTATCTGCCGGAGTTAACCTGGCCTACACACGCGATGATTATGAAAGCTCCTATTTTGAACCCACAACACTTCGTTTAGGAAAACATGAAGGATATGGTAGACGTTCCTATGGCAATTTTAGCTCTAAGATTTTAGAAACAACTTTGCGCTACAATAAGGATCTGGGCTTACATAACATCAACCTTGTCGGTGGCTATTCTTTTCAGGAAGATTTCAACACCGGTTTTTCAGCGCAAGGCAAGAAACCTTTTATTAACACTATTGGTGCTAACGACCTTTCATTCCTTCAAAATGTTGTTGCCGGAGACATCAGTTCTTATAAAGGGAGTAACCGTTTGATTTCATTCTTCGGTCGTGGTATTTATAATTTCAACTCTAAATACTATGTAACTGCAACCGTTCGTCGTGATGGTTCATCTAAATTCGGTGTTAATAACAAATGGGGATGGTTTCCTTCGGCCTCTATAATGTGGAATATTACCGGTGAAGATTTCATGAGCAATGTGAATTTTATTAACGCCTTGAAGTTACGCGTTGGATATGGGATTACGGGTAGCCAGGAATTTAGCAACTACCAGGGTTTAGCTTACTATCAGGCATCCGGAAATACCATCAACTTTGAAACGGGTGAAGAATCTATCTTAATGGGCTATGCCACTGCCGCAAACCCAAATATCAAATGGGAAGAAAATGCCGAGTTAAATATTGGTATTGATTTTGGCTTGTTTGAAGATAAAATCTCCGGTTCTATTGACTATTTCCAAAAAACCACTTACGACTTATTAGGTCTGTATTCAGTTCCTATGCCTCCATACCCAGCACCAAGTATGTGGGCCAACGTAGGTGAATTTAAGGTAAATGGCTTGGAAATGTTCGTGCAAGCTTATCCTATTCGTAACAAAAACTTCGACTGGAAAACGGCCATCGTATTCTCGACTTATAAGCAAGAAGTTGTTACCCTTTCAAATGATGAGTTTGATATGGCAGAGCTACATGAAGGTTGGTTATCAGGCCGTGGCTTGGTGGGCGATTTAAACTGGACACAAATCGTAAAGCCGGGCATGTCTTTAGGAACCTGGTATATGCCTGAATACGCAGGGCTTTCAGCTGACGGAAAATTCCTTTTCTACACTGAAGCAGGCGGGGTAACACGTGATATTGAAAAAGCAGAACGCAGAGACGTGGGCTCGGCACAGCCAAAATTTGAATTGGGTTGGTCAAACTATTTTACCTTCTACAAAAATTTTGATGCAAGCTTCACGGTAAGAGGTGTTTTTGGCAACAAGATATTCAATACAACAAACCTGATCTTTGGAAACCCGATTTGGCTGCCGGATATCAATGTGTTGCAAAGCGCACTTGATGAGAAAACACGCGGCCTGAATGACAACCCAAGACTGAGTAGTTATTATCTCGAAGATGGAAGCTTTATTCGCTTAGACAATGTATCCATAGGATATAATATCAAGAACCTGAAAGTGGTTAAAAATATTCGGGTGTATTTTACATCCAATAATCTTTTGACTATCACTAATTATTCAGGTGTTGACCCAGAGATTTCAGCAACAGGATTATCATTCGGACTCGACCAGTACAACGTGTATCCAAAAACACGTACTTTCACTTTAGGAGTAAATGTTACACTTTAAAAAAAGGAAATTTTATGAAAAAGATATTAATTGCATTCATCGTAATATTGGCCTTTCAAACCGGATGTACCAAGCTTGATACGGAACTTTACGATAAAATTTTGCCGGAAGATTATACAGCCGATCCGGTATTGAAGATGAGTCCTATTTATGCGCCGATGCGTGAATTTTTGGACAACGGCAGCTGGTGGTTTGCACAAGAATTAACTGCCGATGCCATGTGTCCTCCTACCCGTGGCAACGACTGGGATGATGGTGGAAAATGGCGTGTTTTGCATACCCATCAATGGGACAACGAAACAGAAACCATTAATTCAATGTGGAGCCGTTACTATGCGGGAGCTGTTGAAGCCAATAAGTTTATCGAAGAAATGGAAGCATTTCCTCCTGCCGATGAAATAACCCAGGGTATTGCTAAAGCTAAAATCCTTCGCGCTTATTACTATTACCTGCTCATAGACAACTATAAAGACGTACCTTATGTAACTGATTATCTGGATTCCCCCAGAAATCCAAAAAGAAATCTTAGGGCCGACATCTTTGCTAAGCTTGTAAAAGAAGTTGAGGAAAACGCTGTTCTTTTGCCTCTGAATATCACCACCAAAACCGGTGTGACAAAAGGAATGGCTTATGCTTTGCTGGCAAAGCTCTACCTCAATGCAGAGGTATATTCAGGCACACCACAATGGGCTAAAGCCGAGCAAGCCTGCGACAGTGTTATTGGATTAGGCGCCTATTCACTTGATGCTGACCCAATGAAACCTTTTGTTACCGATAACAGCGGAAATAGCGAAAATATTTTCATTATTCCTTACGACGAAAACACCTATAAAGGCTTTAACTTGCACATGCGTACGCTACACTACAACAGCAACCTTACTTTTGATATGACTGTTGGTCCATGGAACGGGTTTGCTGCAATGGAGAGCTTTTACAATTCGTACGAAGAAAATGATGCCCGTAAAGCTTCATTCTTGGTAGGACAACAATATACCTCTACCGGCGAAGAAATCATTGATATAGGTGCCGGAAACGCCAAACTCGTGTTTACACCAAACATTCCTGCCTTGTTTATGGATGCCTCCTACACCTTGCCGCAAATTCGCATGTCGGGTGTGCGTGTTGTGAAATTTGAAGTTAAACTTGGTGCATCCGACAATTTGAGCAATGATTTCCCGTTGTTTAGGTATGCTGATATTCTATTGATGAAAGCAGAAAGCGTAATCCGTCAAGGCGGAAATGGTGACGAATGGATCAATCCGTTAAGGACAAGAGCCGGCGTAGCCCCCTATTCAGGTGCTACTTTGGATGATTTGCTTGCCGAACGTGGTCGCGAAATGTTTTTCGAGGGCCATCGCCGTCAGGATTTGATTCGTTTTGGTAAATTTAACCAGGCCTGGTGGGAAAAACCCACTTCAAGCCCCGACAGAACTACTTTCCCGATACCACAATGGGCGATCGATTCTAACCCGGCGCTGGCCGATGCTCCCGTTCCAATTCCGTAAAAATAATTATCTTAATAAACCTTTTATTCACTAATCTTAAATTTTTAATCTTATGAAGAAAAACTCAATTAAAAAAATGCTACAACTGATGAGCATCATTATGCTTGCTGGCGTAGTATTGGTATCTTGTAAAAAAGATGACGACGACGACCCAACACCTCAGCCAACTCCGGTTGAAGATGGTATTTATGTAGTTGGTGCAGGCACTGCACTTGCTGATTTTGATATCAAAGGATTGATGAAACCAACAAATAACGAAGTTGATCAGGAACCACGTGCTGCATTACTTGAGATTTATGTTCCTCTAAAGGCTGGCGCAGGCTTCAATATTATTAAAGTTGCCGGAACCGCAAGAACAACTTATGGCCCGGGTGCCGACTTTGCATTGGTAACCGAGTTTGAACCTGATGAGCCAAGCGGTAAATTCAGTCGCGGTACAATCGCTGAAACTGAAACCAAATTTACTGTTAGTGAAGATGGTTTGTATCATGTCGTTTACGATACAGAATTAGGCATTGCTGTTGTTGCTAAAGCCGAATGGAGCATTATTGGTGGTGCAACTCCCAACGGATGGAACGATACAGAAATGATAACTGCTTTCAGTGAAAACAAGGTGGAATATACGAAAACAGAACTCACATTGACACCTGATATTTTCAAATTCCGTTATACTGGTGGTTGGAAAATCTTTATCGATGCTGAAGGCACTGTAAAGGTCAACACAAATCTTGGTGGTACTATTGATGCACTCGTACCCGGAGGCGGCGATATTGCCAATACTGAATATGGTATATATACTGCAAAGCTATCCTACGAACTTGGTGTTGGATTTAAGGCATCACTGGAAAAAACCGGTGAGGGCGAACCACTTCCAGAATATCCTGAAGCCATGTATTTAGTTGGTTCAGCAACCGCTTATGGCTGGGACGAGCCAGGAACTACTGACGAAGCTCTTATGCATAAAATTGCTGGTGGTGGCACTAATGATGGAATCTATTGGAAAATTGCTCACCTCGAAGGCGGTGAAGGGTTCAAAGTGTCTGCTCTTAAATGGGCTTCTCCTAACTTAGGCTTTGCTGAAATCACCGAATTTGATGCCGACGGTGTTGAAGTAACTGACGCTGATGGAAATATGGCAGTTGCCAATAGTGGAATGTATATTGTAGTTCTCGATCTGAGAGACGATATGTTCAAACTGTCAGTTAAGGAAGCCGCTGTTTATGGTATTGGCGATGCATTCGGAAACTGGGACGAACAATCAGAAGAACATAAGTTTACAACTGGTCTTGACGCAAAAACACTTGTTTCTCCTGCTTTAAGTGTTGATGGAAAAGTTCGTATGTATGCTTATCACCCATGGATACCTGCTTGGTGGAATGCTGAGTTCAATGTATTTGATGGAAAGATTGAATACCGTAACGATGGTGGTGATCAAGCAGAAGTTCTCGGAACTGTCGGACAAACAGTCTCCTTACACTTTGATGATAACACTGGTTCAATCCAATAATCACATTGATTGTAACTTATAAAAAAGGCTGCCCAAAAGGGTGGCCTTTTTTTTGTGAGTATTTAGCAACCTGAGCTCGACATAAAATTAATGGCTCAGACCGCTTATAAATAATTGGTTTCAAGCCTGCCTGACTGATTAGTACAGTCAGGGAATATTTGCGAAGGCATAGAGAGCTATGGCTAGCAGATATGACGCAGAAAACAGTTGTTTAGAAGTGGCAAATCCTGTGTTTCATTAAATAACTGCTCTACTTCTCTAAATTTTTTAACCATAGCTCGCTATGCTTAAAAAATTTATATTGTATATCAGTCATTTAATGAAATCTGAACTCTTTAATTTTAATCAAGCTCAGGTTAGCAGATTTACAGCTTTATTTCAAGACTTTCGGCAAGAAAAATCCAAGAATTATGCTGCATAAAAATTCCCTGCCTTTAAATTTTGTAATTTAGGACTTTGAAATAGCGTATATCCAAAAATTCATCAGTATGAAAATTCAATTTATCGGCGCCGCCAGCGAAGTAACCGGAAGCAAACACCTGATAACCACAGAACACGGTAAGAAAATACTGCTCGATTGCGGTGCCTTTCAGGGCAAAGGCCTGGAAACCGATGAGATGAACCGCGACACCGGCATTGAACCGGAAGATTTAGACCATATCATCCTCACCCACGCGCATATCGACCATTCGGGACTAATCCCCTATTTTTACAAAAAAGGATTTCGAGGCTCGGTAATTTGTACTCACGCCACCCGTGATTTATGCGCCATCATGCTGGCTGATAGCGGTTTTATTCAGGAACATGATACAAAATGGTTTAACAAAAAAAGAGTACGCAAAGGCCTCCCACCAGTTGAGCCGATTTACACCCAAAGAGATGCGGCTAAATGTATGGAGCTGTTTATCAGCGTGGCGCACAACCGTAAATTTTATATCGATAATAATATCCGGGTAAAGTTTACCAACTCCGGCCACATGCTTGGCAGTGCCGTTGCCACTATCGAAATTGATGAAATGGGCAGCATGACACGTATTGGTTACACCGGCGATATTGGCAGGCCGGATAGCTATTTACTAAGTCCACCCAATGCCTTTCCGCAGTGTGACTACCTGATTACCGAATCTACGTATGGCGACCGGCTGCATCAGGACAAAAAAGGCGCTGAAGAAGAGCTGTTGCGTATCGTTAAATACACCTGCGTGGAAAAAAAAGGCAAACTCATCATCCCTTCTTTTGCCATTGGGCGCACCCAGGAAGTGGTTTATCTGCTTAATAATTTTTATAATGAAGGCTTGCTGCCACGCATTCCTATATATGTAGACAGCCCGCTTGCCGTAAACGCAACCGAAATTTTCAGGATGCACACCGATCAGTTTAACTCAAAGGTGCAGCAGGTGATGGAAACCGACTCAGATCCTTTTGGTTTCGGCACGCTCAAATATATCAAAGACGTGAACGAATCTAAAAAGCTGAACTTTAGTAAGGAACCCTGTGTAATCATCTCAGCTTCTGGCATGATGGAAGCCGGTCGTGTAAAACATCACCTGGCCAATAATATTGACAAAGCCGAAAATACAGTACTCGCTGTAGGCTATTGCGCCCCGCGAACGCTGGGAGCACGTATTTTGAGTGGCGAAAAAGACATCTCTATCTTTGGACAACCGCATCATATAAAAGCCGATATCTTCAAGATTGACGCCTTTAGCGGACACGGCGATTATAAAGAAATGATTGATTACCTCGCTTGTCAGGATGCCGGAAAACTCAAAAAAATATTTTTGGTGCACGGCGATGAAGAAGCCCAAACAGCCTACAAAAAGGAACTACGAAAAGCCGGATACAGCAATATTTTTATACCTGAACGCTTCGAGGAGTTCGAGCTTTAAGTTGTTTTTTTAGTGCCAGCGGTGTTTATGCGTGTCAGGGCGCGACTAATAAGGCATCGTCTAAATAGTCGCACCCTGACTGGGTTCAGAACCCTCCGCTGGCGCGGATTTCTGAATCCGTGCCAAACCAATTCAGTAGAACCAGTAATAGCTGTAAGTTATAGCCAATACTAAAACGAGAATTTTACAATAAGATAAGTTTGCGATAAAGTAAATATTAATTTACCTTTGCATGAGGTT
>JALNZT010000060.1 GCA_023229135.1 Bacteroidales bacterium
ATTTTTTGCTGGCGCGGATTTCCGAATCCGTGCCAAAACATATCAGCAGAACCAGCAATAAATTTATCTCGGTTCAAAATGTAAAATACAACTGTTTAGAAAAGTAGTATTATTTGAGGCACGAATCTGGAGATTCGCGCCAGCGGTGTTTATGCATGTCAGGGCGCGACTAATAAGACATCGTCAAAATAGTCGCACCCTGACTGGGTTCAGAACCCTCCGCTGGCGCGGATTTCCGAATCCGTGCCAAACCATATCAGCAAAAACCAGTAATAGATTTATCTCGGTTCAAAATGTAAAACACAACTGTTTAGAGAAGTAGTATTATTTGAGGCACGAATCCGGAGATTCGCGCCAGCGGTGTCTTCATCTATATATATAAGGTAATCAACCATAAAGCACTATGCATCGCGGCCACCGGCTTTTCATTTTTGCTTTTCCCTGATTAACAATTCTTGATACAATTCCTCTGTTTTGATTACATTTTTGTATCCTTTATTTTTAAGCCCATTGAGCAGTTTCAAGTCGCCAGTCCATAATATTACCTTTCACAAAATCAGAAACTGCAACAAAAATTGTATCATCAACATCAATATCTTGGCAAAGCAGTTCCGCACTTCTGTATATTTCTGACGGGATTAAAGAATGATTAAGAATGGTAATATTTCTGAGAATTAAACTATAAGTCTCAATGAATTCATCATCAGAGAGTTTTCCGATAGATTTAATTTTCGCTTTATGCTGGAATATTTCAAATCTAACATACTCAGGCGAATAAAAGTCAAAATAAGCTTTCCCGTTTATTAAAATTTGACCAATTCTACTATTGGTATTTAGTAGCGCACTAAACACAATGTTTGTATCTACAATGATTTTAGTCATTAAGTCCTAATTCTTTTTTAGTCCTATCCCAACGACCTTTTTTAACTTCGTTTAGGAGTTCACCAATGTCCTCTTCTGAGGCAGTCGATTTAGAAGTTAACTCTTCGTACCTCAGATAGTCAAGGATTGCCTGAATTCGTGAGGTTTTAGTTCCAGCAGAAAACCTGACCAGTATTTCGTTATTTTGTCTTTCTACTTTCATTTCTTTTTTTTTCAAAATTACAAAAAAAACAGATGGTTTATTTATTTGCTTGCTTACCTCCGCTGGCGCGGATTTCCGAATCCGTGCCAAAACATATCAGCAGAATCAGCAATAAATTAATCTCGGTTCAAAATGTAAAATACAACTGTTTAGAGAAGTAGTATTATTTGAGGCACGAATCCGGAAATCCGCGCCAGCGGAGATTCGCGCTAGCGGCAATTGCAAACGGTTGCAGCACTTTAAATACTAAAATACCTTAACGCCTACCCCAAACCATTCCTAAAGCCTTATCTTTGAATCGCTAATAATACGATCACCCAGGCTAAACCCTTAATACCATTGATCATGTCTAAAATAAACAGCCTTTTTCTATTTCTCATTTTAGGTTTTATCATGCCACTTCAGGCACAGCTAATCACCGCTGACCCTACATTTCCGAATGATAATGAAGCCGTAACTATCACATTTTTTGCCAACGAAGGAAATGGCGGCCTGGCTGGATACACCGGCGATGTGTATGTGCATTCGGGCGTTATCACCAATAACAGTGGCAGCAACTCCGATTGGAAATATGTAATTTCCGACTGGGGAGAAAACATCCCGAAAGCCAAATTAACACGTATTGCTACAGATACTTATACATTAAGTATAACACCCAATATCAGAAGTTTTTATGGTGTTCCGGCGGCTGAAACTATCGAGAAGATGGCTTTTGTTTTCCGCTCTGCTACTCAAATAAATGGAAGTTATCTCGAAGGTAAAACTGCCGAAAACGGCGATATTTTCTATAACGTTGGGCTTTCCGTAAATTTTATAACACCCGCCTCACCTTTGGTGTTCATCGAAGAAAATGAAAGCCTCCCCATAGAAGCTTTTTCAGGTAGTGCAGATTCGTTAAAACTTTACCTCAACAATAACTTGCTTAGCTCAACAACGTCTAATACTATTAGTTATACCATACCTGCTGGCAGCACAGGAAGCAATAAAGTGAAAGCCATTGCACTCACAAGCACGGAAATGGTAGCCGACAGTTTTACGTATTTTGTTCGCCCTCAAGTGCCAACAGCCAGCCTACCCGAAAACGTGATTGAAGGCATCAATTATATCAACGACTCCACGGTAATCCTGGCACTTTACGCGCCTTATAAAGAATACGTGTTTGCCATTGGCGACTTCAACAACTGGGATTTAAGCACAGAAAATTACATGAATCGTACACCCGATCAAAGCTATTACTGGCTGGAAATCACAAATCTGGAGCCGGGACGCGAATATGTTTATCAATACTTTGTTGACGGCAATCTGCGCATAGCCGATCCATATACCGAAAAAGTACTCGATCCGTGGAACGATAGCGGAATACCAAGCTCAACCTATCCAAACCTACTGCCTTATCCCGAAGGAAAAACTTCAGGTATTGTCTCTATTTTTCAAACTTCCAAAGTAGCTTACGAATGGGAAATCACTGATTTTGAAGCACCTTCTCCTGAAGAATTGGTGATCTACGAATTACATATCCGTGATTTTGTTGGCACACGTGCCATAAAAACAGTGATGGATACCCTCGATTATTTGCAGCGTCTGGGCATAAATGCCATAGAACTGATGCCCATTAACGAGTTTGAAGGCAATAATTCCTGGGGCTACAATCCTTCCTTTTATTTTGCGCCAGACAAAGCTTATGGTACCGAAAACGACTACAAAAGATTTATCGACGAATGTCACAAACGTGGTATGGCTGTAATCCTCGACATGGTTTTGAACCATTCTTACGGACAATCGCCTTTGGTGCAGCTTTATTTCGACCCAACTGCCGGGGAATACGGTCAACCAACGGCTCAAAACCCCTGGTATAATGAGGTTTGTCCGCATGAGCCTTATTGCTGGGGATACGATTTTGACCACGAAAGTGCTCAAACCAAAAAATTTATCGACCGTGTAAACCGCTTCTGGATAGAGCATTACAAGATTGACGGCTACCGCTTCGACTTTACCAAAGGATTTAGTAATGTAGCGGGCGATGGCAGCGCATACAACAGCCAGCGGATTGCTATTTTAAAACGTATGGCGGATGTTATCTGGGAAACCGATTCGGACAGTTATGTTATTCTGGAACATTTCGCAGCCAATAGCGAAGAAAAAGAATTGTCAGCATACGGCATGATGCTTTGGGGAAATTTGAACCACAATTACAACGAAGCCACAATGGGATATCTGCCGGAATCGAATTTTTCGGGAATAAGCTATAAACAACGTGGCTGGAGTCAAGCACACCTGGTGGGCTATATGGAAAGCCACGACGAAGAGCGCCAGATGTTTAAAAACATTACTTATGGAAACCAAAGCAATCCATACCATGATGTGCGAAAAATTAACGTTGCCGTGAAACGCAATGCTGCTGCGGCCGCCATGTTTTTGCTGGTGCCGGGACCAAAAATGATTTGGCAGTTTGGCGAGTTGGGCTATGACGTGAGCATCGACTACGATTGCCGCGTATGTCCTAAGCCCATCCGATGGAATTATCAAAACAACTGGGACAGGCGCTTGCTTTACAATTATTACAGCGAATTGATTGCGCTAAAAAAATCGCATGAAGTTTTCAATACTGATAATTTTACGCTGGATGCAAGTGGTGCGGGCAAAAAACTTCGGCTTTTTAACGATGATATGTCAGTTATTGTGGTGAGTAATTTTGACATAAACGGCATTGACATCGATCCGGGATTTTATGAAACCGGCTGGTGGTATGATTATTTCAACAACGATTCAATAAACGTAAGCGACGAAGCTATGACAATAAGACTGGAAGCCGGTGAATTTAAAGTGTTTAGTAACAAACGTCTGCAAACACCTCATTTTGTTGATCTTTCTGAGATAAATACCACTAAAAACTCACCACTGAATTTTTATCCCAATCCCGGCAATGGTGATTTTAGCTTGTCAATCAATTTGGCTACACCATCAGTTGTTGAAATAGCCATTTATAATCTTTCGGGTCAACTGGTAAGCCGTGTTGATGCACGAAAGTTATTATCCGGCAGGCACGAAATTACAGTAAAGCTGGATGAAAATTTGAGCAACGGCATCTACATCAGCAAAGTGGCGATTGATAACAGCCGTTATGTAAATAAGTTGATAAAAAAATAGCTTTCAGCAAAGGCTAAAAGCTACTTTTTTTTTATAATCGTAGATGTTTTTAACTGTTGCTTTGCGAGCAAAAATCACTGCTTTCATAGGAGGAGTTTGGGGTTGTCGCCTTATATGAAACTTTTATAGATCCATTGGTCGTGTTCCCTTTTGCTCCGGCCTGCATCGTTTTCTGGGAAGTAAGCGTTACTTGTATTTCTGTTGGTAGTGTTGGGTTTTGAACTTCCACTTTACCGGTTTCGTCATAATAGAAAAAGCTTGTTACTTTAGCATCTCCGGTGCTTTCAAGCTTGTAAGTTACGAGTATACTGTCTTCCGAAAATTCAGTAGTTGCTGTTTCTAAATTACAGCTTAATGCGTTCACTTTATCGTCCTTTTTACAAGCCGAAAGCGAGACAAAAAGTATCAAGGATAGTATCCAGATTGATTTAATAGATAATTTCATAATTTATTGTTTAATGAATAGTTGAAAATTGGTGATTTGAAATTTGAACAGTTTCAATCCTTAAAAATAAGCTTAACATCCTGTTTCAGCTCGGGATGCAAGCTTAAAGCTACCGGACATGTTTTAGAAATTACTTCTAAAATCTTTTTTTGTTTTGAAGTGTAAACTATGTCTGGAAAGGTGATCTGTATTTGTACTTCGCTGATGCGGCGTGGGTTTGATGACATGATTTTGGTGATTTCGGCTGTAGCTCCGTCGATAGAGAATTGATGTTCGCGGGCTGAAATCCCCATGATTGTGAGCATACAGCTTGACAGTGCTGAAGCCACCAGATCGGTTGGAGAAAACGCCTCTCCTTTGCCTTTATTATCCACTGGAGCGTCTGTTATCACAGATTCACCTGATTGCAAATGCGTCATCTTGGTGCGTAAATCGCTGATATAAATTGTTTTAGCAGTTTTCATAATGAAGTTTTAGCAGATAAAGTTAAATTCCAAAAATTATTTTTAAAAAAAAGCCTCCCGATATCACATCGGAAGGCCCAAACCAAATTAAAACAAAACGTTGGGATAAAAAATTATTTCTTATCTGCTTTCTTATCATCCTTGCAAGCTTCACTTGTTGCTTTAGGCTCGCAGCAGGAGGTTTTTTTGTCAGAACATTCTGTTTTCTTGTCAGAACATTCAGATTTCTTTGTCTTTTTATCTTTTTTGACCTTTTTTTCTCCGTCCATCATTTTTACTACAACGGCATTGTCAGCTGCTACGGCTGTTTGCATAGTTGCTGTTCCGAAAGCAAAAAAGGCAAAGAAAGAAAGTACTAATGCGAATTTTTTCATAGCTAGTTTTTTTATATATTTTTGATAGGCCAAAAGTAATGGCACTTGCAATCCAAAGTTGTTAAGGAACTGTTAATAACTGTTAACGAAATGTTAAATAATTAAGAATGAACCTTAACCTAACTACATTTATGCCCTGTAACCCTCTATAGAATGAAACCTAAACTATTTACTCTCATTATAATAGGCGCTTTTATTTCGTTGCTCGGCGTGGTAATTATGCAAGTGTATTGGGTTCAGAACGCCATCTCACTCAAAGAAGAGCAATATAATAATAGTGTCCGAATTGTTATGAAATCGGTGTTGAACAGTCTTATAGAGCTTCGTAACGACTCAACAATAAGGCATTTAACAGCTAAGGAGTCCTCCTTTGACCAAAAACCAACAATCAGTGAAATTATTCCACTCACGCTACTCGACTCCCTGATAAAAACAGAAACAGCTTGCATGCGTGTAGGCGAGCACTATGAATATATGATCTATAGCAGGCGCAACCAGCAAATTGCCATGGGAAATGTTAAAAACTATCCGGAAGAGTTATTTCTTTCTGAACACCAACAAAGCATAGCAGCACTTTATAAGCCCGACGACTATTATTTCAGTATTTATTTTCCCGAACAAGCTTCGGTTATCTTTTGGCAGCTGGCACGCTGGATGCTGCTTTCAGCGGTATTTTTGCTGGTGGTTATCTTAAGTTTCTGGTACACCATTTACACCATTATTCGGCAAAAAAAGAACTCTCAAATTAGGAGAGATTTTATTAATAATATGACACATGAGTTTAAAACGCCTATCGCCACCATCTCTATTGCTTCGGAAATGCTTCTGAAGCCCGAAATTATTTCACAGCAAGACAAAGCAAGACGTTATGCACAGGTAATCATCCAGGAAAACAACCGACTTCAAAACCAGGTTGAACAAATTCTGCAAATTGCTTTATTTGAGCGCGATGAGGCAGAACTTAACGTTAAACCTTGTAATGTACACGAACTGCTTCAAGAACTGGTTTTCGCTTTTCAGCTCAGGATAGACGAGGCCAGCGGAAAGCTAACCTATGCCTTTGATGCACAACATTTTATAATAGATGCCGATCCACTGCATTTATATCACGCCTTTTCAAACATACTGGACAATGCCATTAAATACGCCAAAGAAAAACCGGAAATTTTTATTCGAAGCACGAACAGCCACAACAGCCTCAGGATTAGCTTTCAAGATAAAGGAATTGGTATTGCACCCGAAAATCACCACCTGATTTTTAAAAATCTTTATCGGGTACATACAGGCGATATACACGACGTAAAAGGCTTTGGTATAGGACTTTACTATGTACATAAAATTATTCAAAAACATGGAGGTTCAATCAAAGTTAAAAGTAATTTGAATAAAGGGAGTACATTTGTTATAAACTTAAAATCTGCTCACTAAATAAAGTGATTAGATTATTTTAGGAATAGTATCTAACTGTTGACCACAAAAAAACAAGCCAATGATCAAAACAAATATGATAAATATCCTTTTGGTAGAAGATGATCCGAACCTATTGATGATTTTACAAGATTTTCTGGAGCTGAACAATTATAAGGTGATAGCAGCTCAAGATGGGGTGAAAGGCTTGTCGGCATTTAAGAAAAACGATATTCATCTCTGCATTTTAGACGTCATGCTACCCAAACTTGATGGATTTTCTCTTGCCGGTAAAATCCGTGATATTAATGCAGATATTCCTATCATCTTTTTAACTGCCAAATCGCTGAAAGAAGATAAAATCAAAGGATTTATGCATGGTTGCGACGATTATATTACCAAGCCCTTCATCACCGAAGAGTTACATCTGCGTATCAAGGCCATCATTCGTCGTTGCTCTACTGAAGGATTTTCACAAGAAGAAAAAAGTCATGAAATACATAAAATCGGAAAATTTACCTTTGATTTTGATAACCTGGTACTACATTCCAGCTTTGGCGATCAAACACTAACGCGCAAAGAAGCCGGTTTACTTTATCTGCTGTGTGAGCGCAAAAATCAGGTGCTAACCCGCAATGAAGCACAGGAAAAGGTTTGGGGTGAAAGCGGTTATTTTATTGGTCGCAGCATGGATGTTTTTATCGTGAAACTACGCAGATACCTCAAAGAAGACCCTAACGTCAGCATATCCAATATCCATGGAGTGGGATTTAAGCTCAATGTGAAAAACTAATCTAAAACAACCTGTGAAGCGAAAAAGGATGATAGGAGGCAGCTACCTTCCTAATTAATCAATAAAGTTATTGACTGTCTATACTTTCGAGTAAGTTTCTACTTCTTATAGTAGGTCATCGCTTCGGGCAGCCACGATTTGATCTGGCGGATGCGTGTAGCATCTGATGGATGTGTACTCAGAAACTCGGGTGGCGCCTGGCCATTTTTCTTGTCGGCCATACGCTGCCAAAAACTTACTGCCTCATTGGGATTGTAGCCCGCCATTGCCATAAAAATTAAACCCAAGCGATCTGCCTCACTTTCGTGAAGACGGCTAAATGGGAGCATCACACCAACCTGACTTCCAATGCCATAAGCCGTAAGCCAAAGCTGCTGTGTTTCGGCGGGTTTTTCTTGCAAAGCTACCGCCAAAGCTACGCCACCCAGTTCACTGATTAGCGACTGACTCATCCGCTCGTTGCCATGCTCAGCAATGGCGTGCGCAATTTCGTGACCCATAACCACTGCCAATCCGGTTTCATCCTTGGTGATAGGCAAAATTCCGGTATAAAAAACTACTTTCCCACCGGGCATACACCAGGCATTGGCTTCTGGACTTTCTATCAAATTAAACTCCCAGCTATAGCCATTAAGCTCTGCCGACATGTTTTGCTGCCTAAAATAGCTTTCAACCGCTGTCTTAATTTTTGCGCCGACAGTTTTTACCATTTGCGTTTGCTGTGCATTGGTCGATAGTTTATTGCTTTTCAAAAAGGCATCATACTGCTGATAACTCATGCTCATCATCTGGCTGGAAGGGATGATGTTCAACTGCTTACGACCAGTAACAGGAACACTGGAACAGGCTGTCATCACAACAGAGGCAATGATGATAAAGAGCAAAGATTTAAAACTGGTTTTCATAATATGGAGCTGATTTGTTGCTTCAAAATTAAGTTATTTTTTGTATCATCTGGTAGGTTTTCGAATAACCAAAATGACACACAAAAAGCACCCACAACAAATGCTGTGGGTGCTCGCGGGTTGAACGAATTGAAAAAATGATTTTTTAGCTGTTATCTAAATTCTGATTCATTTTAGCTTTTTTGTATTTCCGTACGGCATAAGCCGCACCAAGACTTATCAAGAAGGCCGTTCCTTCGCCAATAGGAGCCGAACCACCACCTAAGGGAGGATTTCCTTTGCTGGGGGGGCCGCCGGGATCAGGAGGTACACCAAATTGCGCACTTCCAACATAAGGCATAATAGAAAATAAACCGATCAATATACTGATATATAAACATTTACGTCTCATAATGCTTTATTTATTGAATGAATACTTTATAATTCTCTTGAACTGTATTGCTAAGAATCGAAACAACAACAAGCTGATTCAGCCAAAGATTTGCATCAATAGCCAAAGACTTATTGCCTGAAAATTCCTGCTGATACAAAAGCTTTCCATTCAAGCTGTAGATTGTCAGATTAGCTTTGTCAAATTCATGATTAGCATCAACCAATAGCTTACCAGCAGTGCTATACACCTTAATATCAGTTGAAGCATTTAAAGCAGGTTCAAGGCTTGTGACTGTTCGGTCGAAATGCAGCGAGAAACGATGTGGTTCAGCTCCTACGAAGGCCTCAAAGTTATAAGTCGAATGCTCATTCAAGCTTATCATCTCTCCGGTAGCATGATCCTCCAACCAGATTTCTGTATCCATAAAGCTTTCGAGGTACGAGAACTCCAATTGAAAATTGCCACTCTGGGCAGGCTCAAAATAGAGCGGAACAGTCTTTTGATCCACAAGCTGCCCCATCACGTTGAGTGCCAGTTTTTGGTCACCAAAACGCGTGTATAGCATTGGCATGCCGGCATCGCCCTGCAAGCGGTATGCATCTCGTCCCAACTCGAACTCGTCCGATGCTTCCTCATTAAAACTGATCCAGGTTTTATCGCGTTTTCCTGCCGAGCTCACTGTTGCTATCAGTGCATCGGTATAAGTTTGAGTTTGTTTATAGAACTGCTGGTTGCTATGCACACGGTTTTCCTGAGGCAACTTTATGCTGGCATTTGCGGCAACAGCCTGTACAAAAAATCCTTGCCCGGGCGGTATGATATTGTTGGTAAGCGTGCCATTTCCAACCAGGTTGCTATACACATAATTTCCATTGTCATAGACCACCACCACACCGCTCGTGTTTTGCGGATTCCAGGTGGCAGCACTCCATTCCAGGCTACTTGGGAAGGGATTTCCAATCAGATTCCAGCCTTTGTTCAGACCCGAGTAGGATAAGTTTAACTGTTCATCGCCTTTGTTAAGCGCACCTTCGTAGCTTGCAATTTCGTCAGAACGACCCGGATCAACCCATACAGCATAACCTTTCCCGGGTGTTAAAGGATAGCTGAGTGAACTAATATATTCCCATTGATTGGTTGATTCATTAAAGGTCTTCATCCAGATATCAGAGCCGTTTTCAACGAAGTAAGCCGCTGCCGTGGACTCTTCAACCGAGGGAGAAACATAGTGCCAACGCCCTGAGCTTAAATAGGTTTCAACTGTTGCTACAATAGGTGTTAAGCCGGCTGTGTTATCAATGAAGGAACCATTTCCGGCAAGAGATGATTTTAAAAGGAAGTTGCCTCCAACGCTTATCGACTCGCTTACCGTTAATCCTTTTACGGGATTGATGGTTAAAGCCCCGGCTGCATTGGCTTCGCGCTGGCCATTATTCGTTTGTTCCCAAAGTTCCATTTGCTGTTTACGCTCATCTTCGGTTATTTCTTGCCGGCTAAGCCAATTAATAAATTCATATTGATTATAACTCCTGGCTCCGCCATTAATATCAAGGTTTTCTACCTCAACAACACCGTCAACTACGACCGAAGCACCAGGTTTTACCCAGATTTTGGAAGGTGGATTGTCAGGATCGAAAAGATTATCATTGATCACAACATTTGTACCTGACATATACTCTCCATCAGGTCCAAAACCTATTTGATAGCCATTATTGTCAATATCTCCAGACTCCAGATAAAGTTGTTGATTTATGAAAATATCACTGTTTAAAATAACAGAGTTGGGATTGCTTATGATTAATTGATCTAACACTGCTAAAGATGATGGCAATTCAATATTTGCCACTTCACCCATGATAAAGAGCCTGCTTTCTGAATAAGTAACAAAAAGCGCATCATTTCCGGCTATCGTATTGTATAAATACAAGGTTGCTCCTCCAGCAGCATTAGGCCTAACCTTAAACTCTCCACTCATAAGGTTTAACGTGCCATAAATATACAAGCTACCATACAAAATCTTATTTATTCCTTTTATATTATTAATGGTCAGATTTTTTATTTTCTTGATGTTTCTCGATAAATCTATTGCAATAACAGGTTCACCCATAAATGTAAGGCTCGACTCCATAGTGCTGTAGAGTCCATTTGGATTGACCCCCCAAACCAAGTCATGCAGTTCCAGATAGTTTGTGTCAATTTGGAGTTTTCCTTTGTTACCTAAAACAAGTCTGCCATAAACAAAAACATCACCAGCCTGATTAAGGAAATTACTGTAGGCTGCCGATGATTCCACTTCAAGATCGCCATAATAAGTTCCCGCGGGCAATTGTTTATCCTTTTCACAATAGGTGTAGAAATCACCTTGTACTTCAAGCCTTGCCAAATTACTGTTCTCCCCTTCGGGGATGATAAACTCTCCCAAAATTGTGGCATCACCATTTATGTGTAGCAAAGCGCCATAGCCATCAAGTGTTAGGGTTTCATTTTGATCTAAACTCAGGTTTAAACAAAAACCCAGTGTATCCAAAATCGGCATACGTAGTGCATCATCAGCGATGATTACACTGGTATTTCCATTAGGTACGTTTCCATCTGACCAATTGCCCGGATTTGTCCAATCTGTATCAATAGTGCCTTCCCAAATTCCCTCGAAAGCTTCAGCAAAGGAAAAAAAAGCTACTGCACCCTCTAGGAAGTCGCCTGGTTCTGCATCAAATAGCCAGGCACCAATCACGCAATTTGTTCTCAAATTATCAATTGCAACCGCTTGCCCATATTCATTTTCAGCTACAATATTTTGCGAAAGCAAGGAAACAGGCACAAGATTATTGGCTACCACAGGCAAAGCAGTTTCATATTTTACTGCAAGCCCCCGTCTATTCTGATTATTGTTCTCACCATCATCGCCCGGAACTCCAACTAAAAAAGTATAGGTGTCATCAAGATTGTTTTTTGCAACACTTACATCATGGCCATATCTGTCGCCTTCTTGCCACGAAGCTTCCACATTGAGTTCAACAGGTGTCCAATTGCCGGCACCATTGTCATACAACACGAAAAGCGCACCAGTTTGAGCATTGCTTTCTGGCGCACCAGCCACAATCAACCCATCAACGATATCCACGCTATATCCAAGTTCGCGAATACCAGCAGCAGGCCAATTGACGCCATCATAAAGTTCAGCAGTCACTTCCCAGCCATCCACCGGATCCTTTTCATACACATAAATTTTTCCAAGTCTGTTTAAGTAACCATCCACCACGCCTTTCCAAGGTGCTCCAACAACAATTTTATTGTCAGAAAGAGCAGCTACATCAAACCCGAAATTATCACCATAATAACCAGAGCCATCTTGGTTAGCCCAACCGTCGTCGGCAAGAATTCTTTCTTCAAATTGCCAGCCTGCACCTGCCATAGAGCGGTAAACATATATTGCGCCTCTATCAGGGAAGCCATTATCTGTAATGCCCCAATCCGGATCGCCTACTACAATAATGCCTTCGGAAACAGAAACACTAGAACCAAAATCATTCACCGGACTAAGTGTCTCACCAGGATTATCAGTAGCAGCAAGCTCAGCATATAACGACCATGTATCTATAGAGCTGTTATACTTATACACAAACACAACACCATCAGGACCAATTTGGCCAGTTCCATCAGAGTCGTAATCAGCACCTACAACAGCCCAATCACCATAAATATCAACCGCCCTACCATAGTTCATACCATGCTGCTCTCCGGTTTCAGGAAACCAACATTGTTCTGTTAAAAAGGAATGCTGTGTCCACAGCCCGTTTGGCTGTTTCCTGAAAATATATACCGCACCGGCTCTGGAATACTCGATGCCGCCATTGTCATAACGGCCTTCCCACATATTACCAACAATGGCCCAGTCGCCATCGATTGCAACGGCATTACCAAACTCCTTATGCCTTGTGATAAACTGCTCATCAATTTGAGCTGAAAGCATCAATTGGATGCCTAAAAATAAGCTTAGTGTAAAAATAATCTTTTTCATATTTCAAATTTTTGATTGGTTAAGAAAGCAAAAGTAGGTGCAGATTTTTGGCGCATCAAGCCAAAATGTAAATGCGGCTGCTGTGATTGTATAAGTGGCAGGAAAACGAAAACATCCGGCAATAAATAGCTCTAAACATGTTATTTTTCAATAACTTATGACAAATAAAAATTTGACACGATACTTATTTTAGTTTAGTTTTGCGGCACAATCAATATCCATGAAAAAAAATCTGATGAGCTTTTGCCTGATTGGCAGTCTTAGCATATTTCAAGTGTTGGCTTCTAATGCCGACTCCTTAAAAACCCGGCTTGGGTTTGCCAATCAGCATGAAAAAGCAAGCATCCTCAACCAGTTAGCAAAAACCTACTTGAGCATCAGTTTGGATTCTGCCGCCGACTTCTCGCGAAAAGCAGGTATGCTTGCCGAAAAATTAGGACAAACTGAACAGCTGGCTTTCTCGAAAAAATACCTGGGTATTACATCTTATTACCTGAACGATACCAGCCTGGCTCTGCAGTATTATAATGATGCTTTGCGTTTGTTCGAAACTAGTGGCAACGAATTTGAAGTATCAAACACGCTCAACAACAAGGCTTTGATTTTTTATGCTAACAATAATTTTGAACAAGCAATAAAGCTACATCAACAAGCCTTACAGATCAGAGAAAAGCTGAATAATCCGGATGCAATCATTGGTTCGCTTATCAATTTAGGCAATTGTTACAATGAAATTGGCGACAACAAATCGGCTATCACATATTTTGAAAAGGCATTGGAAATCAATAAGCTTATCGATCCTAAAAACCTCAAAAATGCACTGGTATTAGGCTTAGGATCAACTTATTCAGTTTATGGTGATTATTACCGTGCACTTGAATTATACAATCAAGCGATAGGATTAGCCGACAGCAAACAAGACTTTCAATCGCTGGTGGCTCTGCTCAACAACCGAGGCAATGTGTTTTTGAAACTGGGCGATTTGAAAGCTGCCATCAATGATTATGAGCAGGCAATAAAAAACCAGACAAATGTTTTGCAACCAGGCCAGCTTTCTTCGTTGTTGCTCAATCTAGGCAATGTTTATCTACAAACTGACCAGTATCAAAAAGCAAAAACACTTTATTATCAAGCTAAGCAAGAAGCCCAAAAAACTGACAACTGGCAGGTTGTTGCCCGCGCTATGTTAAATCTCTCCCTCATTTTTGATCAGCTAAAACAAAGCGATTCAGCTTATTATTACATTGAAAAAGCCTACAACCTGCCTTTTACTCAAAACAACACCGAGCTAAACACCACTGCCGCAAATATATTTGGTAGCCACTTGGAGAAAGCCGGAAAGCTCCCTGAAGCAGAAATATTTTTGCAAAAGGCATATCATCAAGCTATTTATTATAAACTTATGCAGGAGCAAGCAAAAGCCACTCTAAATTTGGGTAACTTATATTTTAAGACAAATAGATTTTATAAAGCAAGACAATATCTGGAAGAGAGCCTGAAAATAAATCAACAAACTGGAAACTTGGATTTACAGATCAAAAACCTGCTTTTATTAAGTACTCTAAGTGAAGAAACCGGGAATTTGAATGCCGCTCTATTCTATCAAAAAAATTATGCTGTGTTATATGATTCGCTTTTCGATATCAAAAAACAAGAACAGGTTTCGCAGGTCGAAGGGAGATTAAATTTAAGGCTAAAAGAAGGCCAGCTTGAAAACCAACGGCTTCTTATCGAGAAAAAGAATAAAGAGTTATACCTGCAACGCGCCAGAATTGTTTATCTGATAGTCATTACTGCACTGCTGCTTTTATTAATTCTAATTCTGTACAATCGCAAACAAATCAAGACCTCACGCAATCAATTAAAGCTTGAACAAGAACAACTTGAAACCGAACAACGCTTACTTAGAGCACAAATGAATCCTCATTTTATGTTTAATGCGCTAAATTCTATTCAGGCTTTTATTTCGGAAAACAATAGTCTGCAAGCAGAGATTTTTCTTTCAAAATTCGCCAGCCTGATGCGCTATTACCTTGACAGTTCCTCAAAAAGTTTTGTGAGTCTTGATGAAGAAATAGCGGGCTTAAAACTCAATATCGAATTGGAGCAACTTCGGATGAACAGCTCCTTTAGTTTTGAAATAAAGCTGGACGATTCTATTGAAGCAACAGAATGTGATGTGCCACCAATGCTTGCACAGCCATTTATCGAAAACGCCATCAAACACGGCTTGCGCACAAAAAAAGAGCCGGGTTTTTTGTCTGTCAGCTTCGAGCTTATCGATCAGCAAAGCATGCGTTGTATTATACAAGATAATGGTATCGGAAGAGCTGCCGCTAAGATTTCTACCGGTAGAAAGTCAACACACGAATCCAAAGGAATTGCTATCACGCAAAAGCGGCTGGCGATAATCTGGAACAGCAAATTTCAGCGCGAATTTCTGAAAATATCCGACCTGAAAAATGATCATGGTGAAGCTGATGGAACACGGGTGGAAATTATTTTACCTTATAAAAATTAAGTTATGATAAAAAGTATTATAGTTGAAGATGAACAACATAGCCAGAAAACGCTCACTAATTTTCTAAATAAATATTGTACGCAGGTAGAACCTGCATTCCCGAAACACCTAACAAGTTGTAGATCCTAAAAATCATGTAAATTCCTGATAATTTGCAAAATAATTCAGATTTTATTTGGGGTTATCATCGTTATGTTATATATTTGCACGCAT
>JALNZT010000074.1 GCA_023229135.1 Bacteroidales bacterium
ACGGGTGGCTTGGACGCAGCCTTATGGGGAAATGATATTGGAGAAGGCATGTTGTGGGGAGCCACTGGAGGAGCTATATTTACAACTTTCACCTCTGAGAACTTTAGTAATTTGACTAAAGGAGAAGACTTTTACACCAACAAGAATGTTTTTATTAGTATGGAAAAGAGGGGGTTGGATAGACAGGCAATACTTGATTACTTTGGCTTTGAGGGAGTATATGTTCCTCCTATGAAAGAAATGGGGAAAGTTATGACAATTGATTATACAGATGCTGTAATTAATTATGGGCCTAGTGCTTTTTCTTCTTATGATAACTTAAAGGCTACATACTTTAAAGAATCATTCACTTTAAGAAACTTTTATTCTAAAAATGGTTTAAATATTATTGACGGAAGTTTTCCAAAAGAGTTTAAATATTACCCCGAAGAAGTAGATGGATTTTTGCATGCATATAAGAATCAGGGTTTTTATCCTAAAAACAGTATTGGTTACATTGGGCAGATTAATACTTATCAACTTCCGTCCATAGATGGCCCTGGTGAATTATACAAAAAAGCATGGTGGCATTTTATATACAAAATCCCAAGAAGATGGTAAGAAAATTATTTTTATTATGTATTTTGATATTTTTCAGCAATGTAGCATTTTCGCAGAATGATAACGATACAGTTTATTTAAGTGTTTCAAAAGTAGAGTCTATGCCGCATTATAAAAATGGTGTTGAGGGTTTATTTAAGTTTATTCAAGGTAGTTTAATTTACCCTCAATCTGCTAAAAATGATTCCATACAAGGTAAAGTGCTCATATCATGCAAGGTAGACACTTTAGGGAATACAATAAATCATATAATTGAAAAAGGTGTTAGACTTGATGTTGACTCTGAAGCTCTGCGTGTTGCTAAACTTGTAAAATTTGAAAAACCTGCAGAGTTACAAGGCAAACCAGTAGAAGTTGAATATTTAATACCGGTTACATTTAAATTATGTAATATAAAATGATTTTTTATTTCTACAGTTTTGAACCGGCAACCGGCAATTTAAGCTGGTGCACTGATGCTGTCAGGGGACTAAGCGAGAGCTTCACCTATGACGATGATGACAATGGGCTTCATAGCCGCCTCACCAGCTGGAGCATAAACGGCCAAAACCAGGCCGAACTACAGTACCAGCCAAACGGCAATATCAGCCGCAAAACCGATGTAAGCCCTTCACTTGATAGCTACAATTACCAGCACCCTCAGGGCAAACCACATGCCGTTACCAGCGTGTCGCAACCCACACCGGCTTTTGTAAGTGCTGCTCCGGAACAAAGCATAATTTATACTCCATTTAATAAACTAAGTTCCATAAGCAATACTTACCCTAGTGGCAGAAATTATGACCTTGGCATAACTTATGGCCCAGACAACCAGCGTAAATACAGCCGACTTATAGCTGATGAAGGCGTGGGCATGCCTATGATCACCGAAACTTATTTCCTGGGGCAATACGAAACCAAAAGACAATTGCCATCAACAGAACAAAAAATCCACTACCTCAACGGCCCTACCGGTTTGTTTGGCATTCTAGTGGGCGACAGCGAGCAGCTGTATTATGTGCTAAAAGATCACCTTGGTTCGATTACTGGCATTACAGATGTCTCCGGCAATATACTCGAAGACTTGAGCTACGATCCCTGGGGCCGCAGGCGCAACGCAAATGATTGGACAGATTATAACGTTTCTCCCACCCGTTTCGACCGCGGCTATACCGGCCACGAACACCTTAGCCAGTTTGGCCTGATAAACATGAACGGTAGGGTGTACGACCCCTTTCTGGCACGCTTCCTCTCTCCCGACCCGCAGTTGCAGTCACCAGAATACAGCCAAAACTACAACCGCTACAGCTATGCCTGGAATAACCCGCTGAAATATACGGATCCGAGTGGGGAGTTTGTATTTACTGCCTTAGCCTTAATAATACCAGGCGCACAATTTTTACTGCCTTTTGCTATAGCAGCAGATGTTGGCTCTATTGTAAATGTTGCTTCAAATTGGAGTAGTATTGATAATTTTGGAGAAGGGCTTGGTTATTACGGGGTAGGAGCAACAAGTGGTGCAATATCTCAAGTCCCTGGATTTGGAATCCCATTGTCTGGATTTATAATTGGGGCTGGTAATGAGTTTTTAAATACCAATATTTTAACTGATGATGTTTCTTGGAGTGATTTAGATGAGAATGTTGTAGGTAGAATTTTACTTGCTGGCGGAATTGGTGCAGCGTCAAGTCATTATGGTGCTAAATGGGGTGGGCAATTCGCAGACAAAGCTATTGAAGGGCTTAATGTGGAATCCATTTTTTTGAAGAATGCAATTGAGAAAACGTTTCAAGGTTTTACGGGTGGCTACATTAATGGTTTTTTCAGTGAGGTAATGATAGATGGTGGTAATGTTAAATCAGCTATTAATAAAGGCTTTGTACAAGGTGGATGGGGAGCTGCGTTTGGTTTTACATTTAGTAGTGTTGAGTATGGCTTAAATAGAAGTGGAGTTGAACAATATTGGACACGGAAGGAATTAAGCTTAAAAATAAGAAGTCCGTATGATGATTATTATGAATACAATTTCAAATATGAAAAAGGTTCCCAACCTAACACACCATATTATAAATACAATCCAAGAACAACACCGAGTAACACTCCTGGAAATAATTGGCGTCCTCCAATGAAAGCACCGACTCCTTCTTCAAGTCCTTTTAATTTATATAAAACAATTTATCCTGAACTATATTATCCATGGAGAAGATGAAAAAAAGGATGATTGAAATATTACTTGTTGCAGCTTTACTATTTGGTGTATTTAGTTATAGAATAATAAATAATAAAGTGGAGCAAGAGATAATGAAAAAAGGAAAACTAGCAATAGGAACAGTTATTGGGGCAGGTAAGACAGGCTGGTATAGTCGAGGCAGTATAAGCTTTTCTTTTTACTGTGGTAAACAGAAAGTTGTTAAACCACTTAGTAAATACCCTAGTGACATTAGGGTAAAGCGTGATGAAAAATATTTGGTTGTGTATTTGGAAAATAATCAAAAGAAAGCAATAATATTATTTGACTACCCAGTTAAAGATAGCACTGATTTTAAGCGTTATGTAAAAGAATCTGAACAAATACGCAAGAAGCGCGTAAAAGAATAAAAAATGATGTGTTCGGTAGTTGCTGGCTGGGTTTTTAATAACTTATCCTGAAAAAGCAATTGCTGTCTCAATAGAAGGAGTAGTTTACTTTTTCTTTCTAAATTATCTAAAAAAATAGAGTTATGAAGCATTTATTTATATTAGTAATTCTTTCATTTAGCTATACTTACCCAAAAGCTCAAAATGCCGTTGATTATGATGATTGTGAAATTAAAGTAAGGGAATTGGTTTTTAAGAGCATCAACAATACCCCTAAAGAAGTTTCTGTTTACAGAAATGAAAGTGGAGAAATTTATTTAAGGGAAGGACATGATAGCTTGAATGATAGCAGTTTAGTTACTTTCTTTAAAAAGAACAAGATAATGCGAAAGTGTAATGAGTTTTATGATATTCTTGTTGATAGCACATCAGCTCAAATTATTCCAAATTATTTTTCTGATGCTTACGCTATTTCAAATTCCGACTATTTGAATTTAAACATGGTGGAATTTTCTTTCTTGTTGCAACAATTTGACGAACCTTTTCTTCATGATTCAACCCGTGGATTAATAATACGAATGGTTTATAAACAACATAATTATATTGATTCGCAAACAGACCGTCAACAGCGTTATAATCTGGTAAGATACCACAGAGAAGCTGATAGTTTAATATTTAAGTCGGGATATTTTGACAAAGAATTACGGTTAGTCATTGATTATTCTACCACTCATAAATTAAATAACAGAGAAGCAAAACGCTTAAGCAAAGTATTACAAAGGATAAATGTTTCTGACCAAGAACCTATTTATGAAAATAACCTCACTCCACAGCGTCTTTTTGAATTTAGCAAAGGAAGTTCGAACAACGTATTTTTCAGGGCAGCGTATTATTCTGAAGAAGTTGATGACTATATGTTAATTAACAATATTTTATATTCGTGTTTGTCGTATTTAAAACCTAAGAAGTTTTAATGTTAACTTTAGATTGACACAAATCTTTCCATCGGTCAGAGATGGTGTCCGAGGGAAAGTTTTTCCTTACATTTGCCCAAAACAAACCAATAATCATAAATGAAGCCTTGCACAACCATAGTTTACAGTAAAACTGGTAAAAATTTGGTTTTTGGTAGTTTGCAGTCAGCGAAAAGTGTTGTCCATGACAAATCAGATTGCCTTTTCGCCGTCATGTTGCAGTCCCACATTAAAGACAGGGTACACAGCAGCACAGGGCAGCCGTACTATTTACTTGCCGATTATCTGGATTCCTCCATCACCGATGTCTCCGGCAATATTCTTGAAGTCCTGAGCTACGACCCCTGTTCATTGAAGCTTGGCTTTTGGGAGAGTAGCGAACCAAACGTCTTAGTTGAACTAAACCCGGCTGAGGTACGTGGACAGGAGGGGTACCGCTGCAATGCATACAACTGGACAGATTATAACGTTGGCTCAACACTATTCGACCGCGGCTATTTTGGCCACGTTCAGCAGCCGTTTGGTTTGCTATTTTCAGCAAAGCAAATACGGATGCCAATCCCGCAGAGGAACGATTACGGGGAACACCTCAGTCAGTTTGGCCTTATCAATATGAATGGCCGTGTTTACGACCCCTTCCTGGCACGCTTCCTCTCACCCGACCCGCACGTGCAAGCACCAGATTACAGCCAAAACTACAACCGCTACAGCTATGCCTGGAATAACCCGTTGAAATATACGGATCCGAGTGGGGAGTTTATATTTACTGCCTTAGCTATTTTAACAGGTCAATTGTGGGCTTTACCTATAACGATTGGAGCTGATATTGAAGCAATTACCGGCGGCATAAGGGGTGCAAATTCTGATGTTGGTTTCTGGGCAGGCGCTGGGAGAGGCGCATTGGTTGGAGGAGTTGGTGGTGCTTTTGCCCCAATGGGTGGTGCAGGTATGACTTTTGGAGCTAACTTGTTACTTGGCACTGCACAAGGCGCCGTAACAGGTGGTTTAGATGCAATACTGTGGGGGGAAGATATTGGCAATGGCTTAAAGTGGGGCGCATTTTCAGGTGCGATTTTTGCTACGCTCACTTCTTCAAATCTTAAAAATCTGACAAAAGGGAAAGGTTTCTATAATAATGCGAATGTTTATGAAAACTTCAGAAACGGCAAATATGCCATACCTTCCGGCAGCAGCTGGCAACAAGAAGCTTTGAACCATTTTGGATTTGAAGGTACTTATGATCCAAATGCTCCACTATTTGAAAAATACGGTGCTCATCCAGGAGTCACCGATCCGGTTTCAGGAGAGATTTTTTATCATGATTTTCCTTTTGATGCAAATTATGACCGATTTGCTTTAATTGCAGATCATGAGATGGTACATAGAACAAATGTACTATCGGGAAAATATCGAGGAATAAAGATGTCTCCAGTTATTATGGCATTAGAAGAAGTTGATGCATATACTCATAACTATTGGAACCAAGGATTATACCCAAAGCATGGTATGGATGTTTTTAATAGAATCAAAACAAATGAGTGGAATGCATTACGTGATGGCTTTTCGAAAAAGTGGTGGCATTTCATTAATCAAATCCCGAGACGATGGTAAAACTAATAATTAACATTACATTCATTTTTTTAGTGTCAATTAATGCAATAGGACAAGTTACTTGTAATGATAGTCTTCAAATATTTGGCACTCCTGAAGAATTACCAAAACCGGAAATTACTGAAATCCAGAGGGTTATTATTTCGAAAATAAACTATCCTGTGTCCGCAGCAATTGATTCGGTAGAAGGAACTGTTTGGGTAACATTTTGTATTGACACTTGCGGAGGAACTAGCAATCATAAGGTTATTAAAGGCGTGCGATTTGACCTCGATGAGGAAGCACTTCGTGTTTCCAAACTGATTATTTTTGACGAACCTGCTAAAAACAGGGGTGTACCAGTTCTTTACCGATGTACGATACCTGTTAAATTTGAACTTAGCACGAAGAAAAAACAAAAAACAATTCAAGATGATTAATATGGCGTTGAAATACGAAATGAAGTGTTTCAACTGCATTTTTTCTGTTGCACAAGCTCCTCAACCAACTTCTCCAGCTGCTGAATGCGGCTAAGCAGGGTGGTACGTTCGGTTTCGGCCAGACCATTATAATTGTTTACAATTTTCCCGCCTTGGTGCTGGTGGCAATTATTAAAAACAAAGCTCTCATCAAAGCTTAAAAGCATCACCGGATCCACCTCAAGCACGCTGGCAATTTGTTCCATTCGCTGTATATCAAGTTTGGTTTGTCCGCTTTCGATGCGGCTATAGCTTACCTGAGAGATGCCTGAGTGTTCTGCCATATATTCCTGCGAATAATTTCTAAACTCTCTGATGCGCTTCACTTTAATTCCAATTTCCATAGTGCCTAGCCTTTCTGAATTGTTTCATGCAAAAATAGAATATTTTATTCAGAATCAGTATACTTTATTCGGTATCTGGATATGGTTTTGCAAGATCGTGATGGAACTTTGACAGGTCGTTTCAGAGTAAACGATTGGCCAAACCTAACAAATGAAATTGAAAAGTAAAATTAACCAAACAATTACAACTTTATGAAAACTTTCCTGACCCTGATTTGCATGACATTAAGCATGCATATTGCAAGCGCACAACAAACCGTAAGCTACGCC
>JALNZT010000038.1 GCA_023229135.1 Bacteroidales bacterium
ATGTTGAAAGTCAGCAGAAAACCTGCTCTAGATCAGTATTGTCCATTTCAAAGATTGAAAAAATGCTAACGAACTAAAAAAGAGGAAAATAAATAAATAAAAATTTGGATTACAACATAGAAGGTTTCGCAAACTTTTGGGATTTTTAAAAAAAAATCCTTTGGGTCAGCACAGCTATAGCAGTGCAAACGCGTAGCTCCAGCTATACCAATCCATCACCCCAAATCTAATCTCACGCCTAAAAAAACATAAAAAAAACCCTTCACCAAAATGATGAAGGGCTTTTTTTATATCAAAGTTTCTCTGCTTATTCAATTATAAGTCGCTTAGTATAAGCCTTGTCCTTCATTAACAGTTTAATAAAATACATTCCGGATTTTATTCCTGAGATATCAACTACTTCACTGTTTTGACCTGGACGGATGGCAAGGCTTACCTGATGAACTTTGCTGCCAATCATATTGTATACTTCCAATGTGGCATTGCGGCTGGTTCCTGCTTCAAAATAAACCTGGAACTGATCTGTAGCCGGGTTTGGATAAATCTTGAACTCATTGCCATTTTGCTCACCAATAGAGGTTTCGCCTTTGGTGGTGAAACTCCAAGCCGAACACCAACTCGTTGTATCTAATCCTTGAATTGCTCTGACACGCCAGAAATAAGATACTTCTTTTTCAAGCAGATACACTTGTTGAAACATATGACTTTCTGCAATATGCACTTCAGGATTAGTGAAGTCTGGTGATTTATCCACTTCAACCATGTATTTCTCAGCGCCTAAAATTTCTATCCATTCATAACGTGGAAGCCTTGTAACGTCGACCGCATTATTAGCAGGTGCGTTAAGCGTAACACAGTCTAATGTTGTGAAATTAAAAGCAGAAGACCAGTCAGAGGTACCGCCTGCATGACGGGCATTAACACGCCAATAATAAGTAGTTCCGAAAATAAGATTGTTGATTTCATATGTTTCTACACCAGTCTCGAATAGTAGTGGGTCTGTGAAATCAGGGTCTGTATCTAACTGGATATTGTATTTAACAATTCCGGTTATTTTCTCCCAGGTAAGATTCAAATCAAGCACTGTGCCCGCGGTGTTGTTCGCCGGTGTTTTTAGTACCGGATTTGAGACTACCGTAAACGAATTAGCACCTGACCAGTCAGAAACGGATTGTTGGTGGGCTGCACGCATTCTGAAATAATGACTTTTTCCAAACGCTAGCCTAGACAATCTAAAACTAAGCTCCTCAGCTCCGACAATATAATCTTTTAGATAGGGACTGTTAAATCCATCACCCTGATAAGAGATAACGACACCATTATTTCCAACGAGGTAGCCCTTTGATTCATCAAACAGATAGATACCGTTCAAATCACTTCCGGTACCACTTGCTACTATAGACCATATAGCACCGTCATAAGCAAGTAAAGAACCGCTGCGGCCTACCATATATCCCGTTTCGTCATCCAAGAAACATACATCACGCAAATCTTTGTTACCTACTGTTTGTTCAGTCCATCCTGTGCCATCAAATCCGTAAATACGTCCGGCTTTAGCCGATGCCCAAATCTGATTAGGACTTAGCATCCAAACGCCTAACATATCTCTGTTTCCGGAGCTGTAGGTTGTCCAGCTTGTCCCGTTAAATATACTGCTTTTAGCGCTGGCTCCTGCAACAACTAAGTTGTTGGCATCGAGGCCGTGAATAGCATTTAAGTCGCCTGTCAGGCCAACATCAATGCTGTTCCAGGTGCTGCCGTCATACTGAAGCGCAGTTCCACCATTTCCCACGGCATAACCTTCGGTGGCGGAAAGGAAGAAAAGGCCATTCAGGTCTTTGGTAACACCGGAAGCAACCTCATTCCAGCTTGTTCCGTCAAATTGAAGCAAAGTACCGTCGGCTCCACACACCCAGCCATTGTTAGCATCGGTGAAATAGATATCAAAAAGATCAACAGTAACATTGCTCGTCATTGGTGTCCAGTTTGTGCCGTCATGTTTAAGTATTGTTCCATCCGCACCTACTGCGTAGGAAGTTAAATCGTCAACGACAAAAACATCATGGAGGGTTTTTGTTTGGCCTGAGCCTTCAACACGCCAGCTATAGGCTGTATCCACCTGGATTTCGTATTGGGTTATGCCGGATATTTTAGTCCATTCCAAAAGGGGATCCGGATTTTGAACACTGGCATTAGCAGGCTTGGTAATGTTAACTGTTTGTAAAATTGTGAAAGACCAGGGGTCTGACCAATCCGAAGTGGCGATCCCATCAGAGGCCCTTACGCGCCAAAAATAGGTTTGTGAAAACAAAAGCTCGCTGGTCTCTATAGCTGTTACCATGATTTCCGGAAACGTAACCGCGTCAGAGAAATCTTGTAGCGTAGCAAGCTGCACCTCATAAAGTATTTCGGTACCTTGTCCTGACACGGCATTCCAGTTGAGTAATGCGTTTGGCATTTGGTCAACAGCACCGTTTAGAGGGGCTTTCATAGTGGGTGTGTAAATACGTAATTGAGCAGATGCATGAAACCCAATCAATAGTAGAATTGTTAATGCGGATAAAAATCTTTTCATTGTATGCTTGATTTTGAGGTCAGTACTCTATTAATATACAAGTATTTTGACGGCTTTATTTTTTTGACCGCTTTGCATCCTGAGGATGTATGTACCATTTTTAAGCTGATCAAAGTTTACAGTGTGCTGGTAAGACCCTTGTGTAAATATGCCAAGTTCCTGTTGCTGTATCATCCTTCCGGAAAGATCAAAAATCTGATAAGATACCGAATTGTTTTCAGTGATTTCAAATTTTATCGTTGCCTGATCTGTGATAGGGTTAGGGTAAACAGACATTGAAAGCTCCTTGCTGGCTGTATATGAAGGGTTTTCTTCAATACCAACAGGTTTTCTGAAGTTGTTGCAGCGGTATAGGCCTCTTCCAAAGGTGGCAGCATAAATAATTCCGTAATTATTGGAGCCTGGATAATTCAACACAACGGTATCAATATTGATAAGCTGCACGGTATCAGCAGCTTTATTGATCCATTGTTGTTGAAGATCAAATACCGGAACATTACCCATTTCACCTTGGTCAGCTGTCCAAACTGGGTTAGCGCTGTAGATGTCGTCTGTAATGTAAATGCCATGCTCCGTACCTACCATTGCTTTTTCAGGATTTGTCATTTCCAGAATAGAGGCGTAAACCGGCATTTGAGGCAGGTTTCCTTGTTTGCTGGTGAATGTTGGAGTGCCATCAAGGGCGTTAGTTGTCATATAAATATAGTTCTCATTGCCGTAGTTGGCTAAAGTAACCATTACATTATTTGGGTTGTTAGGGTCAACTGCAATAGAGGTAATGGCCTGGCTGATAGGTGTTGTACCTCCCGGCTCATAAATAGGCAACTGTTTTGTAGCTACGATACAGAGTGGGCTGTTTATATCGGCCAAGTCGTAATTGTATGCCAAAGCAATGTTTGATATGCGGAATAACCTGCCGTCTCTGGTGCCAACAAAAAGATGGTTAGCATCTTTTGAATAGGCCATCGCCTGAGGAATACCGGAGAAGTCAACGCTGGTGTTAGACAATTCAAACCATTGCGGTTGCTTACCAAAATCCAACATATCTTTTGTCATCCAAACTTTATTCGCAAGTGCAACAAATAATTTCGAGGAAACAACATCTTTTATTCTGAGAGAATCTCCATCAGCTAAATTCTCGGTTAGCACATAAGGAAATGGATGTGAGTTATTGTTGCTGCGCACTTTGAGTAAATCGCCGGCTACGTAATTCTTTTTTGCAAAGAAAGTCACCGAATCACGGCTGTTTTCATTGTCAAAACTTTCCCAAAGGGAGATGGGTGTGTTGAACACCTGCGGATTACTCATGCTTGGCTCTAGGAATTGGGTGGAGAAGGTAAATCCCATGTCTTCAGTGCGATCCATTATTCCTGCTGTTGAACTTACAACGGCTGCTTTTGGGTCAATTACTGAAACAACGGAAGAGCCTCCGTTTGAAGGGAAAGTGGGTGCATAAATAATTTCACCTTGTTTCGTCGTGTTTCCGGTTGAAGAAATATAGATGGTTCCATTATCCTGAGATCCTCCAACAACCCTATTTTCCTGTCCGCTGGGAGCGATAGCATAAAAACGGGAGGTGATGAAGTTACGGTTTGAATTCTCGAAAGTGAATTTATTTCCAGATACAGTTCCTTTATAAACACCACCATCTGTTCCAACATAAAACTGATTGGCATTGTCAGGATTAAAAACAAGCCTATGCTGTCCCAAATGCATAGAGGTTTCATCAAAAAAATCACCAAAAGAGAGGCTTGATTTTTCTTCCCATGCATATAAACCATGTTCAACAACGCGGCGGCCTTCCCATAACAAAGCAGCGTTGATAAGGATGCGATTAGGATCCTCAGGTAATACGGTAATGCTGTTATTATAGTTGCCAAATCCACTGTAAATATTATTCTGATTGGTTGCAGGCAAAATGATTTCCCAGTTATCACCTTTGTCCGAGGAAACATAAATGCCTAAATGACTACCAAAACTTGTTACAGCACTGGCATACAATTTATTTGGATCGGATGGTGCGATAGCTAGTTCCAGGCGGTTTACGTTTTCTATAGGCAATGAAACTGAGTCTGCTGTTGATCTATTTACAAAACCGTTGGTGTTGCCGGATTTAGAAATGTAACATTTGTTTGCAACGGCAGCAATAATAGTACCATCGCTTCCCACTTTCACATCCGTGGCGTTCATGTTAAGCTCGTTGGCTTCGGCGTCAGTAGCTACATTCCAGCTTGAGCCGCCATCGGTGCTAAACATCAAACCGGAATTGGTAGCGGCAAAGATGTGACCAGAAGCGTTAGTTGCTAACTCGTTTACAAAAGCCCATGCAGCACCATTATCATTGGCAACCGGTATTGTTGCAGGCAGTTGTTCAAAATTTATTCCATCGGTTGATTTATAGATGCCATGACCAATTAGGCCTGTCGTGTAGTTAAAATCACTCAGACCATTTAGTGCTTGGGCACTAAAACCATCACCTGTTCCTACATATATATCACCGTTTGATGTCTGAACCATCGAACTCACAATCATATTTTTCTGGCTCACTCTTGTCCAGGTAATACCATTGTTTACCGACTTCCAGATTCCACCACCATTGGTTCCTGCCAGGACTGTTCCACTGGAACCATCGCGGTTATCAAAGATGATAGCTTTTACCTGTCCGCCGTAGTTATCGGGACCAAGATTTACCCAGTTAAGGGCAGTAGCTTCTTTGTTTGTCGAAGCCTGATCTGTTTTTCGCATCGCTTTTAACACGTCAGCCGGATCAACCATGCCCGTATGCTGGTTAGCTCTTAAGCTTGCCCGATAGGCTTCAGCAGTGGCAGCTTCACTGCTTCTAGGAGTGTATTTTCCTCCCTTTTCAGATGTGTTTGCTAAAAGACTGGTTCCGGCTAAGATGTTGAAAATAAGTAGTAAACTTAACGGTAGAAATCCTCTTTTCATATCATGTAATTTTGATTATATTTCGGTCTCTAAATGCTCTAAAAGAGTGGCACAAGTTACGGTAAAAATTGAAACCAACAACAGTTCCTCGAGCTTTTTATTTAACAATCCTTAAGTTTTAAAATGGGTTAATTTTTAACAGACAAAGATAACTTTAAATTAGAATAGCGCAAACGAGTTCAAGTTTTCGGTTAATCATACTAATTTTGAGGCTGTTAAAATGCGAATATTAATCATTTTCCTCTAAAAACGAGCTGTAAACTGATGAAAATACCTTCAAAATGGCTTCAATTATTCAGTATATACACGCACAAGGCTATCATTTTGCATAATTAGAAGCTGGTAGTTTATTCCCTTCCCCATGTCACGAAAACTTACGAGAGAATCTTTGCTTATAGTCCAATCAACAGCTCGCCACTTTTTGTCGTTATGCACTCCAATATAATAGAGCGTATCAGAAGTGTTGTTCCTGAAATCAATATCTTCCACAGTCAGGTAATCGCTGCTTACGTCAAGGTAATGATAGTGCCCTATATACGGTGGTGTCTTCAAGCTAAGATTTTTTTGTGCAAATAAGCTTGCTTCGTTTTGCACGAAGATTCGTTGGTACACCTTAGGGATTTTATTTTTCTTGAAAAGGTCAATGGAATTGACAGGGAGCATAGGGATAAATTTTCCCCGGCTGTCTTGCGCAACCGCGAAAAAGAGTCCGGAAATGCTGTCGGCCAGATATGGTGTGTAATCTATGGTGGCAGGAATGCCAAAGCTACGGGCAATTGATGCTTTTAGATGGGCCAGATCGCTCTGATTTCCACGCCGGCTAAGCATTATTTCCGGATAAGTTTGTACGTTGGCAACACGCAAATAGCGCTTATCAAAAACGAAATTAGTGTTGACATAATCATTGATAAGCTGAATAACCTCTTCGGCTTTAGCGTTTTTTTGAACGCTGTCAGCAATCCAACTAAAATCATTTAAAATACTTGTTCTCCAATCATAAATATGCTCATTTTCAAAACGATAGGGCAAGATGTATAGGAAGAAATCTGTGGTTGTATAGGCTTTGCTCCAGGGGTAAGACCGGCTTGCAATGGCTTGGTTTATCGTTGAAATTAGCAATTTGGCACTAATTGTATCCTTGTCTAAGCTAAATTTTTTGGTCTCGTAAAATAAGCGATGGCCATTGGCTTGTTGCGTACTCCACCAGTTTTCCAGGCTGTCATACGAAACAAAGTCTTCAGGTTCAAAATTTATTTCCTGATTTTTTTCGTTTTTAATCGTGTAATCTACTGCATACTGATGTGGCATATTTGCAATCAAAAAGAAGGCTGATTTCAGGTAGATGCTATCTTCAGCATCAATAAAATATCCGATGGTTTTCGTAATTTCCACACGGTTGTGGCCTGTTTGTGCAATGGCATCAACCACATCAGTGGGCAGACCCGGATTATCTGATTTGAGGCAAGATTGGGCAAGCATAAAAAGACTTAGGATTGACACAATCTGAAAAACAAAAGCAGTTAATCTGGGTGGCATTTGGTATTTATTTATATGCCTTTGGAAGCCTCGGCAGGCAGCCAACCAACACTTCCGTTAGCAATACGGATTTTTTGCCAACCATCAAGCTCGTCCAGCAAGCTTACTTTAGTGCCTTCGTGTAACACAAAAAGATCAACGCTTGAGGCTGATGGTGAGCTTTTTATGGTAATGGTTGGCGCAAAAATAATAGCTTCGTTGATTTGTTTGGTATAGTAGTATTTTTGCGAAGCCATACCAAAAGTGCCCAAAGTTATGAGTAGCAATATGAGGCCGGAAAAGAATCCAATCTTACGCCATAATTTATTGTGAGAAAGCAGAAATACCAATATGAAAATCAATAAAACAGTAAAGCTAATCAAGGAGATAACTGCCCATAAATCAGCAGGAAACATGGTGTAAAAGGTATGCCACCAGTTTTTGAAAAACAGTTGTGGCACAGGTTCTATTTTGTCGATAATCTGGCTGTTGGCAATTCCCAGGTTGTGCAGTATGTCTTCGTCGTTTGGTGCGATTTTCAGCGCTTTTTCGTAATACAGAATGGCCGACGGAATGTCGCGGAGCTTAAAGTAGGCATTGGCGGTGTTATAAAGTAATTCCGCTGAGATTTTTCCGGCTTCAATCAATTGGTTGTAAAGAACTAAAGCCGAATCGTAACGTGCTTCATTGTATTGTTCGTTGGCTGTTTGTAGTATTTTTTCAGCTTCAACGATTTCACCTTTCAGCTGGAGTGGTGCAACGAATATAGCCAGCACAAAACTGAAAAGCAGCAGTGCTTTTAAGCCAGGCAAAGCGGTTTGGTTTACCTTAAAAAAACGAAAACAGTTTGCGGGCTTTTTCGGATTTGTCTGCTGCGTCTGGGCGCTTATATTTTGTGGTATTAGTGCACTCATGACTTCACGGTTTTTTCAATTCGCATAATTATTGCCAAACCTTGTTGGTAAAGTTCTTCCATTTTCTTGCCTGATTCTCCTGGTGCGAAACGGGCAAACTCACAGCTATTCAATGTTTTAATAAGTTCTTCTATTACTTCCTCACTGGCGTTTTTTGATTTTAGCGTATCAGCAATCATATCAAGCGAAAGCTCTGAGGGTACAATGTTAAATTTATCGCGCACATAGCCCCATAATGCCTGCGACATCTCTGTATAAAACTCATTTTGTTCCTTACTTTTCAGGTGTTTGTTGGCCATTTTCAGGCGCTTTTTGGCCACTTTTGTAGCTTTGCGATTTCTTACCAGCGACTGATTTTTCATCAGCTTGCGGCGTTTGTTGGTCAGGATTAAAATCAAAGCAAAAATTATGATGAGCAGCAAAAGCAGACCAAAATAGGCTGCGCTCGCAAAGAAAAATTTGTTGACATCTCTCAATTGCAGATTTTTGGTTTTTATGTGCCGGATGTCGCTACCAAGATATTTTATGCCTTCCTGTGGTGTGCTGTAAAAGACGCCATCAGTTTGGGAAGATTCGTTTTTTTCAACAGCAATTTCATAGCTATTCGATTGTAGGCTGAGGTATTGTTTTTTTGCGGGATCGTAATAGGAAAATGTAATGGGTTCGATGACGAAGTTTCCTTCTACCCGCGGGATTAGTAGGTATTCAAACTTTTTTGTTCCGCTGATTCCTTTGGCAGAAGTTTTTACAGAAACGGAAGTCTTAGGATCGTAAACTTCAAAATCGGGTGGAAAAACGGGTTCGGGCAGTTCCGTCAGCTCCACATTACCGCTGCCGCTTATCGTAAACTCCAGGTTGATGGCTTCACCGGTTTTTAGGCTTGTGCGGTCGATACCCGATTGCAGCCCAAATTGTCCAACAGCACCTTTAAAACTATTGGGTTTTTCGGCAGTGGGAAGCGGTTTTACATTGATTTCCAGTTTGTCAGAAACCAGCAGTTTTTGCACATTGGAAATGCCTCGGTTAAAAAACGGGTCGTTGAAAAAACTCTCAAAAGGATCTTTGCTACGGCGGCGATTGGTTTGTGTACGCACCTGTGCCACGCATTCCAGCTCCATGCTTTCAATTTCCAGCTTGCCGGTCCTCTGCGGGAAAAGTGCCATTTTTCTGATATCGGCAGTGGCATATTCTTCGCCATTAATAATCTCGGTAGATTGAGATAAAGCGGCCTTGTCATTTTGCAGGTTTTTTGTCCAGAAGCCCGGAAAGGCCGAAAGTTTGCTTACCGTAACGCTCGAAACCGGCAGGCGTGTATAAAGCCGATAGGTTACGATGATTTGCTCACCACGCACAACGTCTTTTTTGTCAACAATAGCTCGTAAGAATAAATCTTTTGAGCTGATCTCCCCGTTCGCACCAGGCTCCGAAGCATTTGAACTGCCTTGTGTCGAAGCACTTGCGGCAGTAACTTTAATAGTAATGGGAGCGCTTTTGTAGGTTTTTCCGTCAACCATAATTGAAGCCGGATCAATTGTAAAACTACCTTCGGCTTTGGCCATCAATACATAGGTATAGGATTGCGTAATATTACTATTCACCTGGCCGTTAATGATTTGTATGCTGGAGCTGGTGGAGCTCATCGGACCGGTCAATACCCGCCAGTCTTTAAACTGAGGACCCCGGAAGTTTTCGCCTTCTGCGTTGAGTTCAAAAACAAGTTGAAACTGCTCACCCATGCTCACCTGATGCTTAACAATAGCTTTCAGGTTTACGTCTTGCGCAAAAACAGCTAACTGCATTAGCATCAGTACCAGCCAAATAGGTATGTGTTTCAATTTAGGCATTTACTTTTTTTTGAGCGTTACAAATATACACCAACTTTTAGGATCGCCATGCTACCAGTCTTTTTCAAGGCTTTTGCTGGCTCCTGTTTTCACCTTTTGTTCGTTGATTTTATCTAATGTCTTTTTTTCTTCATTTTGAAGCGCCTGCAGCATCCGTTCGGCATCTTCTTTACTCATTTGTGGTTGCTGTTGTGGTTGATCTTTACTTTGTTGATCCTCTTGATTTTGATCCTGACTTTTTTGTTCCTGTTGATCTTGTTGATCCTGCTGTTCCTGATCCTCGTTCTGTTCCTGGTCTTTTTGATCTTGCTCTTGATCTTGTTTATCCTGCTGCTGATCTTGTTGTTGATCCTGGTTTTGCTCTTGCTCTTTCAGTTTCCAGTTGGCATAAGCCAGGTTGTAGCGCGCATCTTCATCTTCGGGTTTTAGACGCAGCGCCTCTTTATACGCCTGAACACTTTCTTTATATTTCTCTTGACTCATCAGGCTGTTGCCTAAATTATAGTAGGCTTCGGCAGTTTCCTTATCTGATTTGCTCATTTCAGCAGCGCGGTTAAAATCTTTGGAAGCTTCCTCAAAGTTATCTTGTTTATAACGCGATGTACCCAAATTAAACACGGCGTTATCGTTCATCGGGTTGGTTTCTAATGCCTTACGATAATTTATTTCGGCTTCGTTAAAAGCTTCCTTTTCAAACTCTTTATTGCCTTTGCGCAGTAGTTTTTTGTCTTCTTGCGTCAAAGCCGGCTGAGCTAAGATGAAGATTACCAATAGACTATACCAAATATTTTTCATAATCACGACTTTCTTTCAAAGAGGTTTAACTTCAATTCCCAGGGTTTTCTGGCCGAAGAAAGTAAAGCTTCTGTAAGTAACAAAATCAATGCCAGAGCGATGAACCACTGAAACTGATCTTCGTAATCGGTGAATATTTTTGCGTCAATCTCTGCTTTTTCCAGCTTGTTGATTTCTTCAAAAATATAGTCCAGACCAGTGCGGCTGTTATTGGCACGCACATAACTGCCGTTCCCTGCGCTGGCAAGCTGTTGCAACATGCTTTCGTTCAGTCTGGTAATTATAGTGGTGTTGCTGTTGTCTTTGCGAAAACCGGTGCGTTTGCCATATTGGTTATAAACCGGAATTGGCGCACCTTCGGCAAGTCCCATCCCGATGGTGTAAATACTAATTCCCAGCTTTCCGGCTTCTGAAGCCGCTTCGATGGCGTTTTGTTCGTGGTCTTCTCCATCCGAAAGTATCACGATGGCTTTGTTGTGTTCGTTTTCGTCAAAAGCTTTAACTGCTGTTGTAATGGCCTCGCCAATGGCTGTTCCCTGTGCCTGAATAAGATTCGTTTCTATTGTGGAAACAAACATCTTAGCAGCAGCATAATCTGTGGTAAGCGGTAGCTGGATATAGGCTTTTCCGGCGAATAGAATTATCCCGATACGATCACCTTTTAGCTTGTCAATCAAGCGGTTGATAGATTGTTTGGCATTTTCAAGTCGATTGGGAACGATATCTTCGGCCAACATCGAATTTGAAATGTCAACGGCTATAAAAAGGTCTATCCCTTCACGCTTCACTTCTTCCAGCTTAGCGCCTGTTTGCAGGTTGGCAAGGGCAAAAATCAGGCTGGCAATAGCCAATGAAAAGAGGATTGTTTTTACCCAAAGCCGTGTGCCCGATTGCAAGGGCATCAAGGTTTTGAGCAAGGCTGATCCGGCAAAACTTTTCAGCTTACCTTTGGTGTAATACCTGCTCAATCCGAAGGCTAATAACACAAGAGGTATTAAGGCCAGCAGGTAGAGAACATCCGGATTTTCAAATTTTATAACGTTTGTTTCCATTTTCTCTGATTAAGCAGTTACTGATCTCAACAAGGTTTGACGCAGCAGAAACTCCAACAGCAGCAGACCCAGAGCCAAAACTACCAACGGGAAAAATTCCTCATGTTTGCGTTTAAACTCTGTAACATCAATTTTTGAGCGTTCCAACTGATCAATTTCCTGGTAAATTTCTTCCAGCTTTTTGTTGGAGGTAGCCCTGAAATATCTTCCATCGGTTTGATTGGCGATATTTTGCAGCAATGCCTCGTCAATTTCTACTTTCATATCGCGTAATTGAATCCCAAAAGGTGTTTGCACGGGGTAAGGTGCTGTTCCATAGCTTCCTACGCCAACAGTATAGACTCTGATTCCAAATACTTTAGCGATTTCGGCGGCCGTCATCGGGTCAACAGAACCAGCATTGTTAACACCATCTGTGAGCAAAATAACCACTTTGGAAATGGCTTTGCTGTCGCGCAGCCTGCTCACTGCCGTTGCCAGGCCGTCGCCAATGGCTGTGCCGTCCTCTATCATACCACTCTTGATGTCGGTAAACATATTTCTGAGTACCGAGTGGTCTGTTGTTAATGGCACTTGGGTGAAAGTTTCTCCGCTAAAAATTACCAGACCAATCCTGTCGTTGGGACGGTTCTTGATAAATTCAATGGCCACATCTTTGGAAGCCTCCAGCCTGTCGGGTTTTAAGTCGCGGGCCAGCATACTGCCCGAAACGTCGAGCGATATAATAATATCGATGCCTTCGATGGTCATGTTTTGCTTTGATGAGCTGGTTTGTGGCCGTGCAATACTCACAATCAGCAGCGAAATAGCTAACCAGCGGAGCGCAAAAAGGCTGTGTCGAAAATAAACTTTCCAGCTTTTGCTGTATCCGCTAAATAGCGAAGTGTCAGAAAATTGCAAGTAGGCTTGCTGTTTGTTGTGCCTGAAGATATACCAAATAATCGCCAGCGGAACAGCAATCAATCCGTACAAAAAGTCGGGATGTGCAAAAGTGATTTGTTCCATCATAACTCCTCCTTTTTCTCCGTTTCAGCAACGTTTTCCGGCTGCTGCAAACGGATGTTGGCATGGCTTTCTTTCACGAAAATAAGGCTGTTGTCCAGGCAAATATCATGTTCCAAAGGTGAAGGTTCTGCTTTGGCAAACTTAACAAGGTCAGCGAGTTGCAAGCAATGTTTGAGTTTATAGACCGCGTCTTCGTTGATATGCAAAGGTTTAATACCAATCAGAATTTCATCGGTGGTCATTTCCACTGCCTGAACGTCAAATTGATGTTCGATATAGCTTCTTACGATGTCGGTCATCTCAGAATAATAGTCTTTCAAATGTCCATTTTGCCATAATTTTTTATGCCTGAGTTCTTCCAATTGCTCGATAGCAGTTTTGTATGGCGGGATTTTTGGTTTCTCGAAAATAGGGATAGGCTTGGTTTTTCTTTGTCTGCGCAAAAAGTACCACAAAGCCAAAGCGGTTAGGCCCAGCAAACCTAAGATTCCGATGATCCAGGGCAGTATTTCTAAAAATGAGATAGGAGCTTTGCGCGGCCCTTTTATAGGTTTAAAACTGGCGGTAGTATCAACGGTCATGGGCTGCACATAAAAACTGAGTGCAGCAGAAGTTGCTGTAAAAACAGTGCTATCGCCTGTGGGCGAAAATTCCAGCTTAACCGATGGAATGATGTTAACGCCTGTATCAAAAGAGGTTACGATGATGCTTTGCTTCATCCACACATTTCCGCGGGCGTCGAGTGGTTGCTGCAGAATATCGCTTTTGCTGATAATCTCTACCTTTTTTGAAAGTGTATCACCCCAGTCAGGCCAAAACACCTCAAAGCCTTCCGGTGCCTTCATATTAAGCTCAAAGTTAAGGCGTTCACCCATTTTTATGGTGTCGCGGTCGAGCTGTCCGACAGCCTCAACACTTTGGCCTAAAGCCACAAAACCCATGGTAGAAAAACCCGTTATGAGCATTATTTCTTTTAAAAATCTCATCGCCTGGCCTCCCTTCTTTTAAAGAGTTTCAACAGGGGTTTTACATAGTCTTCATCCGTAAAAACCTGGGTATTGTCGATGCCACTTTTTGCAAAAACCTGGTTTAGTCTGGCCGTTGCCTCACCGATATTACGGAGATAGGCTTCCCTGAAATTGCTGCTCGAAGTGTCCACCCAAACTTCCTGGTCTGTCTCAGGATCACGCATTTTTACTAAACCGATGGCCGGCATTTCCAGTTCACGTCTATCGGTAATTCTGAGGGCTACCAAATCGTGCTTGCGGGCTGCGATACGCAGCGAAAACTCAAAATCTTTGGAGGTCATAAAATCGGAAATCAAGAAAGCTGTTGAACGCTTTTTGATGGCGCTGGTCAAAAATTTGAGGCCTTCGGAAATGTCTGTGCCTTTTTGCAGCGGCTCAAAACTGATTATCTCGCGTATGATACGCAGTATATGGCTTGTACCTTTCTTGGGGGGGATAAACTTTTCCACCTGGTCACTGAAAAATACAACACCCACTTTATCGTTGTTCTGAATAGCCGAAAAAGCAAGCACGGCGGCCAGTTCAGCGGCCAGCATGCGTTTTAGCTGCCGTCCTGATCCGAAATCATTGGAGCCTGAAACATCCACCAGCAGCATCACCGTCATCTCGCGTTCTTCCTCAAAAACCTTGATAAACGGGTGGTTGAAGCGAGCGGTAACATTCCAGTCGATATTGCGGATGTCATCGCCATATTGGTATTCGCGCACCTCGCTGAAAGCCATACCACGGCCTTTGAACGCGCTGTGGTAGTGTCCGGAAAAAATCTGGTTCGACAGCCCACGCGTCTTTATCTCAATTTTTCGTACTTTTTTTAATATTGATGTTGATTCCACGGAATTTTATGCTTCTGAAGTTTACACCTATTATTGTATGTGCGCAATTTTTTAGGGCACTTCGATGGTGTTCAAAATTTCGTTGATGATCTCTTCCGAAGTAATGTTCTCAGCCTCAGCTTCGTAAGTGAGTCCGATGCGGTGGCGCAAAACATCGTGGGCCACAGCCCGAACGTCTTCCGGAATCACATAACCACGTCTTTTAATAAAAGCGTAAGCCTTGGAAGCCAATGCCAGGTTGATACTTGCACGCGGCGATCCGCCAAAGCTGATCATGTTTTCAAAACGTTTCAGACGGTATTCGGTAGGATAGCGTGAAGCAAAAACGATATCGGTGATATAGTTTTCGATCTTTTCGTCTAAGTATACCTCACGCGCCACTTCACGCGCCCTCTTAATTTGTTCAGTGCTGATAATGCTGTTTGTTTTGGGTACTTCGTTGGTGATATTCTGCCGCAAAATAAGTTTTTCCTCCTCTTTTTTTGGATAATTTATCACTACTTTAAGCATAAAACGGTCCACCTGAGCTTCGGGCAGCGGGTAAGTTCCTTCTTGCTCGATAGGGTTTTGGGTAGCCATCACCAAAAACGGATCGGGAAGTGCAAAAGTTTGTTCGCCAATGGTTACTTGCCTTTCCTGCATGGCCTCCAGTAGCGCACTTTGAACCTTGGCAGGCGAGCGGTTGATCTCATCAGCCAGGATGAAGTTGGAGAAGATGGGGCCTTTGCGTACCACAAATTCTTCTGACTTCTGGCTGTAAATCAAAGTGCCAATCAAGTCGGCAGGCAACAAATCGGGCGTAAACTGTATGCGGCTAAAATCGGCCTTGATAACATTAGCAAGCGACTTAATAGCCAAAGTTTTAGCAAGTCCGGGAACGCCTTCCAGCAATATGTGGCCATTGGCCAGCAAGCCGATAAGCAATCTTTCTGTCATTGATTTCTGACCAATGATAACTTTATTCATCTCCAGCGTAATCAGGTCGATAAACTGACTTTCCTGCTGAATTCTTTCATTTAATGCGCTGATATCTGTTTGAATCATATGGATTAGGTTTTGCTAACGGATTGCAAAGATAATAAAGCCCAAACGCAAAGCTTCGTTAAAAAACGTTAAAGCATTTTAAATTAAGTTAATGATTAACAGCTCATTATAAAAAAAATTATTGTGTAATCGAGCAAAAAGCCTTGTATTCAAATTTTTACGGATGACATCTGATTGCTAATCAGTGGTTCATCTTTTGTGAGAGAAAAATAATTCTTATAATCTCAAACTAAGTTATTTATCAAGGTCGCTATTGTTGGCGAGAGCGGTTTTGAAGGTCTAAAATTCTCTAATGGTTTGGGACTAAAACTAACTACTCGCGCTAGGGTTGATATCCTTTTCAGCTACTGCGATAATCTAAATAAGATTTACTTTTTCCCTTCCACTCCTGATACATCCCCATCCGTTGGCTTACTTTTTTAAAATAGTCCTTGGTTTCGTTGTGGGGCAGGTGTTCGCTCAAAAAGCCATAACATTCTTCATAGGTCATTTTGTTGATTATAGGAATTGCCCTTGAAGGGTTGGTTGTTCCGGTGAAAGCTCTGGCCATGTTTCTTACGCCGGTATTGTATGCTGCATTGACCCACCGCAATCTGGAATTGAGGTCTTTCACTTTTTTAAAGTAGCGCGTTATCAATAGCAGCTGACAGGTGGAACCCAGTTCTATATTTTGTCGGCCTGAAACAGGTAATTGGCCGGAAGAATTTTGTCCTGATTGAAAACGTGTTGATAGGCATCGAGTACTCCTGATGTGGGAACCAATTGCATTAATCCATAAGCCGGGACATGCGATTTAGCTTTAGGATTAAAATACGTTAGGTAATGTGAAGCTTACTTCTACCTTTTCCTTGTCAAAGTTCGACAAATCAAAAAGTGAAGATAGAGAGCATTCTGAGCTTGATATATTAGAATTTGAAAAATTAGCTGTGTTTTTGTTTATGGAGAAAGTTTTTGGCTTTTTTTTACCTCAGAGATGCAATATATCAATGAGATAACCATCAACTTTCTCCTGTTTGTTACTAGTTTGTGAATTATTCAGGTGATATTAAAAGCTTTGCTTCTACAGCAAAATCCATCCTTGAGTCAACGCCAAAAAAGTATTATTCTGACCCGAAGTGATGCAATGAGCTTATCGAATTGACACCAAGTTGTAAAGATGTCACGATATTTTAATTCTGATAACCAATACTTTGTGCAGCTTAGAGCCTTAGTAGCACTTCTTTATTGATTGACTTTACGAAGTGGGTTCATTTTTTAAATCATTTTGTTTATTAACTTTTTGCTGTTTTTCCGGTGATGATATTTTACCTTTGCGCCCTCCTATGAGCTATTTAAAATCTAATTTATTGTTTGAAGAACTGTCACCGGAAGCTATTTATCAGTTTGTTAGCCCGCCAATACTTATTTCCGATACGCTAAAAAGTCCGGAAAATATGGGCGCCATGATACGACTGGCGTTAAATATTGCAGCTTCAAAGGCTATTTTTCTGGGCGAGGAGCCGATGCACCAGCTCAGCAAGCTGCAGCGGGTGGCCACCTCTAGCCATGGGAGAATGGAATGGTTTTTCACACAAGAAATGGATTTGAGAAAACTTATTGAAAAACCCAAAACCATCGTAGCACTCGAAACAGCTTCTAATGCCACCAGTTTATTTACCACAGTACTCCCCGATAACGCAGCGTTTATTGTTGGCAATGAGCGCTTTGGCATGAGGCCGGAAATACTTGAGCAGGCAGATCAGGTGGTTTATATCCCCGTGCCGGGTCTCACCCGATCCCTCAATGTGAGCCACTCGGCTGCCATACTGCTTTTTGAATGGTACCGGCAGATGGAAACCAAATACTTGAAAACGAAAACATCAAGCTGATTATTTTTATGAAACCTAAACGCTATAAGCACCTTTTCTTTGACTTAGACCGCACCATCTGGGATTTTGACAGCAGTGCCCTGCATACTTTTGAGCGTTTGTTCGAAACTTATAAGCTTCATGATTTTGGTATTGCCGATCTGGATATTTTTTACCAGACCTACAATGAGCATAACGATAAACTTTGGACTGAATACCGCAACGGGAACCTAGGAAAAGAAGTTTTGCGCGATTTGAGATTCAGGGACACGCTAAAGGCGTTTGATATTGATAATGAAAAACTGGTTCATCAGCTATCGCATGACTATCTTTACTTTTCGCCACGTACTGTTTACCTGTTTCCACATGCCGTTGAGGTGCTTGAGTTTTTAAAAAAGGACTATAAGCTTTACCTTATCACCAATGGTTTTGAGGAGGTTCAGCACATCAAAATCAATGAAGCTGGAATTGCCGGTTTTTTCGAAAAGATGATTACTTCAGAAGCGGCCGGCGTTAAAAAACCCGATCCCTTGATTTTTAGCTATGCCATGCAACAATGCAATACGCTCAGTGCAGAAAGCCTGATGATTGGTGATGATTTGCCGGTTGATATACTTGGTGCTCAGGCTTTTGGCATGGATCAGGTTTTCTTCAATCCACAGAAACAACAACACACCGAAAGTCCTACTTTCGAGATATCAAGCCTTATTGAGCTAAAGGATATTTTGGCTTAGATTTTCGGTAGCTTGCCCAAGACCGTTTGTTGGGCCGTGATTTTATCACCAAGCTTCACACAGATCTCTGCATCTATCGGAAAGAAAAAGTCGAGCCGCGAACCAAAACGGATGATGCCAAACTCACTGCCTTTTATAGCTTTATCGCCAACTTTTGCCCGGCTGATAATTCGCCTGGCCATCATGCCGGCGATCTGACGCACCAAAATCTCCTGGGCGTTTTCGTTTTTCACAACGATGGTGTTGCGTTCGTTTTCTGTTGAAGATTTTGGATGATAGGCGACCAGGAACTTTCCGGGATGGTATTTTGTATAACTCACCTCGCCATCAATAGGATACCAGTTTACATGCACATTAAGAGGCGACATAAATACCGAAACCTGTATCCGCTTATCGTTAAAATACTCTGGTTCAAAAACTTCTTCAACCGTAACAACCCGGCCATCCGCAGAGGAAATAACTTCGGAAACGTCCTTGTTATTGATTTTCCGGTGAGGAACCCTAAAAAAACTGATAGTCCAAATTAGCAGGCCGCCAAAGCCAACATAAAACAAAATATGGGCTATGCCTGCCGTGGGAAGCACAGTATCGAGCAGAAACCAAAGTGCTGTAATAAGCAGTGCTACCGTAAATATTACCTTGTAACCTTCGCGATGGATATGCATTTATTGAATGAGAATTAAGTATATAAAAACAAATGGAACCGCATAAAAAGTAGCATCGAAACGATCCAGAACGCCACCGTGGCCGGGGATTATTTTGCCGCTGTCTTTTACCTTGGCCTGGCGTTTAATCATGGATTCAATCAAGTCGCCCAGACTGCCGAATAGCACAATAATAACAGCCAGACTAATGGCAATTTCCAGCGTTATAAAGTCCGTAAAATAACTATAAAGTACCGCCGCTACTACCGTAAAAACCAGTCCGCCAATACTGCCTTCCCAGCTTTTTTTGGGTGAGATACGTTCAAAAAGGCGGTGCCTGCCAATGCTAACGCCTACCAAGTAAGCAAAAACGTCGTTGATCCAAACCATAACTAAGATGGAGATAATCAGTTGTGCGCCGGCCATTTCGCCAATAAAGCTGTGGTTGTACATAAAGATTAATAAGCTCGCAGGCAGCGAAACCAGCAATAAAGAAGGCCAGTAAGCCACTGAAATTTCAGAGAAAGTAAAACTTTTACTAAACAATGCGTGAAGAAAGGGCAGCAGAATTGGTAAAATCGTTAAAACAAGAAATTTGACGGCGATAAGATTCAGCGCTACAAGACCTAAAATGGCGTAAAACAGCAGATTACTTAACATCACAGGCAAGGATAACGCAGGTTTTAATTTGTGTTGAAGCTGCAAATTAAGCATTTCGTAACTGCCAACCAGGCTCACGAAAAGCATCAGCAAAGCAAAAGCATATTTTGAAAGCAAAATGCTGCCGACAATCAGTACGACAAATAGAAACCCGTAAGTTGTACGTTTAATTAGTTCTTTCATGTACTGCTTATGCCAGTTTGTGTCACTTTAGAGCAGCACAAACATACGAAAAATAATGATTTTACAAGCCAGTTAAACTATTGTAGTTGTGCCAATGCAGCTTAAATGTCATCAATTAAAAAAAGATAAAGTGATTTTGGGCCATGAGCTCCTATCACCAGTGTTTTCTCAATATCGGCAGTGCGACTTGGGCCTGTTACGAAAGTGAGTTGCGTAGGCAAACGGTCAGGATAAGCAAGTTTTAAATCGCGCAAGGCGTCTTTCAAACTTAGCACAACCTGTGATGCATAAGCCATTACCAGCTGAATATCAGGTAGTGCGATGGCGCTTCTGCTGCCAGTAGTTAGATCTGATAATACAATTGTTCCGGTTTGTGCGATAAGTTTCTCAGCAGGCGAAAGCCCCACTAACAACACCGATTTTTCCACTGGTTCCGTCGTAAAGTTTATTTCTCCGGCTCCGAGAAGCTGTTGAATTTTACGGCTTTGGGTCCAAATAGGCGTCCACTCCTTCTCGCTTATCAATGTTTTGAGATACTCAATAAACTGGATTTCGTTTTCGCAGTAAATAAAGTTGCCTTTTGTTTTGATAAGTTCTTGCGCAAAAATTACTTCCAATCCTTGTTCTAAATCGGGCTGATGCATTACCGGTCGACTAAGGTCAGCCTCAGGATAGGGCATATCCGACTTGTCAATCAGGGCATTCCTGATTTTGGTGAGGATTTGTTCTCGCGAAGTCGTTTCTTCCATGTTACTCATTTTTGCCACCGCTGCATATTTTTAAATCAGGGCTTCCCTTAGGATATTTTATCCTTTTTCGGCTTGTCTTTTTTTGAAGGCTTAACTTCTGTAATTTCTGTATTATCGGCAGCTTTAACTTTACTTTCTTCTTTGCCGTTTTCAGCAGTTACTGATGTTTCTTCAGGAATGGCTGGGATAACAAGCTTTTTAGGCGAAATCCTTTCTTCTTTTATCCAGGGTCTTTTTCCAAAAATAGCTTCAAGGTCTTCACCGAAAATTACTTCTTTTTCCAATAGTTTTTCTGCTAGTTGCGTCAAACCGTCCTTGTGCTCTCTTAGCAGTTTCAGCGCATTTTGATAAGCCAGCTCAATCATATCACTGATTTCATTGTCGATTATTTCGCTGGTTTTTTCACTAAATGGCTTACTAAATGCATATTCTTGCTGACCGGTGGAGTCGTAATAACTTACGTTTCCAATTTTTTTGCTCAGGCCATAATAAGTAACCATGGCTTGCGCCTGTTTGGTAACCTTTTCAAGGTCGTTGAGTGCTCCTGTAGATATTTTACCAAAGATCACCTTTTCGGCAGCTCTTCCGCCCAGAGTCGCTGTCATTTCGTCAAACATTTGTTCGTAAGTTGTTATCTGGCGTTCTTCGGGCAGGTACCAGGCTGCGCCGAGCGATTTGCCACGTGGCACTATGGTAACTTTCACCAAAGGATGCGCGTGTTCAAGCAGCCAGCTCACGGTGGCGTGTCCTGCCTCGTGGTAGGCAACGACTTTTTTCTCAGAAGGCGTAATGATTTTATTTTTCTTTTCCAGTCCACCGACGATACGGTCTATGGCATCCATAAACGACTGTTTGTCAATAGTTTCTCTGCTTTTACGTGCCGCAATCAAGGCAGCCTCATTGCATACGTTGGCGATGTCGGCACCCGAAAAACCGGGTGTTTGGCGTGCCAAAAAGTCATTATCAACAGAATCATCCAGTTTGAGCGGACGCATATGCACCTCGAAAATCTCTTTACGGCCTTCCAAGTCAGGAAGTTCTACGTAAATTTGACGGTCAAAACGACCGGCACGCATCAAGGCCCTGTCCAGGATATCTGCCCTGTTAGTAGCTGCCAAAACTATAACGCCGGAATTTGTACCGAAGCCATCCATCTCCGTAAGTAACTGATTGAGTGTGTTTTCTCGTTCGTCATTGGCGCCGGTTGCCGGATTTTTACCGCGGGCACGACCAATAGCATCAATCTCGTCAATAAAAATGATGCAGGGCGATTTCTCTTTTGCTTGCTTAAATAAGTCTCGCACACGTGAAGCGCCAACTCCCACGAACATTTCCACGAAATCAGATCCTGAAATGCTAAAGAATGGCACATGGGCCTCGCCGGCAACTGATTTGGCCAACAAGGTTTTACCCGTTCCGGGAGGGCCAACCAACAATACTCCTTTTGGAATTTTACCACCAAGGCGGGTGTATTTATCCGGGGTTTTCAGAAAATCTACAATCTCAATAATTTCAACCTTAGCTTCTTCAAGCCCGGCGACATCTTTAAAAGTGACGTTTACATCGGTCTTTTTATCGAAAAGTTGCGCTTTGGATTTGCCGATATTGAATATTTGTCCACCGGCACCTCCGCCGCCACGGCTCATCATGCGCATGATGAAAAACCACAGTCCAACCAAAAGAATTATTGGAAAAATCCAACCTATAATTTCCCCGCCCCAGTTGGTGCGACTTACATTGTTGATGTATATTGGATCGGGCGTATCTTTTTGAGCATCGCTGATGGTTGACTCAAAGCCTTCAATTGAGCCGATACGATAGGAGTAATCAGGTGTGCTACTACCACTTAGGTTTTCGGTAATACCACCACTATTTCCATCAGGAAAATGCTTTTTGCGGGCATCAGGCTTGAGATAGATTTCGGCAATTTCACGGTTAACCAAATCAATTTTTTCGATTTCCCGAGCTTGAAGCATCTCTATCAGTTCGCCTTTGTTAATGTCTTTAACGCCGGTGTCCCAGTTCAACAACTGAAGGCCGATAAAAACTACAGCCAGTAAACCATAAATCCAATAGAAATTAAATTTTGGCTTATTATCAGGTGATTTACCGCTTTTGTTACGGTCTTCGTTCTTTGTTTCTTTCATATTTATATGCTGAAAAGGGTTTTAATCTTCTTCCTCTGTATAATTAACTTGTTCTGCGTCAGCCCACAAGTCTTCTAAATGATAGAATTTTCTTGTTTTATCCAGAAATACATGTATGACAACGTCAACGTAGTCTAACAAAATCCATTCCGAATTTTCAAAACCCTCCTTATTATATGGAATTGCACCGCATTCTTTTTTTACGTTTTCAACTATTTTGCTTGCAATAGCATCAACTTGTGTGTGCGAACTGCCGTGGCAGATGACAAAATAGTCGGTTACGGCACTCATAATTTTACTTAAATTGAGGCTTATCACGTCTTTGCCTTTGCCTTCTTGCATTGTGTTTACGGCTATTTGCAGGATATTTTCTGCCTTATCTGACTGATGTCTGATTCTCATGTATGATATATTTAAACAATCAACAAAATTAGGCTATTTTAGTTTAATGGCAGCCCCGCTTTTTATTGGCAGTCTCCAAATTTATGACTGACATAAATAGGCCTTACAATGATTAGAATCGTATGTAGGCAGAATTAAAGTTTTTTTGATTACCAAGGCATTTTTCTTTTGCATCCCGTACGTACGGGATGCAAAAGAAAGGAACGAAAGCAAGCGGAAAAAGATAAATTGTGCCAAACGATTTTTAGTTGTTATAAAGTCTAATGCTTAGTTTTGCTGTGAAATAGGGTTTCTGTTACAACTGAAGCTTGTTTTTTATTTTTCGTGATAAGTTAGGTGTAGAAAAAGGCTTGTTTAATAACTTGTTTAATAAGCTGATTAAGTATAAAAATGATGAAATTTAGAACCATTTATTTTCCCGTTTTGAAATCCACCAATCAATATTTGAGCGATTTGTTGAATGCCGGAAAAGAGATTGACGGGCTTTGCGTACGAACTGATTTTCAGGAAGCGGGGAAGGGGCAAGGCCAAAATAGCTGGCATAGCGAAGCGAATAAAAACCTGCTGATTAGCCTGGGCTTCGATTTCTCGTTTTTACAAGCGGCACAGCAGTTTAGCATCACACAAATGGCTTCGCTAACAGTATTGGAAGCGCTGAAAACTTTTTTGCCACAAGCTGAGCTTAGCGTGAAATGGCCCAACGATTTGTTCGTTGGCGACAAGAAAATTGGTGGAATGCTGATTTCGAATACCGTTAATGGTAAGCAGCTGAAAAGAACCATCATTGGTCTGGGGATAAACCTAAACCAAACCATTTTTCCGGAAACACTTGCGCGTGCGGTTTCATCAAAGCAATTGACCGGGAAGCTCATAAATATGAATGATTTCGAGCGAAATCTGCTGGATAGCTTTCTTAAACAAGCAGCATTTTTAAAAACGGAAACCGGCAGAAAAACGCTGGAAAAGAACTATCTAAGTCATCTTTATGCCTTCGATAAATTCAGGCTATATGAGGTAAACGGCCAGAAAAAACGACTTAAAATTACCGGAATCGGTGAGTTTGGATACTTGCTGATGGCAGATGAACAAGGGCAAACTTTTAGCTTCGATATAAAAGAAGTTGTTTTTCTTTTTTAAACTGCATTATTCAAACGTTTAGTTTTATGGAGGTAAAACCCGAATTTATTCTAATTTGACAATGCTTAATTTTTTTTAAGGGTGTAGCCACAGGCGGCAATGCAAGCAGCCGCCTGCTGGGAAGCGAAAAGCTAAGCAATAATAAAGGCCAGAGCTTGTGGGATATCAGAGGCATTTCGCCTGAAATTTACTATTACCGGCTGAGTGGAAGTGGATTCTCACGAGCAGGAAAGCTGGTAGTTGCAAAATAGATTTAATCACCGGTTCGGGTAAAAAAAACTATTCGGTTTTAAAACATGAATTGTTGGCTTATTGGGCAATACATTTCGTGTCGAAATATAGTGTACAAAATAGTTGGAGTTGTTTTGCTGACCGATTCACCTACAACTTTTGCTGTGATAACTTATCAACCATGATTTCAATCAAATTTTGAAGTGGCCTTTTAGCCATCATAGCCATCATGGGATTGAGCTTGGCATCGAGGCTTATTTTCACTTCTGAGGAGGCAGCAGCAGCTTTTACATGTGCTACCAACTCAAACTCAAAAGGTGCTTTACCTTCGGGTATAAGTCTGATAAGCTGATGCTCACGTGCTTCGTCGATGATAAGACTCAGGCTGGTCATGCCTTTTATAGTAAATGAGCAACGGTTTTCGGTGGCCTGATAGTTAACCACCTGTTCCGGCATCAAATTTTCTATATTCCGGAGGTCTTTCAAGAAGTTAAAAACGGTTTGTTGATTGGCCTCGATGATCTGCCATTTGGTGTTAAATTCTGTCATTTTTATCCTTTGTTTTTAAAATTGTTGCTCCAGGCTTCGGGGTCAAGACGCCATTTTATCAACGACTGCATCTCCTCCTCCTGCACAAATCCTTCTTCGCTCACTTTTTTCAGCAAGGTATCGAAGTCAGTGAGTGTGGTTAACTCGCAGTTTGCATTTTCAAAATTTTTCTCGGCAATCGAAAGTCCATAAGTGAAAATGGCAAACATCCCTTTTACTTCAGCACCCTTTTCGCGCACGGCTTCCACGGCGCTAAGGCTGCTTCCCCCAGTCGAAACCAAATCTTCAATGATAACCACCGATTGGCCGGCTTCCACCAGGCCTTCGATCTGGTTATTGAGGCCATGCGATTTTTTTTCGGGCCGCACATAAGCGAAAGGCACACCTAACTCCTGTGCCACAAGAACTCCGGGTGCAATGCCGCCTGTGGCTACACCTACAATCAAATCAGGCTTGTCATACTTTTCCATTATGCCGCTCACAAATTCCTGACGGATATGCGTCCGGATTTTATGGTAAGAGAGCGTAATCCTGTTGTCGCAATAAATCGGGCTTCTCATTCCCGATGCCCAGGTAAACGGATTGGCAGGATTGAGTTTTATTGCTTTAATTTGCAATAGAAATCCCGCAAGGTTGAGGGCAGCTTCAAGTTCATGTTTCATAAATAAACGCTTGGATAGTGATTCGTCAATTAAGATTGATAATGTCAGTTTGTCAGTTTTTTTAAATTTAATATAGTTGCAACAAGCTGTTGCAAATTGAAAAAAACAAAAATTATTTTCACCTTTAGGCGGAAATAGTTCCAGCCAAAGAACTTCAAAAGAATAGAACTGCAAATGTATAAAGTTTTCTGCGACAATTATCGGTTACGCTTATTTGCTGAAGCTGAAAAAGCACAAGATATTGCCATTAATAAACTGAATGTCATAACATTAGAAAGCTGTGTTGATCATATTAATTCTTGGCTCGAACAGTCTGCTAAAACAGATCAAGACCTGATTGTCAGAGATTCTACAAGCTGTGAAATTGCCCTTGACCGGGTTTTCAACTGGCGCTATGCAGCCGGAGGCGCAGTGTTTGTGGGCGGCAAGCTGCTAAGCATACTGCGCCATGCCATTCCTGACTTGCCCAAAGGCCATATAGACCCCGGCGAAAATGCGGAGCAGGCTGCCATAAGAGAAGTTTGTGAAGAAACCGGCATCATTAATCCTCGAATTATCGACATCCTGCCGCATACGCATCATTGCTATAAGCTGGATACTGTATGGGTGTTGAAGCGAACAGCCTGGTATATTATGCGTTCCGAGGCTGATTTTATTGCCATGCCTCAGTTAGATGAAGGTATTACGGCCATTCAAATGCTTTCGGAAGCGGAATTAGACACTTTTTTTTCAACGACATTCCGTGCCATAAATGAGGAGTTGTCAAGTGCTATTACGCTGTTTTACAAATCAATACATCCAAAGGAATAAGTGGATATTGGTGATTGCGACGTGCGAAATAAAATGACAGCTTAGCTAAATTTAGTAGTTTTACCCGCAAATTATCACTGAGAAGCAGTATTCAAACAACAAAATAGCAACGAAATGAAAAAGATAGCAGTTTTTCCGGGTTCGTTTGATCCCATCACTTTAGGGCATGAGTCTTTGGTCTTGAGAGCTTTACCGCTTTTTGATGAAATAATTATAGCGGTAGGTACCAATGCCCTGAAAGATTATTATTTCCCCATCGAGAAGCGCAAAGAATGGATAGAAAAGGTGTTTGCCGATCAACCAAAAATCAAAATCACGACCTATAAAGGCCTCACGGTCGATTTTTGTAAAAGTGTAAATTCACAGTATATCCTCAGAGGGCTGCGCACTTCGGCCGACTTTGAATTTGAGCGGAGCATCGGGCAGGTCAATAAAAAACTTTATCCCGAAGTGGAGACTGTTTTTTTGCTTACCACGCCCGAATTAACTGCCATCACATCAAGCGTCATTCGCGATGTGGTGCGCAACAATGGCGATGCTTCTCAGTTTGTTCCAAAGTGCGTAAACCTGACAATATAGCGTTTTAAAAAACGTTTGCGCTTTATGAAATCCCCCGCCTTTCAGTTTTTGATCTTTGTCTTTTCTTTTGGTATTTTAAGTGCTCAGGCACAGCCTGTTGACATCGAGTTGAAAACAGACAGTCCCGGCAGTATTGTCCGGCTGATTCAGTTTGACGATCTTTTGAATTGGCATGGCCAAACGCTATTTCAGGATACAGCTGATTCACATGGACTGCTGCATCTGAAGGCAGAAGTAGATGGAATTTCACCTGCTCACTTGGCCATAAACCTCGACAGGGTTGACTTGGTGCTAAAACCCGGTTCAAGTTACATCCTTGAAGTAAACAGAGAATTGCAACAGGAGAACCTGTCTTACTTTGATAAAACTCCTCCGGCATTACTCCTAAAAAAAGCTACTGACGAAGGATTGCAAGAGCAGCTGGAAACTGTGGATGGCTTGATAAATAGTTTTGTGATAGAAAATTTTCAGTCACTTTTCAGGTTGAAAAAATATAGCTTATTGGATTCACTACAAACCCAACTTGATGATTTATTAGGCAATAAGTCACTGGAATACAGTCGTCAATATGCACGGTATAAATATGCTTCTATCGTGTTAGCCGTTCAAAGAGATGGTGAAAACAAGGTGATAAACGATTTCTTTAAAGGTCAGGAGGTGCTTTATCACAATGCCTCTTATATGACGCTTTTTACAGAAATATTCTCCGATTATCTTTTGGGAAACCGTAACCTGGCCATGGAATCGCTGCGTGAAATGGATAGAAAAACCTATCCTGAATGGCGTGAGTATCTTCGGAATGACCCACTGCTCCGCGAGAATAATCGCCTGAGCGAGCTGATTGTGCTGGCTTCGTTAAAATATTTGTACCGCGATAGCCGCTTCAAAGCAAAACAAGTGCATGCTTATCTGGTTTACCTGAAACAAAATGCCTTATATCCTGAACATCAGCGTATGACAGCAAATACTATCGAAGCTTTTCAGTTTTTAGCTCCCGGCACAATGGCACCTGACTTTGCACTAAAAGATCAGAACGGGAAGCTGTTTAAACTCAATGATCATAAGGAAACAATGTTGCTGCTACAGTTTGTTGACGAAAGCTGTAGGGCTTGTGTAGCAAGTTTACTGGAGTTAAACGAAATGCAAACGGAATTAAAAGATATACAGCTAGTTACCCTTGCCACTGGCGAGAGCTTTGAGGCGTACAAAAAGCTATTTACGACAAAAAATTATGATTGGCCCTTGCTCAACCTCGAAAAAAACATCCTGCTCTTAGAAGCTTATCATATCAAAACCTTTCCAGAGTTTATCCTTTTAATGCCTGATGCCAAAATTGGCATGGCACCAATTAGTCAGGAAAAAGATGTGCTGTTTTATCACATCAATCGCCTGCAATCTAATTGATTGTAGGCTAATAGGTTACAAAACTAACCAAGATATTGTCTGTTTTTGTTCTTGAATTCAAATATTTCTTGTCATTCGTTTTTTTTCATCAAGTTGCACGGATTAAACGAATTGCTCCTGCACGTGTGGTTTAATGATTTGTCTGTTTTTCTTAATGGGATTTACCCTCAAAGTAGTCTTATTTCAACCTTTTGCCAAAAAAATGAAAAGCCTATTCAATGTACCTGACCAAATTTTATAGTCGCTTTTTGCTGCCACAGCACCTTAAAAAATAACGTAACTTTGCAGGCGATGTAAATATAACGCATTATCGAGGCCGATGGAACGATTATTGCCATAGTTATTGGCCTTTAAAAACGAATTAAGTACTTCAGGAGAATATGTTAGGATTAATAAAAAAAATGCTTGGTGATAAATCAGTTCGTGATTTAAAATCCATCAAACCCATACTCGACAAAACATTAGCTGCCTACGAAACCATCAAGAAGCTGGATAATGACGCGCTTCGGGCGAAAACCAATGAGTTCAAACAAAAGATTGCTGATAATATCGCCGGCGAACTAAAAGAAGTTGAAAACCTGCGACAGCAAGTTGAAGATTCACCTGATATAGAATCTGCAGAGAAAGAGAAGATCTACAATCAGATTGACAAACTGGAGAAACTTCAGTACGATAAAACCGAAGAGCTGCTCAATGAGATTTTGCCGGAAGCTTTCTCAGTAATGAAAGAAACTGCGCGCAGGTTTAAAGAAAATGAGCAGATAGAAGTTACGGCCACTGAAATGGACAAACAAATGGCCGCCAAGCGCGATCATATTGAAATAAAGGGAGATAAAGCTATCTATAAAAACAATTGGATGGCCGGTGGCAACCATATCACCTGGGATATGGTACACTACGATGTGCAGCTTATTGGAGGTATTGTGCTTCACCTGGGAAAAATAGCGGAAATGGCTACGGGTGAAGGGAAAACACTTGTGGCAACATTGCCCGTTTACCTGAATGCCCTGGCCGGAAAAGGTGTTCACCTGGTCACAGTGAATGACTACCTGGCCAAACGCGACTCCGAATGGATGGGCGTGCTTTACGAGTTTCTAGGCCTCACCATCGACTGCATCGACAAGCATCAGCCCAATTCCACCGAAAGAAGAAAGGCCTACCTGGCAGATATTACTTATGGTACCAACAACGAATTTGGCTTTGATTACCTGCGCGACAATATGACAGGAAATCCTGACGAGCTGGTACAGCGCAAGCACCACTACACCATCGTGGATGAGGTGGATTCTGTGTTGATTGATGACGCCCGTACTCCTTTAATTATAAGCGGCCCAACGCCGAGAGGCGATCAGCAGGAGTTCGATAAGCTGAAACCCGACGTTGTGAAACTGTATAACGCCCAAAAAACACTGGTGAGCAGTATCCTGGCCGAAGCCAAAAAGATTCTGCAGTCGGATGCCAAAGATACCGACACCAAACGGGGTGGCGACTTGCTTTTCAGAGCTTATCGCGGCTTACCGAAAAATCACGCACTTATCAAGTTTTTAAGCGAGGAAGGTATGCGCTCGCTTATGCAAAAAACCGAGAGTTTTTATTTGGCAGAACAAGCCAAAAATATGCACATCATCGATGACGAATTATTTTTTGTGATTGATGAAAGACATAATTCCGTTGACCTCACCGATAAGGGTATCGATTTGCTTACAGAATCTTATAACGAGCCAGGTTTTTTTATTTTACCCGATATTGGTGCTGAAATTGCAGACCTTGGGAAGCTCCAGCTTAATGACGAAGAGCTGATGGAACGCAAGAGTGAAATGATCCGTAATTTCACCATAAAGTCAGAACGCCTGCATACAGTACAGCAATTGCTCAAAGCGTACACGCTTTTTGAGAAGGACGTAGAGTATGTGATCATGGAGAACAAGATCAAAATCGTTGATGAGCAAACCGGTCGTATTATGGAAGGCCGCCGCTATTCTGACGGACTGCATCAGGCCATTGAAGCCAAAGAAAACGTGCAAATTGAAGCTGCTACCCAAACTTATGCTACCATTACCTTGCAGAATTATTTCCGCATGTATAGCAAGCTGGCAGGTATGACCGGTACTGCCGAAACGGAAGCAGGAGAGCTTTGGGATATCTACAAACTTGATGTTATTGTTATCCCTACCAACAGACCGATTACGCGTGATGATCGCCAGGATTTAGTATATAAAACCAAGCGTGAAAAATTCAATGCTGTTATCGACGATATTGAATCACTTGTTAAAGCGAGAAGGCCTGTTTTGGTGGGTACCACCTCCGTAGAAACCTCAGAATTGCTGGCGCGTATGTTGCAGCGCAAAGGCATTGCACACAATGTGCTCAACGCAAAACTGCACGCGAAAGAAGCCCAGATTGTGAAGGAGGCCGGCCAGCCCGGAACGGTTACTATTGCAACCAATATGGCGGGTCGTGGTACGGATATTAAGCTGGGCGAGGGCGTTAAAGAAGCCGGTGGTTTGGCCATTATTGGTACTGAAAGGCATGAGTCGCGGCGTGTTGACAGGCAGCTTAGGGGACGCGCCGGTCGCCAGGGCGATCCGGGAAGTTCGCAGTTTTTTGTCTCGTTAGAAGATGATTTGATGCGTATGTTCGGCTCCGGACGTATTGCCGGTCTGATGGACAGGTTAGGCCTGAAAGAAGGTGAAGTGATTCAGCATTCGATGATCACCAAATCTATCGAAAGAGCCCAACGAAAAGTAGAAGAAAATAACTTCGGCATCCGTAAGCGTTTGCTGGAGTATGACGATGTGATGAATGCACAGCGTGAGGTGATTTATAAGAAAAGAAAACACGCCCTCTTTGGCGAACGCCTCTCTGTTGATATCTCTAATATGATGTACGACCTGGTCGAAAATCTGGTGGTCGAAAACCAAGATGCGGGTGATTATGAGGGATTCAGGCTGGCACTTCTCACAAATGTAGGCATTGAGCCTCCTTGTAGTTCTGAGGAGTTTCTTGGTTCAAAAACTGAAGCACTTACGGAGCAGGTTTACGAACAGGCTGTGAAACGTTATCGCGAAAAGAACAAACGAATTGGCGAAAAAACAATGCCAGTCATTCAGGATGTGTTCGATAAACAATCGCAATACGAAAATATCGCTATCCCAATTACCGATGGCTCAAAAGGCATGCAGGTAATTGTAAATCTTAAAAAAGCTGTTAATAGTGGGCCAAGAGAGGTGAGCTTGTCCATCGAAAAGAGCATTTCACTGGCATTGATTGACGATTCGTGGAAAGAGCACCTCCGCGAACTTGACGACTTGAAACAGTCGGTACAAAACGCCACTTACGAACAGAAAGATCCTTTACTAATTTATAAATTTGAATCTTTTGAGCTTTTCAAAACCATGATTCAAAAGATAAACAAAGAGGTTATTTCATTCCTGATGCGGGCAGATATTCCGGTGCAAAATGCCGATAACGTCAAAGAAGCCCGCCAGCCACGCGGTTTGGATCGGTCAAAAATGAAAGAAGAACGCTCCGACCTGCTTTCTCAGGCACATAGCAATACACAATCTCAGGAAGTTACACAGCCTATCATTGCTGAGAAAAAAGTAGGGCGCAACGAACCCTGTCCTTGTGGCAGCGGGAAAAAATATAAAAATTGTCATGGCAGAGTCCCTGCTAATGTTTGATTAACTATATTTGTTTGCTAAGAAACAAAATATCAAGGCTGAAAGTGATTTTGCTTTGAGTTAGATAATAAGGAGGAGTATAAAAAATGAAAACAACCTTTTATCCTGTTTTTCTACTTATTGCATTAGTGATTTCTACCACAGGATGCAAAAAAAACAATGGCAATGGTGATGATCGGCCTGTGTTTTCTTATGTCGATCCGATCGTTAATCCACCGGATGATTTTCTCGTCGTTTTCAACACCGCAATGGTGGGAGATCGCTTTGCCTTAATCAGTTTTGCTGAGGATAACGTTTGGGAAATTGAAAAACTCGGAGATGGTCGTATTAGCCTTTTTATGAGTAACGACAGCGTAAATCACCCGATCACACGCATAGATACACTTGGCCTAAAAGCTGGTATGACCTACAAAATTATTGTAAGCAACATATATACCAGTGAGTTTAATAATTTTTTTATAGGCTTCAATAAGCTTGACCTTGACTATGAAACCTTCCAACCTAAATTTTGAATTTAATTACATAAAGTCCTTTTATTTAACTTTATTCTTGCTTTTAGTCACGTTGATGTGGCCTTATTTACTTTTGGCACAGCAAGTTGATTCTGCTCAAAAGCGTCCAAAACTCGGATTGGTTCTGAGTGGTGGAGGAGCAAAAGGATTTGCCCATATTGGTGCAATCAAAGTGTTTGAAGAAGCCGGTCTTAAGTTTGATTATGTAGGTGGAACCAGTATGGGCAGTATCATTGGTGGTTTGTATGCCTTGGGATATAACTCTGATGAGATGATGCGGATCATTAGTAACCAAAACTGGAGTCACCTGCTTTCTGACCGGATTCCGCGCAGGTATATCCCGATCGAGGAAAAATATAATGCGGATCGTTTTGTAACCACTTTCCCATTTCGAAAGCGAAAAATTCAGCTGAGGCAAGGCCTATACAGTGGTGAGATGATTGATCTTTTGCTGGCGCATTATACCAGTCAGGCTTATCTTTACGACAGCTTTAGTGATCTTCCTCTACCATTTTTATGTATCGGTACAAATCTGGAAGATGGATCATCGGTCATACTTGACAAAGGAATTCTACATCAGGCGATGCGCGCCAGCATGTCGATCCCAAGCTATTTTACGCCGATTAATATTGACGGAACCGTGCTTGTTGACGGAGGTGTCGTAAATAACTATCCGGTGCAGGAAGTGAGGGATATGGGTGCAGATATCATTGTTGGCGTAGATGTTCAGGCGGGTTTGCACCGGCGAGAACAGCTTACTTCCATGACAAAAATTATGGAGCAGATTACCGCATTTCATCGCACGAAAGCCAATATTTTAGGAAAAGAAAAAACGGATATCTATATCAATCCCGAAATGGGAGGCTTTGATATGATGAGCTTTGATGCCAACGATACCATTATAAAACTTGGAGAAGCCGCTGCACGAAGGGAATTGCCCCGGCTGAAAAAGCTGGCAGATTCACTAAATGCTTTTGGTGGAGGTAATGATAGGAAGCTGGATGCCAAACCCTTAGATTCTGTTTTTGTGGCTTCTATACAATACAGAGGGCTGAAAAATGTCTCGCGTTCCTTTTTAGAGGGTGCTTTGCAATTTGAAGCACGCGAATGGATACACATGGATGAAATCACTTCAGGCATTTTGAGTGCATATGGTAGCGGCTTTTTTGAAAGTGTGAAGTATCATTTTTTGCCTGATATTGAGGGTGTTGTGTTGGTTATTGAAGTTGACGAAGCCAGCTCCGGAATTTTGGGCGCCGGTATTCATTATGATTCCGACTATAAAGTAGCTTTGTTGCTTAATGCCACTTTCAAAAACGTTTTATACAAAGGGTCTAAGCTTTTTATTGATCTGAATCTGGGCGAAAATTCGCGTCTTTCTGCTTTTTATTTGATAGACCGTGGACGCAAACCCGGCCTTGGGTTTAAGTTTTCTACCTTTTCATTACAATTTAACGACTACGACAAAGATATAATTGTAGATGTTTTCAATACTAATCAAAATAAAGTGGAGGTGTTTACTCAAGTAAGCAGGCGTAAAACATTGCAATTTAGAACGGGTTTTGAGTATGAATATATAAAACTGGATACTAAATTGGATGGGGCTTTTGGTGCGGATTATAATTCTTATTTTTCTCTTTTTGCTAATTGGATGGCGGACACCTATGACCGATCAAGCTTTCCTACAAGAGGAATTCAGTTTAACTTGAAAGCAAAATATATTATTCCTGTTGCCCAAAACTGGGACGAGAATATCTTCTCTAATGCCTTGATGTTTCAGCTGAAATTTAACAAAAACACACCTTTGAGCCCGCGTAGCACCCTTCAATCAGGATTTTTTGCCGGTTTCACGATCAAAGATAACCTGCCACCACCTCAGCATTGGTTTATTCTTGGCGGACAATCGCAAAATACCTATTATGATGGTTTTATTCCTTTTTATGGTTTGCGCTTTATTGAAGAAGCCGGCTTATATACGTTGGTAGGAAATTTTGCTTGGCAATATAATTTTCACCGCAAGTTATATCTCTCCCTGAAATTAAATTTGGGTGTCATTGATAGTGACTTCGAGGATATGGTGAAAAATTTTAATCCGATTGTAGGAGTGGGTGTTGCACTGGGCTATGATAGCTTTATCGGTCCTATTGAAGTTAGCCTGATGGGGTCTAATCAAAATGATGGCATTATGAGTTTTGTTAATATAGGTTATTGGTTTTAGCCTCAATGGATGAAGCTATGGGAGATAATATAATTTAAAAGTGGTATAAAATTTAATTATGAAATATAGACGTGTTTTATTAAAACTTAGCGGAGAAGCCCTAATGGGTGAACAACATTATGGTATTGATCCACAGCGTTTAAAAACATATGCGGAAGAAATTAGAGAAGCTGTAAAAGTTGGCGTTCAGGTGGCTGTTGTAATTGGAGGCGGTAATATTTTTCGCGGATTACAGGGGGCGAGCACAGGCATGGATCGCGTAAAAGGCGATTATATGGGTATGCTTGCAACCGTTATAAACAGCATAGCGCTGCAATCAACGCTTGAATCGCTTGATGTGAAAGCAGCTTTACTTTCCGGTGTTTCAATTGACAGGGTGGCCGATTCTATGAGTGGCCCTAAAGCAAAACAACTGCTTGAAAGTGGCCATGTGGTAATCATCGGCGGGGGTACCGGAAATCCATTTTTCACCACGGATACTGCAGCGGCTTTGCGTGCTGTGGAAATTGAAGCGGATATTTTGCTGAAAGGAACCCGGGTTGATGGTATTTATACCGCCGACCCGGAGAAAGATCCTAATGCTGTGAAATATGAGGTAATCAGCTATGATGAAGCCTACTCCAAACAGCTTAAAGTGATGGATCTGACGGCCTTTGCTTTGTGTAGCGAGAATAATATGCCGATACTTGTGTTCGATATGAATAAACTCGGAAATCTTCAGGCTGTGCTGCGTGGTGATACAATAGGAACAATCGTTAAAGCATAATTTGGATAGTAAAAACAAAATTGATCGTAAGGCATATGCAGTGCCTGCCGCTGTAATTATTATTTTGATTGTTGCAGCGGTATTGCGTTTTTGGGGTTTGCAGCAGCTTCCCTTTATGCACGATGAGTTTAGTGCTTTGTTCAGAACACAATACAATTCTTTTGGCGATTTAATCCGCCTGGGTGTTGTTCAAAATGATTCGCATCCTGCGGGTGTTCAGGTGTTTTTGTTTTATTGGGTGAAACTTGTTGGTTTTAACGAGTTTTGGATAAAACTACCTTTTGCACTGATGGGGACAGCTTCCATATATTTTATTTATCGCATTGCAAACCAATGGTTTGGAGAGCTTTCTGGCGTGTTGTCAGCAGCTTTTATGGCAGCGATTCAATGTAGTATTTTTCATAGCCAGTTGGCCCGGCCTTATGCTGCCGGCTTGTTTTTTGTACTGTTACAGGTTTTTGTGTTAAGCCGTTGGATGGTAAGCACTCGAAAACCTAAGAAAGTTTCTGTTTTAGCCTTTGCGCTGGTTTGTTGGCTGGCAGCACTTATGCATGCTTTCTCGTTGGCATTGGCCGGATTAATTTATCTCAGCGGATTATTTTTAATTCAAAAAAGAGACCTAAAACCCTATCTGATAACAGGTTTGTTGGCCGTATTGTTTTATACGCCGCACATTCCCGTGTTTTATGCACAGCTAATGGCAGGTGGCATTGGCGACTGGCTTGGCAAGCCGGATAAAGATTTTTTGTGGAGTTTTTTGTTTTATGCAGCCAACTATTCCTGGTTTTTAGTGTTGATTTTGGGGGCTGTTTTTGCTTTTCCGTTTTTGCTTCGTCAAGCGAAAATTAGTTCGCGAAATCGACTGCGGATTGTTGCATTACTTTGGTTTTTTGTGCCGCTTGCTGTTGCCTGGACTTATTCATTGCTGCGCACGCCAATTATGCAGTACAGCACCCTGTATTTTGGTTTTCCGTTTTTGGTGATGGTTTTCTTTTCTTTTTTTGATGATAAAAGCTTTGGCAAAAAGACCGTTTTTATACTGAGCATGACAGTGCTTTTTGTTGCTTCCTTTACCACTATTTTCGAACGGCAGCACCCAATACAGATGCAGAAGCAGGGCTTCGATCAGATTGCCGTTTCCATGGATAGCGCACGGCAGCAGTTTGGCGCTGATATTGCGTTGAGTTCATACAGTGCTACACCCGCTATGGCTGCTTTTTATCAGCAAAGGCATGGGCTGGAAACTAAGGTCAAACGGTTTTCGAAGCAATCCACGCTACAGGATTTTGGTGATTGGCTTGCTACGCAAAATCAGGATGTCTTAGGTTTTGGCTGGACAGATTATGCCGCTGTGGAATGGGAGCTGCTCTCGGCCTGGTTTTATCCTTACGAAGTGCAGCACAAAGCCTGGTTTAATGCATGTTGGTTTGTGCGTGCTAAGTCAAAAACGCGATTTTCAAGCGAGGGAATGCCCCTACTGACAATCGAAAATATCGTTGAACATCAAGAACCCCAAAAAGATAGCTTGGTATTTGATGCCACGCGGACTTATGGGGCTCCTTTGAGATGGGATAGTGATAAGCTTGATTCCGACATTAATTTGTTTGGAGTTGGTGCCTATGTTCTGCAGTCAGCTCCAATTAAGGAATTGCGGCTGGTTCTTGAAGTCCGTGAAAAAGCAACAGATTCACTATTGTATTGGAAAGCAGGAACCGTCGATAAAAGCTGGCAAGCAAATGGAGAGTTGGTTTTGATGACTGCCTTTAGATTTTCAAATATTGACTTGAAACCCCAAAATAGTTGTGTAAAAGCTTATCTCTGGAATAAAGGTGGCGAAGCTTTTCGACTGGTCAATATGTTTAGTTATCAGCGTGGGCAGCATCCCCATGTGCTGGGATTGGTAGAGCCACTTTAAAATGAGCTGAAAAAGCCGCTAAGGTTGAAAAATTCAATGGCATTTCAAAATTTAGTTTAAATTTGTATTCAGTAATTGTAAACACCATTATTATGACAGATGAAGCCGAATTTGTGCTGGATACAGCCCGCGAACAGATGGAAAATTCTATGACTCACTTAGAAAAAGAATTTGCAAAAATCAGAGCAGGAAAAGCCAGTCCCAGTATGCTTGGCGGTGTGATAGTTGAGTATTATGGCACGTATGTTCCCATAGAACAAACGGCCAATATCAATACTCCTGATGCCCGTCAAATAATTGTTCAGCCGTTTGATAGGTCAAGTATTGGCGCCATAGAAAAAGCTATTATGGCTGCAAATCTTGGTTTTAATCCCAGTAACGAAGGCGACCAAATCCGTATCAATGTGCCACCGCTTACTGAAGAGCGGCGCAAAGGTCTTGTAAAAATGGCAAAAGTTGAGTCGGAGGAAGCTAAGATTAGTGTTCGTGCAGCGCGCCGGCAAGCCAATGAAGAAGCAAAGGCACTTGAAAAAGCTGGCGCACCTGAAGATGACATAAAACGTTTGGTAGAAAAAATTCAGGAGCTCACGGATGAGTTTATCAAAAAGGTTGACCACTTTACTGATTTAAAGGAAAAAGATATTTTAACCGTCTGAAAAACAAAAAACCATGTTACCTGCATTCCCGAAACACCTAACAAGTTGTAGATCCTAAAAATCATGTAAATTCCTGATAATTTGCAAAATAATTCAGATTTTATTTGGGGTTATCATCGTTATGTTATATATTTGCACGCATAAC
>JALNZT010000081.1 GCA_023229135.1 Bacteroidales bacterium
TCTCACATCTGCTTCCGCAAGAACTAAAACTTTGCAAAATACATGAAAATATAGATATGGCAAATGAACTGATCCCTATCAAAAGTGTCGCTCATTATACTATGGGCGGAATTGAAGTAGACCAAAAATTGCAAGCAAGCAGCCTAAAGGGCTGTTTTGCCGTCGGAGAATGCTCCAATGCTCACATTCACGGAGCTAACCGCCTAGGAGGCAATTCTCTTTTGGAGATCATCTCTATGGGGGTTGTCGCAGGCGAAAATGCCGTAAATTATGAATCAAATAATGAATTCAAAGAAAATAACCAGCTAGCCAAAGATAGAGCTTTTATAAGTGCTGTATATAACAACTTTACAAACCAGATCGACTTTTATGAAAAACGGGAATTTTTAGGGAAAATTTTATACCACAACGCAGGAGTGATCAGAAACGATACCGGACTCAAAGGGGTTCTTGCTGCCCTGCGTCAAATGCAGCGTGAATTTACTTTTATGGGTATAAGCGACAAGAGTAAAGAGTTCAATACCAATCTGATAGATTTCATAGAGTTTGGCAATGCCCTAGAGGTTGCAGAGATGCTGCTTGTGGGTGCACTGCATAGAAATGAAAGCAGAGGCGCTCACTACAGAGAAGATTTCTCAAAACCTAATGATACTTTCAAATCACACAGTATCTTTTGGAAAGAAGACGGTGTACTTTGTGCAGAATTCAAGGATGTCAAATGAAGATAACAATTAAACGGTTTGACAAAAGAAAAGAACCGCAAAGCATTGATATGAATTATCCTATCTTCGAAGGGCTTACGCTGCTTGAGAATTTCATAAAGATCAAAACCACGATAGATCCCACCCTTTCATTTAACGGTGTTTGCCGCTCGGGCGTATGCGGAAGCTGTGCCGTAATGGTAAATGGCAAAGCTATGCTAGCTTGCAGCTATAAGCCAAAAGATGGGGATCATATAGAACCACTTAATTACCATGAAGTACAAAGAGATCTGATAGTGGACAAAAGCAAAGCCCATAGGACTCTTGAAACTTCTCATGCCTCCATGAATGGAGATGTTATAGTAGAAAATTTTCCAAAAGTTACGGTTCAAAGCGATTGTATATTGTGTGATAGCTGTTTTGCCTCATGTCCCGTAATGGCAGTCAATGAAAACTTCTTAGGGCCTTTTGCCCTTAGCAGAGTATATAAGAATATAACCATAGGCAGTGATAGCAAGACAACTATTGATGCTATTCAGCAAAATGGGGTATGGGATTGTACCCTTTGCGGTGAATGTACTTTGGCTTGCCCGCAAGGCATAGATCCCAAAACAGATATCATGAACCTAAGAAGCAAAAGCGTGCAAAGCGGATACATGGATCCAAATATGCAAAATATGAGTTTCGGACTTGATTTCACTCAAGGATTTTAGCTGATGCTTATCCATCTTGCCAAATGGCGTATAATAGCTGCCGGGATCATAGGCAATGTAATAGAGTATTATGACTTTGCCCTCATAGGTTTTCTAGCAGTCATTATGGGACAGCTATTTTTTCCATCGAACGACCCATTTTTATCGCTTCTTGGCTCCTTTGGTGCATTTGCAGCAGGTATGGTTATGCGTCCTATTGGAGCTATATTTTTTGGCCATATAGGCGACAAGGTAGGCAGACGGCATGCACTCATTGGCTCACTTGTCATGATGGCATTGCCTACTTTTCTCATAGGATTTTTGCCTACTTATGCCCAAATAGGGATCATGGCACCAATTATGTTGGTACTTCTGCGTATGATACAGGGTTTTTCTGTAGGCGGTGAATACGCCAGCTCGATAGTTTATCTAGTAGAAGAATCGCCAAAGGGCCATTCTAATCTATACGGTTCATTTGTCTCTCTTGGTGCCAAGCTTGGTATGGCTATCGGTGCTGGATTTTGTGGCATATTGCTAGGGTATTTAGGTGAAGATAGTATGACACAGTGGGGTTGGAGAATTCCATTCTGGAGCAGTATGGTGCTTGCTCTTGTTGGGGTATATCTACGTCGCCACTTAACCGATAATTATGAAGCCCCAAAAACCAAAGAGATGCCTATAGTCAAGATCATCAAACATCACCGACGTGAATTTTGGCTATTTTTAGCTATAGCTTCTGCAATTTGGATATTGTACTATACTTTATTTGTATATATGCCTGTATGGCTTCAGACTTACGGAGGATTAGATAAGGCTGCCTCATCGTATATCAATACCTATTCTATCATATTAGGAGTAATATTCATTCCCATCATGGCAATAGTAGCTGACCGATTTGGCTCTTTACGGCTCATGCGTTTAAGCGCTATTGCTACGGCTATATCTATCATACCGATTTTTATGCTCATGAGCATACAGAATATTTACGCCACATTAATGGCTGTTTCCATTATGACTATACTTCTATGTACTTTCCAAGCTCCCGTGTTTGCTGCTACGGTCAATGCTATCTCCAATCATAACTACAGAGCCTCCTTTACTGCTGTGATCCTTGGAAGTGCAGCCGGAATTGTAGGCGGCAGCACCCCCGCACTTATGACGGCTATGACAAAAATAAGCGGCGAACCATTATCACCCGCATTTTTGATAGCTCTATTTGCGATAGTTGGATGGTGGGCATTGACAAGGATTTCGTCATCGCGAACAAAGTGAAGCAATCTATAAAAAGAGCTAGACTGCCGCGGCTTTTTTAAAGCCTCGTCGTTAGACGTGATCATTGCGATGAACGGAGTGAAGAAGCAATCCATACATAAAATAATTTCATCCGAACACTCGAAAAGCAGGGCTTGTGGCAGTAGTGCATATACAAGCCCTAGCGGTTTGCGAGGATGACGCTTTTTGGTTACTTTTATAAAAAAGTGACAAAAAAATAGATGGATGTAAATTAGTTTGAGAGATAGTTACACTTCGCTCACTATGACTAGCAAATCGTACCATGCCAAAGCTGTTTTGGCATCTCTGTTTTTAGATCCTGAAATAAATTCAGGATGACATAAAGGCACAATCTAGATTATTGTATGTCCACCTCGAAATACCCGCACTTTTGCACAGGAACGCCTCCCACTACACCTGTTATACTCCCATAGTCCAAAATCACGGGATTTACTCCATCAGCTGATCCGCTAGGGCCATTATTATCGACACTGCTTACGTCTATATTCTTTGCTCAGCCACTAATATCTTATATCACAGATATGGTTTCTATGAGTGCCTACACGGTTCGTTAATCTCATTTCTTGAGCCTCTTGGCTCGAAATCTAATCCAACCCCCACAATCAAACTCAACATATTATTAGCCGATTATTAATTAGTTAAATTATTGTTATTAAAATTGTTTACTTTTATTTATAATTAAGTGGAGGAGGAGTAGAATTGATAATCGGAAGTGATAAAGTGGTGTTATCTTTTTGATTGCTGTTTGTGGATTGAAAATATAATCAATATTGAAATTGTGAATTACCAAAAAGGAAAAAACAATGGCTAAGATGAAAAAAGTTGTTAAAAATCTAAAAAAGAAATTAACAAAAGAGGAACTCGAAGAGTTAGCTCTTCAAGATCAAATTAGTGATACAGTATTGCAAGCTGATGCAAGTCCTATAGCTATAGATACAAGTTCAATGAGTAAAAAAATCGTAAAAATAGCAAAAAAAGGTAAAAAATTAACCAAAGAGGAACTCGAAGAGTTAGCTCTTCAAGATCAAATTAATGATGTAGTTGCACAAGCGGATGCAGAAGCTTACGCAGTAGATACAAGCTCTTTGCCACATTTTGCAGGTGGTGACATAGGAATAGGGGTTGCCGGAGCAACTAGCAATGATACAGGCGGCACTGTATTAACAACAGAATCTTATACTGTTGGAGCTGGTGCTGGTGCGGGATTATCTGCTGGGGCAATGTTAGCTATAGGCGCTCTAGCGATAGGCGGCATAGCTGTTGCTGCTTCAGGGGGGGGGTGGTACGCTACCACCTTCGGATACTACACCCCCTACTTTAGACTCTAGTATACCTATAGATGATTCGGCATCATTCCTATTAAATAGTAATATCATATTGACTTTTAGTGAAAATGTTCAAGCAGGAAGCGGAAATATAGTCATTAGTAATGGAACCGACACACGAACTATTAGCGTTACAGATAGTAGCCAAGTAACAATTAGCGGCAATACAGTTACTATCAATCCAACAACTGATTTAACAGAAGGCACAACTTACCATATCACAATGGCTTCAGGAGTTATCAAAGATATGGCCGGAAATAATTATGCCGGCATCTCTGATACGACTACGCTTAATTTCACGACAACCGTAGCAGATACAACAGCTCCTGGCGTTACGATCAATGATGACGAAGCAGGCACTGGAAATATCGCAGGCGGAGACATTACCTATACATTTACATTCGACGAACCAGTAACAGGCTTTGCAATTGGAGATATCACAGTAGCCAATGGTACCAAAGGGACATTTACTGCGGTCTCTTCAACTGTCTATACTTTGGTAGTGACACCAACTGCAGGGTTTGAAGGAAATGTTACTGTAGATGTGGCTGCAGGTGTAGCAGTAGATGCTGCAAACAATGGCAACACTGCTGCAACTGGGTCAGTCCAAGCAGTGGACATGAAAGCTCCTGGCGTTACGATCACTGATGACGAAGCAGGCACTGGAAATATCGCAGGCGGAGACATTACCTATACATTTACATTCGACGAACCAGTAACAGGCTTTGCAATTGGAGATATCACAGTAGCCAATGGTACCAAAGGGACATTTACTGCGGTCTCTTCAACTGTCTATACTTTGGTAGTGACACCAACTGCAGGGTTTGAAGGAAATGTTACTGTAGATGTGGCTGCAGGTGTAG
>JALNZT010000006.1 GCA_023229135.1 Bacteroidales bacterium
TTATGCGTGCAAATATATAACATAACGATGATAACCCCAAATAAAATCTGAATTATTTTGCAAATTATCAGGAATTTACATGATTTTTAGGATCTACAACTTGTTAGGTGTTTCGGGAATGCAGGTTGATACTGATTTTCAATATTATACGCTGTAAGCGTATGCTATGCTTAACCCCCAAATTCATTTGAGGGTAAGATGCCCCTACCCCTCCATTACGCTGTAAGCGTTTCCCAAAGCCACCACACTTGTTCAGTGTTTTCTGATAAGTTCGTCGTCCTAATCTTTTTATGGGAAACCCCGCTGGGGTCGGAGGACTTGCTTCACCTTTTTCACCCGAATAAATTCGGGCGTTATGCACAGGAAAGCCTTACAGGCTTATGACTAGCTTTGCCAAGAGTTTTGATACTGATTAGTTAATTTAATCAATAGTTTAGCTCAAATTTTAAGCTTTTATAAGGCTTTAATATATAGTCCTTTAGGCTTTGAAAATGTTAATATTTTAAGGCTTTAAAATATGTTTTTCTCCTAAATATTCCTTCCTGCCATTATTTTTTAAAATGCTGTGAAATAGCAATATAATAACCTGAGCTCGACATAAAATTAATGGCTCAGACCGCTTATAAATAATTGGTTTCAAGGAATATTTGCGAAGGCATAGCGAGCTATGGCTAGAAGATATGACGCAGAAAACAGTTGTTTAGAAGTGGCATATCCTGTGTTTCATTAAATAACTGCTCTACTTCTCTAAATTTTTTAACCATAGCTCGCTATGCTTAAAAAATTTATATTGTATATCAGTCATTTAATGAAATCTGAGCTCCTTAATTTTAATCGAGCTCAGGTTAATAAAGGGATCATTTAGGCGAAGTTTAATACTCCATCAACCCGATGCAGCAATAACACAATCACCAGTCAATAAAAATTCCTTTAGCCATCAAAATACGCGAAAGCACATAAAACAAGGCGGTAAATAGGATGAATCCTTTCATCAGTCTGAAGGAACGTTTATCATCTTCTTCAAACATCAGGTCGTCGTTGTGGCGAATTCTCAAATAGAAAAGCAAAAGCATCACGCCTATGATTATCCAGCTGTAGCGTTCGTGAAATTGCGGCTTTGGCAGGAAATAAACGAAAATTAATACGGAGCCAATCAGATAAGGAACCAGTACTTGAGCTGTGATAAAAAATGGTCCTATACGCTCACTATACTTCTCAAAGTAGGCATTGGATGACAGTGCAACCAGACGTGCTGAGAAAATAGACATCATCAATAAGCCAAAAAATCCAATTAATGAAATAATCAATTTTACCGTATCGGTAAGGTAAAGCCAATTAAAAACGTGTCCGATTCCTTCGGTAAGTAAGTTCCCTACCATCAGACCGCCAAAAACAAAAGTCATCGCATGAAAACTTGTCCAGAAAAAGAAAACTTTAATAGGAAAAGCATCTGCAACCAACTGATAAAAAGCCAAAAGGCTTAATAATCCGGCTAAAAATGTAAGGATGTATCCTGAACTAAAAATCAAAATCACAGCATCATGCGTCCATTCATAAGGTTCAATATGAAAATAATAGGTTGCGTAGTCGATAGAGATGGCATAATCATACATCCCCGCAGTGAGTAAGTAGGAAAACTGATTGAGGTAAAACAAGAAAAGATAAGACAGCATGTATGCTGCCGTGGAATTGAGGGCAATAATCCAAAAGTTTTGTCGGCTAAGCTGGTTGTTCATAAAGAAAAGAAAACGGGAGCCAGTTTGTGTCTCCCGTTTTGAGTTTTATACGTTATCAATCGAAGCCATTTCTTTGGAGTAAGCATGATTTTCAAGCTTTTCCTTCACTTCTTTAAATGCCTTAATCGTGTATTCTACATCTTCGAGGGTATGCACTGATGTGGGGATCAGACGCAGCAAAATCACGCCTTTTGGTACAACGGGATAGGTCACAATTGAACAGAAAATATTGTAATTTTCACGCAGGTCGTAGGTGATTTGAGTGGCTTCGCCAACTGTGCCGTTTAGCATCACAGGGGTTACAGGCGACTCGGTATCTCCCAGGTTTAGGCCTGCTTTTTTTAATCCTTGCTGTAATGCATTTACGATTGTCCAAAGTTTTTCGCGCAGTTCAGGCTGCGTACGAATCAGGTCAAGGCGCTTTAACGCACCAATAACCATTGGCATAGGCAGCGATTTTGCAAAAATCTGCGAACGCATATTGTACATCAGGTATTTTATCACGTGATGATCACCGGCAATAAAAGCACCAATTCCGGCCATGGATTTGGCAAAGGTGCCAAAATAAAGATCAACTTCTTTCTGAACGCCGAAATGCTCATCAGTGCCGGCGCCGGTAGCTCCCATCGTTCCGAAGCCATGAGCATCGTCAACCAGCAACCTGAAATTAAATTTTGATTTTAGAGCAACAATTTCTTTCAGTTTGCCTAAATCGCCCGACATGCCATAAACGCCTTCGGTAATAACCAAAATGCCGCCACCACTTATCTCCGTCAGTCGTTGAGCGCGTTTTAGCTGGGTTTCCAGGTTTTCGATATTGTTGTGCGGATACACAAAGCGTTTTCCAAAATGTAAGCGCATTCCATCAATAATGCAGGCATGTGCTTCTGAGTCGTAAACAATGACATCACGGCGGTCAACGATTGAATTAATCACCGAAACCATGCCTTGATAACCATAGTTGAGCAGGTAAGCCGATTCGCGTTTCACGAAAGCTGCCAGCTCTCTTTCAAGTTGTTCGTGATAGTTCGTCTGACCCGACATCATCCTGGCACCCATTGGGTAAGCCATGCCATACTCTGCAGCACCTTCGGTATCTGCTTTGCGTACTTCCGGGTGATTTGCCAGCCCGAGGTAGTTATTCAAACTCCAGATTAGCCTTTCTTTGCCCCTAAATATCATTTTATTGCTGATGTCGCCTTCCAGTTTTGGAAACATGAAATAACCTTCTGCCTGATCGGCATATTGGCCTAAAGGGCCTAAATTAACTGAACATTTATCAAATACATCCACTTCTGTAAAGTTTTAGTTTTAGCCTGCAAAGGTAGTAAATATACTGATTTCAAAGGCCTGCTTTAATTGCTTCACAGGATACTTTTTTTTGGGACAGTCAGGCTGCCTCATTTTATTTTCTTTAACATTATTTTACTCCTTTCGATGTACTAAACAAAATGATTATACGTTAGATAGACTGATTTTTTATAGATAGTGCCAAACAGCTAAACAATAGGCAAATGACAATAAAAACTCAAAATAAAAATCCTTATTTTTCGATGCTAATTTTATGTAATTTTGCCCCATGATAAAAAAACTGCTTTTTTTGGTAGGCATAATAGGCTTGACAAGCCTGTATTCATGCGGTAAATATCAAAAACTTATCAAAAGTACGGACAATGAAGCCAAGTATGAGGCAGCGATTGATCTTTTCGAACGGAAAGATTACAGCCGTGCCTTAGAGCTTTTCGACCTATTGCAGGCAGCATATCGGGGCACAGCAAAAGGCGAAGACATTAGCTATTACACAGCCTATTGCTACTATCATATGCGTGATTATACCGTTGCCAGCTACTACTTTAAAAGATATGTGCAGTCGTATCCACAATATGCCAGGGCAGAGGAGTGCTTATATATGAATGCTTACTGCTACTATCTAGATTCGCCCCGAGCAAGCCTCGATCAATCGAATACTTACCTCGCAATAAGTGAGTTACAGCTGTTTGCAGATACCTATCCAAACAGTGAAAGGGTGGCTGAAGCCAATCAGTTAATTGATGACCTAAGAGAAAAGTTGGAGCTTAAAGCATACAATATCAGTGTAATGTACTATCGCATGCGCGATTATATGGCAGCAATAACTTCTTTTGAAAACCTCATGAAAAACTATCCCGACACGGATCGTAAAGAAGAAATTTTGTATTATATGTCGCTAGCTTACTATGAATTTGCAGAAAATAGCGTGCTGGAAAAGAAAAAGGAACGCTATGAGGCAGCGGTAGAAACCTATAATAATCTTTTGTATTTATTCCCTGAAAGCGAGCACCTGATTGACCTTGCTCAATTGGATGCAAAAGCCAGAAAACGTTTAGAATCGTATCAATAATAATTTTATGGACTTTAAGAAGATCAAAACAGAAACTACTGCTGTTACACGGCAGAAAGACCAGTTTTACGAAGGAACTGGAAATATTTACGAAACAGTTGCTATTCTTGCCAAGCGAGCCAACCAGATTTCGGCAGACCTGAAAGAAGAACTCAATAATAAGATTGCGGAATTCGCCTCTTCATCCGATAACCTGGAAGAAGTGTTTGAAAACCGGGAGCAAATTGAAATTGCTAAATTTTATGAACGCCTGCCTAAACCTACGCTCATTGCTGTGCATGAATTTTTGCACAACGAAATCTATCACCGCAACCCACACAAAGAAAGTAGCGACTTTTAATCTATTTTTGCATGCTGAAAGGTAAAAAAATTCTTATCGGAATTACTGGAAGCATTGCAGCTTATAAAATTCCGCTGCTGGTACGCTTGCTGGTGAAACAACAAGCTGAGGTGCAAATTGTTATGACGCCTTCAGCCCATGATTTCGTTACGGCACTCACCTTATCAACGCTTAGCAAACGTCCCGTTTTATCCAAAGCTTTTGACCCCGAAACCGGCCAATGGGACAGCCATGTGGAGCTGGGATTGTGGGCCGATTTGATGCTTATTGCTCCAGCTTCTGCCAATACCTTGGCGAAAATGACACAGGGTTTGGCGGATAATTATTTGCTTACCGTTTATTTGTCAGCACGTTGTCCTGTATTTTTTGCACCGGCCATGGATCTCGATATGTATAAACATCCGGCAACACAGCAAAATGTAAAATCCCTTGTGCAACGCGGTTACCAGCTTATTGCACCTTCTTCGGGAGAGTTGGCAAGCGGCTTGTGCGGCGAAGGCAGGATGGAAGAGCCGGAACAGATTTTTGAAAGAATCAGATCGTATTTTGCTAAAGGACAGCGGTTTAAAGATAAAAAGGTGTTGGTTAGTGCCGGTCCTACTTACGAAGCCATCGATCCGGTGCGTTTTGTAGGCAATTATAGCAGTGGCCGCATGGGCGTTGAGATTGCCAAAGCTTTTGCTGCCCAAGGTGCTTCCGTTACCTTGGTTTTAGGTCCGGTAAGTATCGTGCTCGATTTGTCAGGGGAAATTGATGTGATTCCCGTTACTACAGCACAAGAAATGTTTGATGGCTGCATGGCGTTTTTCGCACAGGCGGATATTGCTGTTATGACCGCTGCCGTTGCGGATTACAGGCCTGAAGAAGTGTCAGAAACAAAAATTAAAAAGCAGGCAGACGACCTCACTATAAAACTGGTTAAGAACAAAGATATTTTAGCTACAATGGGTAGTCAAAAGCGTGAGGATCAGTTTTTAGTTGGTTTTGCGCTGGAGACAGACAATGAAATTGAAAACGCGAAAAAGAAACTACATACCAAAAAGCTGGATTTGATCGTTCTTAACTCACTGTCGGATGCCGGAGCAGGTTTCGGTCATCATACCAATAAGGTTAGCTTTATTGATAAATCAGGTGAAACAAAGCCTTACAGCTTGAAATCAAAAACTGAAGTAGCTGAGGATTTGACGGATACTGTTTTTGCGAAAACTAAGAATGTAAATAATTGAGATTAAGCGCCACTAAGCTAAAACTATTTATGTCGAAAAAAGTATTATTGTTTATTTTCAGTTTATTGCTGCTTTTGCCTGCAGCTAAATCTCAGGAATTTTTGGCAGACATCCGCGTAACCACGCCAACTATTGAAGGGACAGACAAACGTGTTTTCGAGGCTTTGCAATCGGCTTTATATGATTTTGTGAATAACCGGAAATGGACCAATATCAATTTTAAAAATCAGGAACGCATTGAGTGTTCTATATTGATAACCATTAAGGAACGCGTTTCGTCTGATGAGTTTAAAGGCACAATAAATTTGGTGCTGAGGCGTCCGGCTTTTAAATCATCCTACAATAGTGTGTTGCTAAACTATATTGACGAGAATTTCCAGTTTCGCTATATTGAGTCGCAACCGCTTGATTTTATTGAGAATACCTATAGCTCAAGCCTTACCTCAACGGTAGCTTTTTACCTTTATTATTTTTTAGGACTAGATTTTGATAGCTATTCGCTTTACGGTGGCGATCCCTTTTACCGGGTAGCCGAAGCCATTGTTAACTCAGCACAAAACGCCCAGGAAAGAGGCTGGAAAGCCTTTGACGGAAACAGAAATCGCTATTGGCTGGTAGAAAATATGACCAATCCCGCTTATCGTCCTCTCCGTCAATTTTCTTATGAATATCACCGACTTGGTTTAGATATCATGTCAGAAAAACCTGACGAAGGCCGCGCTGCCATTGGCCAAAGTCTCACTTACTTGCAGCAAACCTGGAAAGATCGGCCAAACCTGCTGACTCTACAACTGATTTTTGATGCTAAACGTGACGAAATCATCAATGTTTTCTCTCAGGGAAGCCCGCAGGAAAAAACCAAAGCGGTAAATATCATGCGTGAAGTTGACCCGTCTAATGCTTCTAAGTATGAGAAGATTTTGGCACCGAATTGATGCTGGTTATTAGCAGGAATAATCTGTTGTGGTGTTGTTCGTAATGCTTTTGAATTTAATTTACGAAAATTAAAGCATGAAAACTTGTATTTTTTTCATTGCAGAGAGTGTTAGTGAAAATCAATAATAACCAAAATCCATACTAGAGTTTTGAAACCCCAAGGTAAACGGTCTCATCGTTCCTCATGATGCTAAAAATCATGATTTCACCTGAATCATTTCGGCTAATACTATAAGGTGTTGTCTTGAGAGTATTATAGGTCTCAGGAAAAACTTTTATTAATTTGGTGTTGCTTGTTCCAACAGTTGTTTGAGAAATATAAAAATAGCTTCCATCAAAAATAATACTATAGACCAAATCATCTTTTACTATGAAATCTATGACTTTCTTGTTCAATACTGATCCTAATTCCGTAAAATACTCAAGAGATATTTCTTGTAATTTAACTGAATCTTCAGGTGTACTCCAAGCTTCAAAAATCGTTGTTACCCGACTATTCCGCTCCATTTGTGAAGATAAGGTATATAGCTGTCCAATATAACTGTCCATCAAATAGAAATTACTATCTACACCTTTTTTTATTATTGGTTTAAAAAATGAATAACCGGTTTTGTGCTGTTTGTGCCAAACGGGGAGTGATCCTACTGTTGAAACAAAGTTACCACTGAGGTCGAACATATTCAATGCCGGAGTTTGTTGATAAAAATTTTCATTAAACGGATTATCGCTTTCACTCTCAGGAGTATCACCTGTGCCTGTTATGGGCCATCCTGTTTTCACTGGCAAGTATATTGAATTCTCAATAACGAAAAAATTCGTGTGACTAAACCCTTTAATCTTATTTATGGCCTCTTCTTCAAAAGTCACTTTACTCCATTCGCCATTATTATGATCAGTATCTATTTTTCGATGAAAGATTACGGGTTTGTTCTTATAACCTATGCTTTCGTTTTCTCTATCTTCATAAAATAAATGAGGTAAGGATGCTGTACAAAAGACACTTCCACTGCTCATTATTGATTTAAGAAACATGGTATGCAAAACATTGGTAGCTTTCAGGTAATCCACAAGCATTGAAGGTATATCATCTTCAATAAACAATCTGTCGTTGAAAGAAGAGTCAGGTGTGCTGGCATTAACTTTAAAAACTGAATCTTTCAATATGTAATGGATTGATTTATCAGTGAGGTGATCGTCAATTGTAATATGTTGCATATCATCAGAAATGGAAAAGTTCATTATATCAGACAAAATGAATTCGGATTGGTCAATGAGGTATTGCTTATAGTTAAGCATAAACTCAGGCTCATATTTAATATTTGGATAATCTTTAAAGGATGCTGAGAATTGAAGCGCAGTACTTTTTTCTTTCAAGATTGGCTTATCGGATTTATCGTCTATTATAAAACTGCTGTCTGATTGTTGAGGTTTTTCAAAAGCCTGAAAATAGGATTCAGCAATTTCCTCCTTGTATTGGAGGCCAAGTAAAGCATCAGATTTTAATAAAACACCCCTTTTGGTGTCAAACTTCATTATGTATGGAACCTGAACTCCACTTGTAGAAAACTTGAAATTGTCAAATAATTCATCATTGGGTTCAATTACAACAATCCTTGAAGCACCGTAATTCTTCTTTTTAAGGTAGTCTAATGCAGCAAGTTGGTATGGGTAAACAACTATTAGTAAGGTTTCCTCATCATTAATTATACGGGATATATCTTTAAAAAATGGAGCTATTGCCCCTTCGCATCTCGGGCAGTTGCCAAGAGGGAGAAGAACAGCATACAAATCACCTGCGGGAATATCGCGCTTACTAAACCAATCGCTCAACTTTGGCTCTGTTTCATTAAGCTGTTCCACTTGATGTAGGGCTTGCTGCTGTGCAAAAGCTTGGATGACAATTAATGACATGACTAAAAAAGAAGTTGTTGTTTTCATTTTATTTATTATTTAGTTAGACAAGTAATACTAAATCAAGGTTGCTGTGCTACTTTATTGTCAGAAGCACAGCAACCTTGTACCGCCTATTTGAAATTAATGCGATCACCAAGTATAAACTCAGGCGCGTGGCTTTCATTGAGGTTCGTAAGGTCTATTTCACTCACTTGTAATAATTTAGCCATGGTTTCATTGCCATCAGCATCGTAAAACGTGACTGAAACGAAAGGAGGTTCATTACCATCACTATTCGTAATGTAATCCCATATCTCTTGCCAGGAAACAGAAATAGAAGCACATTTATTAAATGCAAAGCCAGGGCATATTTTAATGTTGCCATTATTGATTTCAGCGCCTGCCTTGCCGTAAATAGGAACTTCTACACCGTAAGAATAATTCGTTGCAAATGCGAATAAGCATATCAAGAGATATTTTGTCATTGTTGATGAGACGAATTTTTTCATCATTCAATTAGTTTAATTTTAATAGATTCACCTTGAACACCACCTTCAGGACTTATTTCAGGCAGCATAAAGACTCCAATATCATCTTTGCTAATCACAATGATGTTGCCATCAACTCCATTTATTTTTAAGTCATCGATGTCAATTGTTAAGGTCGCGCATAGCGCAGAACTAGCTTCAGGGCAAATTTTAATAGTAGTGCCTCCACTGCCATGGTCTCCAGACACACCGCCCTTTCCATATACCTTTAGTTCCGCAGCTTCGGTTGATTGAGTAAAAAGAAATGCTAAAGCTGTAAATGCTATAACAGTTAAACTTTTAAACGTTTTCATTTTTTTTAAGTTTAGTGGTTTGTAAATATGGTAAGTAACGAAGAACGCCATCTCAATAAAATATAACATCATTGAGACGGCCCACCTCGGCCGAACTTATTCTTCCCCAGCCAAAAGATGTATTTAGTTGTGCAATATGGCACAAATTGTCTATCAAATAAAAGTGTGTAGTAAAGCTCATGACAACAAGCTACATCAAAGGATACTAACCGGGCTAAACCACCATGCCTTGCTTTTGCGGGGGGGGGTAAAGCCATATTGTTCAGGATACCAGAGCGAACTTATCAGCTGCCTACGCTTTAAAGCACACAACTTAAAGATTGCGGTTAGAAAAGACCTAAAAAAACGGATAGTTTTCATAAGCTGGTTTTGAGGCTTCAAGTATAAGTACAATAAACATAAAGCACAACTTTTTTTTTGCGATTTTGCAATAAAAAAAACAAATATTTTTTATGTTACTGAAATTCAATTGAATAAAACTGTTTTTTAAGCTTGATAAATTCTAAAAGGTGGCTGAGAGAGCTTATATTAACTAAATGCGCTGGAAAAAATGGGAGCAAAACTCAAGCTCTATAACTGATTATCAATGCCAATAGAGACGGATTTAGGGAGGCACGGATTGCAAATCCGCGCCAGCGGGTGAATATTATGCGTGAGGTTGATCCGGCTAATGCTTCTAAGTATGAGAAGATTTTGGTGCCGAGGTAATAGTTTTTTATTCAATCTCACGTTTTGTCGAAAAGAATATGCTTTAATGGTTGTAATACTCTATGAAACAGGCGAATATCGTTTGTGATTATCTCAGCAGTACCTTTCAGGCGTTGTTTGAAAACAAAGGTTTTACCATAGCTGGTTTTTAAACCTGCCGGAAAATTTACTGTTGCATAGTAAACTCCCTCGTCAGGTATTTCAGAAATATGCGAGATTACGCCTTCGAGCATGCCATACTCCATATAAGGATAATTATCCAATCTGATATTTACTTTTTGACCCGGTTCAACTTTGCCGGCTCCTTCGGCTGGTAGCAGTAGCATTCCTTTTAGCGCTCCATGCGAATCGGGTAATATGGTAAAAACCGTTTCATTAGCATTCAGGTTCTGATTTTTTGCCCAATACTTAGTAAAAACACACTTGCCTGACTGAGGTGTTCTTAGCACATATTTTTGCTCCCAGATTTCCAATTGCGCCTTCAGATTATTTCCGGCTTCAACAAGTGCTGAATACAAACTTTCGTGTTGTTGTTTGTCCAGCATTTTAAACTCTGCAATAGTACTTTGCATTTGACTGATCTGTATTTGAATATTAGCCATGTTTGTTCTGATACTTTCAAAAGCCAGTTTTCTGTTAAGGTATTGGCTTTGGGCTTTTTCAAGTTCCTGCTCCGGAATTACCTGCTCATCAAATAGTTTTACATAGCGTTTATAGTCTTTTGAGGCTAATTCAAAATCACTTTTCAAGGTTTTAAACTGCTCATTAGTAAAGTCATATAATGTGCGGTAGTCAATTAATTGAAGCTGTGTTGTATTGATTTTGTTATTATAATAGTCTATTTCCCTATAACTTTGATAGGCATGCTGTGCCGATGTAAATGCTGAATAATAAACCTGAAGCTCACCCAACTTACCTAAGCTAATAGGAATATCCCATTTATTCAAGCTATCATTTGCCTGCCATTGGCTACTTAGCGTGTTTAAATGTTTTTTAAGAACTACAATTTCTGAATAATCGGCAGGATTTTCCACCAGTCCAAGAACTTGATCTTCATGTACTTTCTGATTTTCTATAACAAAAAAAGTATCTATTTTACCACTTACCCTGGCCTTAATCTCAGTCGGTGGAAGGTTTCCGGTAATTTCAATACTTGCATGTACTACATCAGGATATTTAAAAAACCAACTCGCTGTTATAAATAGCGCAATAATGACAAAAAATACCGAGATGCCCCAGCTCACAAGACTTCCCGGGGTTTTTCCCAGTATTTCGTCAATTTCGCCTGTGCGTATGTCTGTCAGATTTGCTGGCATGGAATATACTATTTTTAACTGTTTATTTACGCTTATGAATTTTCGTTCAGTTTTTTCAAATCTAATGTTTATTGTTTAGTTTCCAAGTTCTAGTTGATTTTTGACCAGTTTGTAATAGCTTCCCTTAAGTTTTGTCAATTCCTGGTGCGTGCCTTGTTCGATGATACTACCTTTTTCCAGCACTACAATCTGATCTGCATTTTTAACAGTGCTGAGCCTGTGGGCAACCACCACAACAGTTCGTCCTTTGAAAAATTCATTCAGGTTTTCCATGATCACTTTTTCGTTGTTGGCATCCAGCGCATTAGTCGCCTCATCAAAAAAAATAAATTGAGGGTCTTTATAGACTGCCCTGGCAATTAATATACGCTGTTTTTGTCCTTGACTAAGTCCAACTCCTTCCTGACCGATCATGGTATTAAAGCCAAGTGGTAGTGTTTCGATATGTTCCAATATATTGGCAACCCGAGAAGCATGTAGTAGCTTACTGAAATCCAACTCGTCTTCGCTGATGCTGATGTTGCCGGCAATGGTATCAGAAAAAATAAAGCCATCCTGCATTACAGCACCCACTTTGGAACGCCAGACACTGGCAGAAAGATTATCCACCCGAAATGGGCCTATACGTATTTCACCCGCCACAGGCTTGTAAAAGCCCAAAAGCAGTTTGAGCAAAGTGGTTTTTCCACTTCCCGATGTGCCTACAATTGCTGTTACTTTGTTTTGAGGGATTTTGAGGTCTAGCGCGTTAAGTACCAAAGGCGAACGAGGCCCGTCATACTGGTATGAAACGCCACTTAACAAGATGTCCTGTTCTGTGTCAAGTTCCCTTATTTTTACATTCATCTTATCGGCCGGTTCTTCATCTTCACGCAGGTGTATTTCACCCAATCTTTCAAGACTGATTTTGGCGTCTTGGGCAGCACGTACAAATCCTATCATTTGGTCAACCGGGGCATTCATCATACCAATGATGTACTGCACGGCCATCATCATACCGAGCGTCATCTCGCCTTTTACAACCGCGTAAGCCGCCATAAAGGTGATGAGTATATTTTTTGACTGGTTAAAAAACGTTGCCCCGGCCTGTTGGTACTGGTTGAGTGCTAAGCCTTTTATATTTACGCGAAACAACCTGGCCTGTATTTTTTCCCACTCCCATCGTTTCTGTTTCTCGCAGTTGTTAAGTTTAATCTCCTGCATACCAGTAATCAATTGTATCAGGTTACTTTGATTACCGGCCATTTGCGCGAAGCGTTTAAAATCCAATTCGCGGCGTTTTTTCATAAAGACCAGCACCCAAAGGGTATATAAAATGCTTCCGGCAAGGAAAACGAGTAAGATGCCCACATTATATACGCCAAGCACGATGGCAAATACAGCAAGGTTCACCACGGCAAACAAGATTTGCAAGGAAGAGGCTGTCAAAAAGCTTTCGATACGGCTATGATCACCAATGCGTTGCATCAGGTCGCCAATCATTTTGCTGTCAAAATAGCCCAGGGGCAGCTTCATCAGCTTGATCAGGAAATCGCTTATAAGCGAAATGTTGATGCGTGTGCTGATATGTAGCAATATCCAGCTACGAATAAACTCAACGGCTGTCTGGCCAAAAAATAAAACCAATTGCGCTATCAGCACTAAAGTGATAAAATTGAGATCACGTGTGTTGATACCCACATCTACTACTGCCTGGGTGAGGAATGGAAAGATAAGCTGTATGATACTGCCCAACAGCATGCCCAATATAAGCTGTACTAAAAGTTTGCGGTGCGGGCGCAAATAGGAGAACAAAAACCGGAAGTTTTTTTTGTTGACTATTTCTTCTTCGTTGGTATAGAAATCCGGTGTGGGTTCCAGCAACAGACAAACGCCCATGTCCTCGTCTTCGTTTTTAGTGCTTACCCAGCCTTTTAGGAATTCTTCCCTGCTATACGTAATAAGCCCGTGCGCAGGATCGGCTACTTTTACTTTGTCTTTTTTCTTCCCGCTAATCTCATATACCACCACAAAATGCTGCTGTTTCCAGTGGGCGATGCATGGTAGCGGGACTTCGTTAGCCAGCTTGTCGAAGGTGATTTTTACACCCATAGTTCTGAAACCGATTTTCTCGGCTGCATCGCTGATGCCGAGCAAGGAAACCCCTTCACGGTTAATATGACAATACTCCCTTAGCACGGGCAAACTGTGTCGCTTGCCGTAGTGTCTGCTAATCGCATCCAGGCAGGCCGGGCCACAGTCGCGGGCGTCGAGTTGGGGGGTGAAATTATATCTCACTTTCAAATCAATTCTTGCTTAAGCATTTACTTGCCTTTCTCCAGAACAACATCATTATTATTCAGTCTTATCATTATCTTGCCATGTTTTTTTAACAGGATCGTAATTACAAAGATTCATAATACCAAAGTAAAGCTCATAACTAGATATTGGCTGACATAAATATCGGTATACACAATTTTTACAGGGTTCAACTTTTGCCCTTGTTAAATACCAGGAGCTATCTTCTATCGTATGAGCGTTGCGCAATATTTCAATCAGTTTGTTGCTTTTTATATTGCCAATATGAGGCATGTTCAAATTAGCATGAACATCACCATTGGGAAGAATAAATAACTTCCCAAAGCTTAAATGGTTTATAAACAATCTGGAGGCAATTTCACGATGAGTTAATGACTGATTCTCAACATCTGCCTTGTTACTTTTTATCACTTCAAATAAAGCATTTGACGTTGAGTTATCTATGAATGGGATCAATTCATAGGTAATGCCTTGTGTAATAAAAATTTGCTCCAAGTCTGAAATATCATTCACATCACGAATAATTATCTTAAAAACTATTCTTGAGATGGAATCCTCATTCATCGAGAAAAAGTCAAATAATAACTTACGTTCGGTTTTGAAATCGACCCATAAAATAAATTTTAAGTTCTCTGTATAAGTAAGTGTTTTATTATCTAATAATTCTATTACAGCGTCAGAGATATAAGCATTATAATGAACAAAACAATCCTTAAAAAAATCGCACGTATCCTTTATTTTCTTTAGTGAAATCTCATTTCCATACAATTGAACTTTTCTAAGGCCCGGAAAAGCTTCACCCCTAAAAAAACGTAAAACCAAGTTACTACTTTCATACTGAGCCTCATTTAGGTTTATGATTGGAGCATTGATTTGTTTACTACCCGACGTATTAAATGCTGAATCAGTAATGTTTGTTGAGGAATCTCCGTAATATATAAACACCTCTTTTAGTGAATATCGGAGGTTCAAAGTTTGCCATGTTTTATCATTATTTATGTTATTAACATCGAAGTTCAGTTTTGGCGCAAAAGGCAGGATTAAAGGACGATAATGACTTTCAATTAAATCCCCGTGAAAATAATCTCTGCATAAAACTATGAATGCTGTGATTTCATCGTCAATCAACTCATTTTCATCCAAAAGGGTAATTCTATTAACATCATCTTTGAGTAATCTCGAAATGAATTCAACCCCTTTTATTCCTTTAAATAGAAAGGTAGAAGTTATACTATTAATCGTATTATGTAGCAAAATTTGATTATCAATGAGATCTGAATGAACATAAGGTTCAAGATAAAAAAAGGAATTAAGCATAGCGCGTTTTTCTCCATATTTCTGAGTAAACATCAGTAAATGCCTCAAAGAATGAGTAGTAATCCCTAAGAAGATCAATGTGATCTTCATTTTTTAGATGGGAACATTTTACTGTTTTATCTTCCTTTATTATATTTAGAAACAAACATTCTTTGCATAGGTTGACTCGATAACAGTTATTGCATTTCCCTTTTAATTTTTCAAAGTGATTATTATACATCATAACAATCTTTTCATAATCTAAAAATACTTTTCCATTTTGAACATTACCTAATGAATACTCATGCGCAATGGCTTCGCAGGGCAGTATTTTTCCCTTTGCTGTGACAAACATTCTTTTGCTAAACGGATTGCAGGTGCCAGTAGGAAGAAAATTGCCCTTAGTATTGTAATTAAATAAGTCATCAATTGTAGAAAAATGGTTATTCGTATAGTTTCTAAGAAACATGTTATAGCTCAAAGATTCACCTGAGGAAAGAAAACACTTTTTATGCTCTGATTTATTAAGATCGTAATTATGACCATCGTAATTGAATTTTTTTCCAACTAATAGCGGATTTACCTCGGTGCCGGCAATTGATTTTTTGAATTCTCTCCAAATAAATTCCTGAATAGAAATGAAATCATTTCTGTCGTGTAGTACCGCATTAAAAAGTACATTTTGTTCAAAAAATGAAGGGTAGTTCCTCTTAACCAAGTGGATGTTCTTGAATACAACCTTAAATGATTCTTTGTTATTAGGAAAAAGTCTGTAGCTATTCGCAAATGAGTCTCCGTCAAGACTAATAGTAAGCGCAAAGTTGTTTTTTGCAATGAATTCAATGTGTTGGTTTAACAAAACACCATTAGTTGTCATGTTAAACCTAAAGTTGAGGGGAGTGTTTTTGCTCAATTCTTCAATATAGGAAACTAATTCCTCAATGAAAGGAAAGTTCAATAACGGTTCGCCACCAAAAAATCCGATGAATATTTCTTTTTCAAGATTACTGTTAACTTTACTAAGCCACTTTGGTATTAAGTATTCTATTACTGCTTTAGCATTAGCAATACTTAAATCAAGATTATTCCGTGAATCATGAGTGTGATAATTATCTCCATAAAAGCAGTACTTACACTGGAGATTGCATCTTTCAGTAATTTCAAACACTAGAGCGCGTAAGTTTGATAACTCATAGTTAATATCGGAAGGCTTTAGTCGCCCTCCAATAATTTGTTCGTTGCTAATAGTATTAAAAAATCCGTTTTCTTTTAGGAACTCAAACTTACGTTTATAGTATATATCTGCTTTCTCCTTTGTCTTAAAAAGTAAGCTATCAGATTCGTCTTGATTTTCCTCAGTAATGGACCTATTGTTTGTTGCGTTGAAATCTTTTAGTTTTATATACCTAACTACCATTGGATTCATATAAATAATATGCTTCTTATAAAAGCTAAATAAGTATTGATTATGTTTGGTAGTGAATAAATTAAAATCAGGCATAAATTATCTATTATCGTTAATAATGATTGTTAATAAACTCCCTAATGTAATCATTTAAATCTGATCGTTTTATCTTTAATACTTCCTCGATACAGTTGTAGAAATCTTCTTCATTGTCAGCTTCACACAGATAAAGTTCTTTTACTTTTTCGTAGCCGCCCTGGCGGTATGCAATGTCAACAATTGCTGCATGAATGGTGTAAATAAAAGGCGTTTGCATTTCATCATCTTTGTAATGCTTTAAACTTTCAATGTATTTACCATCCAAAGGATAGCCAAACGTTAAATAGCCATCATCATTATAATAATAGCAAACAAGACTCCCGGAAAGATCAATCCAGGGGTTGGTATTTAGATAATGTTTGAGTCTGTAAATATGGAATAGGTAGTTTTTTGTTAATACCCCACCAAAGTAGGTAGCGATCCCTTCCTCAAAATAAGTGGTTTTTTCTTTTTGGAAAAAGTTAAGTAACAGATGTATTATTTCATGAAGGTCATCTTCACCAGTTCCACCAGCTATAATAATATTATTAGCTGATAGTGCCATAGCTTCTCTATTACTCAATCCGGAAATAAAATCTGTATCATAGTGTTGCACACCAAACAATATTGCAGCATCAGTTAGATTATCAGCTAAAACGTATGTAATCGAATCATTGAATTCAATTCCGAATCCATCTTTGAAAGTTTGTATTTTGGATTGCATAGCGATAGCCTTTTCAGTATTAAACACATAGTCGCGATCATAATAGAATCTGATTAAACCAATTCTTTTTGTTTCTAACATATTCTTATGATGTGAGAAAGCATTGGTAAGCTTAAACTCTCCATTGGCTTGTTTTTTTATTGGGACAGTGATCATGTATGAAGGGATTCGCTTCCACATTTCTTCAGGATAGGCCAAAAACATGGCTCTTAACTCAAACAAACTTTCCTCCCGTTTGATAATGCCCAATAAATATTCCTTTTCCATTGGGTAAAAAACGTTTCCACTAGCCCTTTTAAAAGAATAAAATAAATCCGGGAATTTGTATTGATCAATTTCGTTTTGATCCCAATATTTATGTAATTCCTCAGGAAACTCGTTTAATATGTAGCTTTTTTTTGCACTGTGATAATTAAGCTCGTCAAGGTAGCTTTCCCATAAATCATAAATTTCTGTAAATCCGGTGAATGTTGTGTCAACGAATGGACTAATTATTGTTTCCGGTCGTGTTTGTGTTTGGCTGCTAAGAGAAATCAATAAACCGACAAATAGTAAGAATATTCTTTTCATATTTATAATTCATTAAGAATAACACCAAATAGAAGTTAAAATCCTGTCTAAATAGCAGGATTTTAACTCCTAATCAATAGTTAATATTCAAGATTATTCTTTGGGCCAGTTATTCCTGCACTTTGCCGGTTTGACTGTGTTTGGTCATGAATTGAGCCCGGATCACCGCAATCGCAACTGCAACTGCAAGCTGGTGTAGAACCTCCACCACCCTGATCTCCACCTTTAATGTGGTTTAATGAATCTTGGGTCATTTTGATTAATTTTAGATTTTTCATACTTTGAATTGTTAAATTGTTAATAATCGTGATAAACTATAAATAAATTGTAAAGCCGAACATAAAAAGTCAGGCATAAGCTTAATAATGATTGTTAATAAACTCCCTTATGTAATCATTTAAATCTGATCGTTTTATCTCTAATACTTCTTCAATGCAATTATAGAACTCCTCTTCATTGTCAGCTTTACAAAGATAAAGTTCTTTTACTTTTTCGTAGCTGCCCTGGCGGTAAGCAATATCTACAATTGCTGCATGTATCACGTAAATAAAGTTAGACTTCATTTCTTTGTCACTAAAGTATTGTTTTATAAATGAATCGCTGGCAGGTGGATTCCCAAAATGGATATTGTTGTTGTCATCTTTATAATATGCAGACAGACTGCCTGAAAGATCAATCCAGGGATTTTCCGATAAATAATTCTTTAATCTGCTGATGTGAAAGGGGTATTCATGCGTTAAAGAACCGCCAAAATATGTAGCAATTCCTTCCTCAAACCAATGATAAGAGCTTCTTTCTCCTAGTTTGCTAAGTAATAAATGAATAATCTCATGGAAATGATCCTCCCCGATTCCGCCGCTTATAACCATATTATTAGTTTTCAGGGCTCTGGCTTCATACATATTCAAGCCTGTCAAAAAATCCATATCAAAGTGTTGCACACCAAACAATTTTGCAGCATCAGTCATATTGTCTGATAAAATATATGTAATTGAATCATTAAACACAATTCTAAATCCCTCTATAAAGGCTTGTATTTTTGATTGCATTGCAAGTGCTTTTTCTTTATTGAACTTGTAGTCGCGATCATAATAGTACCTGACTAAACCAAGTCTTTTTGTCTGTAGCTTAGATCTGTAAGATGTGAAAGCATTGGTAAGCTTAAAACCCCCATCAGTTTGTCTTTTCACTGGGACAGTGATAATGTATGAAGGGATTCTCCTCCACATTTCTTCAGGATAGGTCAAAAACATGGTTCTTAATTCAAATAAATTCTCCTCCCTTTTAACAATGCCCAATAAATATTCCTTTTCCATTGGATAGAAAACGTTTCCGTAACTTCTTTTAAAAGAATAATACAAATCTGGAAAATCATATAACTCTAACTCCTTTTGATCCCAATATTTGAGCAGCTGGTCTGGAAACTGATTTAATATATAACTGTTTTTTGCGCTGACTTTGTTTAAATCATTCAGGTAGCTTTCCCATAAATCATAAATTTCTGTAAATCCGGTGAATGTTGTGTCAACGAATGGGCTAACAATGGTTTGTGGTCGTGTTTGTGTTAAGCTACAAAGAGAAATCAATAAACCGACAAATAGTAAGTATATTCTTTTCATATTTATAATTGATTAATAGTAATACCAAATAGGAGTTAAAATCCTATATAAAGAGTAGGATTTTAACTCCTTTTCAATAGTTAATACGCAAAATTATTCCTAGAGCCAGTTATTCCTGCACTTTGCCGGTTTGAATATGTTTGCTGATATGTAGTGTCGCCAGAACCACAATCACAACTGCAACTGCAAACTGGTGTCGAACCTCCACCTCCCTGTTCTCCACCTTTAATATGACCTAATGAATTTTGGGTCATTTTGATTAATTTTAGATTTTTCATACTTTGAATTGTTAGACTGTAAATAATTGTGAGTAGTTAAAAGTGAATTGTGAAGCCGTCCTTAAAAGAAAGACGGCACAATTCAATCGAACTTATTCTTCCCCAACCAGAAAATATATTTTGTCGTGCAACAAGGCACAAATTGTTTATCAAATAAAAGTGCGTGGGATAATTCATGACAACAGTCTGCATTAAAGCTATCTAGCCGGGCTATACCACCATACCTTACTTTTGCGGGGGGGGGGTAGGATAGCAGAGCAAGCTAATCAGCTGCGTACGCTTTAAAGCACACGGCTTGAGGATTGCGTTTAGAAAAGACCTAAAAAAACGGATAGTTTTCATAAGCTGGTTTTGAGGCTTCAAGTATAAGTACAATAAACATAAAGCGCAACTTTTTTTTGCGATTTTGCAATAAAAAAAACAAATATTTTTTATGTTACTGAAATTCAATTGAATAAAACTGTTTTTTAAGCTTGATAAATTCTAAAAGGTGGCTGAGAGAGCTTATATTAACTAAATGCGCTGGAAAAAATGGGAGCAAAACTTATGCTTTACAACTGAACATCAATGGCAAAAGAGACGGATTTAGGGGGGCACGGATTGCAAATCCGCGCCAGCGGGGAGAAATCTTATTTCCATACAATTGAACTTTTCTAAGACCTGGTAAAGCTTCATCTCTAAAAAAACGCAAAACCAAGTCACTATTTTTATACTGAGCCTCATTTAGGTTTGTGATTGGAGCATTGATTTGTTTATTACCCGACGTATTAAATGCTGAATCAGTTATGTTTGTTAAGGAATCTCCATGATATATAAACAACTCATGAAATGTATTTCTAAGGTTCATTGTTCGCCAGGTTCTTTCATCATTGAGATGTTCAAAATCAAAATTGAGTTTAGGGGCAAAAGGCATGATCACCGGCCGATAATCGCTTTCGATTATATCACCATAATAATATTCCCTACATATTTCTATGAATTCCCTGATCTCACTATTAACCAATTCAAATTCACTTAATAGAGCAATTCTGTTAACATCATCATCGAGTAATCTTTTTGCAAAACCAACGGATTCTTTATTTCTAAATAGGTAAAGAGAAGTTTTGTGACTTAAGGTATTATATAATAGAATATGGTTATCAATCAAGTCAGCATGAACAAATGGTTCGATATAGAAGTAGTTGTTAGGCATAACGTGTTTTTCTCCAAATTTCTGAATACAATTCTGGCAAAGCCTCAAAAAAAGAATAATAGTCGTTTAAAAGTCCCTTGTGACTTTCGTTATTAAGGAAAGAACATTTCAATGATTGCTCATCATTTAGCATGTTTAGAAACAAACATTCTTTACATAAATTGACTCGATAACAACTATTACATCTACCTTTCAGTTTCTCAAAATAGCCATTGTACATTTTGACTATCACTTTTGGTTCCAAATTTACAGTTCCACCTTGAACGTTTCCAAGGGCATATTGATGAGAAATAGCTTCGCATGGAAGTATTTTGCCTTTTGCTGTTACAAACATTCTTTTGCTAAAAGGGTTGCATGTTCCGGTTGGAAGGGAGTTCGAAATGGCATTGAAATTATACAAATCGTCTATCGCTGCAAAATGATTATTTGAATAGTTACGCAAAAACATATTATAGCTTAATGACTCGCCCGAAGACAGAAAACATCTTTTGTGCCCAGATTTCCTAAAATCATAACTATGTCCATCATAATTGAAATTGTTTCCTGTCAACAAAGGGTTAACTTCAGATCCTTGAATAGATTTGTTAAACTCTCTCCATGCAAATTGCTGTGTTGATATATAATCATTCCTATCATGCAGAACTGCATTAAATAGCACATTACGTTCAAAATAATCAGGATGCTTTTCCTTTACCAAACGTAAGTTCTTAAAAACTATGTCAAAAGATTCTTTTCCATTCGGAAAAAGCCTGTAACTATTTGCAAAAGCCTCACCATCCAGGCTAATAGTGAGAGCGAAGTTGTTGTTTGAAATGAAATCGATGTATTTGTTTAGCAAAACACCGTTTGTTGTCATATTAAATCTAAACGTTAAACCGGTATTTTTGCTTACTTGGTTAATATACAAAACAAACGCTTCAATAAAACTAAAGTTCAACAAAGGCTCACCGCCAAAAAAACCTATAAAAATTTCCTTTTCAGGATTTTTATTTAACTTACTAAGCCATTTTGGAATAAGATAATCAACTATCGCTCTGGCATCTAAAATATTCAAATCAAGATTCATCCGCGAATCATGTGTGTTATAACTATCTCCATAGAAACAATATTTACATTGTAGATTACATCTTTCTGTGATTTCAAATACAATTGCCCGTAGGTTTGACAGTTCGTACTCAATATCAGATTCTTTCAGGCGACCACCAATTATTTGTTCATTATCAATGTTTTCAAAAAATCCGTGTTCCCGAAGAAATTCGTATTTCTTTTTGTAATATACCAACTTATCATTTTTGTTTTGATTTACTAAGTTGGCTGTTTCTTTTTTATCTACCAATTGATTTTCATTGTTTTGCATTTTGAGTTTTTGATCGTGTGTCAAACTACTCATTAAGGGATGAAAATTAATCGAATACTTTTTATTAAAGCTAAATAGATAGTTATTGTATTTAGTTGAAAAGGTAGTGTAATCAGGCATCCTATAGCTGGTGTTTAGTAATTCGTATTTATAAAATTTCTCAAATATGTATTCATATCAGCTCGCTTTATCTTCAATACTTCTTCAATACAGTTGTAGAATTGATCCTCGTTATCAGCTTTGCAGAGAAATAGTTCTTTTACTTTTTCGTACCCACCATCTTTAAATGCAATTTCGCATAAAACAGCATGGATCATATACTGGAAATTATAGCTTGACTCTAAATCCCTAAACTGTAAAATTTCTTCATTCTCTTTCTTTAGCATCTCATCTTCAAGATTATTAATACTTACCTTTGAATGACCAAAAAAGCTCTGAGACAAATCAATCCATACATTTTGGTCTAAGAATGTTTTAAAACGTGGCATATGCTCTTTATATGTATAACCAACATGCTCACCAAAATATGTAGCAACACCTTCCTCGAATAAAGCATATTTCCCTCTTTCATAGTTGCTTAATAAAATATGAATTATCTCGTGAAAGTAGTTCTCTCCACCGCCTCCAATGTAAACCATGTTATTTAAAACCGTGTAACCTCCTTGAATGGTGTTTGAAACACTACCATAGTCGAAATAATTGTAATCAACACCAAACAATTGTGAAATATCGGTCGTCCTATGTGATAAAACATAGTTGATAGGTTTTGAGCATTGGAGGTTAAAACCCTTTTTAAACTGCTCAATTTTCAAGCCTAATAAAGCTGTAAGACTATCATTCAATATATATTCCATTGGATAATAATATTTTATGCTATTAGGTAATTCTGTTTTTACAATACTAGAATGATGATTGAAGGCATTTTCAAGTTGGAGTCCATTCTCTGTCTTTCTAACATATATGGTTAAAAATGCCGAGGGGAACCCTCTAAATGGGGATTCCTCTGATGTTTTGAACATCGTTTTAATTTGGTACAGGTCATCTCTCCGATTGGTTATGCCTAGAAAATATTCAGTATCGTTTGTATACCATACATTTCCTTTAGACCGAAAATACGCATAGTACAGATCGGGGAAGTCAAACATAGAATTATCTTTTTCAGACCAATAGACTTTTAATTGCTCTGGCATATCATCTAGGAGGGCACCATTTTTAAGGTTTACAACATTTAATTCATCCATATAACTTTTCCAAAACTTAAAAACCTCCTTAAATTGTGGAGGTATCGTATCAGCAAAAGGATAGATTTCAATATTTCTTTGTATTTGACCAAAAGAGATATGAAATGAATAGAAAAGGAATAGAAATAGAAGTGTTTTTTTCATTTTTGAATTACCCTTAATACCTTTATTAATAAATAATTAAGAAATGTTAAAACTAAAAGATTAAGGCTGTATATTATAATTCAAATTCATACTGTTGATGAAAATAGTGAGCATAAGATACAGCCTTAAACTAAGTCAATTATGTTGGATTAGCTATTGACTTCATTGTTGAGTGATTAGTTGCACTTGTGGTTGTTGACCTATTCATATTATATGTTGTATCTTCACCACTACAACTACATGTACAGCTACAAGCTGGGGTTGTACCACCTCCGCCTTCTTCACCACCTTTGATTTGACTTAATGCATTCTGAGACAAATTGATTAATTTTAAGTTTTTCATCGTTTGAAAAGTTTAATTGGAAATAATAATAACTAGAAAATGAGGGTACGCCGTCAATTAATTAATGACGGCAATCATCGATCGAACTTATTCTTCCCCAGCCAAAAGATATATTTTGTTGTGCAACACCGCACAAACTGTTTGCGAAATAAAAGGGTGTGAGCCTGATCGTGCATGCAAGCAACAAGCTGCCGGATGATGCCTGTAAGACTCTTCCACTCGGTATTTATTAGGGGGGTTAATGGCTTGTATATCATAATTATATAAAGATTTGGTCATACAAACAACCAAGCATGCAAACAATTTGTTTGGGGCAGATAAACTTGGTGGGTAGGTGCTGGCTGATCTCATGGCTTTGTTTTCGGCTTTAAAACTAAAAACAACATTTTTAGAAAGCAAATATTTTTTTGCATGATGTTTCTTTTCTTAATGGAGCAAATTTCTTAATCCGGCTGTTTATAGGGCATTGCAATGCTATTTAAAATGGATATAAATTGAGAAGTAATGTTTTCAGCCATACAGGGCAGCGGCACTTCGTTAGCCAGCTTGTCGAAGGTGATTTTTACACCCATAGTTCTGAAACCGATTTTCTCGGCTGCATCGCTGATGCCGAGCAAGGAAACCCCTTCACGGTTGATATGACAATAATCCCTTAGCTTGGGCAGGCTGTGTTGCTTGCCATGATGCCTGGCAATCGCATGCAGGCAGGCAGGGCCACAGTCGCGGGCGTCGAGTTGGGGGGTGAAGGGGAACATCTTTTTGCGGTAATAATTTTTTTCAAGTATAATTTATAAGTTGATAACTATTCTAAAGGCTTTGTTACTTTTACTACCTCAACCTTTTTGCTCTTTTTATTAGTTATATGAATCTTAGCTAAAGTATATAAATTTGAATCATTGATTAAGTTCTTTTTCATATAATAAATTTGCAATGTATTCATCAATTTCAGGATAACAATGTTCATATATCTCATCATATTGCCCACATGGATTAAAATCTATAAACCAAAGTAATCCTGATTTGTCAACCAGTAGATCAATTACCGCAAAATTCGTCTGTAATAATTTGCAAAGGTTAAAAATGGACTGTTGTACTTCCTCACTTAATTTAGTTCTTTCATAGAATTCGCCGCTATTGGATTGATGACGGGAATCAACATGCCCCCTTATTTTATGACTGTATTTTACGGCGAAAATTTTACGCTCCACGCACAGTAGTCTGATTTCTTGATCAAAATCAACTGCCTCTTGAAAAAAAGAATTGCCAAAATAATTCTTCAATTTGGAAACTTCGTATTCTTCAATAAATGTATGATACAAACTATTCTCTGAATCCATGAACAGAACATCACTAAATGGTTTACAGACAAACTTATTGATTCCTGTTTCTATCAAGACTGATTTTTTATATGTGACATACGATTTAGGAATGCGTAAGGCTACAGATTTTGCTGCTAATAAAACTTCTAATTTACCAATATTATGTATATTAGGATTACCTATGCAATAATGCCTTTTCAAAATAACTTTGGAAAGAAATACTTCCAAAGCTTTTTTTTCCTCAGCAATGAAATCTATAAAGCTTAGGTTTTTATCATCATTTATAAAAAGATACGAACCAAAGTTGCCACGTCTAAACCAAAAAACATCCTTTGAATCAATTTTTCTTTCAACTCCATCATAATAAATGTTTATGCCGGTCTGATTCAACATATCTAAGTTAAAGCTAAATCCCAAATAGTTTTCATCAAGATTTACTCTTAACACGCTAGTATTGCATTTACGCAGGACATCAATTACTCTACTTGTTGGCTCATCATTAGCCTCAGTTAAAATAAATATCATCGTATATCTATAAGTTCTAGTCTGGTTGTTATACCATTAATCTCATTTTCAATAAGAACAAAACCATAATCTTTGTTAAATAAAAATACTGAGTACCCTGTGCCCAACTTTGATTGTGAAACAGCAGTAACTTTACGGCACGCAATTTTTATCCCTTGATAAATTATAATGGAATCACCAACAATCTTATATCTTGATATTATCTTTGTTTTTTTTGGTATGTTCCATCCTTCAAAAGCTGTTAAAGTTTGTTTCCATTTAAAATTGATATTCTTTCTTAATCTAATCTCAGGAAATGGGAGTAGTTGATGAATTTCATTTTCATTTGCTCTGGGCGGGTGTATTTCATAAGATTTCTTATTTTCAGTAGCAAGAGTCTCCTCCCATGTATAGTCTATTTTTTTATTTAGAGAATCTAAGCTTAAGAAATATGTGTATCTGACCAGAGTTTGATTAAACTTTGGTTCGGGCTGTACTGTCAGCAAAATGAAAAACTTACGAATTATGCCTGAAGAATCAGCATAAACTTCTTCATACAAATATTGTTTTCCAGGGTTTAAGATCCTGTTATCATCGTTTGGGTTATTTCTTGCTGAGAAGCAAAATGAATTCAGACTTAACACACATGCTAAACACAACAAGATGTTAATAAGCAAGCGGTTATGACTACCGCTTGCCTTGAAAAACCTATTCGTTAACATTTTTAGTTTGCATTGATTTTAATTACTATGCCTAAAATTTTACGATCGGTACGTTGAATATTGTTATGCATATAGTATGTTTTCTTCCCAAAGATACCATCAACTTGTATATCCTCGTCTGTCTCAATATAATCTGTAATTATATCGCTTTCAGAAGTGCCTCCAATAACATTATCCATATCTGTTTTGTCAATGAAAATTACTTTTTTCATAAAATAATATATTAATTTAGTTGATTAAAACCTAAAATTCTCCAACGGTATAAATCTATCCGTGAATAAAGCCGTCCATCCAATGGTTTTGGTAGACGGCCCACCTCGGTCGAACTTATTCTTCCCCAACCAATCCCGAAAGCTTTCGGGAATATTTCGTCGTGCAATAAGGCACAAATTGTCTATCAAATAAAAGTATGTAGTAAAGCTCATGACAACAAGCTCCATTAAAGGCGGCTAACCGGGCTAAACCACCATAGTCTTGCTTTTGCGGGGGGGGGGGTAAAGCCATGTTGTTCATGATAACACAACAAGCTTATCAAACGTGTACACTTTATAGTACACAACTTAAAGATTGCGGTTAGAAAAGACCTAAAAAAACGGATAGTTTTCATAAGCTGGTTTTGAGGCTTCAAATATAAGTACAATAAACATAAAGCGCAACTTTTTTTTACGATTTTGCAATAAAAAAACAAATATTTTTTATATTACTGAAAATCAACTGAATAAAACTGTTTTTTAAGCTTGATAAATTGCCAAATGCGGCTGAGAGAGCTTAGATTAACTAAATATGCTGGAAAAAATGGGAGCAAAACTTATGCTTTACAACTGATTATCAATGGCAAAAGAGAAGGATTTAGGGGGGCACGGATTGCAAATCCGCGCCAGCGGGTGTTTGTAGTAAACGGCGCTTTCCCTAATATTATAGATTTATTGTTTTGACCAATTGTTTGGCAAGTCCAATTATCACCAGCAACTTGTGCAAATATAAAATTATTAACAACCAGAAAAAAGATTAGTAAAATAGGTTTGAAATTAAATTTTGTCATCATTTTATTTTTTTGAAATAGTTATAATTTTTATTTGGCTGAATTTGTTATCTTGCCAATTACAAGTCCATTTAGCATCTAATAATTCATATTCAACATTTACAATTAAACCATCTACTGAAAATTCAGATTCTAATTCAATAGGTTTATACATAGTATCTTTTATCAATAAAAAGTATCCGCACCCATCCATTGCAGGATTTCCCTCGAATAATATCGTGGCCTTATCCTTTAATGTTGTGATGTTATTTTTATCGCAACTACTTAGTAGTAATAGGGTTATTAAAAAAAAACATGTTAACTTTATATACTTCATGATTTCAGGGTTTTAGTTAATAATATGACTAACCTTCAGAAGGCCGTTTATAGCATCTTGTATTACAATTTCATTTAATTATTTTTTCTTGAAAGAAAATTGTGATAGGAATAATTATCAATATTGTCAAAAATAGATTTTTCATTTTTCTTCGATTTTAGTTAAAATTAAACGATTATAAGTATAATCAGCGGGTGCAAATGTTTTTTGACAAGTTTCCGTAACATATCCGGAAAATTTCACTTGTATAATTTCTCCTGATACTAATTTTGATTTTAGTGTATCAGACAAAAAATCTTCATTACATAATATATAGGCATGTACACAATTAATACAATTAGGCACTGTATAACCAAACCAAAATTTATTGTTATAGAAATCGTCCAAGCTATCCAATTGTATTTTATAACTCAAACTTCCATATAGTGGTTCAGCATCAGGAATTGTATATTGTATTATGCCATTGCAACCGCATTCATCTTTTTTATTTGTTTCTTTTTTGCAAGCAACAAATAACGTAAATAGTGTAATTAATAATAATAGTTTTTTCATTTTTAAATTAATTTTAAGTGCTTAAATGTTATCACTTATGGAAAAAGCACATTCATAATGTCAAGAATATCCCAGAACGTCTTCATCTGTATTATAGCCACAACCATCTGATAAACAGCCGTCATCAATTAGATTAGCTGTGATAGTTTTTCTATTATTTTTGTAAATACCCAGCCTGAAATCATAGTCTAAGTATATCCCTCATTCTCAGTATTTAATTCTGAATGGTTTAAATTGTCTATTTTTACTTTCTTAATATCTAATTTTTTTTCATGCTATTTATTGTTAAATTATTAAATTCTATAACGGGTTCATTATGACTGATTTATGCGTAAAAAACGATTTTGACAATGAGAACCCAAAACCTTATAATATAAAAACATGTTTCGCCGCTACTTTATTCTATATAGTTGCGGCTAACTCGATCGAACTTATTCTTCCCCAACCAGAAAATATATTTTGTCGTGCAATAGGACACAAATTGTCTATTGTATAAAAGTGTACAGTAAAGCTCATGACAACAATCAGCATTAAAGGCCGCTAAGTGGGCTAAACCACCACACCTTACTTTTTCGGGGGGGGGGGGTAGGATAGCAGAGCGAGCTAATCAGCTGCGTATGCTTTAAAGCGCACAGCTTGAAGATTGCGGTTAGAAAAGACCTAAAAAAACGGATGGTTTTCATAAGTTGGTTTTGAGGCTTCAAATATAAGTACAATAAACATAAAGCGCAACATTTTTTTTTACGATTTTGCAATAAAAAACAAATATTTTTTATGTTACTGAAAATCAACTGAATAAAACTGTTGTTTAAGCTTGATAAATTCTAAAAGGTGGCTGAGAGAGCTTAGATTAACTAAATATGCTGGAAAAAATGGGAGCAAAACTCCAGGTTTACAACTAATTCTCTATTTCAAAAAAGACGAAATCATTTATATTTTCTCACAAGGAAGCCCGCAGGAAAAAACCAAAGTGGATAATGAGGCTCGCCAGTCAGGGCGCAACAAATTGGATTCGCCTCAGAGTCGCACCCTTACTCTTCACCCTGACTCTTAAAAAGCGAAACTTTAGTTCCATACTTCTATGCACCATGTAAGGAACTCTTTTTATTTATTTCCTTTCAAATGTTTTATTGGACTGGTATTTAGTGTTTTGCTCAGCACGAAATAGCAAATCAATACTATAAAAGCTAGCATGCTGGTCGAAATAGCAAAGAGTACAAGATAGGAATAGGGAAGTGCTTGGTCAAACATTTCGTTAAACCTTGAAGTCAGCTCACCGGAAAATGGTATGGAAAAAACTATTACAATCGATATCATCAGCACGAAGTATTTTGAAAAATCTTTTATAATTATAGTATCAGGAGCGCCATAAACCCGTTTTACGGAAATATTGTATTGGTTTTCGTTCAAGAAGTATAAGGTTATACCTGTCAAACCAATTAACGCAATAGCTGAGATTATAACTGTAAAGAACAATATGAAGTTACGAAGTCCGATATCCTTTTCATACAAGCTATCAAGTGCTTCATTGAATGTGTTGCTACTAAACAACCTATTTGGCAAAACCTTTGAAATAATATCGTGTATGGCTTGTGTTTTTTCGGGAGAAACCTCATGATGGAACCGAATCGCCATTTGCCGCGTTGTCATTTCGTTTGGATAAAAAATCATTGGCGATATCTGTTTATGCAGGCTGTGAAAACGGAAATTTTCAACAACACCCAGCACAGGCAAACCAGCAATTCGCTCCTCAAGTGGATTAGCAAATCCAAAAACATTGGCTGCTTTCCTGTTGATAAAAAGACCATGCGTTAAGGCCATATTATCTGACAAATACAGCGAATCACCATCAACAAAAAGGCCATAAGTTTCAAAAAAGTCGTTGTTCACACGGTATATTTCGCATACCACTGATTTTGTTCTGTCATTATCAGGTTTTAAATCCTTTTGTGCGGAAGCATTCGAAGGTGGAAGTAGGATTCCACCTGTAACAGCTTTAACCATACCATAGTCTAATAGATTCGATTTCAATTTGTTGTAGTCCTTTCTGCTGATATTTGAATCAAAGTATATATTGAGAATATTAGCTGTTTTATGGGTTGAATGCACGGATAAACCGTAATTCAATTGACGGTAAATATGGATTGAAAAAGTGAGCAGAACAAGGGAAACGAAAAATTGCACCCCTACAATAACATAAATACCAAACTTTCTGCCGACTTGCTGCTTACTTTTTCTATGAATGGCTTCAATAGGTTTTAGGGCAGAAACATAAACACTTAAATAAACGGTAGAAATTGCAATTATTACAAACAACAATATGCCAAGCCAAATAAAATACTCCCAAAGTTTATTCGTATGTACGATCACTTGTGGAAGCAGATATCCATCCAGAAAATTTTGATATAAAGCGTAATACAATACAATAAATGGCGTTGTGAAAACTGCCAGAATCAAGGCTTCAGCAAAAAGCTGTCTAGCCAAACTTATATGGCTGGCACCAAAAACCTTACGAATGCCTATTTCGAGATGACGTTTTGCTGTAAGATTGGTTTGCAGCAATATGTAATTGAACGAAGTAAGTAACAAAAGCACCAAAATTGAAACGCGGTAATATTTTAAACTAAGGATATCCCCTTTTTCAATAAAATCATTTTTCACATTAGCCGAATAGTGAAATATATCTTCAAAACGCTGAAGCAGAAGGCTGTTTTCCGGTCGCGTATTTTTATAGGCATCTTTTGTTAAGCGGCTAAATGAGGTAACAAATTCTATTTCGCTAATATTTCGTTCTCTTTTGAGTAAAAAACACACATTATCATCCGATAAAGAGTTTAGAAGATTATCCCGGTCGTAGCCATATTCATATACTAAGATGTCTTGGTGAAAGCTTAAATCACAAACAAAACCCGGTCGGTAGGTATTGTTCCACACGATATCCTCAAAAACACCTGAAACAATAAAGTCATGTCGCTTGTCCTTTAGCTTCATTGTAAACACTTTTCCAATAATATCTGAAGTGCCAAAATACTTATGCGCATTAGACTTCGAGAGTAATATATTTCCTGGTATTAGTTTTAAAGTTTCAGAACCAAATAAATTTTTAAAATTTAGTAATTTCATAAAATTGCTGTCAGCTGCATATACTTCCTCTTCAACCATCCCGACATCATCAATCATGCCATACATTTGGCCAATATTATTGGGTAGTTTTACGAATCGTGAGTAGGCTGAAAAGTGCGGTGATTGCTTCAAGGCCATTTCAAAAAGGGGGTAAGGTACGGCAGGCTGTTTGAATCCGCTTTCATACCTGCTTATAATCCGGTAGAGCAATTCGCTGTTTTCGATGTTTTTATTGTAGCTCATTTCGTTGATAAGCTTGAGCGATAGGGTGAAAATACCGAACAGGCCAAGGCTTAAGCCGAGAAGTGCAAGCAATGCGATAACTTTATTCCTGAAATAAAAGTTAAAGAAAGTTTTAATTAGGCCATTCATTTTGAAAAGGTATTTAGTATTCTATTATACAAATTGAACTTTTCCGATACCATTATGGGGCAAGATGAATTTTTAACTCGAAGCTGGTACTGTAATATAATGATTGGCTGTTTCATAGCATGTTAATTAAAGTACGATATTACAAAATTATCTTTTCAAAAGCAAGCAACGAATTAGGTTCGTATTTTAAAAAATAGAGGAATATTATGTAAAAGGCTCAATAAATTGCTATTGCTCCTTGTTTAAGATGTGTTTAATTGACTTTCAAGGGTAGGCGACGAAATCATTTATATTTTCTCACAAACAAGCCCGTAGAAAAAAACCAAAGTGGTGAATGAGGCTCGCCAGTCAGGCCGCAACTAATCCGGAAACGATAAAATTCGCACCCTGACTTCAAAGCAATAAATATTCAGCTCTAAGAAATACCATTTACCATTGACAAAAAATCTCGTACTTTTGCTGCTAAACACGCGCTTTCATGCTACAAAAAATTTCAATTTCCAATTATGCTTTAATCGAGGCACTTAACATCAGCTTCGGGAATGGATTTACGGTAATCACCGGGGAAACCGGTGCCGGGAAGTCTATTTTGTTGGGTGCGCTGGGCTTGGTTTTAGGCAAAAGAGCCGATGTGAGTGTATTATTCAACAAGGATGAAAAGTGTATTGTTGAACTCAGTTTTCAACTTGAAAACGACAGCCTGAAACCACTTTTCGAAAGTTGGGATTTGGAATACGACAACGAATGCCTGATGCGGCGTGAGATAAGTCCTAAAGGAAAATCCAGGGCGTTTATCAATGATACGCCGGTAAATCTTCAGCAGATGAAAACTCTTGGAAGTCAGCTTATTGATGTGCATTCCCAGCACGATTCTTTATTGCTGGTTGATCAAAACTATCAGTTGAAAATGCTGGATACTTTGATAGAAGATCAATCGACAATTAAACAGTATAAATCGCATTATCAGGAATATATAAAACTTAAACACGAAATAGAGCAGCTTAAAAGCGAACTAAGCAACAACCTGGCTGAAATGGATTTTTTGCGTTTTCAACTCGACGAACTCGAAGCGGCTAATTTGGTTGAGTCTGAGTTTGACGAATTGCAGCAAAGGCTGCTGATGCTCGATCATGCAGAAGAAATTAAAACTTCGCTGGTCGAAATAAATGGGATGATGCAGCAGGACGAACAGCCTGTTTTGCCGCAGCTTATGCAAATTAAACGACAGCTCGAAAAATTACGAAAATATTTACCGCAAGCCACAAGCCTCGACGAACGCCTCAATAGCGTTTTGATCGAACTGAAAGATATTTCCTTTGAAACAGATCAGTTGGAAGCCGATGTGCAATTTGATCCCAACGAATTGGAACAGGCTTCAATACGCATGGATTTGATAAATCATTTGATGCACAAACATCATATCAAGGAATTTGATGAGCTACTGAAATTGAAAGTTGAGCTGGCCGAAAGATTGTCAAGTATTGATAGTTCTGAAGATTTGCTGACGCAAAAAACAAAGCTTTTCGATAGCAAATTAAGACTGCTCCAAACGCTTGCTGCCGATATTCACAAGCAAAGGCTTGCCGCTGCAAAACCTTTTGAGCAATCGGTTTCTGCCTTGTTGAAGCAGCTGGGAATGCCTTATGGGAGTTTCAAGATTGATTGCGCCCTCACCTCAAGCGTTTCGGAATCGGGTAGGAGTCGGGTACGTTTTTTATTTTCGGCCAACAAAGGCATTGCCGAAGCTGAAATTGATAAGGTAGCTTCCGGTGGCGAGCTTTCCAGGTTGATGCTCGCCATCAAATGGATGATAGCCGGCGCAGGATTTGTTTCTACGGTAATTTTTGATGAAATTGATACCGGTGTTTCGGGTGAGGTGGCTGCTAAGGTAGCCCGGTTACTGAGGCAAATGGCTGAAAAAGTGCAGGTGGTCAGCATAACACATCTCCCACAGATTGCCAGCAAGGCTGATGCGCATTTCTTTGTTTTTAAGGAAGACGCTAAAGAGCGGAGTTTTACAAATATGCGTCTTTTAAACCAGAATGAACGTTACGAGGAGGTAGCTAAAATGATTAGCAATGATGCTGTTTCTGATGTGGCTTTGCAGGCCGCCAAAAGTCTTTTTGAAGTTAATTGATTTAATAAAAAATCACAACATACAGAATATCAATGTGATGACAAAAGCAATGATATTTCATTAATTCTTATCTTTGCCGCCAGCTAATTAAAAAAAACTCACATCATGGCATACAATCTTTTAAAAGGTAAAAAAGGAATTATTTTCGGTGCTCTCGATCACAAATCTATTGCCTGGAAAGTAGCAGAATTAGCCCACGAAGAAGGGGCAGTCTTTACATTAAGCAATACGCCAACGGCTTTGCGTTTCGGCGAATTGGATGAATTGGCGGCAAAAACCAATTCTACGGTAATCCCTGCCGATGCTACTTCGGTAGATGACCTGACTCATGTTTTTGAAGAAAGCATGAAAGTGCTGGGTGGCAAAGTGGACTTCGTACTCCATTCCATTGGGATGTCGCTCAACGTACGCAAGAAAAGGGTTTACAATGATGTGGATTATAACTACTTAAATAAAACGCTTGATATCTCGGCAATTTCATTTCATAAAATGCTTCAGATAGCTTTTAAACTGGATGCCATCAATGAATGGGGTTCGGTTGTGGCACTTTCCTATGTTGCCGCTCAACGCACCCATTATGGTTACAACGATATGGCCGATGCCAAGGCGCTGCTGGAATCCATCGCGCGTAGCTTTGGTTATATTTATGGCCGCGACCGTAGAATCCGTATCAATACAGTTTCGCAGTCGCCTACCATGACTACTGCGGGGGGTGGCGTGAAAGGAATTGACGGACTGATGGATTTTACAAACAGGATGTCGCCTTTAGGTAATGCCGATGCAGCAGAATGCGCCAATTATTGTATCACGCTTTTTTCCGATTTGACACGAAAAGTAACCATGCAAAATCTTTTCCACGATGGTGGCTTCTCGAGCATGGGCATGAGCTGGAAAGCGATGGAGATGTATAACAAAAGCTTTGAATGCGATTGTAACGACGAAAAACTTATCACGGAATAGTTTGTAACAAGTTAACAGTTCAATGCTTAAACCTCAAATATTTCCGAAAATATTTGAGGTTTAATAGACCTTATAATGATTGAAATCGTAATTAGGCGGAATTTAAGATTTTTTGGATTGTTAAGGCATTTTTCTTTTGCATAGCCGTAGCTATGGAAAATGGTAGCTATGGAAAATGAAAATAACGAAAGCAAGCGGAAAAAGATAAATTGTGCCATACGATTTTAGTTGTTATGAGGTCTAGTAGTTGTTCTGTCTTGTTTTTTTTTGACCTTTTTATGATAATATCACCCTTTCAGGGTTTTTTTGACGCTTAGTATTTCAGGTATTATAATAATGCCAGCCTTTCAGGCTTGATTCAAAGATGTTGGTGGTTTTTTTCTTTAAAATAATCGAGTTGATACCATAGCTACCAAGCTTCATATCATCACAGGTAAATCGTTTATGCAAAGATTGCGGTGCGCCACATCTTTTTTATAAAAACATCTTTCTCCACATTTTCTTTTTCACTTTCCACTTTTAGTTTGTAACTTGTGGCGGAAATTAACCAGCCATGAAATCAAAGGCTTTTTTGCTGCTTTTTTTACTGCAACTCCTTTTGCAGCCCCTGTTAGCGCAAGATATTACTAAAGACAGCCTGCCTCCACGGTGGGAAATATCCGCTGATTACTTTGCACGGTTTACCAAATTTTCTCCTGTCAATTTTCGCGAAATCGGAACTGTAAATGATATTGTCCAGGATCGTACCGGCTTTATTTGGCTGGCCGGCGAAAATGGTCTTGGCCGTTTTGATGGCTATGAGTTTAAGATTTATCAGGCTGCTGAAAGTGAAAACAGCCTTAACGGCAGCCTGATTAGCAGCCTGTTAGTAGATCCAAAGGGTGATTTGTGGCTTGGCCATTCGGGTGGATTATCACGCTACAATAAGACTGCTGATAATTTTGTAAACCTTTTTGGTGCTTATACGCCTTTCGGGACTTATGCTGACAGCAACTACGTGCGCGCCCTGCTAATGGATGGCGACAGCTTGATTTGGTTTGAAACTGTCGATGGCTGGTTGCATTCGTATAACTTTGTAAATGAGAGTTATAAAAAGCACGCCAAGCATAGCGCGATCGATCAGCATTATTACTTTTATCATGCCTTAGCCCGAAGTATGGATGGCGAATTATACGTAGGCGGCAGGGGAGTAGGGCCTTATGTCTACGATGAGAAATCCGGGAAATTTGAGATTTTGCCTGTTGATAAAAATGACCTACCTGGTTTTAAGCGTGAGTCTGATGTATCCTTAATTCTGCCTTTTAAGAAAGCGCAAACCTGGATTGGCAGCCTGGAAGGCCTCTATCTATTCGATAGAAAACGTAATTATTTTGAAATGTATTTTCAAGGTACGGTCTATGATTTTATTTGCGACAGAAATGGCCATCATTGGCTGGGAACAGCTAATGGTGCTTTAAAAATAGATATAAAAACCGGTCTGGCTACTCATTATCAGCTTGACAATAATGATCCGGGATCGCTTGGTGGAGAACGAATTTTTGTTGTGTATGAGGACCGGAGCGGACGCCTGTGGATGGCACATGAAAATGGGGTTTCAACCCATCTTCCTCAGCAAGTTGGATTGAGTTATATGTTTCATGTTCCCGGTATTGAAAACACGCCGGCTTCTTCACGCATTACCAGCCTGGCCAAGAAATCTGATGATGAAATCTGGATTGGCACTGCCGATGAAGGACTTGATTTGATGATGCTGCAAAATATGCAGTTTCAGCATTTTCATCCTGATAATCATTCAGGAGTTTTATCAAAACAGATTAGAAAACTTGTAAATCATCCTGATGGTACGCTGTACATCGCCTATTGGGCCGGAAAAGGCTTTGGACGCTATTTCAGTGAAAAAAGACTGTTTCAAAACTTTAGATTTGATACTGTAGGATTGACGCAGGACTGGTATAACGATTTTGCTTTTGATAAGGAGGGCGATGTTTATCTTGGTTTTTGGGGTGGCCCGGGACTAACACTTTTTAGTCATAAAAAGGGCAAATTTGATAAAGTGCTTGCCGGTAAACTTCCTGATGCGTATAATGCCAGGCTGATTACCAGTTTGATTAGCGCCGACAATCAGCTTTGGATTAGCACCTCTAACTCAGGTTTGATTCGCTACGATAGCGAGAAGGATACAGCAGTTTCGTACTACGCAGAAATTAACCCTAATGGGGGCATTGATACCGATTTAGTGTATGATGTTGCCGCAGATTGCGATAGAAATATTTGGGCAGCTGCTCAGGGACTATACCTATATGATCGCAAACTTGATCGATTTGTAAAAGTGTCCGGAGGCGTACGTTTTAATCAACTGCAAACCTATAGAATCAGTGCTGACAACCAAAATAACTTATGGTTGCTAACTTCTAAAGGACTGATGAAATATGACGCAAAAAACGGGATTACAACGGATTACAGTATGCTTGTGGATATTAGTTTCAATTCAAACCAAGCCGCTATTTTACAACTCGATAGCACAAAAATACTCATCGGTGGAGCCAATGGAATGGCCTTGATTGAAACTGATAAACTTGGTTTTAAGCACCGTTTTCCAAAGGTTTTTTTAACGCATCTCGATGTTTTTAATGAAGTTTATATTCCGTTTATACACAATTGTGAAGTCGTTAAGCTGGCATATAATCAAAACTTTTTCACCATAAATTTTGGTACAGACTGCTGGGAATCATCTAACCTTTATACCTATTACTACAAACTGGAAGGCTTTGATGACCGCTGGCATAGTTTAACGTCTGAACAGCGTTCTGTTTACTTCACCAATGTTCCGGCGGGCAGCTACCTGTTTAAAATGCGTACCGGCGATGCTTATGGCAACAGAGGCGAGCAGGAGGCCAGCCTGAAAATTGAAGTTGTTGGTCCCTGGTGGAAGCAGTGGTGGTTTATCACTTTTGTAGCCATGTTCGTAATTTCTATTGTCCTCATGCTCTGGATCGTACGCCTACGCGATGTGAAAATGAAGTTGCTAAATATAGAGCTGAATCAAAAACTACTTCGTCTGCAAATGAATCCGCATTTTATTTTTAACTCACTCACCTCTATTCAGAGTTATATTTATTCCAATCAAAAACACCTCGCCGGACAGTATCTCTCCGATTTCGCTCGTTTAATCAGGCTGATTTTAGAAAATAGCCGCCATGAACGCATAAATCTCGAAAAAGAAATTGAGACGATCAGTTTGTATATGGAACTCCAACAATTGCGCTTTACGAATAGGTTCAGTTTCGAGGTTATCGTGGATACTGCCATTGACAAAGAAATAACTTTCGTTCCTCCCATGATGGTGCAGCCGTTTTTGGAAAACGCCTTGGAGCATGGCCTTAAAAATAAAACCGATGGCATCGGTAGAATTCAGGTGAAGTATTCGCTGCTTAAAAACAGTCTGCAATATGAAGTAAGAGATAATGGCGTTGGGCTTGCTATGGCAGCTCAGCAGAGCAAGTTGCACAAAGGCGAATCCCTTTCCATAGCGATATGTAAGGAAAGGTTACAACTGATAGAAAAACAATCAAATATAAAGATTAATTTTATTATTGAGGAAATTATAGAAAACGGTAGTGTGAAAGGTACACGTGTAGTGTTTAGCGTTCCGCTAACTGGAAAATTCACAGGACAAACCAATTGATTATGAGACCAAAAGCATTGATAGTGGACGATGAGGAAAGCGCCAGAAAAGCGCTTGCGAATATGCTGGAATATTATTGCAAAGAAATAGAAGTAGTAGCAACCGCAGCTAATATTTCCGAAGCTTATGACCAGATCAAAACATTAAATCCGGCAGTGGTTTTTTTAGACATTCAAATGCCCGGCGGCAATGGGTTTGATTTATTGAAAAAATACCGCCAAATACCTTTTAAAGTAATTTTCGTTACGGCCTACGACCAGTTTGCGCTCAGAGCCCTCAAGTTAAGTGCTATTGATTACCTGCTTAAACCACTAAGTCCGCGCGAGTTGATAAAAGCTGTAGAAAAACTTGGGCAGCAGTTAGAGGTAGAAGAGCGTTTTGATCAGCAGCTTAACGCTTTGGAAGACAATATGAAGACCGAAAGACGGCAAAAGAAAATTATTCTTAATACTTCCGGTAATATGTATGTGCTTCGAGTAGACGATATTATCAGATGCGAAGCCGACGAAAACTATACGCGTATTATCGACCTTAAAGGTAAAGCAATTTTGGTCGCAAAAACCCTTAAAGAATTTGATGAATTGCTTTCGCCCCTTGGCTTTTGCCGGATTCACCAATCGCATCTGATAAACCTCGATCATGTACTCAGTTATGAAAAAGGTACAGGAGGCATGATTGTGCTATCAAACAAAGAGCGGCTTCCTGTATCGGGCAGGCGAAAGGATTTTTTCCTGAACAGCCTGCGTAACCATTTGTAGCTTTTCAAATACTAACTCAATCATAGCGCTTAATCAGTTTTTGGTTTCAATTGTCATTTTAAATTGACTTTAAGGTGTTTGCTGTTGTAGATTGCTGCATATCACTTAAAATCATATCCAAATGAAAACAAAAAACGTACTTTTAGCACTCGGTCTTATGCTGATGGCAGTTGTCGTTACAACCTCCTCATGCAAAAAGAAAGACGATCCGGAACCGGCTCCAGCTCCAGCAGCTTATACGCCGTCTTTTTCTGCCACATCAATTGCCATTGATGCAACTACTATCGATTTTTATATCACCTGCGTATCAGATGATTATGAATTGATTAAAGTAGAAGTAAAATCTCCTGGCGCCTTGCAGGACGACACTTATCTGGGAAATGCCATGCTGTTGATTAGAGGAGAACCGATCACTTTTCCCAATTATTTTCTAAGAACCTCCGGAAACTGGACTTTTATTGTTACCGGAACCATCAGGAGCGGTGCTAATATTGGCACTTCTTTTACGGTCTCATGCAGTGTTAGTGTAGGCGGTAAATAGTTATTTAGGTTCGTTTTTTCATCTGTTGAATGATACTAATATGTCAAAATTTTATATGCTTGCTATTTTGGCTTTCCTATGTTTAATTGAGGCATGCGGTCATCAATCAACAGATGAAAATTTCCCTTCTGACGTTGTCTTTTATATGGAAATAAAGGATGGCAGCGGTAAACAAGTTAGTTCTAAAACAATCGAGAAATATCAACTTCTTGATAATGCCTTAAACCTCAGTGTGCTTAATGATGAATTGGCAGGCAAGGTTATTTTTAAAATTTCGCTCGAACCTTTTTCAGGATCGGCAACCTACGAACTGGGGCCAAACCATAAACACAAATGTGAGCTTATTGTACAAGGATCAACCGATGAATTTTACAAATGTACCTCCGGGACTTTTACCGTGGAAAAAGCTGAGGAAAAACAGTTAATAGCTGATTTCGAAATTGTGGTCGAAGGCTTTTACAACAAAAAAATCATTCATGCCCAGGGAAGGGTACGTTTGTAGTTTTCTCGTTTGATGTGAGCAGCTGAAGCCGGCCTAATGGTCGGCTTCGCTGTTTATATTAGTAAATAAACAGAAGGTTTTTTTAGACAAAAGCAAAATTGCTTAAAAACTAAAACATTTCGATATCAAAGGGCATAAGCAATAACCCATGGTATTTTTTAAAGCAGGAGGCTAAAAAATATATTCTATATTAAAAAAAGTCAGAAAAATAATGTTTTATCTTAATTATAATTTCGTCTTGATTTTTTTGTGTCTAATTGCTGATTTTCAAAAGTCATAACTTGATTTCCTTTGGACTCTGGATATGTTAACAACATGGTTTGTGCACAATTTAATTGGCCGTTGTATGTTTCATCTGTTGGGGTAAACAAGTATCCACTCAATTGTAAAACCCTTATTGTATATGATCCCTTTGGTATGTAATATAGCGATTTTGATGTTCCACCATCCATGTCAAGTATAAAATCACCATTAACATAAACTCGATAAGGATTACTTGATTTATTCGTAAATTTTAGAATTCCTGTGCATGTAAGAATTACATTGTGAATGTTGTTTATGTTTTTCGTTAGAGGAGAAGTAGTCGAAATGGAACCATTAACATTGTTATAAAAATGTTTTTCAACAAAAAAATAATACTTAATATCCGTCAAATCAATAAACCTTACTACACCTGCATCATTTGAGATTTGAGTTTCCCCAATTTGATCTGTTATGTTTTCCCAATCGTCCTTTGAAGAGTATAATTCAACCCGCGCATCAGTTACTATATTTCCAATGTCGTCCCTTATAATAAGCTCTAAACTTGTTGTTACTGGTAATTTTTCATCCTCTTTTTTTTTACATGAACTAAGGGTAGTCAGACCAATCAATGCTGCTAGTATAAGTGTGAATTTTTTCATAATTAAAAATGGTTGTTTCAATTCAGTAAAATTAGAGCGTAAATTTATGAATATTAATCTTATTGAGCTAAATGTTTTCTAAAACATTTTGGTTTTAACAACGATTTATCAAAAACTCAACAACCAATAGTCATAATTATCATATAGAGTTTAAAGCCCTACTTATGATAGCACATAATTGTATTTTTGCATCCAAAGAAAAACGATGGATTTGGAACAAGATCAGCTGCGCGAATTTTTGGATGCTAAAGTGAAGCAGTATAATAGACCATTTTTTATCGAATCGGATCCCATTTCTATTCCGCACCGCTTTCACACGAAAGAGGATATTGAAATTGCCGGATTTCTAACGGCAATAATTTCCTGGGGTAACAGGGTTTCTATCCTGAAAAACGCTTCGCGAATGATGGATTTAATGGGTAATAATCCGTATGATTTCGTGATGAATCACCAAGAAACTGATCTCAAACGAATGGAAGGTTTTGTGCATCGCACCTTCAATTCCAGTGATTTAATTGTTTTTATTATTGCCTTAAAACAACTATACGCCACCCAAAATGGTTTGGAAGGCATTTTCAATACCTATAAAACAGAGGATTCTTTGCAGCCTGCAATTCATCATTTGAAGCAGCTGTTTTTCACAGTGCCACACTTGCCCCGAACGCGAAAACATGTTTCGGATCCTTATGCTGGTTCAGCTGCAAAGCGCATCAATATGTTTTTGCGCTGGATGGTGCGAAGTGACGATGCCGGCGTTGATTTTGGAATCTGGAAAACGATTTCGCCAGCTATTTTATCCTGTCCACTCGATGTGCATTCGGGCAATGTTGCCAGGAAGTTAGGCCTGCTGAGCAACAAACAAAACAACGCCAAAGCCGTACACGAACTTGATCAGGCATTGCGCCAATTAGATCCTGATGATCCTGTAAAATATGATTACGCTTTGTTTGGTTTGGGGGTTTTTGAGAAGCTGAGGTAGTTGCTACAAAGAAAAAGGACAATAGCTATGGATACTAAAAGTTGGAAGGACATAAAAGATAGCGTTTACGGTGAAAAAGGAACTGAACGCAGAGACGAACTGGAAAGAGATTTTGAATCTTTTAAAATTGGTACGCTAATACGAAAAGCCAAGGAAGAAAAAAAGCTAACGCAAGAGCAACTGGGTGATTTGATTGACAAAAAGCGAACTTATATCTCCCGTGTCGAAAATGATGGAAGCAATATCACCTTGAAAACCCTTTTCGATATCGTTGAGAAAGGCCTTGGAGGAAAGGTGAATATTTCAATTGAGGTTTAGCTGGATAGCTTAATTCATTGAATGTTAATGAAATAATCATTGCTCTTATTTTTTGTTTTACAAGAAGATTACCTTATTCTTCCTTTATCAAATCCGTATTCAGCTTCAGGATCACAATATTCGGCTCGTGTTTTTTAAATCTTTCAGTCACTTTTTTAATCAAATTCCTGCCCGGAATTCCTGTGTAGGTTGCCCAGTAAATCACGGCAACGGCTTGCGAATTTTCAAGTTTTGGTATAGTTGTTTGTATCAGTTCAAGCTCGTCCTGAAGCCGGTAACTGCTGTCGATAGCGGTGATGTTTCGTGGTGGAAACTGTGTTTCAATGGCCGTATTTTTCAAGCTGCCTTCGCAGGAACTGTATTGAAATACCAATTGTCCGTCAGCATCAAAAAGTTTGCATTGTATAGGCCGAAAACCGGCTTCCCAACCCGGCTTGAAAGGCTGGCTTTTTAGTAGTTCAAAAGCTTCAGGTTTTATAAACACCGTGTTTGTGGTGTCAATATCATGTTTCTGCAAATACGCCAATACTTCTGTTCTGGTCTTTTTTTCCGGATTTTTAATGCCTAAAATAGAAGCGCAACTGCTGAAAATAGTGAGTAAAACGAAATACAGAGCAAGGCGTGTTATAGTTTTCATTTCCGTAATGTTTTTCGGTTCATGCGGGTTAACAATAGCTTGCATAGCCAGCTCAAATGTAGTAAAAAATAATCACGCTTGCCTATTCTTGAGAAGCCTTGTCCTGAAATATGTTTATGGGTTTACTGGTTCACGGTATTAGACTTCTGAACTCGTCAACTCTTGAATCCGTAAACTTTTAAATAATTCACAAAAAAAACCTTCCACTTTTCAGGGGAAGGTTTGGGGTTTGGTTTTTGGTTACACTAATTTAATTCGTGAAAGGCTTTAACATTTTTAAGTCCACTATTGATTGCGTCTTCATTTAGTGGGATTAGTTTGTGGTAGCGTTCGGGCAATGATTCTTTCAGGCCCAGAATTACATTTTCCATTTTCACAATGGGTTTTATCTTCAGGTAGGCACCTAACACTATCATATTGAATATTTTAGCATTCCCCATTTCGGAGGCTAAATGAGAAGCTTCAACCTGGTAAATATTGATGTCCTTTCTTGTAGGATGTCGGATGATTCCGTTGGGGTCGTACAACAAAACGCCACCTGGTCTGACAGACTTTTCAAACTTATCCATTGATTGCTGATTAAGTATGATAGCGCTGTCAAAGATTGTTAAGATGGGCGAGCTGATTCTTTCATCACTAACGATAACGATAACGTTGGCAGTTCCGCCACGCATTTCAGGGCCGTAACTGGGCATCCAGCTCACTTCCTGGTCTTGCATTATACCGCTGTACGCCAGTATCTTACCCATTGAAAGAACACCTTGTCCACCAAATCCGGCTATGATTAATTCTTCTGTCATTTTGTAATTTTTTAAAAATTCAACAATTAAATCAACTTACCGTCAACTTTGATGTCGCCTAATGGGAAGAAAGGAAACATATTTTCTTCCATCCATTTATTGGAGTCGTTCGGGGTCATTTTCCAGCCTGAGTTGCAGTTGGAAACAATTTCCACGAAAGACACGCCCGGCTTTCCGTCGCGCTGATTTTCAAAAGCCATTTTAATAGCTTTTTTGGCTCTTCTAACAAAGCGTGGGGTGTGAACAGCATGTCGGGTAACAAAATGGGTTCCCGGGAGTTGTGCAACCAGTTCTGTTATTTTCAATGGATTTCCCATCGTTTTAACGTCGCGGCCATAAGGTGATGTGGACGATATCATACCTGGAATGGTAGTTGGAGCCATTTGGCCTCCGGTCATCCCGTAGATTCCGTTATTGATAAAAATAATTACAATATTTTCGCCACGGTTGCAGGCATGAATGGTTTCGTTGGTGCCAATGGCAGCCAGGTCGCCATCACCCTGATAGGTGAAAACGATTTTGTTGGGCCAAACACGTTTTATGGCAGTGGCAACTGCGGGAGCGCGTCCGTGAGCAGCCTGCTGCATGTCGATATTCATAAATTCGTAGGCCAATACCGAGCAGCCCACTGGTGCTACACCTATAGTGTTTTCTTCCATACCCAGTTCCTCAATAACCTCCATGACAATGCGATGTGCTGTTCCGTGGCCGCAACCAGGACAATAGCTCAATACATTGTCGGTCATGAGTTCTGTTTTGACATAAACCCTGTTTTCGGGTTTAATGATATCTTCTAATGTGATCTCAGCCATAGCTTAACCTCCTATAATTTTTTGTTCCATTGCCTCTAATACTTCTTCCGGCGTATGCACGATGCCGCCATATCTTCCATAGTGCTCTACTTTAGCACAGCCTTTCACGGCTAAATGCACATCTTCAACCATTTGTCCGGCACTCATTTCTACGGCTAAAAAGCCTTTCATGCCTTTACTGCACATTTCTTGAATTTGTTTAGTAGGGAAGGGGAACAGTGTGATTAGTCTGAAAAGACCTACTTTTAGTCCTTTAGCACGTGCCAGCCTTACTGCTTTTTGCGCAATGCGGGCACTTGAACCGTAAGCTACAAAAACATATTCTGCATCTTCGCAATCGATCAGCTCAAAGCGAACTTCCTTTTCGGAGATTTCCTTGTACTTCTTTTGAAGCTTGATATTATGCTGCTCCATTTCATTGCTATCCAGATAGAGGGAAGTAATGATACGCCTTTCTGTGCCATGCTTTTTGCCTGTTGTGGCCCAAGGATATTTTTCTTTGATTTCTTCTTCTGTAAGCCGTGGAATGGGTTCAAAAAGCTTAACTTTTTCCATCATTTGGCCGATAACGCCGTCTGACAGAATCAAGACAGGGATACGGTATTTAAAAGCCAAATCAAATCCATCTCTCACAAAATCAGACATTTCCTGCACTGATGCTGGAGCTAATACGATTTGCCTGTAGTCGCCATGGCCACCGCCCTTAGTGCTTTGGAAATAATCGGCCTGCGAAGGTTGGATTGTTCCAAGTCCCGGGCCGCCACGCACCACGTTGGCATATACACAGGGCAATTCCGCTCCGGCAATATAAGAGATTCCTTCCAGCTTCAGGCTCACGCCCGGACTCGAGGAAGAGGTCATAACTTTTTTGCCGGCACCAGCTGCACCGTAAACCATATTGATAGCCGCAATTTCACTTTCGGCCTGTAAAACCACCATTCCCGTTCTTTCAAAAGGCTTTTCTGCCATCAGGTATTCAATTACCTCTGACTGGGGGGTGATAGGGTATCCAAAATAAGCGTCGGCTCCGGCTCTTATGGCGGCTTCGGCTAAGGCTTCGTTACCCTTCATGAGTTTTAATTCGCTCATTATGCTATTTTTTTATTGTTTGACAATGTACTGTTAAGGTCTTAGCCTGTAAACAGTAATAACACCATCCGGACAAACGATGGCACAGTTTGAACAACCGGTACACGCCTCTGGATCTTCCATATAGGCGTAATGATATCCTTTGCTATTCACTTCATTTGCCAGTGCGATAACATCGGTTGGGCAGGCCGGAATACATACTTCGCAACCCTTACATTTCTCGATATCAACCACTATGGCTCCTCTGACTTTTGCCATTATTATTATTTTTAAGTTAGATAATTCAACTGCACGAAATTAAGCTTTTAAGATGATTATTTGACGGTTTGAAGCTTCTGAACGTCCTGATTTGCTTAATTTATAAACAGTTTAAATAGTAAGCTCGTTTTGGCGTTCAGATCAATTATTTACTTTGAATAAATGGTGAAAACAGCACTTTTTTTAACCTTCAAAGAACCTACTGTTTATGATGTTCATGAAACAGCTTTAAACGTTCTTCGAGTGCATCCATCTGATCCATTCTGATTAAGGAAGTGCAGGCACGAATGCCTTCGTGGCGCTCGCTTCCGGTGATGTCTAATGAAATAGCACTGATGCCGTAATAGATCATTTTTTCCAATAAGTCAACACCCGAAAAGCCAGGATAGGAATAGGTGAAATAAAATCCGTCCGCAATGGGCTGATCTTCGTCCATGTCATAAACAATGCTGAAGCCGTTGTCGGTAAAAAGTTTTTTCATTATTGCAGCTTTCTCTCCGTAAATCTTCACTTCTTCCACAAAGTTGAGGCTGCCACTATTTGCGGCTTCCAACAAGGCTGTCAGTGCATATTGTGCTGAGTGTGAAGTGCCTGAGCTTAAGGGGTATAAAGTACCAAAAACCATAGTATGACCAAATAAATCATTGCCATAAAAGCGTTTCAAATCCGGGAATCGGCGGTTGAAGAGGGCATCGGAAATCACCATCATACCGATACGTTCGCCTGCATAGCTAAATGCTTTTGAGCTGGAAATGAACAAGATATAATTATCAGTATAATTAGCTACTGAGAATTGATAAGGAGGCTGGCCTGGCTTGCTTAAATCTCTGCGGAAATCCATGCCGAAATAGGCCAAATCTTCCATGATTACTACGTCATATTTGTTGGCCAGCTCGCCAATAATTTGAAGCTCTTTCTCTGTGAAGCAAATCCAGGATGGGTTGTTGGGATTGGAATATAAAACCGAGTGAATGTTACCTTTGGAAAAATAACTTTCGAGTTTTTCGCGTAGTTTCTCACCGCGGAAGTTATATACGTCAAATGACTCATATTTGAGGTTGAGCACTTTATGCTGTTGCATATGCACCGGAAAACCGGGATCGATAAACAGCGTGGTATCGCGCTCTTTGTGAATTCTGCTCAGCGTGAGAAAGGATGCAAAACCACCCTGCATGGAACCTACTGTTGGCAGGCAACTGGCCGGGTTTACATCAACATTCATAAAGTTTTTTACAAAACTGCTGATCTGTTGTTTTAGCTGTGGGATTCCTTGGATATCAGGGTACTTTGCGGCAACGCCATTTTGAAGGGCTGCAATTTGTGCCTCGGTGCCAATTTTTGAAGGAGGAAGCCCGGGAATGCCCATTTCCATGCGGACAAACTCAACCTCGCTGGCTTGTTCGATGGTATCAATTAATCTTTTGATTTCTCTGATAGAGGCTCCACCAATACTGCTCAGGCCACTTTCTTTAAATTTATCCTGAACGATTTGACTTGGAATGGGAGTATTTTTCATATAAGATAAGGTTTTATCGTGTGATTAAAAATGTAATTTTAGAGGTATGCCAGTAGTAATCTTCTGTTAAAATATTCACAAAAGACTTTTGGTCAAAATTAAGGAATTTGTTTCAAACTTTCGCATCCGATTTTACTCAAATGCTTATTTAAAATGATTTTAACCAAAACGGTGTAGGATGTCTTAAGAAATTTTTATTTATCAAGCCTTAAAAAAAGTAACTGGCAGATAGCAACAGCCTGGCATTGTTAACGCTTTGCTTGTCGGAAAAATAAGATTTATTGTCCTTTGTGCCGTATGTGGCAACAGTATATTCCATTTCGGCGCCTAGCTCGAAAGCACCAGGACGATACGAAACTCTTGGCACGATGCGGCTTACAGACTTGATGTCGTCATTGCGACCATAAAAAATTCCACCAACGGCTTGCGTTTTCTTGTAGGGCAGATTTTCGGTGTAGCCCGCAAAAATAGAGAAATTCCAATTTTCATACTGTCTCAAAACCTGCGTCCAAACAGAGAGTAAGGGTGTTGCTGCAAAATCTTTTGTGTGTGAAACGCTGTCGATACTATGCTCATAATAACCACCAAGCATCAAATGGTCGCTCAGGTTATGACCATAAAGCGCAGCAGTTTTCACCGTCCAGTTGTTTTGCTCATATTTTCCAAAAATTATGGCGGAAAAACTGTTGACAACGGCATCAGAAACGTACTGACGTTCATTGAAGACAGTGGTTTTTTCAGGTTTTATTTTTTTGTAATCCACACCTGTCCCCACGATAAAGTTTTTGGTCTGATACTGTAGTTGCAAGTGCAGGTTAGGCAACTTAGCATCGCGCATATATACAGAGCTTGCGCCTTGCGGGCCACTGCTCACAAAATCGCGCTGTGAGGCAGCTGACGCAATCAGTTTAAGTTTATTTTTGGTAAATGTTACACGAATTTGATTGTGCCTCGAAAACGGGTGAAAAGGTGCGCCGGTATTGAGGTTGAAAACCATAGGCCGACATTCAATCGTGTTGATGGGATGCCAGTATTGGCCAGCCAAAACAGCAATATTCTCCCACTGTAATTGTATGTACGCCTCGCGCAATCGAAAACTATTGTTATCAAAACTTGATGCACCGCTAAAATCACCTTCTATAACTGCAAATGGTTTTGCGCCAAGCACTTTTGGGCCTTGGATTGTAAGGCGTAGTCGGCTGGTCATCGAAAGCTGGTTGAAAACGCCACCAGCGTTTACATCGTTGCCATCGGCATCTAAAACACGTTTTTTAGGATAAAGACTAAGCATATGCTCCCGCGATTCGACAATTTGGCGGCTGTCTGCAAACAGTTGTGTGCTGACAAAACCATGCAGGTCGATTTTTATTTTAGTGCTGTCGTCTTTTTGATTTCCGAGAGCAGAAGAACATGGGAAAAGCGTGATTCTAGCCAATAAAATCAGCACAGCAAATGTTTTGTAACTCATGCAGGAGTTTCTTTTTTTTGTGTAGCAAAACTCAATATCACTCCCAAAGCCACGCCCAGTGCGGCAGCAAATAGCACCTGATAATCGGGTGGCAGCAAAAAGGTGATGGTGTGAGCCGGAATCCAGAAAAGTGGAAGTGTTTTTTTGAATACGAAATTCCATTGGGTATCCCAATCGAGTTCCCTGAAAATTTTGCGCACATCAATCGGACTGAATAAGCCGCTGACAGTTCCACCATTTTGGATAATGTGCGTATCCGTAACTTTATGTGTGGTCATCATCACAGGCGCATAAGTCAGGTTCATAGCAGTGCTGATAGAAAAAGCCACCAATAATGCCGACCAGCTAAAGCCCGTAGCCAAAGCAGTTTGCGCGTTTTCTAAACCGAGGTAGGTTAGCAAAATGGGTGTTCCGCTGGCAAAAATCATAAAGGCCATTTTGATGGTAAATCCAAGGAACCCCCAAACGATGGCGCGCGGAATTAGTCCAAAACCTTTTCGGTTGTATTGGCCTGTTTTGATGCGTAAAGCCAGCGATTCGCCAAAGGTTGAAAGCAGTGCAAACTTTACAAAGCTCATCCACATACCGTGGCTGGCATTGAGGTTTTCGTAGCCGGTTTTAAATCCGGGAATAAACACAAAGGCGGCAATAACAGCGGCTATCACCAGCAATATAATCCAATCTTTCAGTTTCATTAGCGGCTATTTTTCTATTCTGATACGGGCATCCACTGCAACCACATCTTTGGCATTGCCCAAAAGTGGGTTCATATCCATTTCAGCAATTTCCGGCGCTGCCGTTAGCAATGCTGATAGGCGAACCAGGATATCTCTCAGCTTTTCTTCGTTGATACCGGCCTGACCGCGTACTCCATGTATTATAGGATAGCTTTTGATCGATTGAATCATATTTTTAGCCTCATCAGCCGAAAGAGGCGCCAATGTAGAAGCCACATCTTTAAGCACTTCTATAAAAATTCCGCCCAGGCCAAAGAAAATTAGGTGGCCAAAATTGCCTTCTTTGCTTGCGCCGGCAAACAGCTCAGTGCCCTGCAGCATAGGCTGCATCAGGATGGATGTGGTGTCTTTAATTTTTATCATCCGATCGAACTCCGACCGCACTTGTTCTTCTGTTTTGATGCCCAGCACTACACCGCCAACATCAGATTTATGTACGGGACCAATTACTTTCATCACCAGCGGGAAACCAAGTTTTGAAGCGGCTGCGATAGCTTCTTCGCGGGTTTTGGCAACGGCTTCACCAGCACGGGAAATTCCGGCAGCATCTAACAATCGGCTCACTTGCTCGGGGCTTAAATAGCCTGATTCGCAACTTTCTATAGTTCTGCGAATTGTCTCTGTGTCAATATCAGTAAGGGTTTCTGCTTTTCCAGCGGGTTTAGCAGTTTTGTAAACTTTGGAGAGTGCTCTACCCAGATTCACCTCGTCAGGGAAGTTAACCCTACCTTTCGATAGGAAAAATTCTACCTCTTTAGCAGCTGTTAGCGTGGAAGGCAAAACAGGGAAAAGTGGCTTTTTAATGCTATTCATCTTTTGATGAAGCACCTCATACACATCGAAAATCTCGACCAATCCTGGTGTGCCGAAAATAACAACTATCGCGTCGATATCGTCAAAATCTTTGTCGCAAGCATCGATGATAATGCCAAGCTGTTCGGCTGTTCCTGTTGCCAGAAAGTCGATAGGATTGGCAACAGAGGAACCAGGGAATAACTTTTCTTTCAGCAATTCTGCTTTTTCTCCGCTGATGGTGGGTATTTCAAGGCCTCCTTCAGAAAGTGCGTCGGTAAGCATCACGGCGGGACCACCGGCATGGGTGATGATGGCAATACGTTTGCCCTGCATTTCGGGATGCATAAAAACGGAGGCTACCGAAATCAGCTCTTCGCGTCCATAACACCGCACAATACCTGCTTTTCTGAAGAGTGCATCTACGGCCGTATCGGAACTGGCCAAAGCACCAGTATGTGAGGAGGCTGCACGGCTTCCGGCTTCGCTGCTCCCGGCTTTGATGGCGGCAATTTTACAGCCTTTTTGTATCAGCGAACGGGCATGTTTTAGCAGTTTTTGTGGGTTAGAAATAGTTTCGATATAAAGCAGTTTCACCGTAGAATCCTTCTCTGCATCAAAGGTTTCATCCATATTTTGTAGGATTTCTTCCACACCCATTTGCGCTGAATTACCCACACTGTATACGTTGGCGAAGCTGAGTCCTTTAGGGATTCCGGCTTCCATAATAAAGCAGGCTGTAGCGCCTGATCCAGTGATGAAATCGCAACCTTTCGGGTTTAATTTTGGAATGGGTTCGATGAAAATACTGTGGTGATGCGGTGTTAAAATTCCTACGCAGTTGGGACCAATTAGTGCGCCATTTACTTTGTTGATGCTGGCTACAATACGATCTTCCAGTAGCTTTCCGGCTTCACTTTCTTCACTAAAACCAGCCGAAATTATGATAAAAGCACGGGTATTATTATCGGCTATCAATGCATCAACCAAATCGGGGATATATTTTGCTGCAATAGCGATTACTGCCAAATCTACGTTGGGCATATCTTTGTTAGAGGAATAACTTTTGATACCCTGGATACTCGTCTCTTTGGGATTCATTACATAAAGTCCACCCTCAAAACCTCCGTCGAGGATATTTTTAAGGACTTTACCACCGGGTTTTTGAATATCATTGGATGCGCCAACAACTACAATACTTCTAGGATGCGTTAATGCTTTGTTAATCATGTCTTTAATTATTGTTTATTTATTAACAATATCAAAAGACAAAAGTAGCAAATTGGCTGGAGGTAGCGGCGTTAAAGCGGTATTTAGAATCAATACAAAAAAGGCAGGTCAAAAAAAGATTGACCTGCCTTTACGAATTTTTTGGCGTATGTTTTATTCTAACATAACGGAAAGTGCTACTACGCCAATGCCAGTATTTGTGACGAGTACGGGCGAAGCTTCCTGAATAAACACGGGTTCTTTTCCGCCGGTTAATTCTTTTACTTGATCGGCATACCATTGGGCTGTTTCCAAGTTGTCGGCATGAGAAATGGCATAACCCCATACTTTTTTATCGCCGACAAATCGGGTCATTTCTTTCATCACCATTTTCATGCTCGCCTTTTCATTGAGCGGTTTCCCAAAAACTTCTGTTTTGCCATGTGGTTTAACTTCCACAATCGGCTTAATACCTAAAAGTTTACCCATCAGGCCTTTCGAATAGCTAACGCGACCACTTTTTACCATATATTTCATGGTTTTGGAAGTAACAAGGATGCGGGTATTGTTGGACCATTCCGGCATTTTTTTAACAATCTCGTCATGATCCATGCCACTTTCGATAGCCATTGCTGTACGTAAAACGATCAAGCCCAGCGCACTGGTAAGTTTTTTGGTGTCAACGACATCAATTTTTTTACCGCTTTCGTTGTGAATTTTACGTGAAGCATTTAAACTGTTTTGCCAGGTTCCACTCATGCCCGAGCTGATGTGCGCGCTAATTATTGATTTGTAATGCGTTGATAAATAGTTATAACGGTTTACAAATTCGCTGATGGTGGGCTGAGCTGTAGTAGGATAAACATCAGAGCTTACCAATTTATGGAAAAACTGTTTCGGCTGCATTGTAAGGCGGTCGAGGTAGAAGTCTTGTCCGAAATGTACGGTCAGCGGAATTACCTGAATCTGGTATTTTTCGATGATATCCATCGGCAAGTCGCAGGTGGAATCGGTAATCAGGCCGATATCAAACTTGCGGTTGGAAGCCAGATCATTTTGCAACACCATATCATCTACCTTTTTATAGGTGATGGTGCCAAGAGGTGCAATTTTTTCAAACAGCTCCCAAGGCTCATCGGTGTGAATGTGAATGCGAACCTTTTTCTCGGAGCCGGCAATTACCATTGAATCGCCAAAGGGCTTCATAATTTCGTCGAAAGTCTCGCGCTTCAGGTTTTCACCGTTGATCATCGCCTCTGTACAATATCGGAAGGTGATTTCTTCGTGATTGATAGAATCTATTGCTTCGGCGATTTCAATTTTTTGGTTTTCAAAGTTTATGGCAATCTGGCCATTTTTGAAATAATCGAACATGCCTTCCAAAAATACCACAAAGCCTTTTGCGCCGGCGTCCACCACATTGCTTTTAGCCAAAACGGCCAAGGTTTCTGTGGTCATTTTCAACGATTCCATGGCTTTATTTAAGCCATCCAGTAACAGACGGATAAAGTCGTCAAACTTATCTTTGAGCAGGTAAATATACTCAGCCCAGTCTTTAATCACAGAAATCATTGTGCCTTCGATAGGATTGGCAATGGCCTCGTAGGCATAGCGTACAGCGTTTTTCATGTACTCAGCGAACGCAGATACTGTAAGGGTTTCTTCTTCTTTAATTTCATTGCTGAAACCATAAAGAAATTGCGCAAAAATGATTCCCGAATTGCCTCTTGCGCCCGTCAAAGCCGCATCGGCAAGCGCCATAGCGGTATATTTTAAATTTTGTTGGGGCTCTGCTGTGTTTACAATGCTGCGCATTGTTGAGGCAAGATTTGTGCCCGTGTCTGCATCAGCTACCGGAAAAACATTGATTTTGTTGAGCAGTGTCTGGTTTTCAAAAATACGCTGAGCGCCGGCCATAAAGCTATGATATAGCTGGAAGCCGTTAATTTCAGTTATTTTACTTTCCAATGCTTGAGGTGTTAATGAATACTTAAATGCTTTTAAAAAGTTGATAACACGATAGTTAGATCAAAATTGATGAAATTTTTCGCGACTAAATATTCCTATAAGTGGGGCAAAGATAACAAAAGATTAATTGGTGGGTGATTTTGTGAACTTTCGAAAGACATGGTTACAATCGTTTTGAGTAAATAGATTGACAATCAGATTATTGTAATTATTCGTGTTGATAAGTTTTTTTGTTATTTAACATTTAAAACGCTTTAAACCAATATATTAAACTATTAATTCGCTTATGCTGTTTATTTGCACTTCTCAGTCAAGGTGCGACTATCTTGCGACAACCAACAGTCGCGCCCTGACGTACAACCACAGCGCCCTGACCTATATGTACTCACCCTTCCCGTGGATCTTTTTTTACGGGCATACGCGCCATTTTTTGCACTTCCAGCGTGGGATAACCAAATTCCTGCACGATTTTACCCAGCAACAAATATATTCCTGCACCCTGAAAAGGATACTGTTTGAGCGTAGGTGGAAAATGCACGGTATCAAACAGCTCGCCTTTATAATCCATAAAAGTGCCAAAGTGCATCAGCTCGCCGCGAACGGTTTTCACGTATTTTATAGTTACCAGTTTGCCTAACATTCGTTTGTTTTGGCCGCTATGTTGCAGCATTTCTTCGGCAAACACCTCGCCCCTGAATTTGGTGATCAGCATCTCGAAATCTGTCATGCTCACCGGAAAGCCAATCAACTCAATTTCATCGTAAGCATCTTCAAGTGGTTCTGTATCAAGGCTTGGAAGCTGATATTGCCGTGCCTGTTCTTTAAATAGCAAAGCGGGTTGGTCGGTATTGTGGCTTTTCTTGCGATACAGGTGCGCCTCCCAAAGTAGGCCGGGTTTGGGCTGTCCCGTAAAAGCAAAAGCACCGATTCTGATGAGCAGGATAAGCTGTTCCATGCCGGGCTTTACACGATCTATAAAATCTTGTAAATCCTTATACTTTCCGCGTTTATCGCGCTCGTCAATGAGTTGGCGCACTAGCTTTTCCTCAGCGCCAGCTACATGCACAAACCCGATATATATGGTGGTTTCGAGTAGTGAAGTATTGTAGCGGCTGTAATTTACGCAGGGCAAATGGATAAATCCACCCTGACGGCGGGCTTCGTTAAAATAGACCCAGCTGTGGTAAAATCCACCAAAGTTATTGATAACGGCCACCTGAAATTCAAGTGGAAAATGTGCTTTGAGATACAGGCTTTGAAAGCTTTCCACTGCGTAAGAAGCCGAGTGGGCTTTGGAAAATGAATAGCCGGCAAAGGATTCAATTTGTCGCCACACCTCTTTTATAATAGCTTCGGGATAGCCGCGCTCCCTGCAGTTGCTAAAAAACCGTTCTACGATTTCTTCAAACTCATTTTGTTTCCGCTTTTTACCGCTCATAATGCGCCGCAGCACATCGGCATCGGCCAGATCCAGGCCGGCAAAATGATGACAAACCTTAAGCACATCTTCCTGATATACCATCACGCCATAAGTTTCCTGTAGTTGTGCCTTCATCACCGGATGGATATAGTCGAAACTGTTGGGATGGTGAAAGCGTTGAATATATTCGCGCATCATGCCCGACTTGGCCACGCCTGGGCGGATGATAGAGCTGGCGGCCACCAGTGTGAGGTAGTTGTCGCATTGCAGCTTGCGCAAAAGGCCACGCATGGCCGGACTTTCAATATAAAAGCAGCCGTTGGTTTCGGCACGTCGCAGCTGGTCTTTCACCTTAGGATCGTCCTTAAATTGCTGCACCTGATGCACATCAATGGTGATGCGGCGGTTTTCTTTGATGATGTCGGCGGCTTCTTTGATATGTCCGATGCCGCGCTGGCTCAGTATGTCAAGCTTTTCGTAGCCCAGCTCTTCGGAAACGTACATATCCCATTGGGTGGTAACAAAGCCTTTAGGCGGCATATCGAGGGCTACATAATTGGTGATTGGTTCCTCAGAAATGAGTATGCCACCTGCGTGAATGCTGCGCTGGTTGGGGAAGTCAACGATTTGCTGTGCCAGTTCGTGGATGTGTTGTGTGATTTTGTTGAGGGTGTGGTAGCGCACAGGATTGCTGACCAGCTCATCAATTTCTGCTTTGGGCAAACCATGAACTTTGCCTAATTCTCTGTAAATAGATTTCCCCCTGAAGGTGGAAATAGTGCCTAAAAGTGCGGTATGTTTATGGCCGTAACGCTTGAAAATATAATCAATCACCTCATCGCGTTCTTTCCAGGAGTAGTCGATGTCGAAATCGGGCGGACTGCTGCGCTTGGGATTTAGAAAACGTTCAAAATACAAATCCAGCTCAATGGGATCCACATCGGTGATGCGCAGGCAATAGGCCACAACGCTGTTGGCGCCGCTGCCACGTCCCACGTGATAAAAACCGCGCGACATGGAATAGCGGATCACATCCCAGGTGATAAGAAAATAGGCTGAAAAACCCAGCTTGTCGATGATAGCCAGCTCGTCTTCAACGCGTTGCTGCGCAATGGTATTTTCGTGTCCATAGCGATAATGCAAGCCGTCGTAAGCCAGTTTGTGCAGCAGCTCTCGATCATCAGAAGCCTTTCCGGTGAAGGTCTTTTTGTTTTTGATGGTGTTGAAATCAAAATCTATCTCGCAATCGTTGAGTAGCTTTTCTGTGGTTTTGAGCAAGCCCGGATACAAAGCAAAAGCGGCTTTTAGCCGGAGTGGCAGCTGCATAAACTCATCAGCGGAAGCAAATTGGTCAGGATTTAGCTTGCTTAACAAGCTGTTGTGGTCGATGGCACGCAGATTTTGATGCACATACCAGCTTTTTTCGTCGCTGAAAGTTACGGGCTGCATCAGCACCAGCTTTTCCTGCTTAAAACGCAAGTCGGAATTTAAAAGCCTGGCAACCTGCGACAGCCGAACTCCCAAAAACTCATGCCCGCGCAGTTGTCCTGCTTTTTTGCTTCCTGCTGGATAAATCACATAAACCTGCTCAAAATCCGGTGCTGTTTCCGGGTAAGGTTCTTTACTTAGGTTGTGTTGGGTGAGCATCTCGTTCAGCTCCCTGAAACCAGCGTTGTTGATGGCCAACGCTACATATTGTAATTGGTCGCCATTGCGAAATTCCACGCCGGCAACTGGCCTGATACCTTGCTTGCGGCATTCGCGCACAAAATCGACCATGCCCATGCTGTTGTTGATGTCGGTGAGTGCCAGTGTTTGCACGCCTCTTTCTTTGGCCTGGCTCACCAAGGTTTCAACAGGCAGCGTGCCATAACGAAGGCTGTAATAGCTGTGGTTATTGAGATACATAATCAGCAGCTTTTGAGCGTGAAACAACAGACCGTAGAGCAAATAGCGGGAGAGGAGTGGTGAGGGATTTTCGGTAGCGGTTCATTATGAGTAGGAAAGCGGATAAATGATTAATATTGCGTCAAAAATAACGATGTTAAGTTAATCATTTAAAAAAAGCTGTCAAGTAGAAATACGTTTTTTTTTGATAAAAACGGCTATCTCAATAGAAACCAAGCCTTCTGAATTTGTAAAAATTTTAGTAAAAAGAAAACAGGAAAATGCCGGCAACTAAAAAAAGTAATGCCAGAGTGTAATCTCATACTGAGAACTCCTGTCCTATCGTGATCTAATAATGTCGCGACTTATCACGAAAGTAGAGCATGAGCGTCACGCAGGGAGGAGCTTCCTGTATGGGAAAACCTATGAACCCGTAAACTCTTAAAACTCTACGACAATTTTATTTAACGAACGAAAACTGCTAACAAACTGAATGTCTGTTGATAGGGTAGGAGCTTAGAATCTCATGCTTTATCAAAAAACCAACAGAATTGAAAGTGACAAGAAATTCGTTGAAGCAGAAAGACTTAAGAAAGAAATTGATGCGCTCGAAAAGTAATAAATACATATTAAACGCCTGCCTGCCTGAAGCTTACAAGTTGTTGCTGCTGCTCATCCCACAAACGTAATTTTAGGGTATGAAAGCTATTCATCAAGGTTACAGGAACCAACTGATGAAAAGCCTCGTTTTCGTTGTGACAGCGTTCCAGCTTGTAGTTCGGGATTTTCGAGCTCAGGTGATGGATGTGATGAAAGCCAATATTTCCAGAAAACCATTGCAGCACTTTGGGTAGTTTCAGGTAAGAAGCACCGGTAATCGCTACTGTGCTGTAGTCCCAAACATCGTCGCGGTACCAATGCACATCAGGGAATTGATGCTGCACATAAAACAAAAATACGCCTGCGGCAGCGGCAAAATAAATTATTCCGAGCTGAATCAGCAAAAAGGCCTTCAAGCCGATAAGCCAGCTCACGCCTAAGAAGAGTGCCAGCAATCCGAGATTGGTTAAATAAACGCTGATACGTTCGCGGCGGCTAAACCCCTTGCGGGCAAAGCGGTTACTGACCAAAAACATCAGCGGAGCTCCCACCAAAAACATGATGATTGGATTGCGATAAACGCGGTACCAACGCTGTTTTCTTGGTGATAATTCCTTGAATTCTTCTACCGTTAAAGTCCAGACATCACCAACGCCACGTTTGTCAAGGTTTCCGGAAGTGCGGTGATGAATCAGATGCGCATGGTGCCAGCGGTGATAAGGCGTAAAAGTGAGTACACCCAAAATAACACCAACAATATCATTAGCTATTTTTGACTTAAAAAAGGCGCCATGTCCGCAATCGTGGAAAATGATAAATAAGCGAGCCGTGAATCCGGCGGCCAAAACAATTAACGGAATTATCAATAAAAAAGAAAACTGGATGAGATAGGCCATCGCTACCCAAAGGCCAATATATGGAAGTAAAGTATTGATAATCTGCCATATACTCTTGCCAATGGCGGGGGTGTTATAGTTTCTGATAAGTTTAAGCAAAAACTTAAAGCCCACTTCTTGATGTGGTTGTGGTTGCATATTTTTCTGCAAAGGTAAGTCGGTTTGGGTTTACATATCGAAGTATAAGCATATTTAAATATTTTTTAACAAGATTTATGCTCCTATCATTGCGGGAATTTTACAATTCGTGCTGTGATTTTTATCCTAATTTCTGAATTAATTAGATTCCTAATAATATAAGGAGTAAAAAACTGATGATTTCGGCAGAACCTCTATTTTTGCACACACCGAAATACTACTTTCGTTTTTTTAAATTATGCAAACAGCTAACTCACAGCACAAACGCTACGCCATCATTGATGTTGAAACCACCGGTTTGAAAGCCGGTCAGGAGAAGATTACCGAGATTGCGGTGGTTATTCACGATGGAAAGCAGGTGTTGGACACTTTTAGCTCACTTATAAATCCGGAGAAAAATATTCCTTACCGCATCACACAGCTCACGGGCATCAACGATCAGATGGTGGTGGGCGCACCCAAATTCTATGAGATTGCCAAGCAATTGGTTGAACTTACCGACGACACCATTGTGGTGGGGCACAATGTGAGTTTCGACTACCGCTTTATTCAGGCTGAGTTTAAAAGTCTGGGTTACGATTTTAAGCGTCAAACTCTTGATACAGTAAGACTTAGTCGAAAATTAATTCCCGGGCAGCCTTCTTACAGCCTCGGAAAGCTTTGCCAGTCCATCAACATCAATATCGAGAACCGTCACCGTGCTCTTGGCGATGCCTTGGCTACTACCAAGCTTTTTGAGCTTCTGTGTAGCATGGAGGCTGAGCCGGAAAAGCTTAACTTGAAAGGAACAAACGCCAACCTGAGTCATTCGTTGATTGAAAAACTGCCCGAATCGCATGGCGTATATTATTTTTTTGACCACAGCGGCAAGCTGATTTACGTGGGCAAATCGGTAAATATTAAGTCGCGGGTGTTGCAGCACCTGAGCAACAACGGCACCCGCCGCGCTATTGAGATGAAACAGAATATTGCTGATATTGATTTCAAACTCACCGGCAACGAATTGGTAGCTTTGCTGCTGGAATCAGACGAGATTAAGAAGCAAAAACCGGTTTATAACAGGGCACAGCGCCGGGCATTTTTTAATTTTGGGCTGTATCATTTTGAAAATGAAGCCGGTTTTTTATGTCTCAAAGTGGCCAAGACCATTGATAAAATACAGCCACATTATACCTATGCTTCGGCTGCCGAGGCGCGTTCGCATCTCTTTATGCTGAGCGAGCGTTTTCAGCTTTGTCAGGGCTTAAATGGTTTATACCCAGGCAACGGGCCTTGTTTTCAATTCCAGATTGGGCAATGTTTGGGTGCCTGCTGCGGACAGGAAAAGCCCGAAACTTATAACCAGCGCGTGCAGGAAGCCTTGGAACGCTATCATTTTGATTATGAGAACTTCTTGATAGTTGAACAAGGCACATCCGAAGAGGAAAAAGCGGTGGTAAAAATTCAAAACGGTATTTACAGAGGATTTGGTTTTGTACCAACGGAAATGCTGCAAAACGGCTTTGAGTTGGCCGATGAATTTATCCGTGTTTATCCTGACAATCGTGATGTGCGCCAGATTATTCAAAGCTATATGCGGAAGCATCCGAAGCTAAAAATCATTCCTTTCGATCAGGTTTAGCAAGCTTTTCTAAACGAAAGAACTCACCAAAAAGCTTGATTTCCAAATTATTTTAGCTTTTTCGCCACTGCAATCCAAAATTATAGTATCTTTGCAGCGATTTCATGATTTGAGAATTTGCGATTTCGTTACTTATTTGATCTTTCGTTCAATTTTTCGTTACCCGCCTTGTTATTAAATCCTGATATTTTATAGATGTTACCAGTTGGTTGTGTAAATAGTTCTGTCAAATCTTGGCGAATTTTGTTTCTGACAGCAGGTTACAGATTTTTATTACTCATTTTAATTTTATTTACATGAACATTTATGTAGGAAATCTTGATTACAACATTAACGATCAAGATCTTGAACGTTTTTTCGCGGAATATGGTACCGTGGAATCAGCAAAAATTATCATTGACAAATACAATGGCCGTTCCAAAGGTTTTGGATTTGTAGAGATGAGCAATGAGGAAGAAGCACAAAAAGCCATTAAAGAGCTTAACGGTGCAACCCTCGAAAACAGAGAAATGGTAGTTAACGAAGCACGTCCAAAAACGGAAGCACCCCGCCGTCGTTACTAATCAATCTTAAAAACTTAAAGCGGTTGGGGGCTGTGTAAAATATTGCAATAGCCGACCAACCGCTTTTTCTTTTGATTATTAAAATCGTATTTTTCACTAAATCTAAATTATATACATGGCAAGATCACAGGAATCAATGAACAAAAAAGCTGTAAGACAGAAGAAAGAAAAGAAACGTAAAGACAAAGAAAAACGTCGCCTGGAAAGCAAAGATCAGGAGAGTAGCAGCTTTGATGATATGATTGCCTATGTTGATGAATTTGGAAATATCACCGATACGCCGCCCGATCCTAACCAGAAAAAAGAAGAGATTGATCTTGATTCTATTGAGGTGAGCGTGGCCAAGAGCGACCCTAACGATAAGCCCGACCTCGTGCGCAAAGGCATTGTAAGTTTTTACAACGATGCCAAAGGCTTTGGATTTATTCGCGACTTGGAAACAGACCAAAGGGTTTTTGTGCATACCTCAAACCTGTTAGAAGAGATTAAAGAGAATAATATGGTGAAGTTCGAGATTGGCAAAGGGCCAAAAGGGCCAACTGCCATGGAGGTTTCCGTAGTTCGCTAAAATCACCCATTTCTTTTAGCTAAGCTCAACGCTACGAAAATGCGTTAAATATGCTACTTTTGTTTTTGGAAAACCTTGAATTCTAAAACGATGGGAGTGTATTACGCGCCAATCAAACCAGGCGATATTTATTTTTTACGCTTTGAAGCAGATAAGGCCTTCTTGGCTGATCGTGCGCTTTCATTTGATCAACTCGGACTGGCTGTTTTGCTAAAAACCTTTGAATCAAAGGCTTGCTGGCGTATAAGGGTAACACGCTACAAAACCGAAACGGCCTGTCTGCACGCCGAAATTCTTTCTTATTTTGCCAATAGCCCGGCATTGGATGAGCTTCCCGACGAGGAAACCAACGCGGCGCTAAACCGTGTGGAACAAGTTAAGTTTCGGCATATTGATACCGACGGACTGCTGAAAAGTGCTGCCGGAAACCGATTGCCACGGATTGCGGTGCGTGGCATTTCAGAGATAGATGACGATGTCGACGAAGAAACGCAAGAAGAACTGCCGTTAGACAAATCCGATGACCAAAAAGCGACTTTTCAAATTCTTCAGAAACAATTTGAAGTGCCGATCAGTGCACTAAGGTTTCAGCTAGGCGCGGTGAGTTTTAACCATCAGTTTAATTTTTTTGATGAACCGGTAAGTTTTCTAATCCATAACTATGAGCTGCGTGAAGAGTTTGATGCTGTAAAAAATTACTTCGCCAATGTGCTGAAAACCAATAATATTACTGTGATTGCAAAGCTTGAATTACACAACGACACACTCACGGTTTTGGAAGCCAATTCGCCTGAAATCAGTAAAATTGACAAAAAACTTATCGAGAGTTTTCGTTTTGAGTTTGTGGCCGACATGAAAAAGAAAAAGTTTATGATCGACATCGACCAGTCGCTGTTTACCATGGACGAGCTTTTTGCCGCCTATGCAGATGATGGGTTCAATTCTAACACCTTTTTTCAGAACGAACAGGATTTGATGGATAGCTTGCTGCAAATAACCGACACCAAACATTATCGCAACCTGCGCTATCTTTCCAGCATTCATGCGCATCATATTATGAAACTGCGCTTTGTATTGCAGCCCTTTTCATTCGTGTTTTTGGTAGAAGGCGAAAAACAATATCACCTGATTTGGGAAACCCTCGACACCGAGGAAGCCACTTATGTGTGGCATGCCGACAAAAACTTGCCGGCTTTGAAACAAAGTGCGCGCAAGTTGGAAGATATTCTGAGCGTGATAAAAGCGCAGGGTAAAATCGCTTATATCAACAGCAGTGAAGACCCTTTCCGACGTATTTACCACGATTATTCTGAGCTCGTTGACGGCTTCGTAAAATGGAAAGCCGAGCTGGAGCAATACCTGAGTTAAGTTTTTATATAGATGTCGGAAAGCGAAACAGGATTTGAGTTTGTTTGCCTTCTTTTATTTCTATTTCACTTGATGTAGATGACCTCCGGCCTTTCCACAAAACTGTCTTATCTTTGTGCCTCAAAATGATTATCCGCATGAAGCTTTCGATTGTAATTGTAAACTACAATGTAGAGCATTTCCTCGAGCAATGTTTGTACTCGGTGCGCAAGGCTGTCAAAAATTTGGAAGCTGAGGTATTTGTGGTCGATAACAATTCTGTGGATGGCTCCTTGCGTATGCTGCGCGAAAAATTCCCAGAAGTTATTCTAATTGACAACAAAGTTAATGTAGGTTTTAGCAAGGCTAATAATCAGGCTATCAGGCAATCGAAAGGTGAATATGTGTTGTTGCTCAATCCTGATACCGTGGTGGAGGATGATACTTTTACCAAAGTGCTTGACTTTATGGATGCACATCCCGACGCGGGCGGCCTGGGTGTGAAAATGGTTGATGGCAAAGGAAATTTCTTGCCCGAGAGCAAGCGCGGACTGCCAACACCTATCACTGCTTTTTACAAGATTTTTGGTTTTGCGAGCCTTTTTCCGCGCTCAAAACGTTTTTCGAAATACCATTTAGGTTATCTAGATAAAAACCAAACCCACGAAGTTGATGTGCTTGCCGGTGCTTTTATGCTTATGCGCATGTCAGTACTCGACGAGGTTGGCCTGCTCGACGAGGCTTTCTTTATGTACGGCGAAGATATTGACCTGTCCTACCGTATCACGCTGGGCGGATATAAAAATTATTATTTCCCCGAGACGCGCATCATTCATTATAAAGGTGAAAGCACCAAGAAAAGTAGCGTAAATTATGTGTTTGTTTTTTACAATGCGATGATCATTTTTGCTCGGAAGCATTTTAGCCAGAAACGGGCCTCTACCTTTACTTTTTTAATCAATATCGCTATTTATTTCAGGGCTGCAATGGCTATTGGAGCGCGTTTTATCAAGCGTGCCAGGCTGCCTTTTGCCGATGCGCTTTTCGGCTTTGCCGGATTGCTGGCTATCAAAAATTATTGGGGAGAGTTTACCATTTATCGCGAAGGCGGCGACTATCCGCTGGTGCTGGTGACAGTTGTGCTGCCCGCTTATTTGCTAATCTGGTTGCTGTCGGTGTTTTTCAGCGGAGGCTACGACAAGCCATTTCAGATTCCCAAAGCATTGCGCGGACTTGGCATCGGCAGTTTACTGATTTTGGTGCTTTATGCGCTGCTGCCCGAAAACTTACGTTTCTCGCGTGCTCTGATTTTGCTCGGAATGCTTTGGCTGGGTGCTGTTGTTAGTATCAATCGTTTTGTGGGCTACATGCTCAAGGCAGAAGGTTTTACTTTTGGTGGCGATCTGAAGAAACGTTTTTTAGTGATTGGCCATGCCGATGAGGCAATGCGCGTTGATAGCCTGCTGAAAAGTACTGCCATTAAACCTGATTTTATTGGCCTCGTGGAAACGGATTCGAAGACTACGCTACCCGATGAATTTATAGGACACATTTATCAGGTGCCTGAAATGATTCAGATTTATGGCATCAATGAAGTGATTTTTTGCTCCAAAGATATTCCACACCAGCTTATTATCGATAAAATGGTTGACTGGCACGCTGCCGGTGTTGACTACAAAATTGCACCCGAAGACAGTCTTTCTATCATCGGAAGTAATTCGATAAATACACGTGGTGACCTTTATACAATAGGAATTGACGCTATTGATTCGCGTAGTAACAGGCGCAGCAAACGGCTGTTTGACGTGGTTTCAGCAACTTTGAGTATAGCTTCCTGGCCGCTTACTTTATGGTTTGTAAACAAACCTTTTGGATTTCTTGCCAATGCGCTTTTGGTACTTTGGGGCCGTAAAACCTGGGTAGGTTATTGTGGCAGCAATAGCGAAGCTGGGAAGCGGCTTCCTGTCATTCGCAAAGGCGTGATTTGTCCGGGATCAGTGTTCAAAAACTTCCGTGAAACCGAAGAAATGAACCAACGCATCAACCTTTTCTATGCCCGAGATTATAACGTTTGGAAAGATTTTGGGTTGTTTTTCAGAGCTTTCCGGAAACTGGGCAGCTAAATTTGATCGAAAAATATTAATGCTTCAGCTCACGTGTTTTTTTATACCTTTGCGCCCTCTTAAACAGTACAAATAATTCTCTTTTCCATTATGCTCAGCAGAAGGCATCTCAGAGTCAAAGTTCTCCAGGCAGTTTACGCTTATTTTCAGTCCGGCAATCAGGATTTATACAAGGGCGAAAAGCAATTGATACTCAGTATCAATAAATTATATGAGTTATTTATCTGGCAGCTGTCCTTTTTAATTGAGCTGAGTCGCTTTGCCGAAAACAGGATGGAAGAGAACAAGAAAAAGCATTTCCCAACAGCAGAGGATCTCGAACCTAACCTTAGGTTTATTAATAATAGAGCACTTAAAAGTCTGAATGATAACAAAGATTTTAAGCGCTACGAAAATCTTTACAAAATCAATTGGAGCGAAGGTCAGGAGGTGGTCAGGAAGTTTTATAACCAGCTGCGCGAAACACCGGAATATCAAAAATATATGCATTCAGAGGTCAATGATTTTGAGGAAGATAAGAAATTCCTCATCCTGTTGGCCGAACGCTATTTTGCTGACCAGGAATTGCTGGAATCTTTTTATGAAGAAAAATCCATCTATTTTGTGGATGATTATCACTTGATTTCTTATCTGATTATCAAGTTTTTTAAAGGTATGAACGAAGATTTCAATGAGTGGACGGCCATGCCGGATATCTTAAAAACGGCCAAAGAGGAAGATAATGAAGACCTCGACTTTGTGAAAAAACTTTTCAGAAATACCCTTATCAAAGGCGAAGAATATGCAACGATGATTTCGGCTACCACGGCCAATTGGGAACAAGATCGTATCGCCGTGATGGATATGCTGATCTTGAAAATGGCACTGGCCGAGATTTTCACATTTCGATCTATTCCAATCAAAGTGAGCATGAACGAATATATCGACATCTCGAAATTTTACAGCACACCACGTAGTAAAATCTTCGTGAATGGTGTGCTTGATCGCCTGATTCAAACCCTCAAAGCAGAGGGGAAAATCGTTAAAACCGGTCGTGGTTTGCTCGAAAATTAACCCTTTTTGAAACCCTGATTTGAACGCTTTTGCGCTTTTTGTGTTACTTTTACACAAAGATCATCCAGATGCCGGCATTTTTCTCTACATTTTCACGTACTATAGTTTTGGTGTTGCTGCTGTGTTTTGTATCCAGACTTTTTGCACAAACCGAAATAATTGATATTGAATTGCTTACTGAAAGTCCCAAACAGTATGACAAGTTTGAATTGTCCGTTACTGTTGAAAGTACTGCCGATAATTTTTATGATTACGACAAAGCACTTTTAGAAGCTTTTTTCACCTCGCCTGATGGGCAAACGGAAATTATTGAAGGATTTTATTATCAAGATTTCCAAAAAGTCAATCCCGATGCACTTGAAGCAATGGGCGATCCGCATTTTCGCTTGCGGTTTAGTCCGCGAAAAGCTGGCAACTGGCAGTTTAGGCTCAAATATTCTGATGAGAGAGGCTCTGTTAATTCTGCTATTTCCAACTTTTTTGTTACTGCCACCGATCCGAAAGGTTTTTTAAAAGTTGCTGAAGATAAGCGGAGCCTGCGCGATGCTAATGGAAGTAAAGTATCGCTGATAGGTGAAAATATTGCCTGGACGAGTGATTTTCCGGACTACGATCCGATGGCGCATTACTTCACGAAACTGTCAGAAAATGGCGCCAACTTTGCTAAGCTAATGCTCACGCCTTGGGGCTATCACCTGGAATGGGGCAGAGGCGGATTGCGTAATTATGGGCCACGACAGCAGGATGCCTTTATGATCGACAGCCTTTTTAGGATGGCCCATACACAGGATTTATTTCTTCAACTGGCGTTTTCAATTCACAATGAACTGAATTTTGGCTTCGCACAAGAGGACTGGACATCAAATCCTTACAATATTAAAAATGGCGGATTTTGCACTTCGCCGCAAGATTTTTTCTCCAATGTTGATGCCAAGGCGGCCTACAAAAATCGGATGCGGTATATTTTAGCCCGCTGGGGATACGCTAAAAATTTGGCAGCTTGGGAGATTTTTTCTGAAACCGATAACTTCCCATTTTACATTGAAAAGCGGCAGTTAATCAGCCAATGGGTTATTGAAATGGCTGAATGGTTGCAGCAACACGATCCATACAACCACCTTGTTTCGGCGGGTTTCGCCCTTCCGGAAAGCGAGCCACTGGTTTGGAAGCATCCCGCCATAGATTTTACACAGCTTCATTTATACAATAAATCCGCCGATATTTCCGGCGAAGTTTTTCGGCAGATTAATATGTACACCAAAAATTACGACAAGCCGGTTTTGGTCGGCGAATTTGGGCTTGGACATATCAGCGATTCCATGGCAATACTTGATTCAGGTGGTATCGCGTTGCACAATGCTTTGTGGACTTCAGCGCTCACAGGTACTATGGGGACAGTGGTTCCCTGGTATTGGGAAGAATATATTGACCGGCTTGATTTATATACCCATTTTGGGGCAGTTGCCCGTGTTTTGAGCGAAATGCCAGAAGACAATGCAAATCCTGTTCACCTGCAAACCCGACATGAAACAAAGGATGATTGGACAATAAAACCCAATTTCTTTAGCCTCACAGTAGCTTCACCTTCCCGCATTTTCGAGTGGCACAGCACAGGCCAAATGGTTCCTTCTGGTGATAGTTTAAATAGTTTTCTTTACGGACCTCTATCCATTTTTGCCGGCTTGCGCAATCCGCCAAGCTTCAAAGGAAACTTCACCGAAAAAACGGTTTTGGTTATAGAAACAGGAAGTCAGGTTAATCATGCATTACTGCAAGTAACTTTAGATCAGGCTGTTGTGTTTGAAAAGCTCGTTGAGGCTTCCAAAAGTTATTTTATTGAGATTCCTGCCGGATTTCATCAGCTTAGGCTGGATAATATGGGAGCAGGCTTTGCCAGTGTACTGGAAATTGAGCAGCTTACCTTGGGAAATTATTTACCAAAAGTCAGGGCTTTTGGATTACTGCAGGATGACGGTATTTTGGTTTGGATTCATCACCGCGACCACAACTGGAAGTATTTGTACGACAATAATCAACTTCCCGAACCTGCCTCCACTGAAGTTATTTTACCACTCAAAACCGGTGCTTATCGGTTGGATTGGTATAATACCGACAGCGGAACTATCGACTCCGTAAGTATGGCCGAGGCTGTAAACGGAAGTTTAAACCTTTATTTACCACCCATGCAAGGCGATCTGGCGCTTAGTGCCAACTTCATCAATGATGTACGTGATTTCACACAATATCAAGGAGTTGTGGTGTATCCCAATCCTTCAAAAAGAAAATTCACTTTTGCTTTTGAACTGGAAAAACCTGTGCCAGTGAGTCTTGAAATTGTTGACTTACATGGGCGAATTGTTTTTCGCACGCACAAGGCCAACACCAAAAAAGGAGTGAATCAGATCACCTGGAAAATAGATCAGCCCGGTTTTGGTGTGCTGGAAAAAGCCAAAACAGGACTTTATATTTACCGACTCGTTATGCCAAAGCGAACAATTACAGGCAAATTGATGGTCACGGAATGATTCAGAAAAGTTATTTTTTGATTTCTTTTTAAATTTATTTTGTAAGGCAACGGGCTGTTAACCTTGAATTCATTAAATTTGCAGTAAAAGCTTGATTTAATTGTTATTACATTAACAGCACAAAATAATTTCAAAAACAAGACAGTATGAAGGTATTTGATTTAGACATGATTAAAGGTGTTTACAGCCGTATGCCCGAGCATATCGACAACGCTCGAAAACTTTTAGACCGCCCGTTAACGCTCACCGAAAAAATTCTTTACAGCCATCTTTCGGAAGCTTTGCCTGCCACAGCTTATGAGCGCGGAAAATCTTACGTTGATTTTAATCCCGACCGGGTAGCCATGCAGGATGCTACGGCTCAAATGGCACTGCTGCAATTTATGCAGGCCGGAAAAGCTAAGGCTGCCGTGCCTTCTACCGTGCATTGCGACCATTTGATTCAGGCAAAAGTAGGTGCCGAAGCCGACCTCAAAAATGCCAAAGACACCAATAAAGAGGTTTTTGACTTTCTGGCTAAGGTCTCCAATAAATATGGGATTGGTTTTTGGAAACCCGGCGCGGGTATTATTCACCAGGTGGTGATAGAAAACTATGCTTTCCCCGGCGGGATGATGATTGGAACCGACTCGCATACCGTAAACGCTGGTGGTCTGGGCATGATAGCCATTGGTGTGGGCGGTGCCGATGCCGTTGACGTGATGGCCGGAATGCCTTGGGAACTCAAGTTTCCGAAACTAATTGGTGTAAAACTCACTGGAAAATTAAGCGGCTGGACTTCCTCCAAAGACGTGATTTTGAAAGTTGCCGGCATACTCACCGTAAAAGGCGGCACCGGTGCTATCGTTGAATATTTTGGCGAAGGCGCCCAGTCACTTTCCTGCACCGGGAAAGGCACGATTTGTAATATGGGTGCCGAAATTGGTGCTACAACTTCTCTGTTTGGCTACGACACCAAAATGGCTGAATACCTGCGCGGAACAAACCGCATGGAGGTGGCTAACGAAGCTGACCGCGTTGCCGAACACCTCACTGCCGACCCGGAAGTTTATGACAATCCACATAAGTATTTTGATCAGGTTATCGAAATCAACCTCAGTGAGTTAGAGCCTCATATTAATGGTCCTTTTACTCCTGATTTAGCCACTCCCGTTTCAAAATTTGCCGAGGCAGTAAAAGCTAATGGTTGGCCCGAAACATTGGAGGTTGGTCTTATCGGTTCCTGCACAAACTCCTCTTACGAAGATATTTCAAGGGCGGCTTCCATCGCCAAACAAGCTACTGACAAAAGGCTCAAGGTGAAGGCGGAATACACCGTGACGCCTGGTTCTGAAATGGTGCGATATACCGTTGCCCGCGACGGCTACCTGAAAACGTTTGAAGAAATCGGTGGAGTCGTGCTGGCCAATGCCTGTGGACCGTGTATCGGTCAGTGGGCGCGTCACAATGCCGATAAAGGAGAGAAAAACTCTATTATGACCTCTTTCAACCGCAACTTTGCCAAGCGCAACGACGGAAATCCCAATACCCACGGCTTTGTGGCTTCTCCGGAAATTACTACCGCCTTTGCAATTGCTGGTACTTTGCTGTTTAATCCAATGACAGACTATCTCGAAAATGAAGCCGGCGAAAAAGTGAAACTTGATGAGCCTAAAGGAATTGAGTTTCCTCCAAGGGGTTTTGCTGTTGAAGATAATGGCTATCAGGAACCTGCCAAAGACGGTTCAGAAATTGAAATTAATGTAGCTTCGGATTCAAACCGCTTGCAGCTTTTGGATCCTTTCAAAGCCTGGGATGGCAAAGATATCACAGGAATGTATCTGCTAATCAAGGCCAAAGGAAAATGTACAACTGACCACATTTCCATGGCTGGCCCCTGGTTGCGCTACCGTGGCCATCTCGAAAATATCTCACAGAACCTGTTGATTGGCGCTGTTAATTATTTTGGCGAAGCAACAAATGCAGTGAAAAATCAAATCACCGGCGCTATTGATACCGTACCGGATGCTGCTAAAAGCTACAGAGAAAGTGGCTTTGGATCGATAATCGTTGGCGATGAAAACTATGGCGAAGGCTCCTCACGCGAACATGCTGCTATGGAACCACGTTTTATGGGTGCAAAAGTAGTGCTGGTAAAATCTTTTGCCCGTATACACGAAACAAACCTTAAAAAGCAGGGAATGTTGGGCATAACCTTTGCAGATAAAGACGATTACAACAAAATTCTGGAAGATGACCGCATTGATATTCTCGGTTTGGAAAACTTTGCCCCTGGCAAACCTCTCATCGTGAAACTCAATCATGCCGATGGCTCCACCGACAGTTTTGAAGTTAACCACACCTATAATGTAAACCAGATAGAATGGTTCAAAGCCGGAAGTGCCCTGAATTTGATTAAAAAGTTACAGCAGTAGGCTAATAACCTATTCAAGCCCGAATAATTTTCTATTTTTCGGGCTTGTTTTATAAACATGTCAAGGCCTTTCAATCAATTTAAGACCAATTTTATGAAGATTTTTCTACTTTCTCTTTTAAGTTTTTTCGTGCTTCAATTTGCTGCCACAGCACAAGATACTTTTAGTATTGTTGCAGTGGATACCCTCACTGGAGAGGTGGGAAGTGCCGGTGCCAGTTGCCTTGATAACAGTGCTATTGCCGGTGGAGCTATAATTATCAGCGATATTATTCCCGGTCGCGGTGCCATTCACACACAATCTTACTGGCATCCAACCAATCAGGCCAATGCTCACCAAAAGATGCTTGAAGGCTTGTCGCCTGAAGAAATTATCAACTGGCTCGAAAATAACGACGTTCAAAATCAGCCCGGTCGCCGTCAATACGGAATCGTGGATTTTGATGAAGCCGGAAGCTCCAGGTCAGCGGCTTTTACCGGTGTAAACTGTATGGATTGGAAAGGTCATTACACCGGAGCAAACTACAGCATCCAAGGCAATATTTTACTTGGTCAGGCAATTATAGATAGCATTGAAGCCCGATTTTTGCGTACTGAGGGTAGTCTGGCTGATAAGCTGATGGCGGCTTTGCAAGGCGCAAACGTGGTGGGCGCCGATACGCGTTGCGCCCCTGAAGGCGTGTCGTCTTTGTCAGCATTTCTGAGAGTAGCACAAGCTGACAATGAGGCGGATAGCTTGTATCTCGATCTCAATGTGCCAGAAACTCCTGACGGCGTTGAGCCAATAGATGAATTGCAAACGCTTTATAATGAGTGGCTAAACTGGGTAGGACAGCAAGAAAAGCAAGCTGATAATCAACTTTTTGAGGTTTTCCCAAACCCTGCGCAGCAGTGGGTTCAATTTCGGCATACACTACAAAAAACAGAACAGCTTGAAGTAGAATTGCTTGATTTGCAAGGGCGGCTACTGGAAAAAGTTTCTGTGGATAACTCAAGCGGTAGAATTAATGTAAAAGACATTAAACCAGGGTTATACATACTAAACCTGAAGCAAGGCGAACGTGTTTTGGCATCCCGAAAAATATACCGTTCATTATAAATTGTTTTTGCGCAAATTCTTGGAATAATAAAACGGCTGTAATCACGTTAACAAAGCACGTCCACGGCAATAACGAATTGACTATATTGTGAAAAAATTACCATTCCTATTACTTCTTATTTCAAGTTTTATTGTTAGCATAAACTTGCAAGCCCAGAAAACCAACAAAGGGACTTATAGTTTTATTGATGCCACCAATTCGGCACGTGTAGCGGCTTTAGGTGGTTCGATGGTGCCAATTGACGACGCTGACATACAACTTGGAATCTACAATCCAGCTTTGATAAATCAGGAGATGAGTGGGAAGTTGGCCCTGTCGTACGTAGATTATTTTTCTGACATTAATTTTGCTACCGTGCAGTATGCCAGGTCGTTTGAGAAAGTCGGAAATTTTTCTGCCAGCTTGCAGTACCACAATTATGGCAGCTTTGATTATGCCGACGAAGGCGGGCTTACAGGCGGCAGTTTCAATGCAGCAGATTATGCGTTTATAATAGGTTGGGGTCGCCAGTTAGATTCCAGTTTTAGCATTGGCGCTAACGCCAAATTTTTAGGAACCCAATACGAAAGTTACGGTTCCATTGCTATGGCGGTGGATGTTGCCGGAACTTACAGAACAAAAACAGGCTGGCTTTTGTCGCTCACGGCACGAAATATCGGCACAGAGCTAAAGTCGCAGTTTGATGGAGGCGAAGGCAGTCTGCCCTTTAGCATGCAGTTTGGAGTTTCAAAACGCCTGGATCATGTGCCTTTCCGCTTTATGGTGCTTTTTGATAATTTACAGAAATGGGATTTAACCTATGAAGATCCGCTTGATCTGGAAGGAAATATCGACCCGATAACCGGCGAATTGCAGAAAAAAGAAGGTTTGGCGGATTTTGGTGATCAACTGATGCGTCACATTATTATTGGAGGAGAATTTTATATCGGAAAAAATCTGGTGCTTCGCGGCAGCTACAATTACAAACGCCGCCAGGAGATGAAAATCCCGGATAAGCTTGGTATGGTTGGCTTTGCATGGGGTGTTGGCATTCGCATTTCCAAATTTCAAATCAACTATTCACGCTCTACCTACCACGTTATTGGCTCGCCAAACTACATCAGTATTGTTACCAATTTGAGCGACTTTAGAAATTAGATTTCGCATTTCAGCTTTTGGATTGTATTTTTGCAGCAAGCGAATCCTGATATGCACCTCAAAAACCTTAAACTATCTAATTTTAAAAATTACGAAACAGCTGAATTGCAGTTCTCTGAAAAGATAAACTGCTTTATCGGCGCCAATGGCGCGGGCAAAACCAACATCCTCGATGCCATTTATTACCTCTCTTTTTGCAAAAGTTATTTTAATGCCAGCGATCAGCAAAATATTTTGCATGAAGCGCCTTATTTCACTATTCACGGGCAATATTTAAGGCCAGGTATGGAAACCGATCTGGTGAGTTGTGTACAAAAAAGGAGTCAAAAAAAGCTTTTTCAACGCAATAAAAAAACCTACGACAGGCTGGCCGACCATATCGGTAAAATTCCTTTAGTGATGATTTCGCCTTATGACCGCGACCTGATTAACGATGGCAGCGACTTACGACGTAAATTTATTGACGGCGTTATTTCGCAGTTCAGTCCGCCCTATCTGGATGCGCTATTGCAGTATAATAAGGCTTTAGGACAGCGAAATGCGCTGCTGAAGCAATTTGGCGATCAGGGTAAATTCGACCGGGAATTGTTGGCTTTGTGGGAACAACAGATGCTGAAGCCGGCTAAGGTTATTTTTGAAATGCGAAGTAATTTTTTAGCAGATTTTCAACTGATATTTCAAAAATATTACGAGATTGTTTCCGGTGGTAAAGAGCAGGTAACGATCGTTTATGATTCAGGTATGCACAAGCAAAGTCTGGAAGTGCTTCTGGAACAAAGTCTTAGCCGTGATAGGGCGACACGTTACACCAATGTGGGCATCCATAAAGATGATTTGCTTTTTTTGATGAGCGATTTCCCTGTGAAACGCTTTGGATCGCAGGGACAGCAAAAATCTTTTGTGATCGCCGTCCGCCTGGCACAATACGAATTTACTTACAACAAAATGGGTTACCAGCCGATTTTACTTTTCGATGATATTTTCGATAAGCTAGACGATCAGCGTGTGGATCAGTTGGTTAAGTTGCTTGGGAATGATTATTTTGGCCAGATTTTTATTACTGACACCCAGCGACAACGCATCAATTATCTGTTTGAAGGAACCAACATAGATCATAAAATATTCAGCGTTGAGAACGGAGCAGTGCAGAGCAATCAAGAAGTTTAGTATTTTGTGCAAGAATAATTGAAAAAAGAAAGTTTATGTCAACACATAATGAAGAGCCATTGGGCGATGTAATTCGTCAGTTGTTAAAGGTATATGGCTGGGAATCAAAGTTGGATGAGGTTAAGCTGATCAATAGTTGGTCCAAAGTAATGGGAAAGAATATACAGCAGAAAACCCTTGACTTGCATGTGGAGAAAAAAGTGTTGTTTGTTCACCTGGATTCAGATGCCTTGAAACATGAACTTTCTTACGGTAAATCTTTGATCGTAAAAAACCTGAATGAGGAAGCCGGCAAAGAAGTGATACGCGAAGTGGTTTTTAGATAAGTAGTGCATGCATCCCGCCCTGGCGGAAAAATGGAGATAAAAATCAATTTCTTCAAACTCGGAAAACAGGCATCTAACTCCCTCATAAGTAATAAGTCTTTCAAATTATGGTGTTGGTAGCAAGAAATTGGCGGCTAATGCCTAAATTTGCACTTTATTCACAAATAACGAATTTTATGGCTAATACCTCAGATTTCAGAAATGGCTTGATTATCGAATTCAATGGTGATTTATATTCAATCGTAGAGTTTCAGCATGTAAAACCCGGTAAAGGCGCAGCTTTTGTGCGTACTAAACTTAGGAATTTAATGACAGGGAAGATTTTACCTAACACCTTTCCTGCTGGTAGTAAAATCAATATTCAGCGTGTAGAGCGCCGTCCGATGCAGTATTTGTATAACGATGGTCAGGATTACAACTTTATGAATAATGAAACTTTTGAGCAAATTCCGATAGCTGCACATCTGATAAACGCACCACAATTTCTTAAAGAAGGCGATATGGTTGAGGTGATGTATCATACCGACACAGATTCTGTGCTAAGCTGCGAACTGCCTTCTACTGTTGTTCTTACCGTTACTTATACCGAACCGGGCGAAAAAGGCAATACCGCAACAAATACCTATAAAGATGCCACCCTGGAAACGGAAGCTGTCATCAAAGTGCCTTTGTTTATCAATATTGGTGATAAAATAAAGGTGGATACCCGCGACGGAAGCTATTCGGAACGTGTTAAAGAATAAGTGCTTACATTAAAAAAAATATGAAATTTTCTCCTGTTTTACGCCTTGCCGAATTGGCAAAACGGCTACAGGCCGAATATGTTGGTGAGCCTGATTTTGTGATTAGCGGACTTAACGAAATCCACATGGTGGAACCCGGTGATATTACCTTTGTAGATCATCCAAAATACTACGACAAAGCACTTAGCTCAAAAGCTACCACTATTATCATCAATAAAAAAGTGGATTGTCCTGAAGGCAAAGCACTGATTTTTCACGAAAAGCCTTTCGATGCCTTCATTCAAATTATACAGGCCTACCGGCCTTTTGAAGCTGCAACGGCTGTAATTAGTCCTTCAGCAATTATTGGCGAGGGAACAATTATTCAACCTGGCGCTTTTATTGGAAACCATGTCACAATTGGTAAAAATTGTTTGATACATGCCAACGCGAGTATTTACGATCATACAATAATCGGTGATGACGTTATTGTGCATTCAAACAGCGTTTTAGGTGCTGATGCTTATTATTTTCAACGCCGACCCGAAGGCTACAAAAAGTTTGAATCCTGTGGACGTGTTATTATCGGCAACCGGGTTGAAGTGGGCGCGCTTTGCAGCATCGATAAGGGTGTTACCGGCGATACCATCATCGATGATGGCACAAAACTCGACAACCATTGCCAAGTGGGCCACGATACATATATCGGAAAAAACTGTCTGATTGGTTCTCATGCTGCTATTGCAGGCGTCACAAAAATTGAAGACGACGTCATAATTTGGGGCAGGGTGGCAATTAATAAAGACTTAGTAATTGGCAAAGCTGCTGTAATATTAGCCACTTCGGCAGTAGATAAATCTTTGCCCGGCGGCAAAACTTATTTCGGTGTGCCGGCTGACGAGGTGCGCAAAAAATGGCGCGAACTGGCCGCGCTCAAGCAGTTGCCTGATTTTATGGCTGGCAGGCGCTAAGGTTTTTAAGCGGAGATGTGATTAGTAACATTTCCCAAAGTGCGAGCCCACTTTTATGTGCAAAAAGTACCGTGAAACGTCCATTCAGTAATGGACTTTTCGCGTTTTTGTTAGCTTGAAACTTGAATAATAATTGATTGATTTAAAGCAAGTTGAGCGAGGTGCGTATAAGGTAAGTTAAAACTACAATCGCATGTTTACTACTATTTTTAGATACAAATCCAAGGTCACAATTATCTGTTAAATAGGCTATTGCATAGACAGATGCTATGTGTGTAATAATTTTTTATAAAATTATTGACTAATTGACCAAAATTCACTACTTTGCGGCATAAAATTTTAGAAAAGAAAATCAAAAAAATGGCAAAAAGCAATAAGTTAGTAACACCATTCTTGAAATGGGTTGGAGGCAAAAGACAACTTATGCATTCAATTGTTGAACATTTGCCGATAAACATAAAGGATTATAAATATGTTGAGCCATTTATCGGAGGTGGTGCTGTGTTTTTCAATCTTCAACCAAAAAATGCTATCATAAACGATTTAAATGATGAGTTGATAAATGTGTATTTAGTCATTAAAAATAATCTTGATGAATTAATAAGCGACTTGAAGAAACATAAAAATGAAGCTGAATATTTTTATGCAATTCGTGGATTAGACAGACAGGCTGATTTCAAAAATCTCACTAACATTCAAAGGGCATCGAGAGTAATTTTTCTAAATAAAACATGCTTTAACGGACTTTACAGGGTTAATAATGCTGGTGAATTTAATGCACCTTATGGCCGATATAAAAATCCGAATATTGTTAATGAACCAACTCTTAAAGCTGTTAATAAATTTCTGAATAGTAATAATATCGAAATAAAAAGTGGTGATTATATGGAAGTTCTGAAAGAGATAGATAAAAAATGTTTTGTTTATTTAGACCCACCTTATCATCCAATATCCATAAATTCAAACTTTACGGGTTATGTTCAGGGGGGGTGGAATATTTATGACCAAGTTGATTTAAAAACAGCTTGTGATGAATTGCATAAAAAAGGAATAAAATTTTTGCTTTCAAATTCATCTACTGGATTTATCGAAGATCTTTATAAAGATTATAACATATCAGTTGTAAAAGCTAATAGAGCCATTAATTCTAATGGTTTAAATAGGGGAGAAGTATTTAAAATGGCTGCATAATGGACTTGCAACTTAATTTAACTTTAGTGAAGAATTACACAAGTAATTCTCAAATAGCAAGAATATTGACAGAGAATTGGGTAAAGAATAATTCATTTTGCCCAAACTGTAATAGTTCTTATCTGTTACAGTTTAGTAATAATTCACCTGTAGCTGATTTTTATTGTAAAAATTGTTACCAAGAATATGAATTAAAAAGTAAAAATGGCTTATTATCGAATAAGATAGTTGATGGTGCTTATCACACAATGATTAATAGAATTGAAGCTGATAATAATCCTAATTTTTTCTTTTTAACTTATGACAAATCAATATGGTGTGTGATTGATTTTCTTATAATCCCTAAACATTATTTCGTTCCTGATTTTATTGAAAAAAGAAAATCTCTTTCCAAAAATTCAAAAAGAGCTGGGTGGACTGGATGCAATATATTATTAAGCAAAATACCCTCTTCTGGGAGAATATATCTTATTAAAAATTCAGAAATAATAAAGAGAGATTTAGTATTGGATAAATGGAAGGAAACTGAATTTTTAAAAAATCTAAATCAAAAATCAAGAGGTTGGTTAATTGATATCTTAAATTGTGTTGATTTAATTCCAAGTAAAAATTTCAAATTGGAGGACGTTTATAAATTTGAGTCTCATTTAAAATTAAAGTACCCAAATAATAATTTTATAAAAGATAAAATCAGACAACAACTTCAAATCTTACGAGATAAAGGTCTTATTGAATTTGTTTCAAGAGGAGTTTATAAAAAGAGAAAATAGCCATGATGATATACACAGGAAAAACAGCAAATACGCTCCTTCACCAAAATTTAGAAGATAGGAAAAGTAATATATGCAAAGGATACTTTTGCCAAGAAAATAGGTGGATTGCTTTTGATAATTCAACAGGAAATTGTTGGGTAGAGGAATTTTATACAGAGGAAAAAGCTATTTGTTGGTTGGAGAACTTTTTTGAAATTTCTGAGATTAAAAACTTTGAAGCTATAAAAATAAGCAGTCAACTAATTTTCATTCCAAATGATGGTTATTTAACCACTACGTATGAAAAAGAAATACTGACCTTAAAATTTTATCCATTCTTAGCTTGAGCGTTTAAGGAGAAAAGCATACAATTAGTATTGTATATCAGTATTCCTGCATAAATTCCTGCTATCTAAAAGTGAACAATTAACAGAAATCAAAATGGCTACAAGCATCCTAATTATTTACGTAGCAGTCATCGTATTTATTTGTCTTCAGATTGTCTTTTATTCGGAAACACCTAGTAAGGCATTGGGTTACTTGCTGTTAGTGGTTTTTCTTCCTATTTTCGGTGTGCTTGTCTATTTCAGCGTAGGCTTGAATTACAGAAAAAAGAAGCTGTACCGAAAGAAGCTGGAAATCGATGATTTGGCTTATCCTAAATTATCCCAAAAGCTTTTTAATTACACCTATGATACACTGTTAAATAATCAAGAAAAAATAGGATATTTTTATCGGTTAGCAACTTATTCAGAGCGGAAAAACCTTACGTCGGCCAATAATACCGCTACTTTGCTGGTTAATGGCGAAATGAAATTTCCGGATGTGGTTGAAAGCTTAAAAAATGCCAAACACCACATTCATATTGAGTATTATATTTACGAGAATGATAATATTGGCGAACAATTAGCTCAGTTGCTCATCCAAAAGGCACGTGAAGGAATACAGGTAAGGTTTATTTACGACGATTTTGGAAGCCGTAGAATCAGAAAAAATATTGTCAGGCAGATGAAAGAGGCTGGGGTAGAGGCCTATCCTTTTTATAAGGTAAAACTTATTATGCTTGCTAACCGGCTCAACTACAGGAATCACCGAAAGATTATTATAATTGATGGCTATATCGGGTATATTGGAGGCATCAATGTCTCAGACAAATATATCAATCAGCAGAAAAGTAAGGTGTTTTGGCGCGACACACACTTGAAAATTGTTGGAACTTCGGTAGTTAACTTGCAATTTGTTTTTTTAACTGACTGGAACTTTTGTGCCAACCAAACAATTAGTTTTTCAGACGATTACTTTCCTGTTGTAAATGAAAGTAAACCCTTTGGAAATCAGCTTATACAAGTGGTTTCAAGCGGGCCAGATTCAAAATACCCAAGTATAAAATACACCTTGATTCAGGCTATTTTGCGGGCAAAACATAAAATTCTTATCACAACACCTTATTTTATCCCCGACAAATCCTTCTTAGATGCCATCCTGATTGCTGCTATAAGTGGCGTAAACGTGAAATTATTGATGCCGGGTATTTCTGATTCTTTTATTGTAAACACAACTTCTCAGTCCTACTATCAGGAGCTGCTTGATGCTGGCGTGGAAATTTACACTTACACCAAAGGCTTTGTGCATGCAAAAACGATAGTATGCGACGAAAAGCTTGCTATCATTGGGACAGCAAATTTGGACAACAGAAGCTTCGACCTAAATTTTGAGATCAATGCGATGGTATTTGATAAAATAATTGCTAAAGAACTAGCTGAAATATTTAATCAGGATATCAGTATTTCAAAACAAATATTTTCTGAAGAATGGCGCAAAAGGCCTTTACACCGAAAGTTTACGGAACGGCTTTTAAATCTATTTTCTTCTTTGATGTAGGTAGAGGAATTTCATCATGATATTCTAAAAGCATAAACGCTTGAAAGGCTTAAATTGCAGATGTACATGCCGCAGCCTATACCTGGCAGGTGCAACACAAAAACAGCTAAACGTTAGGAGAACTCCCTAGCTGGAATAAGGTTTTATACTGGCACTAAGTGCCGCAAGAAGCCTTAATTGCTAAGCCACTCTATTTCGATAATTCAATTTCTGTTGAGATTGTATGATTACAATAGCTTGCATCACCGCCAAGATTACCTATTTTTTCACACGCGCACCCTCCTCCTTCAGCAAAAGCACATGTTGAGCAATTTACTCCGGTGCAAGATTCCCCTGGATTTGGCAATGCTGGTGCAAATTGATAGTCCCCATTTTTAAGCTGTTTAATTTCAACTTCTGTCCTAAACACAACATGGTTTCCATCTTCATCTATACCTTCTCCCTGAATATACTTTTTATTTAATAGTTGATCTTCAGTTATGGAGAAGTTTTTCATGTCTTTTATATTTTTAAAAATTGACTTTTTTAAAAATTCTTTTCTCAATAAAGCTGACTGATTTGTCGAAAAACCACTCATTTCTTTTACAGTAATTAATGAATTATCTTCTGTTAATTCTTTATTATCATTACTACAAGAAAAAAGAGTAAATGCCAAACATCAAATAGGTATGATTTTTAATAGTGCTTTCATGATATTAAGTTTTTAATTTTAGGAAATAATGAAATTTGCTGTAACTACCTAATCAGCAAATTAATTGCCTACACAAAGATACAACCTATTAGAAGCTTTTGTCAAACGAAAAGTCTATAGGCTTATTAATAGCGGATTAACAAAGCTTATCAACAAAACTTACTGCGTTTTTCTTAAACCAAGATTTCCAAACCTTTTGAGGCTTAAAACGACAGAAAAAAGCTTTCAAAGTAAAATAGGAGTGATAAATTTGCTTAAATGAGATACCCCAGTTGTCTATTCTTTTTTTGCAGATTGCGAATCATCGGAATCTGCAAGGCGAATATCTTCGCGATCAGCAAAATACAAATCCATAACGACAATTATTGCCATAGAACCCCAAACTGGCAACGAAAGCTTGTCGGTATCCAAGAAATTATTGAGAATACCATGCACAAAATAGCTAATCAGGGCAAGGGTTGCGGCAAGGGTGAGTATGCGGGCTTCTTTGTTACGCGCTCGTTTGTGGGTTTTTAGCCCGGAATACACCATCACACCTACCAACAAAAACACCAGCAGCATACCTATTACACCCATTTCTGAAAGTGGTCCGATATATTCGCTGTGGGCATTGCCACCGTCGCCAGCATTAGTGCTGATAATGGTTTTTTCTTGGGATCGCTGATAAGGTGCATAAACAAATTGATAAGTGCCTGGTCCCCAGCCAAAAAACGGTCTTTCGTTGTAAAGCCGGATAGCTGCCTGCCAGCGATTTATGCGTTCCAGGTTGGATGCATCTGAACTGATATTGGTGATTGAACGCACATGTTCTGCCAGGTTATTGGAAGAATCTTGTTTGTTTTTTTCCAGTGAATCAATAATCTGATGCTGAAATGAAAAAATTACAATAACAAAGGTCACAAAGGCAGCAAAGATCCATCTGAACTTGATGTGCAGAAGCACCACGATAAGCACGCCCAGCGCAGCAGCTATACTGATCCAGGCAGCTCTACTGAGCGATAAGATGGTTCCTATGGTTAATAAAACCACTACCGTTATTACAAAAAATCTTTGCCAGGATTTTAATCCCGGATAAAAGGCGTAAGCTACAGCATAGGTTAAATAAATAGCTAGTGCTGCGCCGTAAGCGGTGTGGTCGTTGTAAAAAGGCGACATCACCCAATGCGCCGAATCATCGCTGAATCCATAGCTGGCGTGGTTGATAACCGTGTAAAAAATGACGATTATCAAACTAAAAATATAGAGCCAGATAAACCAGTGTAAATTTGTTATACGTTTGAATACCAGGGCAGCCACAAAAAATGATGGGACAACAAACCAAAGCCGCGACAGGATGTATTTTACAGAAACCATCGGTATTTCGCTGGTAAAAGTGGTGATGATCATCCAGCCAAACATCCCGTAAATGACCAGTGCGATAGGATGCAACGCTATCTTTTTATCGTAATTACGTTCATAAAGAAACTTAGCTGTAAAAAGCACGAGTACGCCTGCCAGCATGGGTTCAACGGGTAGCGAGACAGCCAGGCCTACATCCATATCTTCAATGTTTATGGATAGCGGAGTAAGGAAGCTGATAAGTAATATTACTTTGTCAAGCGAGAAAATATACAGCAGCAAAATGCCTAAAACGATAGGTAAACTAAAGGCAAGGTAGAAATCTTTTTGCACCACGAGGTACAAATTGAGCGCAACAAATAAAGCTGCTGCCAGGTATAACCATGCTATTTTAACTCGTTTAGTCAATATAAAAATCCTTAGCTGCTTTGACGTGCGCCCATTAGACGACGTTTATTTTCGATGGCAAAAATCACTAAAATAGAAACAAGTAAAGCTCCTAATGCAGAAAGCGCAACGATTACCCATCTGACAGGATAGGCCTTTTTGTCGGAAGGAAATGGTGGTGAAATGATGTTGGAGTAGGTAAGATTTGATCTGTAGAAACGCATTTCCTGTTCGTAATCCACCTTAATATCTACGTAAGTACGTGATTCGTGTTGAAGCATTTCAACTGTAGTAAGCAGGTCGCCACCAAGTTTTTCTATATTGGTTTTGAGTTCGTTAACGCCTTTTGTATTCACATTACGGCTGTCTGAACCATCAAAAGTTTTCAAGAAGCCACGCATAATTTCCTGCGATTGTACGCTATAATCAATAAGGCCATAGGTCGTGCCGAGTTCTTCCAGCCGGTTTTTCAGTGAGTCGATTAATGCAATTTTCGCTTCAAGTTGTTTTTGATACATCAGTATCACTTCAAAACGCTTGTTTCTGTGCATCATGGCAGTTTTAATGTCATAGAATTCGAGTATAGAGCTAGCCATTTCAGCAGCAATTTCAGGGTCTTTGTCGGTTACTACTATCGAAATTGCTTCGTAAGGCGTTTTTCCAATCTTTACGTTATCGTGAAACCGTTTGAGTAAAACTGTTTTCCAGTATGGATAAGCAGGGTCTATCTCGTAATGTTCCAAGAGGTTAAAACGCTGAATTACTGAATCCACAATAATTTGTGACTGAATGATTTGCAGCATCTGCTCGGTCTCACTTTCATCGGAGTAGCTGTTGATATTAGCCGGATAAGCGATGGCTTCCGATTTGTATAAGGGCGTAATAAATGCAGGTCCTGAAAAAATCGCTCCAAAAATTACAGCCAAAATAAAAACAACTGCGAGATGGTATTTCCATTTATAAAGCAGCCGAATCAATGAAGTGTTGTTAAAATAATTATCCATCTTAATGTGATTATGCGCGGTTTTATTTTTTAAGCTTTTTTGTATTGTCTGGATGCTTTTTGCAAATTTGTGCCTGTCGTCATGCCGTTTAAACTTTTTTTTTGTGTAAGTCGTACAGTTGATTTGTCGATTACGGACAACACCAACAGCATCAGCACAAAGGTGCTAGCCAGTGCGATAGACATGATAAGCCAGCGTATGGGATATGATTTGCGTTCTGCTTCATACGCAGAGGTAACCACAAATTTGTGCGGCAGATTTTGGGTGGCATCCACTTTTGCTTCTTCATATTTTGCTTTAATCTGAGAAAGCTGCTTGCGCTCATGTTCCAAATTATCTCTTATTGAAACATAATCACCACCATAATCTGCCAAAATTTTCAGCCTTGCTTCCAGGGCTTTGATGCCGGCTTTATTGTCGCGAGCCAGTTCAATAGCCAATTGTTGGTTCATCATCTCGGCCTGGCTTTCGTAGTCGTGAATACCTAATCTGCGCAGCTTATTCAACGAGTCTTCCATCTGACTCACTTCTGATCGCAGCTTAAAATATTCTGATTCAACTATTTGATACGCCTTGAGCGAAACCTCTTTTCGCATATTATTCATGGTAGAATCAAAAAGTTCGGCAATGTCATTAGCAATTTTTGCTGCTACAACCGGACTTTTGTCTAAAACAGAAATTTTTACGGCAGTATATTCTGTCCGTCTGAATTTTATGCGATCTTCGTATGTCTCGTAAAGCTTGGTGTTGCGGTATTTCTCATTGGGTTTGATTTCGTAATGCGACATCAGGTCGTATTTTTCAATGATTTTGTCCTTGATTTTATTGGAGTTAAGGACTTGCAACATCTGCTCGGTCTGCTCGTCTTCACCAAATTCTAACAGGTCTCTTTTTGCCTGAAAACTGGTGCTCAGCAGTGCTTTCGAGATGGAATTTGTAGAAGTGGGATACAAAATTGTAACTGATTTATACAGTGGTGTTATAAAATAGGGAGACGTGAACACATAACTCAGCAAGGCCGTAACAGCCAAAACTATTAGGATAGGGTTTTTGTAATTGATTACCAACTTCAACAAGCTGAACGAGTTAATATCGCCTTTTGCCGGTTCTTGCATAGATTTCCTGATATTTTTAAAAGGTCGTCAAATGTACATGATTTTTTTTAATCGGAAGGCTTTAAAAGCTGTTCTCAGAAAATTCAATTTGAATTGTATCAAGAATATAAAAATTGACTTATAAAGATCAGTAGGCTAAGGTGTGAAAACGATGCACATAAATTGTTTAAATTTGTACGATCAACGTTATGAATTAAGTGTTTTTGGTTGATTTTTATTCTCGACTTTGTTTTGCCGGTTGTCCAAAAGTTCTCAAGTCGTAATTCCAACTTTTCATTTTCCGATCCCGCATTGGCGGGAGAGGGCATGAAAACGTTGATAAAGAAAATAAAACAAGAATTCTCGTTTTTGCATTTGACGTTTTATCAGACGTTCAAAGGTCAACGATCATGAGTTGTTCAACATTTTGATTTTTGAAGTTCTAATGGGGCGTTATTTGCCTTATAATGTTGATTACCAATAAAATATATTCAGATCAAATTTTTAAGCCAAAAACTATAGCTTAGATACTGTTTATCGCGAAGAATGACTATTTCAACCATTTGCGCTGATTTTGAATGAAAAATTCCTTGAACCTCTTCAAGGCTGAGCTGTGCCGCACCTTTGCCGTTGATTGCCACAACTATATCTCCCTGTAAAATTCCTGCTTTGGCAGCTGGCGAGCCTTCAAGCACATGAACTACACTAAAAGTCTTGAATTCCTTTCCTTCTGCTACCAAATTGAGGCCACTTTTGTTGTGGCTAAAGCTGCGGTGGTAATTGTAGTTTTTCTTCAAATACAATTTCTCCGATTTGTAATCGAGTATCAATGTAAAACGACTAAGTACTTCACCTCCAATCGAACCGATCCGGTCAGGAATCAATTGTTCTGCCGGTCGTAGGCTTGCGCCATAGGAGCTAACTACATTTTTAAAGTTGTATTTGCCCAGGCTAAAAAGCTTGATACGGCCTATCTTTCCATTTATAGCTCCCGAAATGCCCCAGCCCAGTATGGCAGGTAAGGTTTTTGACGGCAAGCTTATCTTATTGATGCTGTCGGGTTCAAGGAGCAGACTATGGCTGGCACCTGTATCTATCAAAAAACTTCCGGAAATTTTAGTGCCATCACTTTGAATTATTGCCGCGTTCAAATACGGACGGTCTTTAACAAGCTTGATGGGAAATATGCTGTAGCGGCTTGGAGGTTTATAGGTTTCGCTTTCAAATACTGTAATTTTTTTAGAAGAATAATCAATTTTTACAACAAAATGACTAAAGAAATCATAACCCAAAATTCCATGAACATCTTGGCCGATATGGCTTTGCAGATTAAGATAGTCCTCGCCCAAAACGATCAGCGTTTGTCCGCGTCCGGTAATTCCCGGCAGTTGCAGTTTGACATTGCTGGCAACAAAAGCCTCAATTTCACCGGATGTACCTAAGCCGCTAATTCTAACAGGCCTGTTATAAGCTACTTCTAAATGATGCTCGTTACCTTCTGTCAATAAGGTGGTACGCACGCCAGTATCGAGGAGAAACTTCATGCAAACGCTGTCATTAAGTAATACCGGTACGATCACAAGATTATTGATCAACTCAAAAGGGAAAACTGATTTCGTCTCGGAGCTGTCAATGCGGTAGCCGATAAACTGGCTGTGGGCTTGAAATCCCTGACTTATACATAAGAAAAGCAGCAGAAATTTATAATAAGTTTTAGAATACCTCCGCATGATTTTAGCAGATCAGTTTAGTTGATCTTTACAACAAAAGTAGCTTACTTTGGTTTCAATACCAATATTTGTTCTTTAATAGGGTGATATTCTTTTACTGCTTTAGGGCTGGTACTTAATTTAATATCAGGAATATACATTAGTTTATCAGGTGTTTACGAAGGCTGTTTTTGATTTTCTAATTGAAATTTTGTTGGGTATTCAAAAGACTTCATATCATGATCCAAATTTTATCGTTAGTGGCACGAGACATTGAAACTTTAAAGCAGAAGTAAAAAACATTACTTATTCTGTCGCGCAAAAAGTAGTTTGCTCAATTCGCCAAGGCGCAACAAACCACTAAAGAACGAAGCCAATAAACTGATGGTTCCGGCGATTATAAAGTTTACAATCCAGTGATAGGGCAACATGCGCGAAAAATAAGTAGCCAGAACGGCAATGCCCGCAAAGACTAACAGCCGCAGCCAAAAGTCAATCTTAAATTGAAGATGAAAGATTTTCCAGGCCAGCAAAAACTGCAGCAAAGCTGTAAAAACCTGCACGCTTAGGCTGGCATAAGCCGCGCCCAAAGCTTGCCAGTGCGGAATGAGTATAAAATTGACACCCACATTCAGTGCTACTCCTGTAGCGGCAACTAAGTTTAAGAGTTTCAAATTTCCATTGGCAGTGAGCAGCGTTCCAAAAATATAAGTAACCGAAACAGCCACAAAACTGCCCATCAGCAGCCTGAAAATTTGTGCAGACTCCAATATTCTGGTGTTAAACTGGCTTAGGGTTTCGGCGTCTTGCATGCCATAAAGCAACTGCATAATCTCGCTACTATAAAATATGGAAAGCACTGCAACTATACCCGACATGCTGATAATGAGCGTAAAAGATAGCTTTACTATTTCTTCTACCGATTGTTTCTTCTTGATCAAAGAGGCAAACATAGGTAGTAGTAGTACCGAAAAAAGTAACGAAATATTGTTTCCTGCATCCAGCAGCCTGAAAGCACGGCTGTAAATCCCGGTTTGTATTTTGCCGAGCTCGCCGCCCAAAATACGCTCTATCAACACGGGTTCCAGGCGGTTATAAAAACTCATCAACAACACCAACAATGCGAAAGGAATGCTTTTCTTGATAATCATCAGTGAGAAAGGCAGACTAAAGTGAAGCTTTATTTTGCCGGAATATTTCAGCACGATGTAGGTGGCCAGCACAACCGTTAACGCGTAGGCGAAAGTTTGGGCATACACATACCACTCAATCTTAAACCGCCCCTCGAAATAGCCCGACCACAGCAAAAAGCTACAGATGATGATCATCAGTAAACGATCAAAAACGGATAAAAGGCTGTCGGTTTTGAACAGCAGCAATCCCGAAATATTCGAGCGCAGGTATAGTATAAACGAGAGCAACACCTGGTTGATGCCCACCCAGGCCAGCAATTTTAGCTGAGATCCGTCGTAACCGATAAGGTAGCCGATTAAAAAGATGACCAATCCGTAAACCATAACTAACAACATTTTCACGACGGCGATGCCGGCCAGGTGCTTGTTGAGAAGCTGGTTGTTTTGGGCAATATTTTTGTTATTGAAATTGGTGATGCCCATGTCGAGCAAGATGTAAAACAGAAACGAGAAGCTAAAAATGGAGGAGTAAAAACCATAGCTCGCATCGCCCACTGTGTTTTGCACAGCACGATCGACGCCCAAAATCCAGAATGGCTTAATCAAAAGATTCAGGAAGAGTAACAGCGCCAGGTTTTTAACAAATCTGTTTTGCATCAGCAATACATTCGGTTGAACCCGCTAAGGTATAAAAAAGAAGTTCTGTGTGAGGTGTTTTTGAGCCTCAAAATCCACCAGCTTTTTTTGTTGCAGCACCTTTACCTTGTAGCCCTTGCTTTTCATCAGCTGAAAACATTTCTGGCGGTTTTCATTTTCCCACAATTCGGTATAAATCAACGGTCGGTATTTATTGACGATCGCTTGGGCACCTTCCAAGACAAAAAACTCGAAGTTTTCCACATCCAGTTTGATGGCCGTAATGGCTTCAGTGTTCTCTTTGAGGTACTCGCAGTCGTCCAGCTTAATAATAGGAGTTGTAAAAGTATTTCCTTTGTTAAAATCGGTGATGGTTTCGTGTACTACATGGCTCAATCCCTGCATTTTAACTTCGTCAAGCACGGGCATTATCATTTCCACTTCGCCGGTAGAATTGCCCAAAGCTTTTTCAACTATCTGTACGTTTTGAAGTTTGTAATGTTTCAGAACTTTATGCAACGCCTTGATATTATGTGGCATAGGTTCAAATGAGATGATTTTTGACTGTGGACGATTTTGGCCAAGCCATACCGACATGATGCCGATATTGGCACCAATGTCGAGAATAATGCCTTTCTCGGGTATCATACTTAAGAAGTGCAAAAAGTCGCCTTCTTTTTTGTTCCATCTCAACGTGTTAATCACATAAATTGAAAATAAGAACAGATACCTATCAAATCCCAACAGCCTTTGTAATATCTTTTTTACCCGCGCCTTCATTTAAAATTCTGATATTTGCGGCAAAGTTAGCAGATAATCAATACAGATTTCGCCAAAAAAAGCTTATGGCACTCACAATTGCTGTCAATACACGCTTACTCATTAAAAATAAGCTCGAAGGAATCGGCTGGTTTACTTATGAAAACCTCAAGCGCATCGTAAGAAATCATCCCGAGGTGAATTTTTATTTCTTTTTCGATCGTCAGCCTGATGCTGAGTTTATTTTCGCCGAAAACATTACCCCCGTGGTTTTGCAGCCGCCTGCCCGCCATCCTTTTTTATTTATTATTTGGTTTGAATGGTCGGTAAACAGAGCGCTCAAACGGTTGAAGCCGGATTTGTTTTTATCGCCGGATGGCTATCTCAGCCTGCTCAACAATACGCCCGATCTGGCCGTGATGCACGACTTAAATTTTGAACATTTCCCCAAAGATCTACCTTTTTTAGTACGCAAATATTACCGCTGGTTTTTTCCGCGCTTTGCGCAAAAGGCAAGCCGAATTGCTACCGTTTCTACTTTCTCCAAAAATGATATTGCATCACAGTATGGCGTTGCTCTCAAAGATATTGACGTTGTTTATAATGGTGTAAACGAACGTTTTATGCCTATACCGTTTGCTGAAATTGAAGAAACAAAAGGCCAATATGCCAGCGGCAGCGATTATTTTTTGTTTGTAGGTTCGTTGCATCCACGAAAAAATCTGGTCAGACTTTTCAAGGCTTTCGACTTGTTTTGCGCGGAGAGTGATCAAAAAATCAAGCTGATGGTGGTGGGCGAAAAAAAATGGTGGACAGCACCCATCCGCGACGCTTTCGAGGGCATGAAATACCAGCAGGAGGTAGTGTTTTGTGGTCGGCTCAATGCTGAGCAGCTTCACAAAGTTACCGCCTCGGCCTTTGCCATCACTTATGTATCCTACTTTGAGGGCTTTGGAATTCCCATTGTAGAAGCCTTTCGCTGCGGTGTTCCCGTAATCACGGCAAATGTTACTTCGATGCCCGAAGTGGCAGGCGATGCAGCGCTTTTGGTTGATCCCTTTAGCGAACAATCCATTGCAGAGGCGATGCTCGAGATGGCCACTAACAGTGAGAAAAGGGCGCAACTTATTGAAAAAGGACTTAAACGGGCCAAATTGTTTAGCTGGGATAAGGCTGCCCAAAAACTTTGGGAAAGTATTCTGACCACTATTGATCAATCCACAGAAAATTAATGCCATGAATATTCTTATCATAGGTTCGGGCGGTCGCGAACACGCCATCGGCTGGAAGTTGAAACAAAGTAAACAATGCGGCAAACTTTTTTTTGTTTGCGGAAACGCCGGAACAGGGCAGCTTGGCGTAAACCTGCCATGCGATATAACTGATTTTTCGGGCATAAAACATATTTGTGTCGAAGAGCAGATTGAGCTGGTAGTGGTTGGGCCGGAGCATCCGCTGGTTGAAGGTATTGTGGATTATTTTAGGGCTGATAAAGTCTTACAGGATATCGCAATTATTGGTCCTGACAAGCAAGGTGCGAGGCTGGAAGGCAGCAAGGCTTTCGCAAAAGAATTTATGCGCAAAAATGCCATCCCGACAGCTGTTTCTATGGACGTAACACCCGAAACCATTGATGTTGGAATAGAGTATTTGCGTAGTTTGGCAGCTCCTTATGTGTTAAAAGCTGATGGACTGGCATCCGGAAAAGGCGTAGTGATTTTACACAACTTGGAAGAAGCCGAACGAGAGCTGAAAAGTATGCTGGAAGGCAAATTTGGCGATGCATCCACGAAGGTGGTGATAGAGCAGTTTTTGAATGGGCTGGAGCTTTCCGTCTTTGTGCTTACCGATGGCGAAAATTACAAAATATTGCCGGTAGCAAAGGATTACAAGCGAATTGGAGAGGGCGATACTGGCCCTAATACCGGTGGAATGGGTGCCGTTTCGCCGGTGGTTTTTGCTGACGAAGACTTTATGAAAAAGGTGGAAAATCGGATTATTGTTCCTACGCTCAAAGGTTTAAAATCAGCTGGAATTGATTATAAAGGCTTTATCTTTTTGGGCCTGATGAATGTGGAGTCCGATCCATTTGTGATAGAATATAATGTACGACTGGGAGACCCTGAAACAGAGTGTGTTGTGCCGCTTATTGAGTCTGATCTGGTAGAACTGTTATTGGCCGCTTATCGGGGGAAACTTAAGGATACTGTACTTGAAATCGACGACAGAGCGGCTATTACGGTGATGATGGTTTCGGGTGGCTATCCCGGAAATTACACCACTGGAAAAGTAATTTCCGGCTTGGCCGGCACCAAAGAATGTGTTGTTTTTCATGCCGGAACAAGCATAGACGTGGAAACACAAAAGGTTAAGTCAATTGGAGGACGTGTGCTGGCAATCACAGCGGTTGACTACAGCCTGGAGGCAGCCCGAAAAACGGTTTATGAAAACGTGGAAAAAGTTGTGTTTCAAGACGCTGCCTACCGTACTGATATTGGTGCTGATATTTTGGCCTATAAAGCCTAATTATGTTTATTCGCTTTTTCAGATCGAGTTTTGCAGCCCAATATGTGCTGGTGGTTTTGCTTGCTGTAGTGCTTTGGCTACCGGCATTTTTGAAGTTTCCGGCAACAGTTGAATTTAATATAGACCGGCAGCCGTTTTTTGGTTTAACGCTTGATGCGCTTGCCGGGTCTCCGTTGCTTCAGCTGATGCTGGCATTGCTGCTTCTGCTGTTTCAAGCCTTTTTTTTTAATGCCTTTTTGGCTTCTCATCACCTGATTACGCGCATCGGCTCAACAGGAGCTTTTGTGTATGTGTTGTTATTCAGCAGCTCGCCAGAGCTTACGCGGCTTTATCCTTTTTTGATGGCGGCAGTTTTTATTTTGGCCGTACTGCATACGCTTTTCTTGATTTATGAAACCGAAAGACCTTATTATTCCGTTTTCAATGCCGGATTTTTTGTGGCTATGGCTGCTTTGTTTTATACGCCGGCAGCAATTTTATTTTTTTGGGTGATTATTTCATTGGTAATTGCGTTGCAGGCCAACATGAGGAATTTTTTAATTGCTTTCATGGGTTTTCTGACACCGATATATCTCTTGATGAGCTGGTTTTTCCTCACCGATCAACTTGCTGAATGGCTTGCCGGCTATAAGGGGCAATATATCAGTTTGTTGGCTGATTTTAGTCAAATTTCGGTTTTGCAATATATCATCGGTTTGGTGATGCTGGTGCTGTTTATTTTTGCTTTAGGTCCTGTTTTGGGTAACGAAACCGAGAAAAACCTAGGTTTGCGCAAAAAAATCAACATCACTCATGCACTCTTGTTTTTTTCATTACTGATGTTGTTCTTTCAAAGAGATTCGCTGATTTTCAATAGCGTTTTATTGCTGCCTTTGGCGGTCTATATCTCCTTTGATTTTGCTTATGCCTATAAGCTTCGTTGGAGAAATGGTTTGTTGCTTGCTTTAATACTGCTTATTGTTGTAAATCAATACTATAACTTAATATACTGATGGCGCTGCATCCCTTTTTTAAGATCGGAATTTTGGAAGCAGGTTGTGATGAAGCCGGTCGTGGCTGTCTTGCAGGTCCTGTGGTGGCCGCTGCGGTTGTTTTGGATGCTAAAAAGAATTACCCGCTGCTCAACGACTCTAAAAAACTGACAGAAAAAAACAGGGAAATCTTACGCGAAATCATTGAAAAGGAAGCACTGACCTGGGCGGTAGGTTTTGTATCGCCTACCGAAATAGATCAGATTAATATCTTGCAGGCCAGTTTTTTAGCCATGCATCGCGCCCTCGATCAGCTGGCTTTTGTCCCTGAACATTTATTGATCGATGGCAACAGGTTTAAGCTTTACAAAAACATACCACATCAGTGCATTATTGGTGGCGACGCGCTATATCAGGCTATTGCTGCGGCATCAATTTTGGCCAAAACACATCGAGATGCCTATATGCGGCACGCACACGATCAGTTTCCACTTTATGGCTGGGACCAAAACAAAGGCTATCCAACAAAAGCCCACAAAAACGCGATTGCTGATCATGGATTAAGTCCTTTGCACAGGCTAAGTTTTAACTGGAGAAATCAACTGAAATTGTCGATTTGAGGTTACTGCCTGCGCGAATGACGGTCTTGTTTTGATTCTGCTGATTGATAGTAGAAAGCTATCAACAACCAACTGTTGATGAATGTGTAAACTTATTGCTGAAAAATAGGCTATTGTGATTAACTTTGTTAGCTTATAAATGCAGAATATCATGTTGAAAAACTGGTTAAAATATTTCATTTCCTTTGTCGTAATCGTTTTTGTTGGGCTTATCTCTTTTTTTCTTTTTGATCAAAGCCAGTCCGCTCCCGCAGCTGTTTTGCAGGCTGTCCCCGCTAATGCGATGCTGGTTGCCGAGTTTCAGGAAGGAGGACCCTTTTGGGAGAAACTGAGAAAGCAGACGTCTTTTTGGCCGGTGCTTGCAGGCATTGATGAGATAGGGAATTTTCAGGACAGGATGTCGTGGCTCGATAGTCTTTTGACCGAAGAGCCCGGCTTTGCTGAACTCATGCAGCGCAGACAGATGGCTTTTTCACTACATCCCACCGAAGATGGTTTTGGATTTTTATTTGTAGCGGAGGTGAGAAACGATTTGGCCTTTCATCAGATTGAGCGCATGATCAACAGCCGTTTCAAGGGGAACATCACTATTATAGAACGCAAACAAAATCAGCAGAAAACGGCCCTCATTGTTGATGCAAAAAATGATGAACAATACTCTTTCGTGCTTGAAAAAGGCTTGTTTATCGGCAGTTTTCACCGCGAACTGGTGGAGCAGGCAATAGCCCTGATTGCCAGCGAAAAAAGTCTTGCCAGTGATCCGGGATTTAACCGGTTGATGCAAACCCGGGGTACCAACGTCGATGGCTATGTTTATGTGCAGCTTGATCGATTTGAAAAGCTGATAACACACTCAGCTAATGAGATCTATAGAGATTTGACGACCCAGACTTTTCAACAGTTCGGAGGTTGGTCTATGCTTGATTTGTTGGTAAAAGACCAGGATTTATTGCTAAACGGTTATACCATAGTTGCTGACAGCAGTGATTTTTTGTCCCATCTGCGCGGGTTAAAAGCTACCAACAATACCATGGTGAATATGCTGCCTTATTCTACCCGTTTGATGTTACATTTTGGTATTGAAGATTTTCAGGAGTTTTGGTTACGGTCGCGTAACCCACATCGTGTCAATGCTTTTGATGCGAAATTTGGCGTAAACTCCGCTAAGGATTTCATTCCCTATCTGTCAGGCGAGCTGTCGATTTCTTATATCGACAACGATCAGTCACCGCTTTTGGTGGCCGGATTACGCAACGAAAACGGCGTCGAAACTTTTTTTAATAGACTGGCAGCCAGGGCAGGAGGCAAAAGAATTACACGCATGGAAAACGCACAGATAGTGCAAATGAACCCAACAAATTTCCCGGGAGAAATTTTTGGCAAAGCATTTTCAAAACTTAAAGGCAGCTACTATCTCATCACCGATCAATACTTGTTGGTAGCTGATGATGTTTCTGTGCTGGAACAAACCCTGCATACTTATCGCACAGGGCGCACCCTCGAAATGAATGAAAACTTCAAAGGATTTGCAAATAATATGGCAGAAGAAGCCAATGTGAGCCTTTATGTTAACCTGCGCGACGGGCTTCCGCTGCTAAACCAGTTTGTAAGCAAACAACTCAATTTTCAGATTCACCGTAACAAACAGAAATTGAGTGAGTTTGAGGGATTATCGGTTCAATTGACGGCTTTTAATGACATTATTTATACCAGTGTTTTTCTCAAACACAATCCCAATTACAAAGAAGAAAGCCTTATCGCCTGGAAAACTGCGTTGGACGCACCCATGGTGGGGCAGCCGCATATTGTTGAAGATCACCTTACTTCTGCCAACAACCTGTTGGTTTTTGATGCAGCAAATAATATGTATCTCATTGATCCTGATGGTAAAATCATCTGGAAGAAAAAGTTGGCCGAAGAACATATAGGCGAAGTTTTTGTGGTAGATTTTTACAAAAATAACAAATACCAATTTTTATTCAACAGCTCAAATTACCTGTATCTGATTGATAGAAACGGGAATAATGTTTCCGGCTACCCGATAAAATTGCGCTCGCAGGCCACCAACGGCATCGTTGTGTTCGACTACAACGACCGCAAGGATTATCGTATCCTGGTTTCCTGCGCCGATAAGCTGACTTACAATTACGAACTCAATGGAAAACAGGTGGATGGTTGGCAAAAGCCACGTTCTTTAGAAATCGTGACCAAGCAGGTGGAACGCCTTATTGCCGCCGGAAAAGACTATATTATCATCACCGATATCAAAGGAAATGTGCGTATTGTTGACCGGCGCGGGCAGGTGCGCATAAGCCCGCGTGGCAATTTGGAAAAGTCGGTTTTCGCTGATTTTTATGTCAACAAAACCAATAGCAAAGGTATTTTGCTTACTTCCGACAAGCAAGGAAAACTACTTTATGTATCCGGAAACGGTCAGCTTTCCACCACCGACTTTGGCCAGTTTACCGAAGAACATTTTTTCCTCTACGAAGATTTCAACCAGGACGGTAACGTGGATTTTATTTACTTAGACGGTAATAAGATGAAGATTTTTGACCGTTTCAGCAAAATGCTTTTTAGTTACGACTTTAAAAATGTGATCATTACCAAGCCGCGTTTTTTTAACATCACCAAACGGAAGAGACTGCTCGGCATTGTTTCTGAAACCTCACGCGAGATTTACCTGATTGATAAAAACGGCAAAATGATTATCAGCTCCGGCCTGGCCGGCGAAACACCCTTTGCCGTTGGAAGCCTGCGTGATAACGATGAGATAAACCTGATTACCGGTATGGGTGATTTCGTTTATAATTATGTGATTTATTAAGAAACGAATTGATAATATTGTCAAGGGTTATATCTAACTGGCATATAGTCAGCTATTTGAGGTGTTTTATGTTAAAGCTTTGAGAAGACAATTTGATAGAAATCTCTAAATCTTACCTGCTGCCCAATTACCTTTTCTCAGGTAAAGCCATGACAAGCTTGTTAATAAAACACCATAAAGCAGCTCCGAAGTCCAAACCAATGCGATGTCGGCGTTAAAATAATTGGTCAGCGTATAAACATAGCTCACATAGAACCCCAGCACAATCATCTCGATAACAAAGGAAACATTTGTTTTGCCTGTGCCCAAAACCCCATTGAAAAGCACGAAGCCAATCGCCAGCGCAATAGAGCTGAAATTGACCGTATAAAGCACCGGAATGCTTTTTCGTATCAAGCCTTGGTCGCTGCTGTAGACACTCAAAATGGCTTCGGGCCAAGCCAGGCTGGCAAACACAAATAGCAGTACACCGCCAACGCACATCAGCAGAATGCGCCTCAGCAAAAGCATGATGTAGCCTTGTTTGCGCATACCGATCAGGTAGCTCACCATAGAGTTTGCCGCCGAGGCAAAACCCCAGATAGGAATCATCAGCACGATATAAATACTACGTATAATATTGGAAATTGCCAGCGCCTGTTCGCCCAGCTTTTCCACGAAAAGGAAAAAGACAAACCAAACGCCCAGCGAAAGAAAGTTCTGCAGCATAATGGGAGAAGCTAGCTTGTAATTCCTGACAAACAGTGCTTTGTCCCAGGCGTTAAACTGATAAAGGTTGAAATTAATCGGATGCTTTTTCAGCTGTGTATTGATGATCAGGTAAGCCATTGCCGCAGCTTCCGCAATTACCGAAGCTACTGCCGCTCCTTTTATGCCCATTTCCGGAAAGCCCCAATTGCCAAAAATTAAGGCATAATCCAAGACGATATTTACCACCGCCATCACCAGCGTGCTCCAGGTAATGATCTGTGTGCGTGCTATTCCAATATAAAAAGAGCGAAATAAAATTTGCGCAAAAGCGAAGAAAATACCATAAACGCGGTAATCTAAAAACTCGATACTGGCTGCATAAATGGCATCAGAAGAAACCAGGGGACGCAAAATATCGTCGCTAAAGGCAAACAAAACCAAGAATGCCAAAATGGACAAAGGCAACATAAAATACAGCGCGTGATCGAAGGTTTTACCAACCATTTTTTTATCGCCTTCGCCAAAACGGCGGGCAATAATTATTTGCGCACCCGTTCCAAAACCTAAGCCGAGATTGATAAAAACCAGGTAAAACATGCCGCCAATCGCTGATGCGCCCAGCGCTACCTCGCTCACGCGACCTAAGAAAGCCGTATCGGTGACATTTATCAAATTTTGAGCAACGCTACCCAAAATGATGGGATATGCAATGCTCCAGATACGATTATAAGAAATGTTTAAGCTCACCTTTTGCGCCGGTTTTGGGCTGCAAAGGTAAGCAGAATGAGGTGTAAAATACCGCTTTTTTTATTGCATTGAATCTTAGCGCTCCGCAAAGCATCCGCTACTTCTGGGCTTGAGTAGCTTTAGCTGCCCGCAATTTACCTGTTCAGCGAAGCATCCGCTTCGTGGGATTATCCTGAAGCATTCGCTACTAACGTAATCGGTTGTTTTCAATTATCGCTAATTCTGGATGTACGGCGCTTCTGATGCTCGTTCCGCGCAGCATCCGCTGCGTGGAGCTATCCTGTAGCATTCGCTACTTACGAAATCGTTTATAAAATATCTCCCCCAATCTTCCATTTTGCCACCTCTCCAATCCCGCCCCAAAACAAATTAAAACCTATTATTATCTTCAATGAATAAAAAAACGCAACTTTGTAAAGCATAAAAATCACAATCCCCCAATGGATGCCCAACTAAAAGCCTTACTCAAAGACAGGCAATACGCCAAGTTCAGTGCTTACGGCTTCTTGAAAAATCTTCGGTTTTTCGAGCCGTTTTTGGTGCTGTATCTGCTTTCGAAAGGCTTGTCTTTTACTGAAATCGGTGTGCTGATAGGCCTGCGCGAACTCGTGGTGATGATAGCTGAAATTCCAAGCGGGCTCATCGCTGATGCGTTGGGACGTCGGCGAACCCTGGCTTCATCCTTTGTGTTTTATATGATTTCGTTTATCGCCTTCTTCGTCTCCCAAAATTTTGTGGGTTTTATGGTCGCGATGTTCTTTTTCGCTGTTGGCGATGCCTTCCGCACCGGCGTACACAAAGCCATGATTTTTGAATACCTCCAAAGACAGCAAAGACAAAATTATAAAACAGATTATTACGGACGAACGCGCTCCTGGAGCCAGATGGGTACGGCGCTTTCGTCTTTGTTGGCGGGTGCTTTTGTGGTACTTACCGGCGATTACGGACTTATTTTCTTATTTTCCATAGTGCCGTATATCGCAGATTTGCTGCTCGTTATGTCCTATCCCAAATGGCTGGATGGCGACACTGACGGCGCGAAAGTTTCTGTGGGTGAACGCTTTAAAATCGTTTGGAAGGCCTTTCTTGCTTCCCTAAAAAACGCCTTTATGCTACGCGGACTGACAAATAACGCCGTGCATTCAGCCTTTTATGCCAGCGCAAAGGACTATTTACAGCCGCTGCTGAAAGCCCTTGCGCTGAGTTTGCCTATCCAGCTTTTTCAGGAAGATGAAAAACAGGCGGCCATGATTATAGGGCTGGTTTATTTTTTGATTTATGTCGGCACTTCTTTTATGTCGCGCTATGCAGGTAATTTCGCGAAGCTTTTCAACCAGCCTTCCAAACCGCTAAACCTGACACTTATTTTAGGTTTAGTGGCCGGAATTGTCAGCGGATTCTTCTTTCAGTTCGGTTTTGAATTGATGGCGGTGCTGTTTTTTATGGTGATTTTATTCAACGAAAACCTCCGTAAACCAATCGGGACAGCTTATGTGGCTGCGCTTACCGATCAAAAGTCGATGGCTACGCTATTGTCTGTGCAATCACAACTCAAAGCGCTGCTCGCCGCTATCTTTGCCCCGCTGATCGGTTTTTTGGCTGATCAATTTGGTGTTGGCAATGCCCTGATTATTTTTGGTGTTGCTGTTATTGAAATGAGTCCTTTTTATTGGGTGAAGCGGGTGAGGTAGTGTGGATAGAACCTTACCTCCATTCAATTCTAATAAAATAGAAGTCCTTTCGTAAGCAATTGATTAACAATTATTTGAAAAGTATATGCTGATTCAATTTATCATTTTGAAGTATTGTGGAATATTCGATAGTCAGCATTAAGCTTGCGTTTAAGTTTTTTTACCAAATAAAAACTTTTTGGGTATAAACCTGATTACCGGTGATAATGCGAGCAATAAGAATGTGTTGATTTGACTGCACATGAATAATTTCCGGATTACTCAGGTAATGTTCACCTTGATAAATAACTTTTCCTTGCAAGTCAAGGAATTGAATCGAAGCTTTTTCGTTCTTTGAATTGGGAATGTTTATGTAAACTTTGTTATCGTTGCTCCATATTTGGAAAGACGAAGGTTCTGGCTCGGTTAAGCCCACCACATTCTTGAAGTGTATCCTGAATCGCAGCGCAACATCGCTTTCATCATGCAAAAAAGAATACACTTGTTGCTCGTGCACATTAATCATTTGACCGTTAACTATGTCTTCCAAAAAGATAACAATATTGGGATCAAAGTTTTCCAAGCCAATGAAGTTAAAGGCTGCATCACCACTGTTTGACCACTCGAAACCAATCGAAAGCACTAGTGCTCTTTCCTCCAGAGCCATTGTATTGATGCTTAGCATCCTTTCGTCTTCGGTGAGGCTGTATAAGTGCGGTAGGGTTTCTGAGGTAAACAATTTGCTAGCATCATAAAGGCGGTCAAAGAGTGGCGTTGCATCCTGATGCAAACGGATAACGGTTTCATCTTCACCATTTTCGGTGATGGCTTTTATAAGAAGCAGATCAGGTAATTCTGGCACTGAATTGCTGACAATCTCATTGCTATTTACACGTATCTGGTTAGTTAAGATCAATTCTGGGATGCCACCGCCATCAGCTTCAACAAAGAAAGACTGTCCAGCGGGAATATATCGCGATCCATTATTGGTGAAAGCACCATTAACATAGCTCGAGTATTGGCTGTTAGAGCTAGATCCATTTCCAGTGGTTTTGTTTCTGATATAAAAGGCGTCATTTAAATGATTTTTTACCATTCCTTCAAAAAGCATCCAATCAATAGCTGATGGATATGGATTAGGAACCAAGTTGTATTGGAACTGGGCTGGCCCTGATGGTGTAGCTGTTACAAAATCGTTGGTGTTGTAATTTCCGGTGAATTCGAATAGGGTATCATTTCCGCTGTGCCAAATCATATAACCATGGGTGTTATGAATCGGGACAGCAGGATCAGTGACAATGTCCTCCCATTCCTGCACACTAGCATTATAGGCGTAAAGCGATGAATTTTTAAATAAGTCTGATCCTATTGGACCAGTAAGTGGTACACTCACAAAATGGTAGCCTTCCTTATGGATATAATGCTGAATCGTTGTGTTGCCTGTTATTGTCAATAAACTATTATCAAGCAATGAAGCTGTTCCCAAAGCATTTGACTCTAAAGTAATCGTCTTACAAATTGCTGTACTACTAATTGAAGGATAGTTACTTAGGCCTGCGGGAATGTTAACATCATCAAAAGTAGTGGGCACAAAGACTGGATTCCAGTTTTGTGCATTGTGCCAGTCATCATTTGTTGCTCCAGTCCATTCAATTGCAGAAGAGGTATTTCGAATTACAACATCATCCACATACCATGAATGACTAAAATCGCCTTCATACCTAAATGCTATAAAAATGGATTGACCTGCAAAATCACTCAAATCAAGGCTTGTTTGGGTCCAGGGTTCTACAACGCTTGGGGTAGTCCACAACTCAACAAAATCTCCATCTGAGGGAACGCCGCTGCCAGTGGAAACAAGAACGCTATTTTTATGATACTTATAAAAACGCTCATTATAAGACCAAAATGTAAGTATGTAATTTCCTTCATTTGGTATAAAAACCTCAGGCGTAACCAATTGACCGTCATGCTGCGTGTACCCATGGTCATGATAAAAAGACGAAACTCCATCTGGTGTTTTATTTTGGTTTGTTGTTAACTCCCACACAAAAGTATAATAATCAAATGCATCATATACTCTCCAGCCGGGAACAATAGACTCAAAATCCTGCACATATGGAAAATCAAATACTTTAAATTCATCTACTGTCAATACGCCTGAAACATTATCAGTTCCATCCCAAAAACCACCAGTTGTTGTTTCATTGTAACCACCAAAAACATAATCGTTTCCTGCCAGCGAAAACCTGCTTGCATAATAGTAAGTTCCTGGTTTTAATCTTTCTCCCATAGTCGCAACATATTCATTTCTATTATCTTGAGGATTACTAAACTCAGCTGATTCCCAAACACTTTCATCCCAGGTGGATGGATCAGAATTTTCTTCATTAATACCTATCCAAGCCTCAATAGCAGTATGTTCACCAGTAGTTGGTGTTAGATTCTCAACATAAATACTTGCATAAAAGTTTGCGTTTTCACCTTCTGTTATGATTGCTGATGGGGGTGCCTGTAAGTTGACAAAATCAATGGTATCCTTTTCTACATTAAGTACTCCAGAAATATTGTTGATACTATCCCAAGGGCCTCCGTTGTTACTATTATATCCGCCATACACAAATGCTCCTTCAAGGTATTGAAATCTGCTGGCATAATAGTAAGTTCCTTCCGGAAGCGATTGATCAATTCCAAGATCAGCCTTATATTCATCATTATCTCCGGCATCTCCAGCATATACTGCGGATACCCAATTTGTCCAGCTTATCGGGTCGGTGTTCTCTTCATTGTATCCAATCCAACATTCAATGTCATCAGCTTGTCCTGTCAAATTGGTTACTCCTTCTTTATAAGCTTGTGCATACAAGGAAACGCTGTCCCATTCTTTTATGGTTGCAGAGCCTGGGTTTTGGAGATTATACCAGTCTAAAGGTTCGGGGTTTGGCACTGCAGTGAGCATAATATTATCTATCGCAGCAGGAGGGTTATTGCCCTGATAGTTATAATTTATCCAAGAAAAAATAAGCCGTTTATTGGTCCCGGAATATTCTCCTGAAATCTCAATCTCAGAAAATGTCCATTCTCCGGTTTCACTAAAATTACTGGCTATATCTGTAAACGCAGGAGGATAATAGTCAACAGGATCGTATGAGGATTCGACTAAGTGAATATTCATCCTATCACTACCTGATTTGCCGCGACACTTCCACCAAAACGACAGCTTAAATTTCTGCGAATTTTCAGTAAAAGCGATGTCTCTGTACAAATTTACTATTGACTCGTGATTGTTGTAATAGGCATATGTTAAACCGCCATCCTTTGAGATATAAGCAGCTAAATTTCCTTCATAAGCAGTTGCTTCACCTATATGCCACTGATTAACACGATTTCCATTGGCAACACCCCATTCACCCAACCCATTCTCAAAATCTTCTGTAAACGGTAGTATAGCAGCAATTTGTGCTGTTTTAAAAGCAGTTAGCCATGACCATTCGCTTTTTTCGCCATTACCACAATCAGCCTGCACATAGCATTCGTAATTGGTGGTCGGCTCCAGACCTGTCAACATATATTGATTAGTGTTAATGCCGTTAATCGCTGTGCCTTCAGTTTCTGGATTAAAATTACTGTCTCCATACTTCAGATTCCAAGTAGTAGCTGTGCCATTCTCTATCCAACTTAATATTGCACTGCTATCTGTAAGGTTTGAATGAGTTAGACGTGATGGAGCAGGACATGTTTGTGGAAAATCAATCCTAAAATTATCCAAAGCCAAATAATAGGCCCCAACATTTGCCGCAAAAGCTGTTATTTTTAACTTTATGGTTTTCCCGACAAATGCGTTAAGGTCATATAGCTTGTAGTCCCACCCATTATATTCACTCGTAACTATATCCAGGTCAGTATAACTTTGTCCGTAATCTGTTGAAATAGAAATTTTGAAATGTAAATAGGTATTTGGAGGGTCATCGAGCGCAATGTGTTTAGATAACTTAGTCCAACCAGGTGCATAAACAAAAGTATGATTAAAAGAAAGTTGCATATCAGGTAAAACCGGGCCGATATTTATAGTTGTGAAAGTCTTAGAAAACTGTCCATCCGCATAAACAACTGTGTAAATGTAGTTGTCACTAATTGGCCTTATATCAGGATATAAACCTACATTCCATCCAACTTCCCAACCTTCTGGTAATGATGCAGTAGCAAAGCCTTCGAAGTAAGGCGTTGAAGCAAGATTAAGGGTGGTAAATGATTTTGGTCCTGCCCAATCACTTAAATCGCCACCGCCGCAGTCAGCTTGCACGTACCAGTCATAAGTGGTATTCGGTATTAATCCTGAAAGTGCATGGGCATTGGTAGTTGAGCCTTCAATTAGTGTGCCTTCTGTGTCAAAATCAAACCCAGTCTCTCCCCATTTGATATTCCAGCTGCCGGCATCCCCAATTTGTCTCCAACTTATTGCAGCAGAATCTGTTGTAACAATTTGTTCAGCTAGAATATTAGGACTATAGCATGATGGGGGCACAGCAATACTTATATTATCAAAAAACAATCGATATTGCTCGGATACCCTATTAGCTGTGAATTTTATCATTAAGTATTCTCCAATATGTGGGCTTAAATCGTAAGTTTTATGCTGCCAATCGGCTATGCCATTGTTATCTACTGTTTCCAGATCAATATAATTTTGACCATAATCATTTGATATTGAGATGGTAAAATTCCCTGATCCGATATCTGGAGGGGGATCACCTGAGTAAACATTTATATGAGCATAGTCAAAAGAGAGATGCATATCAGCCAAAACGGGGCCGATGTTTAGTGTTGTAAATTTTTTTGTTGTAAAGTTGTTGTCAAAAACTGTAAAGATGCAATAACTATCACCAGGCGGCATATAGGATAATCCTAAATAAAACCTATCCAGTATCCAGCCGTCAGGTGTTGAATTTGTTTCAAAGCTTTCATAATAGGGGGCAGTAGTTATATCCTGAGTTGTAAAAGCATGAGGGCCAGTCCAAAAGCTTTCATCACCTGCACCACAGACTGTTTGCACATACCAGTCACATGAAGTAAAAGTGTCTAAGCCTGAAAGAACATGGGGGTTTGATGTTGCTCCTGCTAATAATGTGCCCTCTGTGTCAAAATCGAAACCTGCTTCTCCCCATTTGATATTCCAGATTGTACCATCCCCATTTTCAGTCCAACCTAATCCAGCACTGCTTAGCAATATATCTGAAACTGTTTGTTGTGATGGTGCCTTACATGATATACAATAGCCTCTCATATCATAAATTGAAATTGGTACAGTGCCTCCTTGTCCAGATTGGCCAATAATATTATCTGCTTCATCCTTAACCGTGTATTCACAATTTTGTGCGTTAGTACCTCCATAGAAGAATGCTTGAATGATATCGTTGGTATTAGCCTCAAAATAGAACACTTCAAAAAGCCCAACCCCTAAGGAGAGATTCTGTAGAACTGTCGTGCCGTTTACTTTAATTGCAAGATGGCTACCCCACCAATCAAAATCAGTAGATTGCCTCAACTCAACAGAATGCGTGCACGCTGAATAAACCTGAGCTGTAAGAAAGAATAACCCTATAAAAAACAAAAATAATTTTTTCATATTCAGATTAATTAAAATGGTTTATGTCTATTGTATTTGTTGATGCGTATTTAGATGGATTATAAGTGCTTAAGGTAGCAAGCCAGTTAGAAGTTGTAACTTATAAATAAAGCTTTATTGCTTCTTTATTTAGGCTTTATTTGAACTTAAACAATAGTCGTATTCATGGTTTTTGCTGCTAGTGAAATAATCAGCAGCTAAGGTAAGTTTGAAAGATGCAAAATCCAAATTAATTGTTTAAAAAAACCATGTTTTTTGATCTGTAGACCTGATTTGTTGAGTTGCGATCAATGGAGAAAAGCTGAGTCTTACAGTAGCATCCTGACAAGACAATACAGCAGAAGTTGCTCGGGTAAATAGGGCTTAAAAATGCAATTTTACCAGTAATGTTTATTTATACTTTACTTTAAACCTGAGATCTACAAAAAATTAATGGCTCAGACCGCTTATAAATAATTGGTTTCAAGGAATATTTGCGAAGGCATAGCGAGCTATGGCAAGCAGATATGACGCAGAAAACAGTTGTTTAGAAGTGGTAAATCCTGTGTTTCATTAAATAACTGCTCTACTTCTCTAAATTTTTTAACCATAGCTTGTTGCTGAGCTTGCCGAAGTACGCTATGCTTAAAAAATTTATATTGTATATCAGTCATTTAATGAAATCTGAGCTCTTTAATTTTAATCGAACTCAGGTTACTAGCTTTAATGAATTGCAAATGTGCTTTCTTTTATCGGAATTAAAATGGCTGACTGTGAACGAAAATCATCGTATGATTTTACTAAACGAATCGCGGCACTTTGAGGCCGGGTGTTTACCATGCCTGCATTTACGCATGTTTTCTCTTTTGGTGCACAAGCTAAAATTGTCAATATTAAACCAAGAATTATAGCGGCTAGTTTACTTTTCATGACAACAGTTTTGGTTAAGCTGCATCAAAAAGTAAGATAAAAATATTTTGTTTGACACGAATTTCAATTTGAAATATCAGCTTTATCACTTTGCAGTGATATGCGAATGTTCTTTTCACTCTCGATATTCCAAATCGCCCCACAACGTAAAAGTATCTTGCTCATAACCTTGTAGATAGACATAAAAATGATGGTTACTCCCAGCGAAATTTATGAAGGCGTATTCAAATTCAAAGTCGCACATACAGTAGCATATGCAATTTTCGGTGCAGGTATCCCGAATGTAAATCCTTACATTTTCATCTTCAATGGCAACTGAGTCATTCAGCGATCCACAACAATTATAGTTGACAATCAGATGGAGCAAGAGCGTGTCATTTGCTATCGTATAGTAGAGCGAATCGCCTGATTGAGAGAGGGAATTTTTGCCTGAATCCATTGGGTTATCGGTGAAACATCCCTTGTATGTTGTTTCAGAAAGTGTTAAGGTTTTGGTGATGAGCTGCTTATCCGTGTCGTCATTTTTTGAGCAGCTAACAATAAGCAGGGTGATAAGCGTCATTAAGGCAATAATTGATTTTGTTTTCATGACATGTTTTTTTTGGTTTGAGTACAAATTATTTTGCGCTTTATCAAATAAAAGCTATAAATATCAAGCCAAACTAACCGTAAAGCTGCTCATTTCCAGTCTCTAACATAAACAACCATTAGTGTCCGGTAAAACTTTTAAAACTGGGTAGTACATTTTGCAGTACCAAACGGAATGTTTAAGTTATTACACATATATAATAGGACATGGGTAAAGGTACAAATTTTAACGGACTGCCGATTGTTAATCTGCTACTAAAGTTCATTGACAAGTTTAGCATTACAACCTTTTTTATTTAATCCACAAGCCCTTTCCTTAGATACCGAAATTTTATTTCCGAAGTCTCTGCAGGAAATTCCCGAATTTCCTGTTTATTTTAGCTGGTTTTTTACAGAGAAATAAAGCTTATAAAATTTCCTTTAAGCCAGGTTAGCCCATCAATCCGCCTCTCTGCTTACCGTTGGAAGGCAGGTCAACCCATCAACCCAAAAACAATTCCCCGCTCCAACTGTTTAACAATCAAAATATGCCTTTATATGAAGATTATCGTAGCAGGAGGAACAGGCCTTATCGGTTCAAATTTGCTCAAACGCCTCACCGGGAAAAATGACATCGTGCTTTTTACCCGCGATCCAGAAGCAGCACAGAAGCAGTTTGAAGGTGCCGGCTTTCAAATCGTGAGCTGGGATCAGCCCGAAGAACAGCTGCTGGGTGTTATCCAAAATAGCGACGCACTCATCAACCTGACTGGTGCAGGCATTGCCGATGCCAAATGGTCGCCTGCACGTAAAAAAATACTCGAGGAAAGTCGTCTGAAACCTATCGAGAAGCTGGTGGAGCTGCTAAAAAGAGGCAACATCAAACTAAAAGTGGTGTTACAAGCCTCCGCTGCCGGCATTTACGGCAACCACGAAGAGAAGTTGTTTACAGAAAAAGACGTTGCCGGCCATAATTACCTCGCTGAACTTACTAAAATGTGGGAGCATAAAGCCTCCGACTTTGAGCCTTTTACTGATCGGCTGGTACTGCTGCGAACCGGCGTAGTACTCACACCCGAAGGCGGCGCTCTCAAGCCTTTGATGGTGCCTTTCAAGCTGTTTGTTGGCGGCAAGATGGGCTCCGGTAAGCAGTGGGTTTCCTGGATCGACCTCGAAGATCAGCTCGGTGCCATACTTTTCTTGCTGATGAAAAACGACAGCAAGGGCGCATACAACCTCACCGCTCCGCAAGCTTTGCGTCAGCACAGTTTGGCCACCGCCATTGGCAAAGCGCTCGGACGCCCCAGCTGGCTGCCTGTTCCCGGCTTCATTCTAAAACTTTTTATGGGACAAATGGCCGTGGAAATGCTGCTCGAAGGCAATCACGTTAAGCCCCACCACTTAATTGAAGCGGGCTACGAATTTCAGTCTCCGGATATCGAAACCGCACTAAATCACCTGATTGGATAACGCAACGTATTAATATACACCATGGAACCTTACGATACTTTACCCGAATTTGAATTGCTCAATCAAAACAATGAACGCATACACAGCGCCGATCTCGTTGGTAAGTCAGCGCTAGTTATTTATTTCTATCCCAAAGATGATACGCCTGGTTGCACCGCCGAAGCCTGTGCTTTTCGTGATCAGTTTGAAGATTTTACTGATGCCGGTGCTCGGGTGTTTGGAATCAGTGCCGACTCCGTGGAGTCACACAAGCAATTTGCTGAAAAATACCGGCTGTCTTTAGATCTACTAAGTGATCCGGGTAATGAAACCCGCAAAAAATTTGGTGTGCCGCGAAGCATATTGGGCCTGCTGCCGGGAAGGGTAACCTATATATTTAACAAGGAAGGCAAACTCATCCACCAGTTCAACTCACAGTTCAACGCCAAAAAACACATCACCGAAGCATTGGCCGCTTTGCGTTAAACGAGATTTATTCCGTGGCGAAAATCTTGGGATAACACAAAAAGTATTTGGTAACAGGATGTGATAAAACGCTGATATTAAGCTGATCCGAAGCCTCCGAAATATCTTTGATACTACCATCTTTGTAAATAATATTTATACTCGCCTGCTGCGGATGGTAGGCATGATTGGAGGTTTTCCCGCTGATCAGCAGGTATTCCGATTCGCTGACCGAAAACTTAAAATGTCTGCTAACCTGGTGTTTCAAGGCTGCAATTCTTTCTTCTGAAAATGCATTGTTGGACAACTCCACCTTAAAAAGCTGCCTGTTTACAATCGCATTGCTCAAATAACTCAAAATCGGATCAGGATGTGAACACCAGGTCTTCAGTGCCGTAAACACATCAAAATCATCCAACTGACAATACAAACTCAATGTTTGCTTGTCGTTGTGCAGGTCATCAAATCCTTCTTTTTTCAGTAGGAAATAGGCCAGCGGATCGGTAACTTTCTGTATCACCTCGGGTGCAATTTCGCGGGCACGAAGTAGCACTTTCATCAGGACATTCTCTGCACTCAGAACCGTTTTGTGCAGATAAACCTGCCAATACATCAACCGGCGGGCTACCAAGAATTTCTCTACCGAATAAATGCCTTTAGCTTCGATACATAGCTCATTGTCAACAATTTCAAGCATCGCCAGCAGTCTGTCAGCATTGATATTGCCCTCCGTTACGCCGGTATAAAAGCTGTCGCGTTTCAGATAGTCCATCCTGTCCATATCCAATTGACTGGATACCAACTTATTCAGAAACTTCTTAGGATGCGTATTGTCAAAAATTGCCAGTGTTTCATCCAGTGCGCCCTGGTATTCGATATTGAGTTGCTGCATCAGCAGTTGTGAAATAGATTCATGCGAAACACCTTGAATGATAGTCTGTTCCAACGTATGCGAATAGGGGCCGTGGCCAATATCGTGCAATAAAATCGCCAAGGATGCGGCACGGGCTTCGTCTTTGCTGATGCCGTAGCCTTTGTTGCGCAAAATATAGATGGCTTGCTGCATCAGGTGCATCGCGCCAAGGCTGTGGTGAAAACGCGTGTGCAGCGCTCCCGGATAAACCAAATGTGTGAGCCCAAGTTGTTTGATACGCCGCAAACGCTGGAAATAAGGATGTTCGACCAAATCAAAATGAAGCGCATCAGGAATGCTGATAAAGCCGTAAACGGGATCGTTGAATATTTTCTTCTTGTTGGAGCGTTCTGGAGGCATAATAATTGTTAATTTTGTACACACGGCCGAGGGTTAAACAATAAAACCGGCCTTTTACGCATTTGAACTACAAAATTAAGATTATCGCCGACATCTCTACCCTTTTTGAATAATTGTAAACCGTGGCTGAAACGTTTTCAGCTACACAGAATTAAAAAAAACTTATGGACAAAATTCGTATTCTTTGGGCTGATGATGAGATTGATTTGCTAAAACCGCATATCCTATTTTTAGAACAGAAAGGCTATAAGGTTGTAGCAATAAATAATGGCGATGAAGCACTTGATTTAGTTAGAGAACAGCCTTTTGATATCATCTTTTTAGATGAAAACATGCCCGGCCTTTCCGGCATCGAGACTTTGGAAAAAATTAAAGCCGACTTCCCCAACCTGCCGGTGGTGATGATCACCAAAAGCGAGGAAGAGTCAATAATGGAAGACGCCATCGGCAGTAATATCGCGGATTATCTCATTAAACCGGTTAAGCCAAACCAGATTTTGCTGAGCCTGAAACGTAACCTCGAAAACCGGAAATTGGTCAGCGAGAAATCTACCATGAGTTACCAGCAGGAGTTCCGAAATATCGGTATGGAACTCAATAACAAGCTCGATTTTCAGGAATGGACGGAGGTTTTTAAAAAGCTCAACCGCTGGGAACTTGAGCTGGAACGTGCTGCAGATGAAGGTATCCGTGAGGTACTAAATATGCAAAAGGACGAAGCCAATTCCCAATTTTCGCGCTTTATAGAAAAAAATTATATCAACTGGCTCAACGGCACCGGTCAGGAAAAGCCTGTGCTTTCGCATACTTTGGTGCGTGATAAACTGTTGCCACTACTCAATAATACCCAAAATCCCGTATTTTTTCTTCTCATCGACAACCTGCGCTACGACCAATGGAAGGTTATTCAGCCGCTAATTGAACAGTATTTCAGGGTGGAAAAAGACGAAATTTATTGTAGCATACTGCCCACAACGACGCAATATGCCCGTAATGCAATTTTCGCGGGCTTGATGCCCAACGAGATACGCAAAAAGTATCCGCAGTATTGGGTTGATGAGGAGGACGAAGGCACGAAAAATCAGTTTGAATCAGAATTGTTGGGCGAGCAATTGCGCCGCCACGGCAAAGATGTGAAATTTTCTTACCATAAAATCCTCAACCTAAATGCCGGGAAACGTTTAGCCGAAAATATGTCAAACCTGATGACCAACGAGCTAAATGTGATCGTTTACAACTTCGTGGATATGTTGTCGCATGCCCGAACCGAAATGGAGATGATTCGCGAACTCGCTGAAGATGAGCCCGCTTACCGCTCCCTGATGAGGTCTTGGTTTGAGCATTCCAGCCTTTTCGAAATTATCCGCTTTATCGCCCAGAAAAAGTCGGAAATTATCCTCACCACCGATCATGGGTCAGTGTATGTTAAAGATCCGGTCAAGATTTTGGGTGACCGAAATGTCAACACAAATCTGCGGTATAAATATGGTAAAAGCCTGAAATACAACTCAAAAGAAGTTTTCGAAGTGCGCAATCCCGAGGATGTTTTTCTGCCACGCATCAACGTGAGTACGGCGTATGTTTTTGCCCGCGCCGGAGATTTTTTCGCCTACCCAAACAATTACAATCATTACGTCAACTATTACCGAAACACTTTTCAGCATGGTGGCATTTCCATGTATGAAATGATGATCCCGGTGATTCACTTAAAGCCCAAATCATTGGTATGACAACCGCAAAGTTTGTTGCCGCTCAGCCCAAAGCGCTGAGTGCTGCTGCCCAATGGCTTATTCAACACAAAGAAATTGCACCCGTAATGGCTTTTTACGGGCCAATGGGTGCCGGCAAAACTACCCTTATCAAAAGCCTGTGCAAACTGCTTCAAGTGTCGGATGAAGTAAATAGTCCGACTTTTTCTATTGTAAATGAGTATCTTACATCTGAAAACGATTCAGTATTTCATTTCGACTTCTACCGCATCAATAAGGTGGAAGAGGCATACGACATTGGATACGAGAACTATTTTTACAGCGGAAATCTTTGTCTGATTGAATGGCCGGAAAAAATAGCGCAACTTTTGCCCGAAAAACACGTAGAAGTGCTTATTAATCCGGATGAAGAAACCGGGTCTCGAAATATAACCTGCAAACTCATCGGAGTTTAAGCGTAATAATTATGAACGAAGAAAAGCAATACATCAAATTTGCCGGCAGCACAGCAATTATGCCGCAGGAGGAAAAGCTGGAAGTAGCCAACCGCAAAAACCAGTTGACTATTGGTATTCCGGCTGAACAGAATCCCGATGAACGCCGTATTGCACTCATCCCGGAAGCGGTAAAGCTGCTTACAAATCATGGCCACCGCATTCTGTTACAGCGCGGAGCCGGCATCCCTTCCCACTTCACGGATCACGAATTTGCTGAAGCAGGTGCTGAGGTGGTGGAAACAATTGGTGAGGTTTATGAAGCAGATTTAATACTGAAAGTTGCGCCTCCACGAGGTGAGGAACTTAGCTTACTCAAGAAAGGGCAGTCGCTTTTCTCTGTTCTGCAGCTCAGAAATCACGATAGGGACTGGTATCAATCCTTGATGACAAAAAAGCTTACAGCCGTTGCTTTCGAGTATATACAGGATAAAACCGGTGCATTGCCACTGTTGCGCTCCATGAGCGAAATCATCGGAAACCTGTCGATGCTGATCGCTGCCGAATACCTTTGCCATCCAAAATACGGAAATGGCACGATGCTGGGTGGTTTTCCGGGTGTTGCGCCAACAGAAGTGGTGATTATCGGCTCTGGAAATGTTGCGGAATACGCTGCCAGAGCGGCTTTAGGAATGGGTTGTCTCGTAAAGATTTTCGACAATTCCATGTACAAACTGCGTATCCTTCAAAATAATGTCGGCCAACGTTTATTCACCTCTGCGCTCCAGCCGAACCTCATTGGCGAAGCGCTCAAAACAGCCGATGTCGTTATTGCTGCAAAGCATATTCAGGATGGTATTGCAACTTGTTTTATCAGTGAAGAAATGGTCAGGTCGATGAAGAAGGGCGCTGTTATTATCGACGTTAGCATCGATCAGGGCGGCTGTTTCGAAACCATCAAAGCTACCTCGCAGCATGATCCGGTTTATCAGGTTCATGGCGTTACCCATTATGGCGTCCCAAATATGGCATCGCGCGTTCCGCGGACAGCCTCTATTTCCTTTAGCAATTTCTTTATGCCTTTGCTGCTACAGATTGGCGAAAGCGGAGGCCTCGAAAATCTGCTGCGCGTCAATAGGGCTTTGGCCAAAGGCGTTTATATCTATAACGGCAAACTCACCAACCATGATGTCAGTCGTTTATACGGTATTCCTTTCAGTCACCTCGAACTGCTGATGGCTGCCTTTTACTGATTTATAGCTTTTTTAATCTGAATTTTTCAGATTCAGACTTTCCTATGCCTTAATAGCTTAGCTTTGCAATAAACAGATTCTATACGATGTCAAGTAAAAATACTATTCTTTTCGGTAAGGCGGCCATTGAGGATTTAAAGCAGGAACTTATAATGTTTCGCAGCGATGGGCGTGAGCTCTTTTTATTGGTTGATGAAAATACCCACAAACATTGTTTCCCGGTTTTGAAAGCTTTGGTTGGCAAAAAAAACTTCGACCCGGCTGTGCTGGAAATTTCTTCCGGTGAGCAAAACAAGAACCTGCGAACAGCCGGTGACTTGTGGTCGCAACTGACGATTGCCGGTGTAAAACGTGATGCGGTATTGCTTACATTGGGCGGTGGCGTAATCTCTGACATGGGTGGTTTCGTAGCATCTACCTATAAAAGAGGTATTGCCGTCATGCATATTCCTACTACCTTGCTTGGTATGATTGATGCGGCTATTGGCGGCAAAACCGGAATCGACTTTATGGGATATAAAAACCATATCGGTTCGTTCTATCAGCCTGAAAAAGTATTTGTGATTCCTGAATTTCTGAAATCACTCGACCAGCGATATTGGCGTTCAGGCATGGGCGAGCTGCTGAAATATGGCTTTATAAAACATCCTGAGCTGTTAAAATCGGATGCTTTTTTTGACGAAAACAGGGAAGAAGCGATGACACTGATTGAGCTGGCAGCAACAGCTAAGCTTGAAATTATTACTAAAGATCCACTCGAAAAAGGCTTGAGGAAAATCCTGAACTTCGGCCACACTATAGGTCATGCTTTTGAAAGTTTTGCATTGGGCAAAGGCCAGGATTTGCTACACGGAGAAGCTATTGCAGCAGGAATGTTGGCCGAACTTTGGTTGTCGGTAAAATACTGTAAACTGAATGTACAGGTTTTAGAGGAGTATAAAGAGCTGTATCTGAAATTGTTTCAGCCGTTTTTAATCCAGGAGGAAGCAATTGACGAATTGATGCAGCTGATACTGCACGACAAAAAAAATGCGGCGCAAAAGCTGAACTTTGTGCTGTTGAAAGCACCCGGGAAAGCAGTTTTTGATATAGCCGTTGAACCATCTGACATAGATGCCTGTTTAAGATGGTATATTGAACTCCTGAATGAAGATGACGAATCATAAAAAATTAACAGCTAATCTCTTTGATTTTAAATCGACGGTGCAGCTCAGCAGCAGCAAAAGTGAGAGCAACCGCGCATTGATGATTAGGGCTTACGGGAATTTTGACCGCCATATCAAAAAGCTCTCCGATGCTGACGATACCATTTTGCTGCGTGATAATCTCGAATTGATTGACGACTGCGCTAAGTCTTCTATCCCGCTGATAATTGACTGTGCCAATGCCGGCACGGCTTTTCGCTTTTTGGTGACTCATATGGCGTCCAAACCCGGGACATGGATGTTGACCGGTTCGGATCGCATGAAAGAACGTCCTGTGGGCGAGTTGGTTGAAGCTTTGCGAAAGCTCGGCGCTGAAATTGATTACATTGGTGAACAGGGATTTCCACCGCTGCGTATCCAAGGGAAAAACATCACTGGCGGAAAGCTTTCTTTAAGTACTTCCAAAAGTAGTCAGTTTGCTTCTTCGTTGTTGCTGGCAGCTCCTACATGGCCTCAAGGTCTTGAACTGGAACTTGTTGGTGATCAAAGCTCAACGCCTTATCTTGATCTGACGATAGCGATAATGCAGCATTATAAAGCCGATGTCAGCCAAGCTGGAAATCGTATTGTTGTGAAACCAAAACCTTATCAAAATATTGCTTTTACCGCTCAGCCCGACTGGAGCAGCGCTTCCTATTGGTATGAAATGGTGGCACTTAGCAAAGGTGGCGAGCTGTTGTTGCAGCAGTTAGATACGCAGAGTATCCAAGGCGATAAGGTAGTTGCAGATATTTTTGAGAAACTGGGCGTGCATTCGCATCAGGAGCCTAACGGTGTTAGGATTTTTAAGATGGAGAACTTTGTGCCAGAGCCTCTTAGCTTTAATTTCAGACATTCACCGGATTTGTTACCGACGGTGGCAGCTACTTGCTCCGGCTTGGGGGTCGAAGCCCATTTTTCCGGACTTAAAAACTTAAAATACAAGGAATCTGATCGCATTTTGGCGATGAAAAACGAGCTAAATAAAGTCGGTGTGCGGATGGAAGCCCTATCTGAAGATGAATACAAACTGATTCCGGCTATAAAACTGCCTGATTTCACGAAAGATACAGCGGTTGTTTTTGATACCTGGGCCGACCACCGGCTGGCAATGTCGCTGGCTCCTTTGGCTTTGAAAGTAGGTGCTGTACAAATCAATAACCCGGATGTAGTGTCGAAATCTTATCCAAACTTCTGGAACGTTTTACGTAAAACTGGAATTCTGAAATAGGGCTAAACATTATTGCTATTTTTGCCAAAAAATTACCATGACAATAGATTTATTCATCCCTTGTTTTATTGATCAGTTTTATCCTGAAACAGGAATGAATATGGTAAAACTGCTTGAAAAGGCCGGGGTAAAAGTCTATTATAATCCCGAACAAACCTGTTGCGGACAGCTTGCATTCAACAGCGGTTTCACCGATGAAGCGAAAAAACTGGGCAACAAATTCTTGACAGATTTTCCTAATAACCGGCCTGTAGTTAGTCCATCAGCCTCCTGTGCCGGTTACGTAAAAAACTATTATCAGGAGCTTTTTCATAATACAGCCAACCATCTTGAATACAAGCGTTTGACGCGCCATATGTTTGAAATCACTGATTTTCTCGTCAATAAATTAAATTTCACAGATTTTGGTGCTGTATTCCCACACAAAGTTACCTATCACGATAGTTGCGCCGGATTAAGGGAGTATAAATTGAAAGCGGAAGGCCGGTTGCTATTATCAAAAGTGAAAGACCTGCAAATTGTTGAAATGAAGGAACGTGAAGTATGCTGCGGCTTTGGTGGTTCTTTTAGTGTGAAGCATGAAGCCATTTCGACGGCTATGGCCCAACAAAAAATCCAAAACGCAGTGGAAACAGAAGCCGAATATATCGTTTCGACCGATCTTTCGTGCCTGATGCATCTCGAAGCCTATATCAACAAACAAAAAATTCCGCTAAAAGTCATTCATATCGTTGACATACTGGCCGCCGGCTGGTAAGTAATCCAAAATTTCAGTATAAAATACGGATAGTGAAATACTATTCTTTTAACAGAAGCTTTTCACGCAAATCGGTGTTTAGCAAGCCTTCAAGTTTCGTGTAAGGCAGAAACAAATCACTCTGGCCATAAGAATAGGGCGCCAGTTCGTAACTGTTATAATAAAACCCGATTCCTGAATTACTGATCCAGAAATTAGTATTGGGTTCAACCACTTCAACAAATAATCCAAAAGATTTTAGGCTACTGTCGTGTTGAATTTCATAACGACTTCTGATTTCATTTGTGAGTAACTCAGTCAAAATGTTGTCAGATTGTGCTAAAAAAATATCTTCCATTTTCAAGCGTTTACCACTGTTGATGTCGAACACGTAGAATAGCCGGTTGAGCATACCATGTGCGCCACCGCTAAAAACGTATTCGCTGGTTTCGATGCATAGCAGCCCATGCTGATTCATCACAACTCCAACTTCCCCGCTTTTAATCCACTGCACTGAATGTGAGGGCAGACTGTCGTAGCTACTCAGCTTTTTATAGTTGTTGAAAAATGTATCCGCTTGCTGCTGAAGTACTTGGTTAGGCATTAATAAAGCACTATTTTGACCTTCCTCCAAAAAAGCCTGCAACAGGATTGAATCCTGAAGTTGATTTAATGCTTCCGCCTGTGGCACAATTAACTCACTTTCAAAAATGGCCGAAGGACTTTCTTCCCGCTCTTCAAAAAGTTTTTTGTCAACACTTAAACCATAAGGCATCAGTGCGATGCTTCCAGCCTCATCAAGAGCAGAAAATGCTAACCGCTGTATATCATTAGATGCTGTAAAATAGAAGCCTTCAAGCTGTCTGGAGCTCATTCGGCCTTTGATTAAGGTATCGGATTCGTATTCATTTTTCAAGAAAAAATCTCCCTGATCATTTAGCATTCCTGTCAGCACGGTGTGGGAAGCAGCATTATCTTCCGTGAAAAATAAGTGTGCCCGTAACTTGCTGTTTACCTGTACCAAATTCAATAGTGCGGGTTTATTATTTAAGATACCTATATACCGGCTATAAAAGTTTTCTTGCGCGAAAGCACCAGTTAAAGCAATGCCAAGAAGGCAAAAAAGCACTATAAATCGTTTGGTTTTCATGTACGTTAGTTTAGGTGTTGTCGATGATAAGTTTATAAATCAAAGATAATTTTATTGAACAGACAGCGCACTATTACCAGGTGAACTCCAATAAATCAATGAAGTAGAATTGGATATTGTGCGTAGATTATCACTTTTTGCAAAAGTAATTTAATAAGTTGAAGTTAAGTCGCATTTTGAATTTTTGTAATATTGTCTAAAAAGCGTGCCAACTCTGGAATATGCGGTCTCAAAATTCCAATAAGTTGTTGCAATTGAGGTATATATCGTTTATGGATTCCCCGCCGCAGACTTCCGCTAATTTTCATTTTGAATTGGTTTATATCTAAATTGCCCTCTTTGTATAATGCCAATTGATAGTACCAATCAATTCCAGGTAGTGAATCCGGATATTCCATAAATAGGGTCTCTTTCGTATATAACTTATGCTTTTTATGGGTTATTATAAGCTGCGCATACATTTTAAGGGCCAGTAAAGTTTCAAAATAGGCCATAAAAAACATGCGCCAACGGTAGTTTAAAATATCTTTAATATGCTGATCCATAAAATGTTGGCCAAATCGTAATGCTTTTCGATGTTTACTATTTTGGTTCAGGCTTTTAACGTAATAGGATGCAAAACCAATGCGTGTGTGCGGACTGATATTTTGCTTAAACTCAGAAAGATTGTCTTCCATAAGTTGCAGAGCTTCAGTAGTTTTATCACGTCGCAATAGTATCCCGCTGAGGTTATTCACATAAAAAAGATAGTCTGAACTATGCACTTTTATAGATAAATAACCATAATAGGCCGCCTTGTCTAACTCGTTGTAGCGTGAATGAAGCAGCAGCCGATTGGCATAATAATTCACTAAAATACGTTTGCTGTAGATCTGGCCGCTTATAATCAACTGGTCCAAGTCGTTATAAAGCCGTGTGAGCTTATGAAACTCCTTGTAATTATAGTAGATAAAAGTTAAACGCACGATGGCATAATAGCGATTAAGCCCATCGAGGCTGCTATCATAAAATACATCAATCAGTTTCTGTTCCCATTGCCGTGAATCACTGGTTTTGGTAATGTATTGATTTACAATATCATTGGTGGCGTCGTGTAATAAATGGTTTATTTCGAGGGCTTTTTGGTAGTTGTGACGTTGCTCTTTAATAAATGCAGAGACAATACTGAGGTAGCTAATCCTCATCCTGATTAGCAGGTAGTTACGATAGTTTTGTGCCAATTCATAAAAGCGGATAAAATAGTATTCGGATTGTGTATATTTTTTGATGCGGCCAATCAGTTGCAGCTCTTCTTCCTGACTGATCTGATCGGTCATAATTTGCTCGTCCAGGTAGTGCATCCATTTGAATTGTTGATCGACATCAATGGAAGCCAGCTGTTTATTGATCCAGTTTTTCATGTAGTTGTACTTCCGTTTGTCTAGCGTTTCATCAAATTGCATGGCGTGCTCCGGAAAATTTACGGCATGCTTAATCTGCTCAAAAAGAAGCTGGTTGGTTGAATCGACGAACTGCGCTTTTTGCGCTAAAAAGTCTATCTCGTGAGGCATCAGCGCACTCACAAAATGCTTGAAACTTTTTAGTTTTACTTTGGGCTTTTTATGATTGAATTCGGCCATTTTTAAGCTTTTTGGTGATGTAAAATTAGACTTTTCAGTTGAGACATTAGTCTGCCCGGAAAAGCAAATTTTATTAATTTAGAATCAGTCTAAGTTTATCAAACCCTCAATTTAGTTTGCGTTAATGTACCTTTGTTGAACATCTCAAGGTCTTACTTGTGGTAGTGATGCAACTTGTTTCAAACGAATGGGTTAAGTTGATATTTGTTTAAAAAAGCATATAAAATGATTAAAAAATTTACAGTTGTTGTAAGCCTTTTGCTTGCTGTTTTATGGTTGAAAGCTGGTGTGATTGAAAAAACCGTGTATCTCGAAGCACCGGAACTTGTTAAAACTAAAAACGGCGATTTACTTCAGTTTCATGCTAGTTTTATGTCGGGGATGGCTGGCGAACCCACTTTGCCTTGGCAAAAAGTCAGCCTTTTGTTGCCGCCGGGTGAGGAGGCTGTTTCTGTTGAGCTAACAATTGTTCAGCAACAAAAGCTCGATCAAAACATCTATCTGGCGCCTTATCAAAGTTCGCGTCCTCTGTCAGAAAAGCGTCCATCCGATTTTCTTAAAAAGGAAACGGTTTATCGTTCCAACGAAAATTATCCAGCGACTAAGCACGGAAAATTGACGACCAATTGGCTTAATGGGATGGGCTTGGCTTTCTGCATTTATACGCCGGTATCCTATTTTCCGGCAAGCGGAGAATTGTATTATGCCACCGAAGTGAAAATTACGATAACAACCAAACCGTCAAACCGCAATGCTGAAACTGCCGTCTGGTTGAATCAAACTACAAAACAAACACTTGAAACCCTGATTCAGAACCCTGAAGCCATTAAAAACTATGTGTCTAAAAGCCGTGAATTAGCTGACTATGACATGTTGATTATTACGCCAGAATCTTATTTTGAGCAGTTTCAGCCTTTAATAGAATTGTATTATCAAAGGGGTTTTAGGGTGCAATTGGCTGCCATAGAAGTGATAGAATCTGAAATGACAGGTGTGGATTTACAGGAGAAGATCCGGAATTATATCATACAAGAGTACAACGAGCACGGCATTCAGCATGTGACTATTGGCGGTGATGTGCAGCTTATTCCAGCGCGCGGATTATATTGTTATGTGGAGTCGGGTAGCGGTTATTCTGACGACGGAATTCCTGCCGACTTGTATTATGCCGCCCTCGATGGAACCTGGAACGACAATAACAATAATCGCTGGGGTGAGCCGGGTGAAGATGATTTGTTGCCTGAACTGGGTATTGCCCGCATGCCTTTTGCTACGGCTACCGAACTTGCTAATATGCTCAACAAAACTATGATGTATCAGCAGCAACCAGTATTGGGCGAGTTGGAAAAGCCACTTTTTGCCGGTGAAAATCTTTATAGCAATCCTGCTACTTGGGGCCGAGATTATTTGGAACTATTGGTGGGTGAGACTTCTGAAAATGGATATACAACCAAGGGTATTCCGGAATCTTATGAAATCGAAAGGATGTACGAATTTAATAGTTTCTGGTCGGGCAATGATCTGATAAACAGTATTAATCAAGGTAAACAGTTTGTGCATCATGTAGGGCATGCTAACCAGACTTATGTGGCACATTTGTATAATTCTGATATTACCGCCTCCAATTTTTCTGCTACCAATGGCGTAGATCATAATTTTACACTCTTTCATTCGCACGGCTGCGATTGTGGTGCGTTTGATTACAACGATTGCATCCTTGAAAAGATGGTTTTGATAGAAAATTTTGCGGTGGCAGTAATAGGAAATTCAAGGTATGGCTGGTTCAACGAAGGACAGACTGAAGGCCCTTCAGCGCATCTGCACCGCGAAATGACCGATGCTTTTTACAACGATAAAATTCCTTTTATGGGTATGGCTCTGCGCGAATCGAAGATTCAGACAGCACCCTGGGTTACCGCTCCCGGGCAGTGGGAGGAAGGCGCGCTGCGCTGGAATTTTTACGACTTAAATATATTAGGTGATGGACTTTTAAGTGTTTGGACATCAGAGCCTTTTGTGCCAGAGCTTAGTTATACTGCCGAGTTAATTATAGGACTTTCTGAAACTACTGTAAACCTACAATTTGAAGGTGAAGCACTTGCCGGATATCGCTGCCATATTCGCCAAGATGGCGAAATAATTGGCCTTGCTGATACAGATGCCAACGGGAATGCTGTCATAAGTTTCTATGAGCCACTCAATCAGACCGGCGAAGCAGAGCTGGTGATTGTGGGTCAAAATATTTTACCAAGTATTTTTCCAATACTAATACTTCCAAATGAAGGTCCTTATGTGATTTGGACAAGCATGGAGGTGGTGGATGAAACAGGAAATGAAAATGCTCAAGCCGACTATGGCGAAACTATTTCATTGAATATCGGTTTGAAAAACATTGGCAGTGAGACAGTTGAAAATGTGGAGCTCGCAATCAGTATCAATGATGATTTGATAGTAGCAGTTTTGGATGGAGAGGCCATTGCCGGAAATATTTCCGCTGGCGAAACCTTAATGCTTTCTGATGTGTTTCAGCTTGAGATTTCAGAAATGGTACCACCTATGTCATCTGTTGAAATTTTGATGGCTATAACCGCCGGCAATCAAAGCTGGGACGACAGTTTTATGCTGGAAATTCTTACACCGAAAACATATATTTCGAGCTATTTAATTGATGATGCAGCTGGAAATCAAAATGGTATGCTTGATCCCGGCGAAACAGTTGAACTGCATGTAACAGGTGGAAATGCTGGTGGAAGTGCTGCGGCTGATTTGACTTTGTCGCTGTCCACTGAAGAATGGCTTACGATCGACAACCCTGTTGTGCAAATTGGAAACTTGCTGCCGGGCGAAACTTTTGAAGCTGTTTTCACCGTTCACGTGGATGAATACACGCCAATTGGTAGCATTGTGCTTGCCAATTTTCACTTAGATTGTCCTGTGGGCGATTGGTACTACGACGCCCATCAATCTTGGCTACTGCCCATTGGCATGCAGATCGAAGACTTTGAAACCGGTGATTTTACCAAATACGAATGGAGACATGGTCTGGGGTATCCATGGCAAATAGTTGAAGATGAAGTTTATGAGGGCAATTTCGCTGCCAAATCTACTGCTATCAGTGGCAGTCAAAGTTCAGAGCTGCACATTAGGTTGTTTGTGATGCAAGCTGATGAAATCAGCTTTTACCGAAAAGTCTCTTCAGAAAGCGGCTACGATCATCTGCGTTTTTATGTGGATGATGTGAAGCTGGGTGAATGGTCAGGAGAAAAGGATTGGGAGTTGGTTACAGCTCAAATTCCTGAAGGAGAGCATCTTCTGAAATGGGTTTACATCAAAGATTTTAGCGTAAGCAATGGCGATGACTGCGCCTGGATTGATTATATCACCTTCCCCGGCACGGCTACAATTATGGATGTACAACAGCATGTTCGGGATAACAAATTTTCTGTTTATCCAAACCCGGGAGTGGGAGAGTTTTGGGTTTCTGTACCTTCAAATCAGGATGTTAAACAGTTAATTGTGTATGATCTTCATGGAAAACGCCTTGTGCAGGAAAATAACTTCAAGGCTTCAAGTTCGCTTGACCTAACAGCTTTAAAAACTGGAATATACGTGATGATACTTGAAACTCAGGATGCGGTGTTTACCGAGAAATTATTAATCAAGTAGGTTGGCATTGTTACAATGTTGATTATTGCGTTCTCTGATAAATGGAAATAGCTACTTTTGCGCTGTGAAAAAGGTAAGTAGTTTCATTGTCGGTTTGTTGGTGTTGATTTCGTTGTTGTTGCCTTTTAGGCTGATGCAGCAGCTACAACGCAAGCAAGCTGATGCCCGCCAGGATGCCATGTTGGTGATTTCGCAGCAGATGCCTGATAAATCATTGATTTACTTGGCTATTCCGCACGCTGAAATGCAAGGAAAAGGAAGTCGGTTTATTCGCATTCATGCGCGTGAGTTTGTGTGGGATGGCATGATGTACGATATCGTAGAACGTTTTGAAGGGGAGACGCAGACCTGGTTTTTGGTCTATCCTGACCACAAAGAAACCAAAGTGTTGAACCAAAAAATTGCGCTGGCGAACGCATTTTATCAGAAGGATGGCGTGAAGACTAAAATCACGACAACGCAAATATTCTGGCATTGGTACAGTGAAAATCAGCAGGCTTTTATTGATCAGCTCTATCCGGTTAAAACGCTGTTAAATAATTACTTGGAAAATCCTTATAAATTTTTAGTAAACTGGCAACCTGAGCATCCACCTCAGTTAAATTGTCTTTAATTTATTGAATATCAAGAGCTTAAATAGCTCTAATCTCTTTCGTTTACTAAAATTTTAAAATTTGATCTTATGAAAAAACAGTACATACTGCTGCTGGTTTTTGTTATGTCTGTCTTTGTGGCACACACTCAAACCGTAAAAGTACTCGACTGGCAGCGTAATAGTCCGTTAGAATTTGTTACCATTAACAGCACAAAAGCTGGCGTCTCAGCACTCACAACACAAGCTGGAATCGCCGATATTTCCATGTTTAAGGGTGCCGACAGCATATTTTTTAGCCGTCTGGGACACCAAAATATCGTCACGAGTTGGCAAGCTTTGTTAGCTGATAATTTTGTGATTTATATGCGCGAATCCAATTATTCGTTGGACGAAGTAGTGATTAGCGCTACCCGCTGGGCTCAGCCGCGCAAGGAATTGACCAGTAGAGTTACCACCATCAGGCCGGAAGAAATTGAGATTGACAATCCGCAAACTACCGCAGATTTGTTGGGTATGACGGGTGAAGTGTTTATCCAAAAAAGTCAGCAGGGTGGAGGAAGTCCTATGATTCGAGGCTTTGCTACAAATCGACTGCTTATCAGTGTTGACGGAGTACGTATGAACACCGCCATTTTTAGAAGTGGGAATATCCAAAATATTATCAATATCGATCCTTATACGATTGAGCAGGCCGAAGTGCTTTACGGCCCGGGTTCTGTGATGTATGGAAGCGATGCCATTGGCGGTGTGATGAATTTTACAAGCTTAAATCCCAGGTTTTCGGCTGACAATAAAGTCATTACATCAGGGAGGGCAAGCACGCGCTACAGCTCTGCTAATGAAGAGCTTTCATCGCATATACATGTAAATGTAGGTGGAAAAAAATGGGCTGCCGTGTCTTCTTTTAGCTTTAACCGTTTTGGCGACTTGCGCATGGGTTCTAATGGGCCTGATTTTTATCTGCGCAAAGAATACGTTAAACGTATTGATGGTGCCGATGTGGTGGTTCAAAATGAAAATCCGGAAGTGCAAGTGCCAAGCGGTTTTGAAATGGGAAGTTTTATGCAAAAAATAAGCTATCGTCTCAATGATAACTGGGAATTTCAATATGGCTTTAACTACTCAACTACAACAGATTATGATCGCTATGATCGTTTGCTTCGCTATCGCAAAGGAGCACCACGCAGCGCCGAATGGTATTATGGGCCACAAAACTGGATGATGAACCGCTTTACGGTGATTCATAAGCAGGAACGCAAGCTGTTCGACCAAATGGTGTTAAACCTCTCGTCGCAACTTTTTGAAGAAAGCCGCCACGACCGTGATTTCGGGAAAACTACACTCAGCGAACGATTTGAGAAAGTGAATGCTTACGGCTTAAACTTAGATTTCATGAAGAAAATTTCAGACCGTTCTAAATTTTTATATGGTGGTGAATTGGTATTAAATAAGGTGACTTCCACCGGATTAGATACGGAAATTACTGATGGTACTTCTGTAAAAGGCCCTGCCCGTTATCCCGATTCTGATTGGTTGTCGGCTGCTGTTTTTGCTACCTATCAGTATCAGCTCACTGAAAAAACACTGGTGCAGGCCGGAGCGCGTTATAATTATGTGTCACTTAAGGCAGATTTCGACACCACTTTTTATAAGTTCCCGTTCCAGACAACCAGCACAAAAAATGGCGCACTCACCGGAAGTTTAGGACTTAATTACACACCCGATGAACGCTGGATATTGCGTGCCGGTCTTTCAACGGGTTTTCGCGCACCCAATGTTGATGATGTCGGAAAGGTTTTCGACTCTGAGCCGGGTTCCGTAGTGGTTCCTAATCCTAACTTAAAACCTGAATATGCATATAATGCTGAAATTGATGTCGCCCACATATTTGCTGATCGGTTAAAGCTTGATGTATCAGCGTTTTATACTTTGCTGGATCAGGCGATGGTGCGCCGCGATTTCACTTTCAATGGTCAGGATAGCATTCTATATGACGGCGAAATGAGCAAGGTTCAAGCTATTCAAAATGCTTCACAGGCTACTGTTTACGGTCTTCAGCTTGCCGCTGAATGGAAAATGGACAATGGCTTTAGTGTTTTTAGTCACCTTACCTGGCAACAAGGCGAGGAGGAACTGGACGACGGCTCTAAAGGACCGCTGCGCCACTCGGCTCCTTTGTTTGGTATCACACGCCTGAGCTATATGTCCAAAGGCCTGCGCCTGGATTTGTATGCACAATATGCCAACGAAGTGCCTTTCGGCGATATGCCAAAATCCGAGTTGGGTAAAACATACCTTTATCCCGCCGATGCAGATGGAAACATCTTCTCACCGGGTTGGTATACGCTGAATTTCAAGGTGATGAAGCAAATCTCTGAAACATTTTCACTTACCGGGGGTGTGGAGAATATCACCGATCAGCGTTTTATGCCCTACAGTTCAGGGCTTGTGTCGCCAGGAAGAAACTTTATTTTCTCGCTCAACATGAAGTTTTAATCGCTTTCGTGTAAAGAGTTTGTATAAAACGAAATGTGAAAAGCGCAGATATAACAAATAGTTAGTGGTTTATACTTGCTGAATTTGGTTTTGCTTAACCAAAGCCCTGTATTAAACAAGTTTATTTTCTAACTATTTAGCTGAACATCTTGGCTGCTATCTTGTTAAATACTTAAACTAAAAAATTGATATTATGGCAACAATTACATTAAAAGGAAACAAGATTCACACCTCGGGTGAACTTCCAAAAGTTTCAAGTCAGGCACCTGATTTTAAATTGGTTAAAACTGATTTGAGCGAACTCGACAAAGTATCTCTGAAAGGTAAAAAAGTAGTTCTTAACATCTTCCCAAGTTTGGATACCGATGTTTGCGCAGCTTCTGTTCGTCGTTTTAACAAAGAAGCTTCTGAGCTTGACAATACCGTAGTGGTATGCGTTTCAAAAGATCTGCCTTTTGCACACGCTCGTTTTTGTACCACAGAAGGTCTTGATAATGTGATTAGTGCCTCGGATTTCAGAACCGGAAAATTTGGTGAAGACTACGGTCTTACTATTTCTGATGGCCCGCTCGCTGGTTTGCATTCGCGTGCTGTTGTGGTTTTCGACGAAAAAGGTGAGGTAATTTATACCGAACAAGTTCCTGAAATTGTGGAAGAGCCAAACTATGAAGCTGCCCTAAAAGCTGCTAAATAGTTAGTTTTTATTGAAACAAAAAAGGTGAAACTGGTCATCAATACCGGTTTCACCTTTTTTGTTTGTTTTAGCACTTAACTTAGGGCAATAAAACTTCAAGCATTTGCGCGGTATTCAAATACTGAAAATATCGTGCTTTTGCCTCGAAATGCTCATCCAGCAATACAATAGCCGGCACAGAGAAGATAAAGTCTTTTCGGCTGGCCATCATAAGCGGGATTTCATGTACTGACTTTCTTCTTTTACTGTTTTTATTAACAAATAACTGATTTCCAAATAGTATCGTGTCAGTCGATTCAATATCCATTTTCACGGCATAAAAGTCGTTGTTCAAAATGTGAGCTACCTGCTCGTCCTGAAAAGCTACTTGATCCATCTTGTGGCAATGGACGCACCAATCCGCATAAAACATCACGAACACCTTTTTCGGATGACTTTTCAAGGAGTCGTTCAGTTGTTGAAAGCTTAACCAGTTTACTGCCGCCTGGTTTTGTGCAAAAACGTTATGGCTAACCATCAGCAAGACTGACCACAGCACAAATTTTAATATTTTAGATTTTCCGGAGAACAAAAACATGCTATCAGAGCGATTTAATACGCAAACCTACAAAAAATGTGCGGGGCATTCCGGGGCCGTAGATATAATTGCTGTCTCTGTTCTTACCTAAGTCAAAATCTGTTTGATAGGCGTCGAAAATATTTTTTACACCTGCGAAAAGTTCAATCCCTGTATTTATTCTTTTTATTTCAAAAGTATGTCCCAGCCTGATTCCCAGCTCGGTGAAGGGAGTAGAGCTAGTAATTTCATCGATATCTTGACCGGTATTTTCACCTGCGAAATGAGCGAGTTTCATCGTTCCGGTATAAACCAGGTTAGCGCTAACATTCCACTGTTTTGTTGGATTATACGTCAGGGTAGCATAGCCGTATTCGTTTGGCGTTCGTAAAAATTCATGTGTGGCTGGCAATCCGCTTATGTTTTCGATAGCTTCCTCAAAACGGCTCGATTGGAGTGTGAATCCGGCTTCCAGCTGCAGCAGGTAATCGTAATTAGCCCTGATTTCGAGTGTTATTCCTTTTACTGTGGCGCTGCTTCCGTTCCTTTTTTCGAAGCGTTCGCCAAATTCGTCAGTTCCAAGCGGAAACTGGTAAAAGGCATCATCAAGGATGGTATAAAAACCTTCAAGTGTGAATCCTAAAATATAATGTTGGGTGGCTTTGTCGTAATTTACGGAAGCGGTATAGCTGTTCGAGCGTTCTTCTTTTAGGTCGTCGGCCAATGAAATACGCGAAACACCGCCTCCCGCAAAGGCGATATGCAGGTCGGCATCAAAAGCCTGAGGTGCTCTGAAGCCTGTTCCCCAGCCTAATCTGAATTGTGTGCTTTGCTTTAGTTTGTAAAGCAGCGAGAGGCGTGGGCTTAGAATGAGATTATCTACCAAGTTATGATTATCGAGGCGCAAACCGGCCAAAAAGTTAAGCTGTGGAGTGATATTCCAGTCGTGTTGTGCGAAAATTCCCAGGTTCGTCGTTGTTTGGTCGATGAGGTAATTGTAAGCTTCAATCTCGTCGAAAACAGCATCGTAAACATATTCTGCACCTACTGTAAGCACTGCATTTCCGCTCAGAAAGCGATTAAAACGGTTGTTAAGTTGCACACCGCCCTGGTGGGTTGTAACTTCCGAAGTGCCATAAGGCGGATTGGCTGTAAACTTGATAAACTCAAGGCTGTCATCTGGAATAATACCCGTATAATGCTTGCGTACAGTAGATTGTCCGCCATAATAAAAAATCAATGAGTTTTTATTGTCATTAAAATTGATTTGATAATCAGCACTTCCCATAAAAACATGGTGACTTCTTTCTTCTGATTGTTGTGCCAAATAAGCTGGTTTTTCGACCATTTCTCCGCCATAGCGGTATTCATAAATACTGCTTAAGCTCAGTTCTAACTTCTGATTTTCAGTAGGTAGAAAGAACATATTGGCACCAAATGAATTATTTTTGAGAAGCGGCATCTCCGAAAAATTATCGCCATTGCGGTCATAAGCTTCTCTGTTTCTGTTGTTCACGAAAAATGTCGCGCCGGCGTTTTCTGCTTTATTGAGAACGGTGGCATTGGCTGACAAAATATTGTCTGAGCTTTTGCCATCAATGCTTTGGAAAGTATTCGTGATGTCGTAACTATTTGTTGTCGGAATTTTCGTGATCACGTTCACGGTGCCGCCGATAGCACTTGAGCCGTATAAGGCAGAAATCCCGCCGCGCACCACTTCGATACGCTCAATCATATTTGCCGGAATTTGTTCCATACCATAAAGGCCGGTCAGCGGACTGAAAACCGGCCTTCCGTTGATTAATATTTGAGAGTAACCGCCTTGTAATCCATTGATACGAAGTTGCGTATAGTTACAAGTCTGGCAGTCAGTTTCTATCCGCAAGCCGGGCTGAAATCGTAAGCCTTCAGACAAGTTGGTGGCCACAACCTGATCCAGGACTTTGCTGTCGATCAGGTTTACGATAACCGGCGAATCGGTGATGCGCTTTGCAGTGCGTGTGCCTGTTACAACAACTTCATTCAAGTTGAGTTTTTCTTCATTGAGCTCGGCAAGCACTTGCAAGGTTTCGCCGGATGCGATGCTAATTAATTGTGAGTACTTGTGAAAGCCAACCGAACTTATCTGTAAAGTTTGTTCGCCAACAGGAGCATCGTAAAGTATAAAATGACCGTTCGCATCGGCAAAAGTTTTTGCCTGCATCCCTTTGAGCTGAACCGATGCAAAAGGAACGCGTTCGCCTGTTCTGGCCGATTTCACTTTTCCTGAAATAGTGCCCGTTTGTGCTACGGCACTATAAACTATCAAAAGAAAAACAAAGATTGTAAAAACTAATTTTTTCATAATTTAGTAAATAATTTGTTAAAATATAAGCTGTGAAGTTTTAATGTTAGATTCATCTAACAAATATTTTTTAGATTTGTTGAATAAATAAAAAAATATGGCATCACAAATAGTAGAAAATTATCTAAAGGCATTTATAAATCATTCAAACAGTGAGGGTGAGCTGCTGATTTCTCAACTTAGCACGCTTATGCATGTCCGCATGCCTACGGTTAACAGTATGATGAAAAATCTAAAAAAGCAGGGGCTGGTCAACTATGAGAAATATAAACCGCTGTCGTTGACTGAAAAAGGTAGAAAGGTGGCGGCTTTGGTGGTGCGAAAACACCGTTTGACAGAGATGTATTTGTACGAGAAGATGGGATTTTCTGCTGAAGAAGTACATGAGATTGCAGAACAGATAGAGCATATCAATGCGCCAAAGCTTTTTGATAGAATGGATGAACTTTTGGGCTTTCCCAATTTTGATCCCCATGGCTCGCCGATTCCGGATAGTTTTGGAGAGATTTCGGAGTAGTTGTTTCTAAGCGGTTATTAGTTGTGTTTTTAAGTTACCCCATGCTAACCTCAATATTATATTTGTCTAAAAGCCCGGGAAGGCCTGTTATAGAGAATTTTGCTTTTTTGATTCGGTTGTTTTCAGGGTCAATAGAATAGTCGTAGGCAGTCCGGAGGTCGGCTTTTTCCAGTATTGTGTTATAGAATGTTGCCCTGGTTAGGTCGCAATTATCGAAAACTGCACTTGTTAAGTCACATTCTGTCAGGTCTATTTCCTGCAGTTGTGAGTTTTTAAATTGTGTTTTCTTTATCTTCATCTTGTAAAACGAAGCGTGGTTTAGGATACAGTTCTCAAAGCTGAACGAGAGGCCGAAGCTGTTGCAGTCTTCAAATCGCAACCCCAGCATTTTGCATTCTTTAAATTTGATGTCGCGCAAGAAAGTATTGATCAGTTTTACCAAACTTAAATTGCAGCCTGTAAATTTACAGTCTGAAAATTTTATGTCAGAAAAGTCTGCGTTTGAAAAGTCGCAATCCTCAAAAGTGCAATTTTCGTATTCAGCTAATGCTAATGGATGCTCTCTGAAATCAATTTTAGTAAAAACTTTATCTTCTATGTATTTCTGTTTCATTTAGTTTGCCTGTTTGATACTGTTTATCCCGCGGCCTGTTTTTTTAGCGGTTGAATTGCGGGCAGCGGCTTGCGTACTTCCTTTATACCGGCAATAAAATTAGATAGAATTACCGAGAGGTACAACTGATTTGTTGGGCTTTTAGTGGAGGGTTTGCAGCCTTGATAAAAAAGCTGTTTTGATCACTAATCAGTGTCAAAATGTATTTTAAGTATCTACCTTACACTCTAAAAATCAATTTCTTCTTTGTGGCTCTTTGAGAAACTGCTATCGCACAGCGCTACATAATAAAGTACAAAGTAAGACAGGGACTAAACAAGATTGACTGCGTCCCTTGTTTTGTCTATATACTTTCATTTCTTTTTAAAACTACCAAAAAGTGGATGGTTTATTCAGCTCATAAAGGCATGGTTTAAGGCTCAATTTGTCAACTATTTGAGCTGTATGACATCTTTAAATGAGCTATATCGGTGGCGTGGAAATCAAAGGCTTGGTGTTCCGAGAAGTTTGCTTTCCGCTTTCTATTGCAAAGGTCATAGTATCATGCCAATACTATTCTAATCGGCTCAAGTCTTTTTTTTACCTATAGTTTCCATACACTATTCATTAGCAGCTGATTAGCTTGGTTACAAATTATATAGTTTCTTTTTTTATGGCTGTTATTTCCACTTTCAAATCCTTCCTAAATTGATGCTTGTCAACACATTCTTTTGTTAGAACTCTTTAGTGACCATGGTTTTAGGAATCAAAGTTGAATCAATCACAATTTCAAAATTAACAATACCTATAACCAACTCTTCTTCAGTGATTACATCAACCTTCCACAGTCCTGGTTTTATGTTTTGTTTGAATGTATAACCACGAAAACCGGCATCTCTGCCTCCGGTAATATGGTAACCGATATCGTCAATAATTTCCCATTTATGGGTGTCGTTATTATACCATTTCCAACGATGAATTACCTTTTTGCCAATATCCGTTGGTGCAAATATTGACGCAAAAACATATACTTTTTCGTCGGGTCTGTATATGAATTTCAATCGGTGTTCTCTCCAAAAAATATTCCACTTATCCGATTCGTATGTGACAATATAATTGTTGTTTTCCACCTTAATATTGTGTGCAACAATGCCACTTTCCAGCGCAAGCGGGACGGGCGGAATGAGTTCAAAAAAATAAAATATATTAATGATTGCATACAATGTAACTACTATGCCGGAAATTTTTCCAAAACGTATTTCTGCACGTGTACTGGGGCTTATCGTATAAATGACCGTTATCAACGACAGCGTAAAAATAAAACTGGCTAAACCTGAGATAATAAATACGGTTGTGCTCATTACTTTCAGGATAACAGGAATGATGAAGGTAAAAAACGTGAAATTTATAAAGAAATAGACGCTAAACTGTAAATACTTATTGGATATGCGCCGTTTTAAGAACTCGTTGGCGATAAGCAAGGCAACAAGGATGACAAAAAATGATATTGTTCTGGACAGCGAAACGCTTCTCGAGAAATAGATAACGTAAGCACTGGATAGCCCGCCAAAGAAAAATTGAATAGCTAACGGAAAATATTCTTGAAACCGTTCGAGAATAGTATTTTTCCATTTGTCATCGTCAGCTAAATTATAAAGGATAATAATAACAGTCAACAAGGTCATGTGCGAGCACAAAATAGTTAAATCATATAGTCGGTCGATGCGCCCAAGCGTAAATGAATCGAAAATAAACCCGCCAATAAAAAACATAAGAGGCGCATATTTTTCATGCTTCCGTATGTATTTTCGAAACGCGCTGTTTCTGTAGTTTGTTAACGATATTTTCATGTACTATTTAATCTCAATTTTCAGCATTTCAATAGTTAATCCTTTATGCGGATTGCTTTTGTCTTTCAAAGAAAGTTCAAACTCATTGATTTTATCTAAATATAAATTCACGCCGGAAATCGACTGGCTGGAAGATTCATTTTGTAATTGATTCTCTGCCTTAGAGCCGGAGATTGTGTATTCCTTGCCGTTGATAGTTAACGCCAAAGCCTCTATTGTTTTACCTGAATAACTGAGATTTATAGTGTTATTTTCCTGCTCATTACCAGCTAAATACCATTTGTATTTTACAACAGTTGGCCTGGTAGAATAATAATCGTGTCCGCTGAAACTATGAAGTTTTGCCGCATTATCTTTCGTTAAAATAAATGTGCTTTCCATATTTGGATAGATGGCATTTTCAGGTGTATATCGCAATTCATTTTCATATTCCAGAACGACAACAGTAGCGTATTTGTCTCTGTTTATCAAGTTTGTTAAATCAATTTCAAAACTGGAATCAGTAGTTGAATTTTGCAGAGAAATAGTTGAATCAGTAAGTAAGTATGCGTTTTTAATATTAGAATTTAAACCTTTAATATTGAGTATATTATTTTTTGGGAAATTGATAATATGAAGATAAAGCTTTCCTTCCTTTGCCGTTGTAGAACCCCAGCTTTGGCTGTCTATTGGGCTTATTGTTGTTCCATAAATAGCTTCGCCATTTTCCGCTAACCATTTGCCTATGCCTTCCAGCACCTGTTGTTCAAAAGGAATAATAGTTCCATCGCCTTTGGGACCAATATTTAGTAAATAGTTGCCGCCCATACCTACGATATTGATTAAATCGTGTATTTTCTCCTGGATTTTTTCTTCTATGCTTGGCCTTTCCTGCCAGGAACGGTAGCTCCAGGTTTCCGGAAACATAGAAGCCGGCGTTTGCCAGGGAACTCCCATTTTGAAATCAGGCTTGAGGTTGTCGCCCATAACCGCAAAGTCGCCCTGGTCGTTCCAAATCCTGCCACTGATCTGGCAGTTGGGTTGTAATTGCTTTACAAGTGTCGCAATTTCCTTGCTTTGGCTGTAGGTCGGAGCACCCATATCAAACCAAATTTCAGAAATTACACCGTAATTAGTCAGTAATTCTTCCACCTGATTCAAATTATATTGATGATGCAAGGGTGGTATTGAATCTGAATTACGCACTGATTCAAAGGGCGTTGCATACTCATAATCCCAGTCAATCAGTGAGAAGTAAACGCCGAATTTCAGTGTATGGCGTTCACAGGCATCTGCCAAGTCTTTGAGAACATCCTTTTGATACGGTGTCGCATCAACGACATCAAAAGTTGTGTATTTAGAATCGAACAGGCAGAAACCATCGTGGTGTTTTGCTGTTATGACAATAGATTTCATGCCTGCTCTTTTGGCTAATAAAGCAACAGAGTCGGCACTCCAGTTGGTCGGGTTAAATTGAGAAACAAGTTTTCTATACTCTTCTCTTGAAATTTTTGCATGCCCTTTAATTTGCTCGCTGTATCCATTGATTTTTTCGCCTTGCCAAACACCTGCCGGCAGGGAGTAAAGTCCCCAATGTATAAACATCGAAAACTTCTGATTCTCCCACTCACTCAGTGCTTCGCGTTCATCGGTTTGTGTGCTTGGAGTATGGTTTGAGGTGTCTGTTTTACAGGATGTTAAGATCAAAAAAATGCATCCTAAAATTAAAGATTTTGAAAGCGATTCCGTTTTCATTGAAGCTGATTTCTGTTTAATTATTACGTGTGATAGTGTGCATTTTGAGCTATTTCAAAACCGAGTTTTTCATATCAAAAGCCAGCCCGATATAGGTCTTGTTGTTGAATTCAAATTCGTCAATGATTTCCCAGTTCAGCTTTCTGGTATGTGCTGCGGTAGAAATTGCATTGACTTTATTGATAAAAGTGACAGAGATAGGATATTTTTTGAAAAACTCAATTCTCATTTCTTCAAAAAGTTGGTTAAGCAAGCCGCTTCCCCTGTAATTTTTATCAATACAGATGGGGCCGTATTGAAAACTATTCTCAGTTGTAATTTCACTTCCATTAAAGGTCAAATCAGGGAAACGTGCTACCATAAAATTGAAAATTTCCCACTGCTCAAAATATTTCCAGCTTCCTGCAAAAGCGTAGGCAATAAGGTTATTCTTCTCATTTTCTGCTATAAATATTCCGTTTTGCTTGATTATTTCTTCTATTTGATTTGTCGTAAATGGTGTAGTCACGAAACCGCTTTTCCGCTCTGTTTCAGTTAGTTTGCTGTGTAAATATTTATCCTGAAGGGCTAGAACTCCTTCAATATCCTGGTTGTTTCCAATTCGTGTTTGTATCATCACCACATACTTTTATTTGTGAAATTTATTAAGTGGCCTCTGGATTTTTGGTTTTTTAAAACTCATTATCCGGCCAGCAAAATCCTCGTTAAAAGTACAAACTTTATTATGATTGGCTTGGGTTTCCTACATTATGAAGGTGAAGGATTTAGCTTTTGATGGGTAAAATGGTTTTGGCTTGGTGAGCGCAGTCAGTTATAGTTTTTATTACTAAAAACCTCCAGCTAAAGCCTAAACAATAGCTCCTTCCCAACCGATAAGGGCAGTTTTTCGTGTTGTGCCCCACATATAGCCACCGATACTACCGGAGGATTGGATAATCCGGTGACAAGGAATTAGGAAGGCAACAGGGTTACTGCCGATAGCGGTTCCGACGGCTCTTGCAGCTTTTGGTTTTTGAATAAGTGATGCAATAGCTCCATAGGTTGTTAAATTTCCCCTTGGGATTTTCAAAAGTGCTTCCCAGACTTTTAGCTGAAAATCTGTTCCTATCAGCTGTAGTTTTATGGTGTTAATCTTGCTCCGGTCAGCCGTAAAAACCTGTAAAGCATTTTGTTGTATATCGTCCGTTTGTTGAATGAAGACGGCTTTTGGAAAACGTTTTTCTAATGCTGAAAACGCAAGCTGTTCATTGTCTGCAAAGCTCAAATAACAAATGCCTTTATGGGTAGAAGCTATTAAAACTTTACCAAAAAGGCTTTCGCTAAAACTGTAATTTATCGAAAGCTTTTCTCCATTATTCTTATGCTCTTCTGGTGTCATTCTTTCGGTTTTCACGAATAAATCGCGCAGTCTTCCTGTAGCTGAAAGTTCTGATTTGGAGATAGTTTCAGTTAATTGGAGGCCTGATTTTATCAGAATTTGTTTCGCATGTTGAATGCTTATACATTGCATGAATTTTTCGGAGCTAACACCAGCCCAATCAGTAAAGAGCTGTTGAAAATGAGAAGGACTTAAATGCATTTTTGCTGCAATTTCTTCCAGGCTTGGCGATTCCTTGGTGCTTTGTTGTATCTGTTCAATGGCCTCTGCAATCCGGCTGTAATTGGTGGCTTCCTGCTTTTTCATCAAACCTGAAATTCGTTTACTTCTCATAATTTTCACACTCTAACATATCCTAAAATTACTTATTCTTTTAGCTTGAAATAGGGATTATATATCAGTCCGATAACATTTCCAAACGGGTCTTTTAGGGTTGCTGTCATCATTTCTCCACCAGTATTATAGGGTTTTTCGTTTTCGGTAGCTCCCAATGATAAAAGCCGGTCATAAACTTCCTGGATTTTCTCAACGCCCCAATAAGCAATTACACTTTCAGTTTTTTCGCCTGTTGGCCCTTCTTCCGGCTGAAGCCCTAATTCATATCTGCCAATATTAAAGCCAACATAATAAGGCGCATCAAAATAAGCTTCTGTTTCAAATGCTTTGGCGTACCAATCTCTCGCTTTTTCGATGTCGCTAACTTTGTAGATGGTGGTTCTTAAACCTAAAATTGCTGGTTTTTCTATGTGTTTTTCTGTTTGATCTGATTCGATTTCTTCCTGAGAATAGGCAAATTGAGTACAGAAGCTTAAAATCACGATGAGTATTACTTTTCGCATTGTTGATTATTTAAGATGTTGTTAAATTATAAGCTTGCATTAGTGACTTGATATCAGTAAAAATTATTTTGCAAAGATTGTCGAAATAAACAGAATGATGAAATTATTGTTTGATAAAATCGTGTTGCCTGCCAGACATTGGGATTGATTGCGTTAGCATAGCTTGGTAATGCACGGGTAAAAGTAGGAAACCGGTTTAACAAATCAAACCCCTCAATATTTTGCGAGAACCAAAACAGCCTGCATAATGTTTGGCCTATGATAGCTTGCCGGTATGCACTTATTGTGTAGTTTTATCAAAAAAATCGAAGCTACAATGACTCATGAAAACAGTATGCGATACAACTTAGAAGACAAGCCACGCTTTTTGCCCATGATTTTATACGGATTGCAGTGGTTGGTTGTCACGGTCCCGGCTTTAATTGTTATGGGCTTAGTGCTGGCGAAGCTTCATTATGGCACCGACGAATTGGCGCAGAGCATTTATATGCAGAAGATGTTCGCAATTTTGGGCGTTACGCTCCTGACTCAGATATTGTTTGGCCATAAACTGCCTCTGGTGGTTGGGCCAGCATCCGTTTTGTTGGTCGGCATTCTGGCTACTATTTCATCAAGCATCCCGGCAATCTATACAGCGATTATGATTGGGGGTCTGGCGATGGCGGCCATGGCTGTAAGTGGCATTCTAAAGGTGATGCAGAAGGTGTTTACTATAAGAATCATCGTTACCATCATGTTTCTGATTCCAATAACATTATCGCCTACGATCATCAAGCTGAGTTTTCAGGATGCCGCTAATCCGCTTTTTAACCTGGGATTTGTGCTTATAGCCACCTTGCTGCTGATACTGTTGAACCGGTTTTTGCAAGGCATCTGGAAATCAACTACCTTGATCTGGGGAATCGTGCTAGCTTCTCTTGCTGTTTATTGGCTTAGGCCAGTTCCTGTGCAGGCTATCGCCAGCCTAAGTAGTGAGGCCGGTCTGGGTATGCACGCGCTGTTTATAAAACCGGAGTTTGATTTCGGGGTTATTTTTGCTTTCTTATTTTGTGCTATCGCTATTCTTATTGCTGAAGTTGGTTCCATCCAAGCGGTTGGTAGGATGATTGGAGCTGACCAAATGGAGAAACGGACAAAGCGCGGCGTGTTTTTTAGCGGACTTTCGAGTGCTGTTTCGGGATTGTTTGGTGTGATTGGCTCTACCGATTTTTCGCTGAGCCCCGGGATTATCGCTGCCACCCGCAGTGCATCGCGTTTTCCTTTTATCATCAGCGGATTTTTGTTGATCGTGTGTGCCTTTTTGCCGTCCGTTATCGAAGTGTTATTGCTCATTCCCAATGTGGTGATGGGTGTGGTCTTGCTTTATGTGATGACTACCCAGTTCGCTGCAGGCTTCCAGATGAGCACGCAGCAAAAGGCCATTAGCACCTTTAATGATGGCGTGGTTATTGGCCTGCCGTTAATGGTTGCCCTACTTATCTCTTTCGCGCCTGTTGAAGTCGGGCAGCACATTCCTTCCATCATTCGTCCGTTATTGGGGAATAGTCTGGTAATGGGCATAGTAATGGTTTTATTACTTGAGCACCTGATACTTCCAAGCAGGGCATTAGCTACAAAGCAATAGGCAAGCTTGATAACCAAAAAACCTGTATAATCCATTTATAAGACACTATAAATGAACTACACAGGTTTATAGAGCAGTAAAAGCTGTAATTTTTTTCTAAGCTTCTGCAGTGGGGCCGCCAAGTGAGAAGGGTGCCATCGTATCGTGGCTGGGTGCATCTTTAATAGGGCCGTGAATCGACTCAAATTTTTTCAGGTTATCAGCCAGTGCTTTGTACAATCTTTTCGCATGTTCTGGTGTGAGAATGATGCGTGATTTTACTTTAGCTTTTTGCACACCCGGCATAAGTTTCACAAAATCAACGATAAATTCAGATTGTGAATGCGTGATAATGGCGAGGTTGGAATAGGTGCCTTCGGCAACTTCTTCGCTCAGCTCGA
>JALNZT010000007.1 GCA_023229135.1 Bacteroidales bacterium
CCGAAGCGGGATATTGGAGGTTGGCAAAGCCGATTTCCGGTTCAGCAGGAGCGGGAATGGTATAAGAAACCGTTCCGCTAATATTGCCAGTTGCATCCACGGTGAACGAAAGATTTCCGCCATCAATCAGCCAGATACCAAATTCAGAACCGTCATTTTCTATGGCGCCCCATTCGTAAGTTCCGGCTGGAATATCCAACGTAATTGTCCAAACAAAATCAGGACTTTCCGTCATGGCTACTGTCGCCCAGTCCGTCATAGAACCTTTGATTTCAATAGCTTGATAGGATTCCGTGCCATCCGTTACGGTAAACAAAACCGGGAAAGTTTCAATAATTTCCTGAACTGTCAACACACCCGAAACATTATCCACGCCATCCCAGAAGCCGCCATCGAAGCCGCCATAAACATATTCTTGCTCCAAATATTTGAACCTGGAAGCATAATAGAAAGTTCCTTCTGTTGTCATTTCCGCGCCGAGGTTCGCGAAGAATTCGTCGTTATTACCTTGCGCCGAGCTAAAGTCCGCTTCAATCCAATTAGTCCAGGTTGAAGGATCAGTGTCGTCTGTTGAATAGCCAATCCAGGCTTGTAAGTCAGGCGTAGCAGTTCCGCTTCCGGTGATGCCATCAATATAAGCTTGTGCGTAAACATTAAATTCCTGCAAAGGCTCAATCGCGCCGGATGCAGGATGTTGGAGGTTGGCAAAGCCGATTTCCGGATCAGGAATATTCTCTTCGAGTGAAAGATCACGGAAGCGGGTGGCATTTGTTCCGCTAATCATTTTAAACCTCAGCTTGCCGGTTTGGCTGGGATAGCCTGATAAATCCAATAAATATTCATAGCTTGAATAGCTGTTCGTCAAGGTGTAACTTGAAAGTTGCGTGTAGCTTCCACCGGAATTTTCTGAAATCTCTACAGCCATCGTCTGGCCGGTAACACCACCAAAAGTTGTACTGCTAAAGCTGATTTGCACTATGCCATAAGCCGTAAAATCAATAAGTGGAGTTTCAACATAACCACCGTTGAATATTTTTATATATCCACCCGCCGCTGTGATATAATCTGAATTTTCAACGATAAAACCATCTGTAAGCAGTTGATTATAAGCTGTAAGTGTTCTGAGTCCATTTGAGTAAGGGAGTGCTAATGCTGCCGGTGGAGCAGCTTCCGTAACCGTTACCGTCCATACTTTTTCAGATAAATCCTCAGCGGTAACCGTATATTCCACTGGAGCAGAAAAATCTTGCGCAAATCCGCTGGCGGGATAAACACTTGCATTTGCAGAAACGGTAATTGTTGGGATAAGATTTGTCAAAGCTGTGCCATTTTCAACTTCTATAGCTACTGTTGCAGCGGCGGAATTAATCACGGCAGTGCCGGTTTGTTCTGCCAAACTAAAAGTCAGGATTTCAGCGTCACTACTTGCTGGTTCAGGAACACTAAATGTAGCCGTGAAAGGCCCGTCCTGGGTTGTTCCGGCCACGCCCGAACCGCTGATGCTGAAGAGTATTTTAAGGCTGTAACTTCCTGGAGCAAGGCTGGAAGTGGCATCAATCTCTGCACCAAAATTAGCCCAGGTCTGGTTGCCACCGCCATCATCCGACGACCAGTTCACGGCTCTTTCAGTATAAATGGCAGGCTCAGAATCAGTGCTTTCCCAGATTTTATAGCTAAAAGTAGCTCCCGTAACATCGCCGCCAGCACTTTTCCAGCTTTTGATGCTTGCACCTTTAATAAAGAACGAAGTCAGTTCGCCAAAAGCTTTGCCGTCAAATTCGCTGCCCTTTTCTATTAGATCGACAGATAGGTCAGAATGCCAATAAGTTAGTGTTGGTAAATTGACGCCTCCATCATCGCGCAGGCCATAATTAGGTGCCGGTGGAGCAGCTTCGGTAACCGTTACCGTCCATACTTTTTCAGATAAATCCTCCGCGGTAACCGTAAATTCTACTGGAGCAGAAAAATCTTGGGCAATTCCGCTGGCGGGATAAACACTTGCATTTGCAGAAACGGTAATTGTTGGGATAAGATTTGTCAAAGCTGTGCCATTTTCAACTTCTATAGCTAAAGTTGCTGCAGCTGAATTGATTACGGCAGTGCCGGTTTGTTCTGCCAAACTAAAAGTCAGGATTTCAGCGTCACTACTTGCTGGTTCAGGAACACTAAATGTAGCCGTGAAAGGCCCGTCCTGGGTTGTTCCGGCCACGCCCGAACCGCTGATGCTGAAGAGTATTTTAAGGCTGTAACTTCCTGGAGCAAGGCTGGAAGTGGCATCAATCTCTGCACCAAAATTAGCCCAGGTCTGGTTGCCACCGCCATCATCCGACGACCAGTTCACGGCTCTTTCAGTATAAATGGCAGGCTCAGAATCAGTGCTTTCCCAGATTTTATAGCTAAAAGTAGCTCCCGTAACATCGCCGCCAGCACTTTTCCAGCTTTTGATGCTTGCACCTTTAATAAAGAACGAAGTCAGTTCGCCAAAAGCTTTGCCGTCAAATTCGCTGCCCTTTTCTATTAGATCGACAGATAGGTCAGAATGCCAATAAGTTAGTGTTGGTAAATTGACGCCTCCATCATCGCGCAGGCCATAATTAGGTGCCGGTGGAGCAGCTTCGGTAACCGTTACCGTCCATACTTTTTCAGATAAATCCTCCGCGGTAACCGTAAATTCTACTGGAGCAGAAAAATCTTGGGCAATTCCGCTGGCGGGATAAACACTTGCATTTGCAGAAACGGTAATTGTTGGGATAAGATTTGTCAAAGCTGTGCCATTTTCAACTTCTATAGCTAAAGTTGCTGCAGCTGAATTGATTACGGCAGTGCCGGTTTGTTCTGCCAAACTAAAAGTCAGGATTTCAGCGTCACTACTTGCTGGTTCAGGAACACTAAATGTAGCCGTGAAAGGCCCGTCCTGGGTTGTTCCGGCCACGCCCGAACCGCTGATGCTGAAGAGTATTTTAAGGCTGTAACTTCCTGGAGCAAGGCTGGAAGTGGCATCAATCTCTGCACCAAAATTAGCCCAGGTCTGGTTGCCACCGCCATCATCCGACGACCAGTTCACGGCTCTTTCAGTATAAATGGCAGGCTCAGAATCAGTGCTTTCCCAGATTTTATAGCTAAAAGTAGCTCCCGTAACATCGCCGCCAGCACTTTTCCAGCTTTTGATGCTTGCACCTTTAATAAAGAGCGAAGTCAGTTCGCCAAAAGCTTTGCCGTCAAATTCGCTGCCCTTTTCTATAAGATCGACAGATAGGCCAGAATGCCAATAAGTTAGTGTTGGTAAATTGACGCCTCCATCATCGCGCAGGCCATAATTTTGCGCGAAAGTCGTTTGGTTATTTAGGCTAAAAAGACTCAGAACGATAAAAAAGCTTGTGATGGCTTTTAGGAAATTTTGTGAAAAAGTGGTAGATAGTAAATGTTCTTTCATATTGAAAAGGTTGTTTGATATAAATCAAAAAGACAAGTAAGATAAATTGGTGCCAAATTATTTTTCTCAAACATAGTATTTTATAAAATAAAAGTTGGAGAAACAACTATAAAGGCATAAATATATTTACGCAAACGTTTGAGGGAATTTTTTGGCACGTTTAATCTAGTATCGTGCCCATACTGTTTTAGTTGGCCCATGAACTGATCTCTTTGGTTGGGAGGTTAACTGTGTCAAATTGATTTTTTGAAGTCCTGCCAGCTGCATCAAAGCCGGTTTACAATAGGTTCAACTTTTTATCGTACGCCATTTAACTTTTTGGAAACTCCAAGCTAAGGATTCAAATTTCTATGGACCAAAAAATACGGCTTCTTGTAAAGTTTAATCCAATAACGAAAGCTATTTGATAACAATGCAAACTTTTATTACTTTTACAACGCATTCTAAATAAAAAAACACATGAAAAAAAACATCGGTAACGTAGATAGCGTTTTCAGAATTCTCTTTGGTATTGTAATTGGCGCTCTCGGCGTGTTTTACGAAAGCTGGTGGGGCTTGCTGGCGATTATCCCTTTTGCAACGGCTTTGGTGAGCACTTGTCCGATTTATATGCCTTTCGGAATTAGTACTCGAAAAAAAAGTAAGTGACTTTGGGTTTGAAAAGCTGTTCAAACGGTTATAAATTGTTGTATGTCAGCATTCAACGATTTCCAGCTTTTCATTCAGGTAGATCAAATAAGCCTTTACTTTTTTGCTTTCAAGTGCTTGTATTAGCGCCTGATAGGATTTAATCTGTGACTGGTGAAAGGGTTCTTTCTCACCGGTTTTATAGTCGATTAGTATCACTTTTTCAGGAAGTATCGCCACCCGATCGGGTCGCAATAGCTGGCCGTTAGCGGTTATCATTTCCGCTTCGTTAAGGATCACGGCCTGCGCTGAAAAGGCTTCTTTTAGCCGTGAATCCTGCATGAGTCCGTTCAACATCTTTTTAAGTTGGTCAGCATCTTCAGCGGTGATAAGGCCTTCAGTAATTTTTTTGGTCAAAATGCGTAATAGGTCGGCTTCAATGATAATCCCCGCCAATAATTCATGGATAAGTCGCCCCCAGTGTATGGCAGCGCGATTGGCCAGCTTGCCCGGCTCGGCAGCCACAATCATACGGCTGCTCCAATCGCTGGAAACCAGCGGCTGGATGTGGGTTTCAGGCTCTTCTTTTAAAGTCGGAAAACGCGGCAATCCGTTGTTATTTCCAAATTGATACACTCCCTCGCCATCGTTCCAGCGGTCATTGGCCTGCAAAAATTGCTCATAAATCCCGTTGGCTTTTGGCGTTCTTTTGGTGAGCACAAATAACTGTTCTACTGCCCGCGTAGTTGCCACATAAATGATATTAATGGCATCCAGGGTCGATTTCTCCATCTCTTCTTCATACAAGCTTGCAAATGAAGTGTTTTTGAGCGCGGCATTGAGTTTTATCACCCCATGTTTTAGCCCTGGAATTTGTTCTGCTTCCAGGTTGACCCAGGCATTACTCTTGGTGCTTTGACCCTTTAAGGTATGCGTGGCATTTGGATAAATAACCACCGGGAACTCAAGTCCTTTGGCTTTATGGATGGTCATAATCTTGACGGCATCCGTGTCTTCCGGACTGATCACAGCAATTCTGCCCCTGTTTTCTTCCCAAAAATCAAGGAAACCTGCCAGGCCGTTTGCGGGATCATTTTGCCAGTTATACACGGCCTCCAGGAAGAAGGGCAGGTAGGTATCGGCTTCTTTGTCGAGGCCATAAAGACGGATAAGGTATTCACAAAAGTCGAAGAGGCTGAAAGCCGCTACTTTAGCCCGATCCAGACTTCCCTTTTCGAGTCCTAACAAGTCTTCCATCTCGGGCTGTGGGATGCTTTTGGCCGAAAAAAAAGTGTCAACAGCTGTTTTCTCATTTTTTGTTGCATGGCAAGCGAGCTGATGGTAATAACGTAAACCACTGGCTACCACGGCATCTTCGGGTCGGTGAATATATTTTAAGCTATGCACCAGCAGTTGTACCGCGGCTGAGCTGCTCACCAAAAGCGACTCGGACGAGATGACCGGTATTTGCTCTCCGCTTAAAAATCTGGCCATCTCAACGCCGTCTGCGCGAGCACGGGTAAGCACTGCCATATCGCGGTAGGCATACTTTTGTTCGTGCAGACTTTGAATAATTTCCAACGTACGTTGCTGATAAACATCACCCAACTGCTCATCATCAGTATCAGAATCCAGTAATTCAATTTGAACTAATCCTGAAGTAGTTTTTGGCACAAACTCTTGCTTGAGGTCGTGATAAACTTCCTGGTATTTCTCAGGAAGCTGTGCCGACAAAAAGCTGTAAAACTCATTATTGAAACTTACAACAGCCGGCAGTGAACGGTAGTTTTTTCCAAGGTATTCTGCTTCAAAATGTTGATTGATAGTGGGTTGTGCGTGCAGCGCTACCAGGTTGTCCTCTTTGCGGTAAATATTAGGTAACTGAATAAACTGCTCCACCTCGCCACTTCGGAAACGGTAAATTGCCTGTTTGGCATCGCCAACAATCAAGCTTAAATTATTGGATGCCAGCGCATTCTCAACCAACGGCAGAAAATTATGCCATTGCAACAAGGAAGTATCCTGAAACTCGTCGAGCAGAAAATGTTTGTAACGCTCGCCTAACCGTTCATAAATATAGGGTACGGCGGCATCGTTAATGGCCGTAGCCAGCCGTTTGTTAAACTCCGAAATATGCACCTGGTTGCTCAGCACACTCATCTCGTCAAGCTGATCTAGCAGCCGCTGCTGAAGCGCAAACGATAGTATTTCAGCATCCAACAGGCGATATAAACTGTATTTTGGCAAGTTTTCGTCCAGCTTTTCGTGAATCGCGCTAAGCATGCTTCCCAACTGATTTTCGATTCCTTCAACAGTTTCTTTTTGTGCTTTACTCAGTTTTCCAGCAGCCCATTTTCCGGGTTCAGGAATGGCTTTACCAAACTTTGAATCCTTAGCGCTGCCTAATTCCAGCGCTTGAAGTCGCCTGAAAAAAACTGCCAGGCCTTTACTTCCACCAGTCAGATTATCTAATTTTAAGTCATTGTTTTCCAATAGTTTCTCAAACTTATTGGCCAAGCTCAGCACTTCTTTTTCAAGGGCTTTTGTAAAAGTTCGGAGGCGGGTTCTCAGCTGCTGTACTTTTTCGTGCGTGTCGAGCTCGTTGCCATGCCTAAAGCGATGGGCTTCTTCTTGCAGCAACAACTGCATAAATTCAACCAGTTTTTTCTCAAAACGCCAATCATCTTCGTCTTCCAATTTTTGCTTGACGAAATTGAGAATCAGTTTGGTTAAAAAATCATCCAGGCCCACCTGCTCAATAGTCAGGTCCGCGGCCAGCTTAACCATGGCGTCGCTTTCCAGCAGCACTTCATAGCGCGACGGAAGCCCCAGCTCACGCGCAAAAGTGCGACTTAATCTTTGCACGAAGGAGTCGATGGTGCTTACATTAAAGTCACTGTACTGATGTAAAATCTGATGAAAAACAAGTGTTGCCCTCCGCCGTATTTCATTTTCGTCTAAGCCACTTTGTTGGATCAGATAAGGCAAAATAACATTTTGTATCACAGGCTTTTCCTGAGCCGTAGAAAGCTCAAAAAGACCTTTTAAAATCCTTTCTTTTAGCTCATTGGCTGCTTTATTGGTGAAAGTAACCGCCAGAATCTGCCGAAAAGCTGCCGGGCTCTTTACGACCAAAAGCAGGTATTCCAGAACAAGCGTAAAGGTTTTTCCGGATCCCGCTGAGGATTTATAAACCCTTAGAGCTTTCATCTTACCACTACCATTTTTGTGTGATAAAGTTGGTTGCCAGCACTAATTCGGATGTTGTAAATGCCTGGTTTTAAGTTGTAATCAGTTGCATTCAGCTGAAGTTTATTTTCGCCTCTTTTGAAAGAAACAGCTTGTTCGGCAACCAATATTCCCTGTAAATCGAAGAGGCTCAATTCGGCCTGACTTTCGGCTTTGGCCTGGTAGCTGACGGTAAAGGAATTACTTACAGGATTTGGGTAAACGCTTAGTTTATTGCGTTCAACAAATTGTGTGTTTAGGCCAACCGTAATAAAACGCGCCGAATCTCTATAGATCGCGGTGGCGCCCAATTGCTCGTCGATGGAAACCTGTAAAAGCGGAATTCCGTTTTCTTTGGCCAGCCAATGGTATTCGGTATAATTGCGCTGAATGCCCAGTCCGATACTATCTGCCTGAATAAAAACGCTGTCGTATTCATCAACTACCGAACGATAGCGCAGCACTTCGAAAGTTCCAAAAGGCGTGGTGAGTGTGCCCCATCCATCGATTTCATTTTCGCGTGAGCGCTCAATCATCAGGTAGCCCAAATCGGGCAGACCAATTTCCAGTCCGGCTTCCCCATTCCAGCTTTGGCCATAAGTCATCGGGAAGCGGTAAATTTCGTCAGCTTGCGCAAATTTCAAAGGAAGCGGCGTGCCATCGAATATAATGCCATAACCTGCGTCAGTATAGGAGGTAGTGCTATTTTTCAAAAAGCGATAGGCCTCAGTACTTGGCAAGCCGGGCAAGAGGCCAGCTGGATTAAATGAAGTGGCCAAGTTGGCGCTGGTGAGAAAGAACGGCCAAAAACTTACCGGCGTATCCGTAACGCTGATAAAAGTATCTACGCGCTGTTCGATGGGAATTAAAGTGGTGAAATTCCAGTTGTAGTCAGGGCCGGTACGGGTAAAATCAAATTCGTCCATATTAAAAGCAATACTTGACCGGAGCGTATCGCCTGGCACAGGCATATCGGACGAAGTAACGGTGATTTGACCAAAGGTATTAAGGGCCAGGAAAAGTGCGATAAAAAGTGTAAAGTGTTTCATGATGGGTTGTTTATGTTACTAATTTTTAAAGGATTTTCTAATTTTCCGCCTGAACAAATCTCCAAAGCGATCGAATTCCTTTCGATAGGATAGCCCGATTCCTTGGGTGTAGGGCGCATAATTCTCGAAGTTATTGTAATAATAATAGGAATTGATATTGGAATGGTTAAAGGCCTTGGCGCGGAGTCTGCCATCGCGGGTAATTTTGACAGTGATATCCACGTCGCCCACGATATTACTGGCGTTTTGGGCTGCGCTGTTGGCATTTATCATACCGAAATTGCCGTCGATGGTAACGCGGTCGTTAAAAAGCTGCGTCGATAGCGCCACTTCCAGCTCTTCACTCGAGAGATCATCACCGGGCTTATAATGTACGCCCACATCAAAGTCTTTACTGATCTGAGAGAGCCAACTGCTTAACTGATTACTAATCACATTGATATAAGAGTTGCTCAAACTGGCGCTGCTTCCGCCGGCATAGCTAAAACTCCCGAGTACCAGCAGCGAAATCATTTGCTGCGTCATCATGGCAGCGTTGTTGGTGTCGAGTACCGCGAATACCTTTTGCTGTGTTTCCTCATCCACATTTGGCAGCTTTATTTTAAATGAAATATCAGGATTAAATAACTGATTTTCAAGATGTATAATACATTCTACGTTTATACGGTTACGGATAGCCGAGCTGGAATCCAGTACAATTCCCAGCGAGCTTAAAGAGGTTTTCACCTTGTAAAGCCCCTTTACGTCGAGCTCTGCATCCATGGGGTCGCCTGTCCAGGAGATACGCCCGCCTTCGAGCAAGTCGAAACGCTTGCGTACTAAATTCTCAAAAATAAAATTAAATTGTCCGGATTGCACAAAATAATCGCCTAACAATGTAAAATCTCCTGCACCATTAACTCCCATGCGAATATTACCTCGGCCACGCGCCATCAGATCGCCCATATTGTAGGGCAGAAAAATACGCAAATTGGCATCGGGCGTCACATAGGTATTCAGGTTTATTCTAAAGTTTTGGGCAGGCTTGGGCAGTTTAAGTATCCCGTTTTTACTAATGCCGAAGTCCTTTTCACTCACAAAAATAATAAAGTCGTTGTCGCTCACATAGCTGCTGTTGTTGAGCGGGATAAACATATTGGTGCCCTGATTTGTGGTTGCCGTGATATTTAGACTGATGTCATTGAGCAATCCTTTAATGACCACATCGCCACTCACCACCGCCGATCCATAAAAAAGATCATTCATTTTGCGGGTGGTGTTGAGCGCTAAAAACTCTGTAGGGTCGATACGTACATCAAAACGAAAGTCGCGCAGGTAGTTGTGGGTTATTTTACCGCTTACCGTAGCTTTATTTCCGGTGGTATCATAAAGCACCAAATTTTCAAGTGATATCATTCCGGGTTCCACATCGAATTCATGTTGTAGTGAATAAACCGTGTTGAGGTAATCTACTCTGAATGCGGTGCGGTTGAGTTGTAACTTACCCTGCAATATGGGCTTATTCAGAGAGCCATCGAGTACAAAATTTCCGGATGCCAGGCCTTCTACCTTGCTCAAAACACCTTCAAGTAAAGGGGTGAGGGCTTTTATTCTGAAATTATCCAGGCCTATATCGAAGCGTATATTATCCGATTTGCGCATGGGATGATAAAAACCCGTTAGATTCAGCATGCGATCAGTAGAGATATTGCCAACATTGATGATTTGCGCATTGAGATAAACCGATTCCTCAGCATTGTTCCAGGTTGTCAGGATACGGGCATCGCCCAACTTTTCTTTGTTGAGGTACAAGTCTGAAAGGTGAAGATTGGTGAAAAATCCGGGCCGGTTATTCAGGTTCGCCAACTGCAAATCACCCGAAATAAAGCCATCAAGATCGAATCCTATGCCACTGGTAATCAGATCGAAATTTGATAAATCCCATTCATTGAATTTAACCTCCAATGTATCGCTCTCATTTAATGGGACATAGCCGTTTATGGCAATTTGTTGATGGCCCAGAGAAACATTCAGGGCATTGATTTCGGTTCTGTTACGCTCAAAACGAATATAGTTATCAGGATTAATCACCAGTATTGAATCATTGATTAGCAATTCGTTATGATTGATTGTGAGCGTGCCGCCGTAGATTTCGTCAGGAATAAAAACCGCCCTAATGTCTCCTTTGTTTCGGGTTTGCGCTAGTTTGTCTTTCCAGGCCATGCGTAGCAGCAGGCTATCATTTTGAAGCTGTATTGCAAAACGCGGGCTTTCTATACCCAGCACGGTGGTGTCAATAGAAGTGCTATCACGGAATATTATCTCCGACAGGCTCAGCCGCATATCGGAAGCTGTCTTGTTGCTGGTGTTGCGCATCACGATATTGAGTAGGCGCAGGTCGCCCAGACCTATAGATGGCGAGCGAAGGTTGAGATTTAGCACACTGCTTCGGGTGGTAAAAACACCACTCATAATTGTATTTTCGGCAATGCTGAGCGAGGGCATAAACAAACTGCTCAAAGTCTCGGTATTTTTGAGTTTCAAAGCGAGGTAAAAATCCTGTGGCGAAATTTCTGTCAATACAGGTTCTAATCCGGGAATCTTCACATATTGCCGCACATAATCCAGAAAAGCTGATGGCAGACTATTAAAGTCGATACGCCCGCCCAAGTCAAATTCAAAAAAGTCAGTTTGCAACTGATAACGCTTGCTAATCAAAGCATCACTGTCCACTTTCAGAATCAGGCTGTCCATCCTGTAAGTGCCGCGGCTATCGCTATAAACGGTGTTACGAATGCGTAAACTGCCTTGTACTTCATCGAGGGTGATACCACTCAGGTTGGCGGATATCTTACTCTTTATCAGCATTACACTATCCTGATCAAGCAAATTCATGGCAGCGAGGTCAGCATGTTTTATCTCACTCTCAAAATTAAAAACCGGTACCTTAGCATTCATATCAATCTCGCCATTAAAATCGAGGCTTAGCTTCTCATCCTCAATATCTATCCAGCCATTAAAACGTTTTTCTGAAAGCTCGCCTTTCAGGTCAATATCTTTATAAGTTGTGCCCAATAAACCAATTTCAATAATCTTCCCGTCAATACTCAAGTCAGCGGTTTCCAGGTTGATGCCACTCCCTTTTAGGCTTGTATTCAGGCTTAAATTGCCGAGTATCTCTTCCTGTTGTAATAGCTTTCCAAGCTGAAGCCCCTTGGTGATAAGATGTCCGTTGTATGAAATTACTTCCGTACGGGGATTGGTTTTTACTTTGAGGTCGGTTTTGATAAATCCAGCATCGGTATTGATATCGGCCACGGCCAGAAAATCGTTGTAGCGGCCTGTAAATTTACCTCTTACGCTTACCAAACCCGCTACATCCAGCTCTTTTGGGATTTCTATAGCTATTTTCCCGGGTAACTGAAACTGACGTAAATCACGGGCAGAAGCTTGCATTTTGCTTATTTGAAACACCATATCGCTGGTGTAAAAGTCGGGGAGGCCTTTCATGTTGAAATTGCCTAAAAAGTAGGTCTTGTCTCCATAATTAAAACTGAACTGCTCTGATTTAAAATCACTTACAACGCCAGAGACTGCTCCGGATATATCGAGATGGTTGGTCATGTCAAACATCACATCAGCAAAATATCCAATATCGGCCATATAAAGATGTGAAGGTTTTATATTGGCTTCCATACGAACCGAATCTATGAAATCTAAGAAAGCCGGGTAGCCCTGATAAAGCAGCTTCAGATCCAGGTTCAAAGTCGATTTCTCTGTCTGAATCTCCAGGTTTTTTAACTCAGAACCGCGCGGTGAGCTGCTGAGTTCGGCTTGGAATTTTTTCAAATAAAAGCCGGAGCTGTCTCTGACAGTTAATTTCTGAAGATGGGCAAAAACCGAGTCTCCTTCAAAAATAATATTCTTTGCTATAAGTCCCAATTCTCTGAGGGCTAAGTGACTATAGTCTATGCCTTCGCCATCGGGATCGTCTCTATCTTTATCCCAATATTGAAAGGCTACATTGTTGAGTTCAAGCTCATCCAGCCTAATTTTAAAGGAAGAAGGCGCAGTTGACGAAGTAGTATCCTCGGGGACAACGAAATAGTCGATGATAAACTGTAGGTTAAGATCGTCGAGGCTCTCATATTTTATCAAGTTAAACTCAACATTATTCAATATCAGTCTTTTGATATGCAATTCCGAAGCAAAATCTGTAGGTAAAAGCTGGATATTCATACTTTCAAGGGCCAATAGGCTTTGCTTGTTTTTGTCCTCAATTTGCAAACCGTTTATGTTAAGTGAGAAATCAATATCGAGAAAAAAGGAATTGATTCTGATTTTAGTTCCCATCTGTTCAGACAGATAGCCGGCAACAGTGCGTACGGCAAAGGTTTGCACAAAAGGATCGCGCAAGGCAGTATAAATGCTGATGGGAAAGGCTAGGATCACCATCAACAGGACCAGGAAGCTATTCCTGAGTTTTTTTTTGATACTTTTGTTGCTCAATTTAAACGTATATGGTCAGCTATATTTTAGGCATCGAATCATCCTGTGACGACACTTCGGCTGCGGTGCTACAAAACACCAAAGTGCTTTCAAATGTTATTGCTAATCAGCAGGTTCACGAGAAATTCGGTGGTGTAGTTCCCGAGCTTGCTTCACGTGCTCATCAGCAAAATATCATTCCGGTAATCGATGCCGCTTTAAAGGAGGCAAATATACATAAAAATGATGTGAGCGCGGTAGCTTTTACGCGTGGTCCAGGACTGCTGGGTTCGTTGCTTGTAGGCTCCTCTTTCGCCAAAGCCTTTGCGCTCTCGCTGGATATTCCACTGCTGGAAATCGATCATATGGAAGCACATATTTTGGCGCATTTTATTCAGGATGAGCCGGATAGTAAAGTACCTGATTTTCCGTTTTTGTGCCTTACCGTGTCAGGCGGCCACACCCAAATCGTATTAGTAAAAGATTATTTCGATATGGAAATAATCGGTAAAACCATTGACGATGCCGCTGGCGAAGCTTTTGACAAGGCTGCGAAAATTATGTCGCTTCCTTATCCCGGCGGGCCGGTGATTGATAAGTTGGCGCAGCTTGGAAACCCAGATGCTTTCAAATTTGCCGAACCGCGTATTGCAGGGTTGGATTATAGCTTTAGTGGATTGAAGACCAGTATTTTATACCTAATACGTGACGCCCTAAAAAAAGATCCACGGTTTATCGAGAGAAACAAAGCCGATCTGAGTGCTTCCATTCAGCATACCATAATAGAAATTCTGATGAAAAAACTTGTGTTAGCCAGCCAACAAACTGGGATAAAACAGCTGGCCATTGCCGGAGGCGTCTCGGCCAACTCAGGCCTGCGCAAAGCCATGCAAGTTGCTGCTGAAACCTACAATTGGGAAATTTTTATCCCGAAGATGAGTTACAGCACCGACAATGCCGCCATGATAGCTATTGCTGGTTTTTACAAGTGGCGCCAAAAGGAATTTGCGTCTCAGCGCATGACGCCCTACGCCCGTCAAAGCAGCAAAAAATGAAAGATAAAATAATGAATTGGAATCAGTTACTCTCGACCAAGCGATTTTCTACGTCAACGAATAAGAGCGATATCCGGTCTGAATTTCAACGCGATTACGACCGTATTATCTTTAGCAGTCCTTTTCGTCGTTTACAGAATAAAACGCAGGTTTTCCCGCTTCCGGGAAGTGTTTTTGTGCATAACCGGCTCACCCACAGCCTCGAAGTAGCCAGCGTTGGTCGTTCCATAGCACGTATCGTCGCCCGTGAGTTGATTTCAAAAAAACCGGAACTGGCAAATTCGGCGCTAAACGAAATCGATACGGTGGTTGCGGCAGCTTGTCTGGCGCACGATCTGGGCAATCCGCCTTTCGGTCATTCAGGCGAAAAAGCCATCAGCAGTTATTTTACCGAAGGCGAAGGCCGGCATTTGGAAAAAGAAATCACCCCACATCAATGGGCTGATTTAATTGATTTTGAAGGAAATGCCAACGCTTTCAGAACGCTGACACATCAGTTTGAAGGCCGTCGGAAAGGCGGTTTTTCACTTACCTATGCCACTTTAGCCGCGCTGGTAAAATATCCCTATCCGTCCTTTGGCAAAGGGAAACGCAAGAAATACGGCATATTTGATTCCGAACTGGAAGACTTTAGCGAGGTGATGCAGGAATGTGGCATCCCGGTGATCGGCCGCAGCACGGCGGGACACGAAATCTACGCGCGCCACCCCTTGGTGTATTTGGTGGAAGCCGCCGACGATATCAGCTATTTGATTATGGATATGGAAGATGCACACAAGCTGGGTATTTTATCCACCGAAAAGACCGAAGAGCTGCTGCTTTCATTTTATTCAAAAAACGAAGACAGTGATTATTTTGAATACAAAAACAGGATTTATAAAGAAGTTACTGACACCAATGAGCGTATCGCTTTTTTGCGTGCAACGACTATCAATACATTAGTGAAAGCTGTTAGTCAGGTATTTATAGAACAAGAAGACGAAATTATGACAGGACAATTTACAGGAAGTCTGGTGGATTACCTGAATCCAACGCTCACAAAAGCGCTTAATATTTGCCGAAAAGTTTCTGTAAAACAAATATATAACCACCCTGCCGTTGTAAAAATTGAGCTCACCGGTTTTCATGTTTTGGGTACGCTGATGCAAGAGTTTTGTCAAGCGGTGTTGTCGCCGGAGAAAAATTATCACCGCAAACTACAATCGCTGCTTCCTGAACAATTCAAACCAAAAAATGAGGATGTATATAGTAAACTGCAATCGGTAATCGACTTTATATCAGGCATGACGGATTTGTACGCGATGCAACTTTACAAAGATTTGCGTGGTATTGATGCCTGAGTTTTTTAGGTAAAATAATTCTATTGCCATGGATGAATAGCAATTCAGGCTAAAATATACTTTTGAACATTCAGTAATAATATTCGTTATCTTCGCTACCAAAATTAAATAAAATGAAGAATCTTCTGAAAACCCTCTCATTAATAGTAGTCTTAACTGCTTTTGGCACAGCGACTCACGCACAACAAAACTTTCAGGGCGATCAGCCGCAATTTGGTAGTCGGTGGGTGTTTGGCGGTGACTTTGGCCTGGGTTTTTCAAACTACGGTTCCAGTATTCTGATTTCACCGCAGGTAGGCTACCGCATAACGCCTGCCTGGGAATTTGGTGCGCGGCTTACCTATAATTATTACAGTTATAACCAGGCTGGGCTCAAGTTTTCCACCAATAATTACGGCGGCGGATTTTATACTTCTTATGAGATTTTCAGGGGATTATTTGCTCATGTTGAAAATGAAATACTTAGCTATGAGCAAGTTCGTTTAGATTATTTAGGAAATACCACACGCGAACGCAAAATTATTCATAGCGTTTTTGTTGGCGGCGGCTATCGGCAGTACTTCTCTTCGCGTGGTTTTGCCAGTATCACGATTTTATACAACCTCAATGAAACCCTTGATACACCCTATTCTAATCCACTGTTTCGTATTGGTTTTGGTTTTGGGTTGTGAGCTGGTTCAGGTATGATCTTTTACCTGGGTTAAGTCTTAAATATATTATTATCATTTGTGTCAAAGCAAGAATCCACTACGAAAAGTACTATTCTGCCACGAAATGATGCGCTGAGCTTGTCGAAGTGACACGAAATCACGAAGCTACCACAAAGCGTTTAACGTTAGCAATTAACATATTGTGGTATTCTTTATTTCTCGCCTTTTCGGAGGAAGCTTAAGCTTTGAATTAACAAGAAAATTCATCTAATTATCCACAACGAAAACCTTGCTTTTTTCTCCGTCAAGGCAAAAAAATTTCGGTGGGTTTTTATTAAAAACCCACCGAAAACATAAAATAAGATTCAAGAAAGAATACTACTTCAGTGTAGTTTAAGCCAGTTACCTTCTCGGTTTCACACGTTTGTAGCTGCCGTTTTCGCCCATAATTTCATACAGCCAGTCAAAGCTACCGTCTGAATAAACAATGGCCAGCTCCGGGTATGATTCATCGTAATCTTCGTCAACATACAGCTTAAACATAATATCTCCAAGTTTGGAATTTAAGACTGTATGATGCAGCTCCACAGCAAGTTGTGTATTGAGATAATCTATATCGCCATTGGTAGCCTCATCACCGATAAGTTCCATACGGGCCTCAATTTTAGCCATATTCATTGTGCCTTGTGCTTTTAAAGGGCTAACAGCATAATTTCCACTGAGTTTCTCCACATCCTCCAGATTAGATGAGTAGATAATATCCAGGTTATACCCCATCAGTTCAGTGCTACCTTCTTTAAAAGAAAGGTTGGAGCTGTAATTGGTGCCACTTCCATTCAAACTCATTTGGAATTGGTAAGGGGCACTTGTCAGGTTGGCGTTTACCAATGTTGGTGTACCATCACTCGACAGTTCACTGTGATAGCTTCCGCTCATTATGCTGATACCATCCACCTTAAGGCTCAGGTCAGCATTTGTTGGCACCTCTTCCTGGTAGGTTTCAGTGACCCATTCTTCTTCCCAGGAATCCCACCAGGTTTCGGTATAGGTGATTGTGGTGTATTCAAGGTTTTCCAGCGTAAATACAGCATTGTTTTGCTGCAAAGCGTGTGCTTGTTCACCAGCCGGAAAGTTTAATTGTAACTGTGTGGTGCTGGTGGATGTAAGCTCAAATTCATCAAGATCAAAATTATAGGTGTAAATACCATAGTCGCCAACTTCTGTCGCATTTCTATTGCCGGATGCATCCAGACGGAAGTTGTCCTTGATTTTTGCCAGGTGAAGCTTTCCAGACTGAAAAAGTGTTTTCTGCATCTTTTTTCCCCAGTCTGCGTCCATCAAGACTGACAGATAGCTCATTGTCTGCATCGAAGGGGTACCCATCACTTTATTCATTTCGAGATTAATTCCCTGAGTAGCGTTTCTTAGTTCTACCTTGGCTGTTTCAGGTGCAATTTCTTTGATTTCGTCCTTGTTGTCTTTACATGAAACAAAGGAAAAAACAAATAAAATCACAAACAATCGTGTTAACAATTTCTTTGTTTTCATAATGATTTGTTTTTTAATAGATTTTTAAAAAAAGGTTTAGTTTTAGCAAAAATAGTAAATTATTGCTATCGGTTGCTATTAAATACTACTTTAATCTAAAAACTAACTATTTTTGAGAAATGAAAATTAAGGTGATGAGGCTTTGGACAAACAAATTTTACAGCTTATTTAGTGTAATACTTTTTGTTTTATTAGTGGTCGCAGCCTGCGATAACACTCGGAAAATGCCACAATCGGATGCTGTAGCAGATACTTCTGAAGAAATATCCTGGGCTTATGAAGGCATCAATGAATTAAAAAGAGGGGATATTCTGGTTAGGCCCAACTTGAATATCTTTCCAGGAACAGCATTGGTGCCGAGGGGAATGGGATTCGGTCATGCTGCATTGGTTACTAAAGGCTTTAAGCACTCAAATATAGACAGTTTGCTTGCTGGCATTCAAATTATTGAGTCGATTGCCAAGGATGTTTCAGCTGATTTTCAGATAAGAGAAATCAGTGGGCTTATAAGAAGTCGCTTTGACGCCTTTAATAATGACAATTTTGATCTGAGATATACCGGAAATAGGTACCGCTTGCGATTGGCTTTGAGCGAGGCAGAGATTGATTCAGTTATTGCTTTTGCCTTGGCACAAAAAGGAGATCTATCGGCTTGGAATGCCAGTAAGGCCTTTCCTGATAACTCTTTTAATGACAGCCTTATAGACATTGGACTTCGGGAGAATTGGGCAGATAATGCTACTTGGTATTGCTCACATTTGGTGTGGCAGTCGCTTTTTTATATTACCCGAAAAGATGCCGATGCCAATGGCGGCTATATGGTGTATCCAAATGATTTGATTCAAGCTGATTTATTCGACAATACCGAAAGCCATCAAGGGCGGGCGCGTTTCTGAATTGCGGGTTTGAAGCGGCGCCAGAGCAAGTCCATCCAGGATAAACATCTTCATATTCAGCAACTTTTGAAGGATGAAAAGCATGTCTTCCAGATTTTCTACGCTGCCATCTGAATAGCTTATCATTGGATTTATACGATCGCGGCCAGCAATATGAGTCAGAAAAACCTGACCGATTTGATTGCCGTTAGTGCTTGAAATATTAATTTGCGTGTGATTGTTGTAGGTTTCAATAAAGTTTGCCGTTTCAGTATGTAAAAAGTCTTGATCTGATTGGTACATCAACCGGATGGGGAAAGCGATCAGCGAAATATTTATATCATTGTAATACAATGTGTTATCCACAGTTGTGACATTTGAGCTTAAGTTTGTACTCAACTTCTTTTCTCCGTTTTCCTCCAGCTCAAATGCTATATTTAATTTGGCATACGAAGGATAAAAAGTTGTGTTGAGTAGCAGCTTGAATTTGAAGTTTGCGAAAAGCAATTCAAAAGCCATTTTAGCTGGTAAATCATGCGCGTAGTTGGCAGAAAGATGGGCGGTAAAAAGTGTTTTTTCGCCGGCTGTAATTTTGGCTTCCAGCTTTTGTGGAAAGATCATCTGCAAGGCAGTTTGTGTCTCTCCATATTCAATCAGAGTGAAGTTCGCCAGGCTATCCCGCTTTGAGTCAAAGGGATAAATCAGTTCAACCCTGTTGCTTTCAGCTTGTTTTTCAATCGCACCGATCTCGGCATTCAAATAATAAATACCCTTATTGGCATTAAAATCATAGCCATACGCATACGTTTCATTCATAAAAGGAATCGGCAGCTCAGGTATTTCAGAGAGTTTGATAAGCGCTCTGAAAGCTTCCGTTTTTCCAATGCGTCCGGCCAGCTGAATCACCTCATTATCGAAAGCCCGGAGGTGTTTGCGAGCTTCTTCCGGTGCCAATGCTTGTCTGCAGGTAGAACATAAAAAAGCGATGAATAGCAACATCATCCAGTTGCCATATTTAGTCAAACGCGCTTTAGCTGATTTTTTTACTATTTGCATCGCACAAATGTAAGCTGAAATTTCTTTTCGTGTAAGAGGAATAATACTTTATTGGTTAGGCGCAGCGATTTAGCAGCAATAAGCTGATAGTGAACCTATTGATGATTGCGAAAAGCCAAGGCTAAAGCCCTTTAAAACAGACACTTTTTGATTAAGCCCAGGCTTAATCAAAAAGCGTGAACTGAATTTAAAGCTGTGACAGAACCACTATCCATGCAGCCTTTTATTCATTTCTTCGGCAATATAAGAAGCCACATCATCTGCATAAGAATTCATGCTGAAACCGGCATCATAACCCAATTCTTTAGCCAGCTCGTGCGAGATGCGCGGGCCACCACAAATCAGTATTACCTTATGCCTCAGGCCTTCAGCTTCGAGCATCTCAACCAATTCGGTGAGGTTTTTGATATGTACATCTTTTTGGGTAACGGTTTGTGAAACCAATAAAACATCAGCTTTCAGTTCGATAGCTTTGGCAATAAATTCTTCGTTAAGCACCTGGCTACCCATATTTAAGGTATCGAACATCTCGTAGCGTTCCAGTCCAAAGTGTCCGGCATAGCCTTTCATATTCATGATGGCATCAATGCCAACGGTATGCGCATCGGTTCCGGTACTGGCACCAATCACTACTACTTTGCGTCCAATATTTTTGCTGATGTATTCGTCTGTTTCTTCCATGCTCATCACCGTCGATTCTACTTTAGGTACTGAAATCGTCGTGTAATCTACAGTGTGCGTGCAACTTCCGTAGCAAACAAAAAATGAAAACCCCGGTGTAAGTTCTTTATAAAACACCACTTGTGGGTTTTCAAAACCCATTTTCCGCATCAACTGTTTAGCAGCCTCGATAGCTTCGTCGTTGCAGGGAACGGGTAGTGTAAAACTGATCTGCGTTTTGCCATCATTTAGGGTATCGCCATAAGGTTTAACTTTCGTTAGGTCAAGGCTTTGCTCGCCACCTTTTTTGTCCATAGCATATAATCCGCCGCTCATATTGTCGTTTCTCCTTTCATTAATCCGATAAATGGGTTACTGTATTCGGGGGTTTTTTGCACCACGCCTTGCAAACCTTTTCCGCCTGTTTTTGAACGTTTTACATCACCGAAAATTCCTTTTTCAAGGGATGAAAACAGCCCTTCCTGCTCAATGCGACCGAGCAATTCGATGGCTTCTTCCAATACTTCTTGCGCGCGTATGCGGATGATGCCGTCTTCTTTAAACTCTACTTCGTCGCCAATATTTTTCATATTGTTGAAGATGTAACGGGCATTTTCGATCGCTACAAAACGGTCGCTCATAAAGGGTGTGTGGATGGCTTCTGTCATCATACCAAGCAGTTGAATACCTTGTCCGGTCCAGATTGAGATTTGATTGAACAAAGCATTTTGTATCTGGCCTTTGAAAATATTTCCGGTCATAAACTTGGTAGGAGGCATATATTTCAGGGTGGCTTTGGGGAAAATTTCACGCGTCATTTGGGCCTGTGCCAGTTCGTAAAGGAAACCGTTTTCCAGTTGAGGATCCATCTCAAAAGCATGTCCCAGTCCCATTTGCTCTTCGGGCAAGCCAGCTAACAGTGCCAGTTGTTCATTGATGAGGTCGCTGGCAAGCACGGTGCGGGCTTCTTCGTAGGCGTCGGCGGTGGTGAGGTAATTATCTTCACCGGTATTGATAATAACGCCGGCGAAGGAATTGATTACGCGCGAAAAATATTGATCGATCAGGGTGCGCTGCATATTGATGTCGCGGAACAAAATGCCGTAAAGCGCATCGTTCAGCATCACATCTAAGCCTTCGAGTGCACCCATTGCAGCGATTTCGGGCATGCAAAGGCCGCTGCAATAGTTACACAAACGGATATAACGTCCCACTTCTTCGCCCACTTCATTGAGTGCGGTGCGCATAATACGGAAGTTTTCCTGGGTAGCAAAAGTCCCTCCAAAACCCTCTGTAGTAGCACCATAAGGCACATAATCGAGTAGGCTTTGACCGGTAGTTCTTATTACTGCAATAATATCGGCTCCCTGACGCGCTGCGGCCTGCGCCTGAACAACGTCTTCATAGATGTTCCCGGTAGCCACAATCACGTAAATATACGGTTTTGAGCCTTCGCCCATAGTGGCGATATAATCTTCGCGCCGCTTGCGATTAGCAGAAACACGTGCAATGGCCTCTTTTATATAAGGTTTCAGGATTGCTTCACGCTGCTCTTCAGGATAAATATTTATTTTACGAAAATCAATTTTACCTTCGACTAACTGCTCTGTAATTTGCTGTGGGTCGAGGCCAGTTTCTAGCATGGCGTTGGCCAAATGAAAAAGCACACCTTGCGCGAGCAAGCCTTTTTCTTTCAGCTCATCAACCAAAATATTTGGCAGCGGTATCTCGTCAGCATCAATGCCATCAATGCCAATCAGCCGGCACAGCGTGCGTTCGACGGTCACAGTCGTGAATCCCTCAACATGCTGCTGCACCTTGTCGGCAATATTTTGAGCCAGTCGTTTGGCTTCTGCCACCCTGTTAAAGTCTAATCCTAATTTACTTTTTTGCATCTGATTCGTTATATAATTCTACAATTTCTTCTCATTGAGGTCCGCATAAAGTTTGGCGCCATCGGTCAGCGCTTTATCTATGCCGAGTATTTTTGCAATTTGCAAAGCTTCGCGCGGCACTTCGTCGCTTTTGTGTGTCACCAATGAATAATCCATATATTGATTGATGTTTGCCACCGTGATGGGTTCGGTATTTGTTGGAAAATGCAGGCCTTTCACACGCAGTTTTCTGCAGTTGGTTTTTAGTCCGCTATAATGTGTCGTAATTAAGCTCCGCACTTCTAACTTTTCCAGCAGGTCGATCAAGGCATTAGCTATGGCGATACCTTCGTGCGGATTTGTGGTGCGTGCCGGTTCATCAATCAGCACCAAGAGTTTTTTACCGGCCCTTGCCTGCGCAATGATGGCCTGGATATTCAACATTTCTGCTGCAAAAGACGATAAGCCGCTCAGCTCTGATTGCTCGTCGCCAATGCCCGTCATAATTTTTTCTACCGGAACAATTTCCGCGGAGGCGGCAGCAACGAAAAACCCAAACTGAAACAAATATTGATTCAAAGCGATGGTTTTTAGCAACATCGTTTTGCCTGCCATATTGGCACCTGTAATGATGCAGGGCGCTTTGTGTAAGCTAATATCCCAAGGCTGAAACTGCTGATTTTGTTGTTCGAGCAGCGATTTTACCTGCGGGTGAAATAGTCTGGTAAAGTTGCTTGAATCTATGGAAATTTGAGGTTTTACCAGCTCAAGATCAACGGCCAAACGGGCGCGTGCCAGCATAAAGTCCAGCTCGGCAACGGCTTGCCAGGCTTCAGAAATCTCAGTGTAAAACGCCCACAATTTAGTAGATAGTGCTTTACGGATTTCATCTTCAATTTCGATACACTGCTGATGAATTTGTAAGGCTTCTTCTGATTGCTGGTCTTTTATTGCTTTACGCTTTTTACGTAGCGCGGATAGTGGTTCACTGTAGGCATCGTATATAAAAAAGTGTGGAATGTGGTTTTGCTCTGGATCAAGAATTTTTATAACTTTAGTTAAATCAGAAATCACTATCCCGTTATAATCCAGCACCTTAAGCTGTTTTCTGATTTCATCAGCCAACAATGCAAAACGTTTGATTTCAAATAATTCGATATCATCGAGTACTGCCTTGCCGCTTAAGTTGTTGAGTGTTCCTTGTATGTCGTGCAGGTCCTGTAAGCGCTGGATGATAACTTTGATAGCTCCCAAAAAGTGAGAATTCTTAAAGCGTTCTACCATTTCGGAGAGCAGTTCAAATTCTTTTTCCAAAACTACCGGATCAGACATAAAAAGCTGTTGCAGCATGCGTTGGCGGCCAACCGAAGATTGCAGTTGCAGCAGCTCGATGATGTATCTAAGTCCGTTCTGTTGATGTATCGCTTTTCCGAGATTCATAGCTTGTCAGAGTTTAAATAAATCGTAAACCGGGATACCAATTCTCTCCATCAATTTCTCACGAAGCACTTTTGAGTCAAGCACATAGCCCTGTGGCGAAACCGGATTTACGCAAACGCTAATCAATTTAGTTTGCAAAAGTACTTTTATTTGGCCGCCCCTTTTCGTGAAGGCGTGATAACTATCGCTATCAGCAAAAATATGGGAGAAGTCACGCGCAATAATTACCGTGTTTTCTATATCGGCTTGCATGCGCAAAAAGTTGAGTAAACCGGCAGTTACAGCACCACTGACATAAAAAGTAGTGCCAAATTCAAACAATTTATCCTTATTGTCTTCCAACAAAAAAGCCGATTCTATACCCAAATCATGCACTTCGCCTTGCTTGTCGATAGCCCAAAGTCCACTCGTAATTTGCAACAGCTCATCGCTTTTTTCACTATCCCAGAGCGGCAAATTTATCAGCTCATGCAAAAAGGCTGTTTTGGAAATAAGTGTTTGCATATTTGCCGAAAGGGCTGCACCGGTAGCCAATACCATACTCTCTGTAATAGCCGGTGATCCAAGGCTTTGACGCGATAGCGCACCATCTACCAGCGTGGTTTGCACACCAAACTGAGACAGTGATTCAAGCAGTTTTTTTAGCCAAAAAGTGTCTGACGGTCCGGCTATCAACACCTTACCGGCTGCTGTAACCCGTGCTGTTACAAGTCTTCCCATCGAAGTGCGCTGCTTGCTGAGGTTGAGGATTTTGGCATCCAGCTTTTTTGTTCGGTAGTAAGCTTCACTGGTAACAAAAACGTCGCCTTCTTTCAGGTGAATTTCTGGTTTGTGGGTGAGTGAAACTTGATCCATACCTTCTCCATCAAGGCCAATTGAGGTAATAGCCAGCTTATGGCTCGAATTTTCCAGCCGCTTTAAAACATAATTTAAGCATTCGGTTTTGCCCGTGTTCTTCTCCATCCCAACGATGGAAACGCTTTTGTATTTTAATATCTCATCAACGAAGGGCATACTGGGTTATTCTAATCACAAGCTATAACTGTCATTGTCTACCCTGCAATCTTTGTCGATTGGGGCAGGGCAGGCAATAACATTCATTAAGCTAAGCGGTTCAGGACAGCTGAACCGGTGTTTCAATTTTTATGTGTCGTTTCTTGCGTGAAAGCCCATCGGGTTCTAACGAAAGCCGTTTTCCGGTTAAGAGGTTAGAAACACCTTCGTTTTGCAATTCTTCGCAATCTTTACAATGGCATTCACTCTTGTAATTATCAGGCTGTGAATAGGTTGTGATAACACCTTCAAAGTTACGCAAGACTACTTTTTCAGGGCTTTGCGAGATAAGATAAGTCGGCATAACAGGGATTTTACCTCCGCCACCGGGCGCATCCACAACAAATGTAGGCACAGCATAACCAGAAGTGTGACCACGAAGACCTTCAATAATCTCGATCCCTTTAGAAACTGGCGTACGAAAATGTTCCAGTCCCATGGAAAGGTCGCACTGATAGATATAATAAGGACGCACCCTGATTTTCACCAGCCCGTGCACCAATCTTTTCATCACATTCACACAATCGTTTACGCCACGCAGCAACACGCTTTGGTTTCCCAAAGGAATGCCAACATTAGCCATTTTGGCGCAAGCTTCGGTGGATTCCGGCGTAATTTCGTTGGGGTGATTAAAGTGTGTGTTGAGCCAGACTGGATGGTATTTTTTAAGCATATTCACCAAATCATCGGTAATGCGTTGCGGACAAACAACCGGCACGCGGGTACCGAGGCGAATAATTTCTATGTGGGGTATATCTCTGAGGCGTTGGATGATAGACTCGAGCATTTTGTCGCTAACCATCAGCGCGTCGCCACCCGAAAGTAGCACGTCGCGAATTTGTGGCGTGCGGGCTATATAGTCGATACCAGCCTGAATTCTTGCAGAAGGTGAAGCGTGGTCGGTCTGTCCGGCAAAACGCCTGCGGGTGCAATGGCGGCAATACATTGAACACATATCAGTAATCAGAAACAGCACCCTGTCCGGATAACGGTGTGTGAGTCCGGGAACCGGTGCGTCTTCATCTTCGCTCAGCGGATCGAGCAAATCAGCAGGACTTATATGCGTTTCACTTCCTGACGGAATAGCTTGCTTGCGAACAGGGTCATTAGGATCTTTTGGATCAATCAAAGTGAGGTAATAAGGTGTGATGGCCATGCGCAAGGTTTGAAGCGATTTTTTCACGCCTTCTTCCTCTATAGGGGTTAGTTCAATATATTTTTTGAGCTGGTCAAATGTCTCCACCCGATTTTTTACTTGCCACTTCCAGTCGTTCCATTGTTCATCGGTAATACCGGGATACATCCGATGTCTTCTATCTGTTGCATTCATTTTTAAAGGTTTTTTTATGTATCAAATCCCTTCTCACCGCACGGGTGAAAAGGGATTTTTGTTAGTTTTCAATAGTTCAGTTAAGCATAAAGCTCTGTAAAAATATTCCTAAGCTTTTCGCTTTCGCGGAGTAGTTCGAGGGTGATCTCAGCATGGCCTTTGGTGTAGCCGTTGCCAACAATCATGGTAACATCGCTGCCCACACCTTCAGCGCCTAACGCTGCTTTGGTAAAGCTGGTGGCCATGGAGAAGAAATAAACAGTGCCTGAGTCTTTCGTGCACAAAATACTGGTCATTTCAGTGTCGTTGATATTCACATTGTTAATGGTAACGTCAGCCATCTGGCCGTTGGTCAGTTCTGCAACTTTTTCCATAACTGCCACTGGCATTGTAGCATTAGCCGGGAAAACATGATCGCAAAAATCCAAAGCTTTCAAGCGATTAGTACTTTTTTCACTATGCGTGATTCCGATTACCATACCGGTTACGCCGGCACGTTTTTTCGCTTCATAGCAACACAGCATACCCGATTTTCCACCGGCACCAATAATTACAACGGTATCGCCAGGTTTTACCAGTTTGGCAGTTTGGGCTGGAGCACCAGCTACATCAAGTGCAGATAAAGCCAGCTTCTCTGGCATATCATCAGGAATTTTGGCATAGATACCGCTTTCAAAAAGTATGGCTTTGCCGTCGATATCCACCTGATCCACATCTTTGCGGATGGCTTTAATTTTGTCGATACGTAAAGGTGTGAGCGACAATGAAACAAGTGTGGCAATTTTATCACCTACTTTCAGGTCGATTTTGCCTTCGAGGGCAGGACCGATTTTCTCAACAATGCCAAGCAGCATACCACCCGAGCCAGTAACCGGATTGCGGTGTTTACCTTGTTTGGCCACGATGTCCATCATTATTGCTTTGATTTTTTCTTCGTCGCCGCCTGCTTGCTCTTTAATTTGGGTAAAACTGGCCGAGTCCACGTTGAGGGTGGTTACGTCAATAAGGATTTCGTTGTCATACAACTCATCCATATTGTTGTCGATTTTATTTGCCGGCTGTGGCAATACGCCTATGGGGTCGATGACGCGATGTACTCCGTATTTATTTCCTTTTTTCATATAATACTATTTAATAATATTTTGATTTCGAGTGATTTGATATTTTATTTTGTAAGTGGTTTAAGTCCGAGAATCTGACGAGCTTCAGTTGGGTTAGCTATTTGGCGTCCCATTTCTTTGGCCATACGCACAACTTTTTCTACCAGCTCGCCATTGGATTTGGCCAATACGCCTTTTGACAGATAGACATTATCCTCGAAGCCCACTCTCACGTGGCCTCCGTCGATGATGGCAGCCATTGCCAGCGGGAACTCGAAGCGGCCAATACCAGCTACGGTATAAGTGGAATCGGCAGGCAGGCTATGACGCAGGAATACAAAGTCGCGTAGCTCGCCAGTGATACCGCCGTTTACGCCCATCACCAGGTCAAAGTGCATGGGGTCGAGGATAAATCCTTTTTTGTGCAAGCGTAAAGCCATGTCGATCATGCTTTTATCAAACACTTCCAGCTCAGGCTTGATACCCAATTCTATCATTTTTTTTCCGAAATATTTTATGGTATTTTCGGTATTGGTAAAAACTTCATCGCCACCAAAATTGAGTGTTCCACAGTCAAGGGTTGCCATTTCAGGCTTAAGTTCCGTTGGTTGCAGGCGTTCGTCATCGGTCATTCCCACAGCACCGCCGGTTGAAGGCTGAATAATTACGTCGTGTATTTCTTCCTTTATGGCGTTAATGATTTCTTCAAACCGGCCTTTGTCTTGTGTAGGTGTGCCATCGTCCCATCGCACATGCAGATGGATAATGCTGGCACCGGCATCGTAGGCAGATTTTGCTTCGCGCACCATTTCTTCAACGGTATAGGGAACAGCAGGATTGTGCTCTTTAAGTACTTCGGCACCGCAGATAGCGGCAGTGATGATTAATTTTTCCATAACTATGTGATTTATTACTGAATTAAATTCCGGATGGAAAATACCCCGGCTATATTATTTGTTTTTTCGTTGATTTTTTGAAGGAACCACACAGGTGCCTGTAGCACGGCAAACCACGATAGGCTCAGCCAGAAAATCAGCTGCTGAATCGGAAATATCCGGGCGTGGAACAACCACTTTACGGGCTTCAAAAGTCATTTTGCGTGAGCTTTTGCCAACTTCTGTGATGCTGCCTTCGGCCTCGATAAATTCGCCGGCATAAACCGGTGCCGTGAAGTTAACCATATCGTAGGCCACGAAAAGGCCCTCGTCGCCATCATTGCGGATGAGCAGTTCGGTGGCTACGTCACCAAAAAGTTGAAGCATCTTGGCACCGTCAACCAGGTTGCCACCATAATGCGCATCGTTAGAGCCCATGCGCAGGCGAATCATTACTTTTTCCATGTCAATTGTATATTTTATTACAAAAAATCTTTCATTTATACACTAAAAAAATACTGTGTCATCCCTTGTTTTTAGGACTTTGAATCAGGCTTCAAAATTACAAAATGTTTACGAGATTTTGTGCCTTTTAGTGCTTTAGTTTAGGGTTTTGTAAGGGATAAAGAATGATTCTAAATAGTGATGCTAAAAGCAGCAACAAAGGTTTCGATTTTATAACCTGAGTTCTATTAAAATTAAAGAGTTCAGGTTTATAGCTATTTAACAATTTCAGAACCTCATATCCATTTACAGGTTTTTAGTTTGCCTGAAGTTTTCATTCGAAAAATAGATTTGTTGTAGATTTTTCAAATTTCAAGCCTTAAAAGTAGCATTTTCGCAATTTATAACGCTTCTAAATTAAGACTATATTCTGTGGAATTACAATCATTTAATAATTATTTTAAATTTTAGTGTTTTCCTGAAAAATAAAGCGCCAGAATAACCAAAATTTTGTACTAACTTCACAACCTCAAAACCAGCTTATGAAAACAAGCCGTTTTTTTAGTTCGTTTCTAACCGCAGTCTTTAAGTTGTGTACTTTAAAAGGCAATAGCTTGTTAAGCTTGCTCTGCTTACTTGAACGGCATAGCCATTCCCCCCCCCCCCCAAGCAAGAGTATGGCGGTTTAACGTGCCTATTGAGCTTTACTTTAAATTATTATCGCGAGATTACCGATACACTTTTATTCGAGAAAAAATTTATGTCCTTTTACACAACAAAATATATTTTCTTTCTGGGGAAAAATCGGTTTATTTTTTGTGGCTTCCGGTGTCGGTAGTGAGGTCGGAAGCCTGCGAAAGCATAGTAATCTAAATTACTTTTCTTTTATGCTGTATTTGCAAATTGAAAAGTAAAATTAGCAAACCACACCTGAAAAATGAAATGCTACTACTAAAAGAAAATTCATTTTTTATATGTCCACTTGCCTATAAAGCATAGGCATTAGCGAGTTACATTACTTACGAAAACTTTAAAACAGAAAACTATGAACACAAGAATTTTACGAAGAAACGCAAAAAATTTGCAACTATCATTCTTTACAAGTGTCTTATTTGTGTTGTTGCTAAGTCCACTATATATTAGTGCGCAATATCAACCAACACTTTCAGCCGATAACCTAAACTGGAAAATTGCACATCAACAATTGGCTGGCAGAATTATGGGTGAACTTACAGTTAACTCAACTGATAACAGTGACTATTTTGATTTGCACTTTTATTTTACCGAAGGTTCTGAAAGTATTTATGCCGGCACAATAAGGGAGGATGTTGCAGGAGGAAAGCTTTGGTATATTGAGCCAAATAGCACAGATGAGAAACTAATCTTTGATTTGGAATTAACTGTCAATGAAATCTTTATGAACTTGGGAAATCCGGGCATCAATATGCAAGTGGATAGTGTTTATGAAGTTGATGGCCTTAAAATCATTGAATTTGATGCCTCCACAAAATGGGATGAACCAATTAGGTTTATTGAAGGAGTAGGGCCAAACACAGGACTGATTTGGTCCTGGATTTCTGGTGGTTTTTTGGATCCTTATGCTGTTTGCAAATATGAAGACGAGGTTTTAGTTTATGCAAACAACAATCCTAATTTCTTAGGATGTGAATTTGATCCAATGAACACTACAGATTTAACAATCGGCCAGATACTTGTATATCCCAACCCGGCACAGGATAAATTAACGATCCATATACCTGGTTTACACATTAAGAATACCATTTATATAGTAGATATTTATGGTAAACTTATTTATCAAACAGTAACTTCTAACAAAGAACTCACCCTAAATATTGACCAGCTGAGTTCCGGAATATATTTTCTTAAAATTCAAGGAGATGATTACTCTATCTATGGTCAAAAACTTATTATAAACAGTTCTAAATAGACAAAATAATGAAAAAATATACATTCTTTTTATTACTATTTGCTCTTGCATTTAGTAAGATGGCTATAAACCAAGAGGGTATTCAAGGAACAGTTACTGATGAAACAGCAAAACCACCTGAAAACTTCAGTAGAACTTCAAATGGATATAGTCAATTTTTTCGCCCAGTTATAAATATTGATTCAACATCATGGGATATAGCATACATGCAATTATTTGGAACAGTAATGACTAAACTGATTACGAAAAACAATCCAGATTCAATATATTCTATGTTGTATTTTTATGATGACACACAATATCTTGACTATGCAGGCAAAATACGTGAGGACACAATTAGTGGTAAAATTTGGTTTGTTGATCCATATTATAATAATGAAATGTTAATAATGGACATGGGGTTAGTAAAAGGCGATACTTTTCAAATTTATAATAATTGGAGTACTGTTGATAGCGTGTTTTATAGTGACAATAAAAAGATTATACGGTTCAATTTACAAACGAGATGGGATGAGCCAGTTATGTTTATTGAAGGTGTAGGTCCAAACATAAGTTTGGTATATGCTTCAGATCCTGATTACGACAGGTTTTATGCTACTTGTAAATACAATATCGATGCACTGGTTTATATCAATAATAACATGAATTTCATAGGTTGTATGCCAGACCCTACCCGATTAGAAGACATTTCAGAAAATGAGGGCATCATTATTTATCCGAACCCAACTACTGACAAACTTCATATTGAGCTTTCACATGAATTCCCTCTAAATTCAGAGTTTATTCTAACGAATGCGATTGGACAAATACTTATTCAGAAATCATTTAAAGAAAATAAGCTAACTATTCAATTAAATAATATAAAGCAAGGCACTTATTTTGCAACCATAGTTAATGAGCAATATACATTTAATCAAGCAATTATAATCTCTAACTAAAACTTTTTATTATGAAAATCTTAAAAAAAATGCCAAGCATGATTCTTCTCATGCTAACTGTTTTCATGGTTTCACATTCCAATGCACAGGTTATTCTTGATACTATATGTTGGATACATGTAAATAATCCTGAATACGCATCAGCCTCAGGTAAAGATTTCTCTTTGCAAAGTGATCTAAACTCTGTTTTTGCCATAAATAAAGTTGATTTTTACGAACAAGCATTTCCATTTGCAAAAACACCAGAATTACTTAAAATACACGAAATTAGATGTAATTCAAACGGGAGTATCACCTCGGTCATTAATGAGCTGTTATCAAAGTTTCCAGACGTATTTGACCGGGTTTCGTATTTTGAAGATGGACTAGATACAGTTCTAGTTTATGACCCTATTGATGAGTTTTGGGTTACACAAGCTGATGGCTGGTTGTGGCATCTTACGAAAATACAAGCTGCCGAAGCATGGGACATTACAAGAGGAGATCCTATGATAAAAACAGCTGTATTAGATAAAAAATTCGACTCCTCCTCAAACTATCTTTTTTCTAAATGTTAGTATTATGAAAAAGACAATTATTTCATTTTTATTATTATTTCTTGCTATTTCAATTCATTTAAAATCACAGCCTCAATGGAAATTCCATGTTGCTTTTGAAGATGGCATCGGTGCAAAAGATACCATTTGGTTTATTTGGGATACAACGGCTACCTTATACGGATTAGATGCAGCTTTAGGAGAAGAACCTGTTTCCTTAGATTATTCAGTTTTTAATGTATGGACTTATAACGGAGTAAATACAACTTATGATACTCTTAAAACAGTAGCATTACCTTATACTGATAGTTTTGAAAACTCCATAGATGCTATAAATTATGAATTACCCATAACAATTACTTGGGATTCAGCACTATTAAATGCAGATTGGTTGCCCCCAACACCGGTTGGGTGGATAAATTATGCCCGTATTGATAACAACTATTTCTTTTTTTATAACAATAACGGACTGGCTCATCAATACGACATGACACTTTCTGATTCGGTTACGGCACCTTATGATGGAAATACAGACCCTTGGGCATGGCAGGACTGGGTTCATTTTCCAATGGGTATTTATCTCGTACAAGACCCTACGGTATTTGTTGACGATTATATTTATGAACCTAAAACTATTCTCAGCCTCTATCCCAATCCTTTTAAAATAAATACGAGCATTGAGTTTTACCTGGAAAACAAATCTTACGTTGAATTATCTATATTCGACTTTCGGGGTATAAAAATCAGAAGTTTAATAAATCAAACACTGAATGTTGGAAATCATAGAATAAAATGGAACGGGCTTGACCAAGCCGGCAAGCCATGCAAGCCCGCTCCGTATTTTGTTTACTTAAACGTAAACGGAACACCCATACATTCAATTAAATTAATAAAGTATTAACTTAAATTCATGTACAAATGAAACATACAATCACATTTCTGCTCTTATTCCTAACAGCACAACTGCTTATTGCCCAGCATTTCGATATTGAATTCCAGCAATGCTACGGGGGTTCTTTAAATGATTATCCCATGAGCATTATTCCCGTTAATCGCGGTTTTATCTCTTTAGGCTACTCTGCCTCCAACGATGGCGATGTGTCCTTCCAATATGGGGAGGGCGATATTTGGCTTGTGCGTTCCGATGCCAACGGTCAAATGCTCTGGGAAAAAACCTACGGCGGGAGCGAAAATGATAATTCATGGAGTATATTACCAACACCTGACGATGGCTTTCTTTTATTTGGTGATACCTTTTCTGCTGATGGTGATGTAGGTCTCAACAAGGGAGGCTGCGATTTGTGGGTGGTAAAAACCGACAGCCTGGGCAACCTGGAATGGGAACAATCCTATGGTGGCAGCATGAATGATTACGCAAACGATGCAATCATTGCACATGACGGCGGTTACATTCTTATTGGAAGAACATATTCGTCAGATGGTGATGTAAGCTTCAATCATGGGTTTACCGATGTTTGGGTGGTGAAAATTAGTGCAGAAGGTAATCTTGAATGGGAACACAGCTATGGCGGCACGGAATTAGACTCGGGATCTTGCATCAGTCGAACTTCCGATGGTGGCTATATTATCGGCGGCACAACGCTCTCAAGGGATGGTGATGTACTATGCACCAAAGGCATATCTGCTGCTTTGGTAATCAAAATTGATGCCTTAGGCGAAATCCAATGGCTGCAATGCTATGGGGGTAGTTATTTTGAGGGGGCGGATGATTTCATACAAACCGGGGATGGTGGCTATATTTTTCTTGGTGGCACCACTTCCAGTGATGGAGATGTGATCGGCTACCACGGCATACCCGGCGAAGCAAACACCATGGACAAATGGTTGGTCAAATTAGATGCAAGCGGCCAAATTGAATGGCAACGGTGTATCGGTGGAACAGGATTTGATAAATCTAAAATAATCAGACAGTTGAGTGATGGTGGTTATCTGGTGGGTGGTTCTTCCAGCTCACGTAATGGGGATGTTACTTGCAACCAGTCAGACCCAAGCGGATATACCGTAATCCTTTATAAAATATCCTCTATCGGCGAGATTGAATGGACAAAATGTCTGGGTAGTCAGGTTAACAACTTCCTAGGAGACTTACATATATACTCTGATTACCATTTTCTTTTGGCAGCCTCGGCACGCCACAATGGCATTGATGTGGACTGCGATCACAAAGGCCAATCCGATTTCTGGATAGTAGATATCATGGACACCACGGTAAGCCTAAAAGAAGAAAAGAAGCAGGAGATAAGGCTTTATCCTAACCCTGCCACCACCCAAAGCTGGCTACAACTACCCGAAAACATATCACTTGCACAGGCGCAAATTGAGCTTTACAGCTTCTCAGGAAGGCTGCTGCACAAAGCAAAGCCATCAAGTCACTTTTATAAAATTGATGTGGCACATTTGCCCAAAGGTTTGTATTTGGTGAGGTTGTGGAATGGCGAAAGCTGGTTGGTGGAGAAGCTGGTGGTGCGTTAGGTTTTATTTTTATCCCTGACAGGATTTATACCTTTGTCAGGCCAAGTTGATTTTTAGAATAATTTTGTGTTGGAAAAGAAAATGTATCTATTATTTGAAAAATGAAAAAAACAATCACATTCCTGCTCTTATTCCTAACAGCACAAATGCTTATTGCCCAGCATTTCGATATTGAATTCCAGCAATGTTACGGGGGATCTGATACTGATTATCCTAAAAGTATCATTATTGTTGACAACGGTTTTGTCTCTTTGGGCTATTCCTTTTCCAACGATGGTGATGTATCCTTCAATTATGGAAAGGGCGATTTTTGGCTTGTAAGTTCTGCTGCCAATGGCCAAATCCTTTGGGAGAGAAACTTTGGTGGAAGCGAGAGTGATCTACCAGCCAATATATTGCCAACCCCTGACGATGGCTTTCTTTTATTTGGGGATACTTTTTCAAACGATGGTGATGTAGGTCTCAACAAGGGAGGCTGCGATTTGTGGGTGGCAAAAACCGACAGTCTGGGCAACCTGGAATGGGAACAATCCTATGGCGGCAGCATGAATGATTACGCACACGATGCAATCATCGCACATGATAGCGGTTACATATTAGCCGGTAGATCATTTTCGTCAGATGGCGATGTAAGCTTCAATCATGGGCTAACTGACGTATGGTTAGTGAAAATTAGTGCAGAAGGTAGCATAGAATGGGAACACAGCTATGGTGGTACGGATAATGATTTGGGATCTTGCATTAGCCAAACATCCGATGGTGGCTATATTATCGGCGGCACAACACTCTCAAGGAATGGTGATGTGCAATGCACCAAGGGCATATCTGCTGCTTTGGTAATCAAAATTGATGCCTTAGGCGAAATCCAATGGGTGCAATGCTATGGGGGTAGTTATTTTGAGGGGGTGGATGACATCATTCAAACGGATGATGGCGGCTATATTTTTCTTGGGGGCACCACTTCCAGTGATGGGGATGTGATCGGCTACCACGGCATACCCGGCGAAGCAAACACCATGGACAAATGGGTTGTAAAATTAGATGCAAGCGGTCAAATTGAATGGCAGCGCTGTATCGGTGGAACAGGATTTGATAAATCTAAAATAATTAGACAGTTGAGTGATGGCGGTTATCTGGTGGGTGGTTCTTCCAGCTCACGTAATGGGGATGTTAGCTGCAACCAGTCAGACCCAAGCGGATATACCGTAATCCTTTATAAAATATCCTCTATCGGCGAGATTGAATGGACTAAATGTCTGGGTAGTCAGGTTAACAATTTCCTAAGAGACTTACATATATACTCTGATTATCATTTTCTTCTGGCAGCCTCGGCACGCCACAATGGCATTGATGTGGACTGCGATCACAAAGGGCAGGAAGATTTCTGGATAGTAGATATCATGGACACCACCGTAAGCCTAAAAGAAGAAAAGAAGCAGGAGATATTGCTGTATCCTAATCCGGCCAACAACCATGTCTGGCTGCAATTACCCGAAAATACACCACTTGCAAAGGCACAAATTGAGCTTTACAGCTCCTCGGGCAGGCTGCTGCACAAAGCAAAGCCATCAAGTCACTTTTATAAAATTGATGTGGCACATTTGCCAAAAGGCTTGTATTTGGTGAGGTTGTGGGATGGCGAAAGCTGGTTTGTGGAGAAATTGGTGGTAAGGTAGCATTAATTCTTTAATGCTACTTTGCTACTCTGATTTATACGTATTTAATCACTGCTCCACCCGAAATCATAACTTCATTCGTAGCATTTACTATTGAAGTATCAATCACGTAAACACTATTTGATTTTACTTCAACTACTTTAAAAAGTGCTTTGTAGGTTTCATCAACATACATCGGTTTCACAAAGCGCATATTCTGGCCTAAAAAGATGGTTCCTTTGCCGGGCCATAGCGTTCCAAAAACTTTTGAAAACACGCTGCCACTTAAAAAACCGTGCATAATCCTTCTCTTAAATATACTTTTTGCTGCTTCTGCTTCATCAATATGTATTGGATTATTATCACCGGTTACGCGTGCAAACTCATCTACCTCATTTTGAGAAAAAGAAAATTGATATTCAAAAGAATCGTTTAGTTTCATTTTTCGTTTTTTTATATTAATGTTTTTATTTTTAGTCTTATTAATATCTACTTTTTCGACACCATAATTTGCAAAAGCATCTCATCCGTTTGCATCATTCCAAGAGAACCAATCTGGCCTAAGTTTTTGATTGTTTGCTCAATATCTTCCTCAATAATTCCATCATTGGCCGAAACCACCGAACCATCCATGGCAAGCAAAGCCGACTGAATGGCGGCAGCAACACCTGTGCTTACTTTTAGCGCGCAACCCTCTTTGGCGCCATCGCAGGCCATTCCGGTAATATTTGCTATCATATTTTTTATCGTATAAATCATTTCTTTTTTCTTGCCTCCCAGCAGATAAACCACGCCACAGGCAGCTCCAATGCCGGCAACAACCACGCCACATAGTGCCGACAGTCGTCCAAGATAGCGTTTTATATGGATTGCCGTCAGATGCGACAACACCAATGCACGCGCAAGCTGAACCTCATCGGCATTAATTTTTTTGGCTACTGAATAAACCGGCATTGTAGCTGTAATTCCTTGATTTCCACTTCCGGAATTACTCATTACCGGTAAAATTGAACCCGCCATACGTGCATCGCAAGCTGCAGCAGTAATAGACATGGCGTTGTTCATCATATCATCCGAAAGTATGCCGCGATCAATAAAGCCTTTCAGTTTGCGCCCCACCATCAAACCATAACCTTTGGACAGGCCTTCGTCAGCAATTGCTTTATTGTAGGCAACAGTCTCATGGATAAACGCAATTTGCGCGTAAGGAACTTCGGTGGCAAAAGCAAAAATAGCATCAACGGAAAGCGGAAGCCTTTGTTGAGCAATTTTTTCTAAGTTATTTACCTCATCTACAGCTTGATCAGCAGAACATTCCAGCACTACATCATTAAGCTCTACACAGGAAATATTAGCATGTTTTGTAGTAATAATTGCTTTTGAAATATTGCCATTAAGACCGCGACATATTGCTTCGATATAAAGTTTTTCTACATCTTTTTTCAGTGCAATCTTCACCCTGTTTTCGGCTACCATTGCCTTTGCTGCTGCTATCGCCTCTTCGTCTAAACCTTTGAGCACTTCAAGGCAGTCGGATGACTTACCGAAAACCGCTCCCAAAGCCGCTGCAATTGGCAGGCCGGTAATACCCGTTCCCGGAATACCAACGCCCATCGCGTTTTTTAAAATATTTGCGCTTAGCAACAGCTCTATAACTTGTGGTTTTTCACCTAAAACTTCACGTGCACGGGCAACAGCAAGGGCTACAGCTATGGGTTCGGTGCAGCCAAGCGCAGGAACAACTTCGGACTTTAGTAAATCAAGATATGCTTGAAAATTTGACATCAGAGCTTCGTATTACGTGAAAAATAGAGCTGCAAACTTATTAAGATATTTGCTAAGAATCAGGCTAAATAAGGCTGGTTTATGACTGTTTTTAAACAGTGCAGTGTCGGTAGGCAACAATTTTTAAAACATTGTACCAAAATAAAGCTAAACAATTGAAATGCAACAACTTGAAAATATATTGATAGCATCTTGAATAAAGGCTTAAACAAGTCTATTTTTGCAGTGATGCACTTTTGTAGTACTAAAAAAAGTGATTGTTTTTAAACCTCAAAGTTTTTGAAGAGCTTTGAGACTGCATTATTCATGCATTCATAAAGTCGAAATGCTCAATTTTTCTATTCCTAATTTTGATATGTTGGCAAAGTACTATAACAGCTTATTAAACAGGTGTTTAGCCTATACATTTAAGCAAAATAATTAAAATAGTAGCCTATTGGTAAACATAGAGATTCCTCCCTCAAAGCCCTGTTGCACAGAACTTTTCATTCGGAATGATAGTTAATATTTTTATGTGTTGGAGGTGAGGCGAAAATCAAATCATTACGAATGAAGCAGAGCGGTTTACCTCGTTTTTTCGGGGAATGAGGAATCTTTATATTCAGAACTCCTGACCTTTCGTGAACTATATTGTCGCACAAATAAAATTTTTAAGGAAAAATCGGGCTTTAGCCCTGCCAACATTTTTCGTTATGGTGTCGCACCTACGGAGCTCTATTTTCGTGTTCTATATCCTTTTCTATAAATATAACGCCTCTCTGAGGCTTGCAATGAAGTAAATACACAAAACATCACGCACCAAAAAACCAAAGCCCATCTCACAATGGGGCAGGATATCTGATATTACCCAATTTACATTTCATGAATGATTGAATTAAGAATTAGCATCCATACTAAAAAAAGCCTCCTGCAAAAACATGCAGAAGGCTTTTTGAAATTATTCCGTTGTACTTCCTTTATGGAATCACATAAATATTTGCATCATTGCGGTAACCGCTCTTATCCATATACCAATCAGTGAATTCTACACCGGATGATTGTGCCCAGGCTGCGAATTTAAGGTGTGCGGTTAAAATATCAACACCCTCGATTGGATAATTGAAATTGATAGGCGTTTCAATTCCCCATGGCAATCCCGTGGCCGACATATAATAGCTTTCTGTTGATAAATCAGAATCATCGTCTATCGTTCCAAACAGCTCTTCATCAACAAACTCCGTTGGTTTTTGACCTTTGAGATGCACCTCGTGGCCACGTTCCTGGTTCACGAAAATAAAGGGATTGTAAGGAGGTGTTCCAATAGCTGCTTTTGGCGTGCTAAAGTGCGTCGTTACGGTGTTTACAGTAGTTTGCACATATTTCCCGTTAGGAATCGTATTGGCCATTCCGCCTTCCATAATGGGATTAATATTGTCGATCAATATGATGACAGTTTCATTGGTATGACCGGCTTCGAAGCCTTTGGCATCATACATAATCGCGTTGCCCATTGTAATATAACCTGTTACGCTTTCAACGGCTGATGGATCGGTGTCGAACACGATTCCAAAGCCATTATCAAGTGAAGCACCATCGGCCATAATTTGGTATTTAACGATCACGTCAACCACTTGATTTTGCGCGTTGGTAACGGTTTGATAATTCAGGTTCACTACAAAATCGTTGAAATCGTAGTCGCCATAAGCAGGCCAGAGGTCTTCGAAGGCAACGCTCACGTAATCAACCTGATTTGGATAAAACGAATCGAAGGCGCGTGTTGGGTCATCCGGATAATCGTCTAAGTTGTCAGGAACACCATCGCCATCTCTATCTCCGGCGCCACCATCTGTGACTGTAAGCACAAGCGTTTTGGTATCAGAACCGGCAGCATTGGAAGCAGTAATCGTGATTTCATAGATTCCGGCAACTGTTGGGATTCCACTAATTGTATTTCCACTGATTGTTAATCCAGCAGGTAGCTGAGCGGCTGAAAAGCTCATTAACTGTGATCCATCGGCTGTGATGGTATAGCTAAATGGGAAGTCTGTAGTAGCATTTGCCGTAAGGGCGCTTGTTATAGTTGGAGCTTCCAGGCCTTCGGCAATATCTATTACCAAGGTTTGAACATCAGATCCATAAGAATTAGTGGCTGTAAGTAAAACATTAGTCACGCCAGCAAATGAAGGTGTTCCGTTGATTTTACGAGTTGCAGCATCATAAGTAAGTCCTTGTGGCAGGTTGCTCACTTCGTAAGTAATGGTGGGCGATCCGCTGGCTGTAACTGTGTAAGTAGAAAACTGATCGCCGGCTGTACCGGAGGCAGTGAGCTGACTAGTAATTGTTGGAGGTGTTCCAACAGTAAGTACCAGTGTTTTGTTAGAAGTGCCACCACTATTGGTTGCTAATAAATCAATATTGTAAACTCCTGCAGTTGTCGGACTTCCAGTAATTTTTTGAGTATCTGTATCAAAACTCAATCCATCAGGCAAGTTTGTAGCCGCATAAGATATTGGACCAGTTCCGCTTGCTGTAAGGGTATAACTAAATGCCTGATCAACTGTTGCCTGACGTGTAAGCACACTTGTAATTACAGGTGGATCGATAGGTTCTGTAATTGTTATTTTCAGTGTTTCGACATCTTCACCAAATATATTGCTGGCTGTAATTTCTACATTAAAAGTGCCGGATACTGTTGGTGTTCCGCTGATTACTCCGGTACTGGCGTTAAAGCTCAGTCCGGCAGGCAGTCTGCCAACAGAAAATGTGATAGGTTCAGTTCCTGTGGCTGTTACAGTATAAGGTGTAATGGCTTCGTTAAGCAGTCCGCCAATTTGCAAAGAGCTGGTAATTTCAGGAGCTTCAAACACACCACAATCCGGGATTGGCACGTTGATATCGCAATAGGTCATATTGATATAGGTGGCATTGCTGCTGTAATCGTCATCATCATCTGTACAAAGATCGAAGTTAGAGAGGCGCGCACTGCTTTCAACCTCGCCCTCGTCATCAGCTTTAATTTGTGCATATCCAGATGCAGGGCCTTCAACATGTCCTTTAATTGTAACCTCATCGGTTTCAATAAGACTTCCTTGTCCAAGAATAGTTTTCTTGTCATTTTTACCTTTCAATTCCAGCTCTTCATCTACATAAAGGTAGCCATTGTTGATAAAACTTCCCGATTGTATAAAGTCATCGTCGGTTATATAAAACTTGCAGTTGTTTGTGAGACTACCACTTGAATTTAAATCAAACTCCTCATCGGATGTAAATTTGCCATTGTTGACAAAGTTGCCCTTATTTTGAATTGCAACAGTCGAAGTCATTGTTCCCCAGTTCAAAACATCTCCCTTAATCTGACGATAATCATCATCGTCATCAGGGCCTTTATCATCATCATTACTGCCAGAAATATTTACGATTCCGTAGTTCTCAATCTTAAACTCAATATGATTTTTTAAAAGGGCTACCTTAGCTGTAGGCGAAACCAACAAGCTACCTCCACTTGTATTTCCTTTAATACCTCTAATGGTCGCTGTACCACATACTTTTAGGGTTGATCCATTGCCAAGTCTCAACTCTTTGATAGTGGCATGTCGGCCATCAATCACACAACGTGTTTCCCCATCTGGGATATTCAGCCTACCATTAAAGTTTTTAGCTAAAATATTTTTGTCATCGCAATCGCAATAAGAATCTGTGGCCTGGGTATCTTTTGTGCTCATAAAGCTGTACTCGATCCTGTTTCCGTTTAATGGTACGGCCACATATTCGTTGATTCCTGAAGCCGTCAAGCGAGCCAGATAAACCTCATCCAGGCGGGATGCAATACGCAAAGGCAGCGTGAATACGCCTTGGCTATTGGGAGCTCCCGTACTAATCAAACGCCCACCCTGGTTGGGATGCGCATCATAGACGCGAATAATCTCAGCACCCGTTGCCTTGTTGTTGGTTAGCTGGATAGCCGTCTGCACATTCAGGAAACTCTCAAAATTAAAAGTCCTGCTCACTTTCAAATCAATGAATTTTTCAGGTGTTGTAGGCTCCTTCTCTGTATTGTCTTTTCTGCAAGATTGAAATACGAACCCAAAAGCCGCAATCAACAGTAAACTTATTAAAATCTTTTTCATGGTAAATATTTTTTTGGTGTATCTAATAAATCAACAATCGTTCCGAAGATATATAACGCTGTATATCAGTGATTTTAAATAATTTTAATTTTTTGAATCCCGTCCTGAATAAAGACCATCGTCCAAATTTGGGATACTTTTCAAACTTAATCAACCTCACAAAACACTAAGAAAGAACGTATCTCTTTGCAACCGAATAATTGCTACATCATCCGGCAGGAAGAAATCGACTTGCCAGCAAGCATTTGGTTTAGCCTTGCAATAATACTTATTTTTTAGCGATTATCATCCATTTTAAGTTTAGCCATGGATTAAGGGGATTTTATAGAGATGAAAGGTAAATTCAAAGATTCAAAGATTCAAGATTCAAGATTCAAAGATTCAAGATTCAAAGATTCGGGTAGGGGTTGTAGTTATTTTACGGTTGAAGGTTTAAAAAATCAGAGGTGGTTGCCTGAGCTGTCTGTCCAACCAGACAGGCCCGGCAGATAGGCTTACCGGAAGGTTTTGGTTAGCGATTGTTTTTTTGCACGAAATTCGTGGATTCTACTTTCGTGATAATCCGCGTTATCAAAGGGAAACTTATTTATGTATCATTATAGAACACTATAAATCAAGCAATTCTGAAAACACCGATAAAAAACATGAAATCAATCCGGGTCTTGATCTATCAAGCCGTTGGCAATGGCATACTTGATGAGTCCGACAATACTTTTGGTTTTTGTTTTGGTGAACATATTGCGGCGGTGCGTTTCTACCGTTCGTTCGCTGATAAACAGCTTTTCAGCAATTTCTTCGTTACGCATTTCTTTGGCAATCAGAACAAGAATCTCTTTTTCGCGCTGTGTAAGCACTGATTGACTTACACTTAGTTCTGATAAAGTTGTAGGCTGTCCCATATTGTTGAATAGAATTTCCTGCACATCCCGACCGAGGTATTTCCCGCCTTTTGCCACCACCCGAATGGCTTCCAACACTTCATTCATATTGGTGCGTTTGAGGATATATCCTGACGCTCCTGCTTCCGCCATATTTCTGATCATATTGATATCTTCATGCATCGTCAAGGCCAAAACCTGGATGTCGGGCTGAATTTCTTTCAACCTACGCGTTGTTTCAATTCCTGAGCCTTCAGACATGCTAATGTCGGCCAAAACAACCTGCACGGGATTATCACGCACAAAGTCGATGGCTTGTTGCATGGAATTTGCACCGCCAGCAAAAACGATATCCGCTTCATCCTGAAGCAGTGATTTGAGGCCGTCAATAATCAACTGATGATCATCGACCACCAAAACTTTAATGGTCTTTTCTTGTGACATTGTTATATTTTAAAGGAATGACAATGCTGACAATGGTTCCGCGATCAACCAGCGAATCCACATGCATACTGCCATTCAAATTTTCCACTCTTGATTTGATATTGCTGATACCTCCGCCATTTCCGGTTCCCGCTTCATTTATATTGAAACCGCGTCCGTTGTCCTCAACCATTAGGGTAACTTCTTTTTCACTTTTGATAAGCTGAACTGTAAATAAACTCGCCTTAGCATGTTTAATCACATTATTAAGCAGCTCCTGAATTGCCCGGTAAAGGGTGTGCTCGCTAAGGCTGTCCAAGTCTGTTGCAAACCCGAAAGCCTCTACTTGCATGTGCAAATGGTTGGTTTTGTTAACTAAATCTGAAAGATTTTTCAGTGCCTCAACCAAACCTTTTTCCGAAAGTAATGCCGGTGCAAGATTGTGTGAAATATTTCGTAACTCATTGAAAGCTTGATCAATACTTTTAAAGGTAGTATCAAAGAGCTCTTCTTTTCTACTATCCGTCAATTTCTTTTTTTGATGCAAGACACTTAAATTCAATCGGGCAACGGATAAGATTTGTCCTAATCCATCATGCAGCTCGCGACCGATTCTTTGTCGTTCTTGTATTTCGGCAGCAACGGCATCCCGTGATTTTTTTTCTGAAAGATCAATGATGGCTTGCTGCAACTTAACCTGTTGTATATGCCTGTAGTTGAGGTAAAGCAGATAAATCCCAATGATGGCCATCAAGAATGAAACACCGATAAAAAGGAGCAAATTATTCTTCTTGCTGATGCTTAATACCTGACTTTCAATCTGCAATTGTTGCAAAGCATTGGCCTGGCTCAATGTGTTGATCTCCAAATTGTAGATCTGATGAAGTACGGTTTGGTTCAACAATTCATCCTTCATAGTTACATACTGCCGAAAGTGCTGAAGGCTTTTGTCGAGCGATCCATTTTCTTCATAAATTTGAGACAACACCTTATGGCATTCATACTGAAGCACCTGATTGTTCAACTGCTTGCCGATTTCCAGGGCGGCACTTGCTTCGTCCAAAGCGGTGTTAATATCACCCTCTTTGAGCATAACCTTTGCCAAGCCAAGCATCGAAGTAGCCTCTTGATAAGGTTGAATAATGGATTGTGATAATATTCGGCTGAGGTTGTAATATTTTTTTGCATCAGCGGTGTTATCCATGTGAAGATAAAAACCGGCTTTTTCTATATAAGAATCACATAGCCCGTAAATATTGTTGTTTCGTTTAGAAATTTCGATTGCTTTATCAAAGTAATGGTGTGCCGAATCGGTATTCATTTTTTTGGCAAACATCAAACCTTTGTTGTTTAAAGCTGCTGAAATACCAATGCTGTCACCGACCAATTTGTAGTTTTCGAGCGCATATTGAAAATTGATTGACGCCTTTTCACTATTTTCAAGCTCGTTGAATAATAAGCCAATATTGTTGTAAACACTGGCTGCCTCTTTTTTACTCCCCGAAAGCTTATAGCGCTCCAATGCTTTCAGATAATAGTCCATGGCATCTTTATAATTTCCAATACTAAAATAAACAACACCTATATTATTATAGATGGCTCCCAATCTTAGCGTATCATTATTTTGTTGTGCATTAATCAGTGCCTTATGGTAGTAATTGAGTGCCTGACCATGGTTATTCTGAATATTATAGGTTGTACCAAGAAGGTTGAAGTTCTTGGAATGATTGCTTTTTTCATTGATGCTATCAGCCGTAATAGCCTGAAAAATAATCGATCGCGCACTGTCAGGATATGCATATAGAATTTTGATAGCGGTGTTGATAAGGCTATCGGCACTTATTTCTATATTTTTGCTGCTGTCAACGGCAATTCTTATAGTGGCGTTTTGCGCAAAGCCGCTGAGCGATGCTAAAAGCATGAAAAAGAGAAGAAGTCTCAAGCGAATTAAGTTTACAAACAAATCATCCATGAATAAATATTTGTATCTCAGCTTGTTTTTTTTCGATATCAAATGATGGATGGACATGCTGTAGTTTGATTTGATGATTTAGGCTTTCGGTTCACAACTTTACAAAAGTAAGATGAAATACACCCAATAAGAAGATAAAAAGCCTATTTTAACAAAAACACGTGCTGGTGCGGATACAAATCTAATGGAAATATACCCAGCAGTACGGATTGTTTGTCATAAACCAGTAGATTATCTTTGTTGCGTACTTATTAATCCAAAACTAAAAACTTAGCTATGAGAAAATATTTTACGTTAACACTCGTCTTTTCTGCCCTGTTCATAGGGGTCAGCGCGCAACAGCACGAGCTCGCGAAAGAAAGCATGGAGAAACATGCCCAAACTTCTAAACTTTTAAATGCGGAGACCAAAACAAATCCGACCAATATAGAGGCGCAAAAAGGATCGACTGCTACCATTCAGGAACTGTTGGCACGCCGTGACAAAATTGGAAAGCAATTGGGCGCTGTTTCTGCACATTTTTCAATGGAGGAGCAGCAAATGCTGAGATCCTATTTCAGCACGCAGCAAGCCACCAGAACTGCTACAAACTCTAACGCATTGACAACTATTTATGGTATTGACAACCCCAGCAAGGAGCTTATTGGTTTTGGTCCAACATCTCCGGAGAATACCGAAGTTTTTGGAAATTCTCCAATAACTGTAAATTTTGAAGATGCAGGAGCGATTGATCCAAACAACCCTACTACCGGATATGTAATAGACGATTGGGGAGAGTTTTATTCTTTCGATGTTGAAACTGGTTTCTACACCTATTTAGGCAGTATGTATGGTTGGTGGCTTGATATGGAGTATGACAGAACTACTGGGAACCTTTATGCAATTTCAGAAGGAAAGCTTTATATCATAGATCCAATTGCAGTAACTGCCACCGAAGTAGGTACGCTGGGAATTCCGGCAGAATACTTTCCAGCCACCCTTGCCATAGATGGGAATGGAGTAGGATATACCTTTGAAATGATAAATTTTGGTTTCTATTCTATAGATTTGGAAACTGCTGCTACAACCTATATAGGTCAAATTGGCTATACTGCTAACTATAGCCAAGGAATGGCTTATGACCCAACAACAGATATGGTTTATATATCTGCCTTTAGCGATGATACTTTCAGTGCAGAATTGCGTTCTGTAGATTTGGAAACAGGAATGTCAACTTTCATTGGAACTATTGTTACACCTGCCGAATTTACACAAGTTGCCTGGATATCATTTGGCGAAACACTTGCTCCCGCCACTTGTCCGAGGCCAACCAATCTTGCAGTATCAAATATTACTTCAAGTTCTGTAGATTTTTCTTGGGATGCTGAACCTGATGCAAGTAATGGTTATATATGGTCTATTTTCAAGCTTGGTGATCATCCTCTTTCGGACACTCCGGTTGCTACCGGAACAACGCCTGCGGGAACAACGACGGTGAATATAACGGATTTGTTAGATGGGTTACCCTATGATTGTTATGTAGCTGCCGACTGCGAATCTAATGGAATGAGCCAATTGGCTGGTCCGGTAAAGTTCTCAACACTACCAACTTGTGGGGGCAAATTCTTTGACTCCGGTGGCCCACATCAAAATTATAGCGACAATGAAAATAAAACCACTGTTATTAGCCCGGAGATTTATGGTGACCCAGTAACCGTTACCTTCACCCTCTTTGATGTAGAAGATGAATTTGATGCCTTGTATGTATATGATGGCCCTGACGCCAATTCACCAATGATTTCCAGTGGAAATCCTGAGACTTATAGCGGTTTCCCTGCTGGTGGATATTACGGAATTGAAAATCCCGGCCCATTTACCTCTACGCATCCAAGCGGCGCACTGACTTTTGTATTTTTAAGCGGCGATCTGGGTGTATATCCCGGATGGGAGGCCGATGTATCGTGTACTCCTGTTGGTATAAAAGACGAGAATCTTATTGAAGGCTTCTCTTTTTATCCCAATCCAACGGATGGAATAGTAGACCTCAAAAGCATCGATAACATTGAGCAGATTAGCTTATTCAATGTTTTAGGTCAAATAGTCATCACAAAGCAGGTAGATGCAACAAGTTCACAGCTAGATATATCCAGCCTAAATACAGGCACTTATTTTATGCAAGTGACAGCTAATGGAAGATTGGGTACTTACAGAGTAGTTAAGCAATAGTAACCTCTAAGTTTTAACCCATAAGAAACCGCCTCAATAATCAAATTGAGATGGATTTTATACTAAGTCGGGGAAGTTCTTATGCTTTTATATTGGCAGTAAAAATCTTATATAAATTCGGGTGAATTAGGTTTCTCATTAACATGGAATATTTTTGTAGGGTAAAAAACCTTGTCAAAATAAATAAAATCAAAGCAATAAAAATTAAACAGAAAGGTCAAGCGATGCGTCATAAACAATTGAAAATGTGCGCCATACTCTTGTTAGGATTTGGGCTAACAGGGCTACAAGCACAAGAAAATATTAACGCTACCGGTGGCAATGCTGCAGGAAACGGAGGCTCAGCGAGTTATTCCATCGGTCAAGTGGTTTATACTACAAACACAGGAACAAGCGGTTCGGTGGCACAAGGTGTGCAACAAGCCTTCGAGATTTCGGTGGTAGGAATCGAAGAGGCCATTGGAATTCAGCTTTCGGTTACGGCATACCCAAACCCATCTACCGACTATCTTACCTTGGAAGTTAAGGATTTTGAGCTGACAACTTTAAGCTTTCAACTCTTTGATATGCAGGGAAAACTTTTGCAAAGTCAACTGCTTACAGCCAGCCAAACCAGGCTCGCTATGGGCAACCTTGAACCTGCAATTTATTTTGTAAAAGTTATCGAAGGAGACAAGGAAGTGAAAACATTTAAAGTAGTGAAGAGGTGAAAAGTGAAAACTTAATAGCATGGTAAAAAGCTATAAGTGGATTTTCAATACACATAAAATCTTTCACTTGAAATTTCCAACATCATCTTCGGCTCAATCAAAATAATGTAATAACAATTCAAAATTAAAATCGATGAAATCAAATTTATTAAAATCGGTAATGGTACTTTTAACTTTTACCATTGCTCTTTCAAGTGTCTGGGCTCAAACACCTCAAAAAATGAGCTATCAGGCAGTAATCCGCGACAACAGCAATACGCTGGTAACCAACACCCAAGTTGGAATGCGGATTAGCATTTTAGAGGCGTCGGCAAGCGGAGCAGCAGTTTATACCGAAACGCAAACACCTACAACTAACGCCAACGGATTGGTAAGCGTAGAAATAGGTGGCCAAACAGGCTTTAATGCCATTGATTGGGCAAACAACATCTATTTTATAAAAACTGAAACTGATCCTGATGGCGGAACAAATTACAGCATTACCGGTACCAGTCAGTTGCTAAGTGTACCTTATGCTTTGCATGCAAACGAAGTTGATCCAAGCGTACCTGTTGGCACAACACCCGGTGAAATGCAATACTGGAATGGCACGGCATGGGTAACGGTTGCAGCAGGCAATGAAGGGGATATAATGACTTTTGTAAACAACACTCCCACTTGGGTTGGAGAATCAACAGTTGGTACGGTAGAAAACCCTACTACCGGAAGAATATGGATGGATAGGAATTTGGGAGCCTCCCAGGTTGCGGAATCGCTCGCTGATGAAGATGCTTATGGTGATTATTACCAATGGGGTAGAGCAGCTGACGGACACGAAAAACGTACATCCGGCACAACCACTACCCTTAGTTATAGCGATACACCTATGCATGGCGATTTTATCGTATCTCCCTATGAACCTTATGATTGGCGTAGCCCACAAAACGATGATTTATGGCAGGGCGTAAACGGTATAAATAATCCATGTCCAAGTGGATACCGTGTGCCAACTGAAGCGGAATGGGATTCAGAAATGCAAAGTTGGAGTAGCCAAGATGCAGCTGGAGCCTTTGCATCACCGCTTAAGTTAACGGCGGCAGGCTATCGCTACTACGGCGATGGTGAATTCTATCTTGAGGGTACCGATGGCTCCTATTGGACGAGTACCGTGATGTATACCGGTACTTGGGGATTATTCTTTAACAACAGCTATGTCGATATTTTTGCTACTTACCGTTCGTACGGCTTCCCTGTGCGTTGCATTAAGGATTAAACAGAAAGATTAAAATATGCGTCATAAACGATTGAAAATGTGCGCCATACTCTTGTTAGGACTTGGACTGACGGGGCTACAAGCACAAGCAAATATTAACGCCACAGGTGGCAATGCTACTGGAAACGGAGGCTCAACGAGTTATTCCGTCGGTCAAGTGGTTTATACTACAAACACAGGGACAAGCGGTTCGGTGGCACAAGGTGTGCAACAAGCCTTCGAGATTTCGGTGGTAGGAATCGAAGAGGCCAATGGAATTCAGCTTTCGGTTACGGCTTACCCCAACCCATCTACCGACTATCTTACCTTGGAAGTAAAGGATTTTGAGCCGACAACTTTAAGCTTTCAACTTTACGATATGCAGGGAAAACTTCTTCAAAGTCAACTGCTTACAGACAGCCAAACCAGGCTCGCTATGCATAATCTTGAACCTGCGGTGTATTTTATAAAGGTTATCGAAAGAAATAAAGTAGTGAAAACCTTTAAAGTAGTGAAAAGGTAAAAGTGAAAAATAGTGAAGCGTGAAAATTTAATAGCAGAGCAGAAAGCTCAAACTAAATTTTCTAATACTCAGCTAATTTTTCGCTTGAAATCTGAAGAACCATCTTAAGACTATTCCTAATACTGAAATAACAATTAAAATTTAGAAGCGATGAAATTATATGTATTAAAACCGGTAATGGTACTTTTTGCTTTTACCTTTTTATTTTCGAGTGTTTTCGCTCAAACACCTCAAAAAATGAGCTATCAGGCGGTAATCCGCGACAATAGCAACGCGCTGGTAACCAACACCCAAGTTGGAATGAGGATTAGCATTTTAGAGGCTTCGGCAAGCGGAGTAGCAGTTTATACCGAAACGCAAACACCTACAACTAACGCCAACGGATTGGTAAGCGTAGAAATAGGTGGCCAAACAGGCTTTAATGCCATTGATTGGGCAAACAACATCTATTTTATAAAAACTGAAACTGATCCTGATGGCGGAACAAACTACAGCATTAGCGGTACCAGTCAGATGCTAAGTGTGCCTTATGCTTTGCATGCAAACGAAGTTGATCCAAGCGTACCTGTTGGCACAACACCCGGTGAAATGCAGTACTGGAATGGCACGGCATGGGTAACGGTTGCAGCAGGTGCTGAAGGCCATGTTTTAACTTTTATCAATAACACCCCTACTTGGGCCGCTCCAACTGTTGATCCCGAATTACCTGGCGCATTCACGGCAATTGCTGCAACAAATATTACCGAAGAAAGCTTTGATGCCAATTGGACGGCAAGCGATGGTGCTACAACTTATTTTTTAGATGTAAACACTTTAGCTGATTTTTCAGGCACCTGGATTTACAACAACCACGATGTTGGTAATGTTACCAGTTTCACGGTGAGCGGTTTAACTTGCAGTTCTACTTATTCTTACAGACTAAGAGCAAGTAATAGTCAAGGCACTACTTCTAACTCCAATGTTATTTCACTTGAAACAAGTCCATGCGCTGGCGGCGTTGGTACTGTTGTTAATCCGGCTACTGGCAAAACCTGGTTAGACAGGAACCTGGGTGCCTCGCAAGTGGCTACCTCAAGCGCAGATGCTGATGCCTTTGGCGATTTATATCAATGGGGCAGAGGAACTGACGGACACGAAAAACGCACTTCAGAGACAACTACAACTTTAAGCAGCAATGATATGCCCGGACATGGTGATTTTATCATAAACGCCGACAGTCCTTTTGATTGGCGCGTACCACAAAATGATAACCTATGGCAGGGCGTAAGCGGTATTAACAATCCTTGTCCCAGCGGCTACCGTTTGCCCACCGAAGCAGAATGGGAAGCAGAGCGTGCCAGCTGGAGCAGCAACAATGCAGCCGGCGCTTTTGGTTCGCCCCTTAAGCTGCCCGCAGCCGGCCAGCGTCCCTACTCCGATGGCACAATTATAAGTGCCGGGGTGAGTGGTAATTATTGGTCAAGCACGCTGTCGAATGAAGGTGGCGGCATCTTCTCCCGTTTCCTCAATTTCAGAACTAATGCATACGTAATCAGCAGCCACCGGGCAACTGGCGACAGTGTACGTTGCATTGAGGAATAAGAAATCTAATCTATTTAGTTATTTTTTACCCGAAACTCCCTGTCCCAAAAGGCAGGGAGTTTTTATTTCCGCTTTTTTTGAATTGTAGTATCTTGCACCGTTCAATCAGAATCCTTGATTTTCTATTACTAATCTTCAAATGGATATGCTATGAAAAAACTCACCGCCCTATTTGTTTTACTGTTTATAGTAGTTTTTGCCTATACCCAAAATACGATTACAAGCAATTTTCCCGACCTTGCCAATCAACAGATTAAACTTATTGGTTTTCAAGGCTTCAACACCTATACAATTGACAACACACAAGCCAATAAAAAAGGAGAATTTAGCTTAAAATTCAATAATAATGATACCGGGATGGCCTACCTAATGGCCGAAGACAAGAAAAGTTTTATTGTAATATTGGCCGAAAATGAAAATTTACAACTCAAAGGTGAAACTTTTGCACTCACTGCTACTGTTGAAATAATTGAAGGAAGACAAAACCAATTGTTTGAAAAATACGCATCGGAACATCCTCGGCGCGAACAAACACGGAGCGCTTGGGATTACCTCGCTAGAATTTATACACAGGATTCGCTTTTTGCGGTTCACAAACAGCCCAAACAAGCCATAGAAAATGAAAAAAAACGGATAAAAGCTGAAGACAGTTTGTTTTTAGCAAATATGGACAAAGATAGCTACATAAGTTGGTATCTACCTGTTAGGAAGTTAGTTAGTTCCGTTTCTACTGTTGCGCAGTATCGCCCTGATGAAATTGCAAGCACACTAAAAGCTTTCCGCGAATTAGACTATACAGACAATCGTTTGTATAAAAGCGGCTTACTAAAAGAAACTATCGAAAGCCATTTTTGGCTGATCGAAAACAGTGGGCATTCTTTGGAATCAGCTTATGTAGAGTTGAATAAATCCATTGATTATATGATTGAAAACCTGATTACTGATGAGGAAAAACTCAATGAAATTACAGGATTTCTTTTTAAACTATTAGAAAAGCGCAGCTTATTTGCCGCCTCCGAATACCTGGCTTTAAAAGTATTGAACGAAGTGAATTGCACCATCGATAGTGACTTGGCTGCGCAAATGGAAAGCTATCGCGCCATGAAAACAGGAAACATAGCATCCGATTTTGAGTTTAAGGGCGATGTTTTTACGCCTGCTTATGCAACTGCTGAAGCTCCAAAAAAATTATCGGAAATTAATACCGATTATACCGTTTTGGTCTTTGGATCAAGCTGGTGTCCGGCCTGTCCGCAGGAGCTAATGCAAATTGTCGGTTTATACCAAAAGTGGAAAAATCACAGTCTTGAAGTCGTTTTTGTTTCACTGGATGAAGAGGCTGAGCTTTTCAGACAATTTTCAAACCCTTTTCCTTTCATCAGCCTCTGCGATTACCAAAAGTGGGAAAGCCCTGTTGTTAAGGCTTACCATGTATTTGCGACACCTACTATTTTCTTATTGGACAGCCAACGGGAAATCATACTTCGTCCCAATACTGTTAAACAGTTAGATAAATGGGTAGATTGGTATCTTGTTCAGGAAAGTCAGGGCGCGACTATAAGGCCTCGTTAACCAGTCGCCCCCTGACTGACATTAGAAGTCAGAACCCCTCCGCTGGCGCGGGTCTCCGGACCCGTGCCACCTACTAAACTACTTCTTAATATTAAACCAGTCAGGGTGCGACTATTTTATCGTCGCCTTATTAGTCGCGCCCTGACCGGCAAGAACTAAAAGTCAGAGCGCGACTGTTTATCGTCGCCACATAGTCTCACCCAGACTGGCATCTACTAACAGGAATCATTCTAAATTGTCAAAAGTTTAACATTTAAGCGCCCAAATCCGTCCTATAACCGGATGAATGTCTATTTTTGTTTCGTTGGTGAATAAGTTTTTACTTCTCCAGCTATAAGCATTTGTAAATCAATATCATATAACATGAAAAGTTTCTCCATCATGCGCCATTTTGGCCTTGTCGTGCTGCTGAGTTTATTTGCCAGCGGTCTAAATGCGCAATCGCTTTCATTCGATTTTGACAATGAAGCAAGCCGCGAAGGCTTTGAAATGACTGCCTCCAGAGCCAGCGGTATCAGATTGACGCATAACTTAACAAGCATGCGCTTAGAAAGCCTGGAAACAGACAAAGGTAATGGACAGGTGATCAGCCTGAATGGTATTTATCTGCCTAACAATGCCGGTGCGCCAAATTTGCCCGGCAACAGCCGCTATATTGCTGTTCCAAATGGTGCTTCAGCACAGCTCATTATACATAGCTACCAAAAAGAAACCCTGGAAAATGTAGATTTACTACCGGCTGCGCCTATTCAATTAGACACCGATGACAGTCCGGCCGACTACAGCAAAAATCAAGTTATTTACAGTAAAAACGCACCCTATCCGGCAGAACCTTTCCTACTTTCAGCCGTTGAAAATATCCGCGGTCTGGATGTTGTTATGCTCGGTATCACACCTTTTCAATACAATCCGGTAACCAAAGAACTTGTTGTCTATCATAACATTGACATGGAAGTTGTTTTTGAAGGCGGTGATGGAAACTTTGGCGACAACAGACTTCGCAGCCGCTGGTGGGACCCTATTCTAAAAGATATGGTTCTCAATCCTGATGCGCTGCCGGCCATGGATTACAGCCGGCGCCACTCAGCGCGCGAAACGGGTGCCGAATACCTTATTGTGATACCTGACAATGAGATTTTTGAATCCTGGGCAGATAGCATCCGACTATTTCGCACACACCAAGGCATCAGTAGCATGATAGTGAGTGCCACCGAAATGGGCGGCAATACAGTAGCCGCTTTCGAGAACTATTTCAATAACGCCTACAACAATTGGGATGTGCCGCCATCAGCCGTTTTGATGCTGGGCGATTACAACACCAATGGCAGCGCCGGATTGATTTCTCATTTACTTTATGACCATCCGGGCAACTACAACCCTTATATTTCTGACAATCCATTTTCTGATGTGAGCGGCAACAGTATGCCGGATATGGTTTTTGCACGCATCACCGCAAATAACGCCACCGAACTGGAAAATATGATTCATAAATTCTTGGACTACGAGCGCAACCCACCAACCAATGCTGGTTTTTACGATAACCCGATCACGGCAATGGGCTGGCAAACAGAGCGCTGGTTTCAGCTGTGTTCTGAAATTATAAATGGTTTCTGGGAACACGGCCTGGGAAAAAACCCTGTACGCGAAAACGCCCTATACAGCGGCTCACCTGGTGGCAGCTGGTCGTCCAACGCCAACACCTCTCAACTGGTAAATTATTTTGGCCCCATGGGTCTTAATTATATCCCTGCCAACACAGCGCATCTCACCGATTGGGGAGGTAATGCCACACGCATCAATAACGATATTAACAGCGGCGCTTTTATGCTACAGCACCGCGATCACGGCTTTGAACAAGGCTGGGGCGAACCCGATTATGGCAATTCTCATTTGAGCGGACTAACCAACGAAGACCTCACCTTTGTATGGTCAGTAAACTGCCTCACCGGGAAATTTAATTATGGCAGTGAGTCCTTTGCCGAAAAATTTCACCGACATCAATATGGCGCACTGGGGATTATAGCAGCCACCGAAGTATCGTATTCATTTGTTAATGACGTCTATGTGTGGGGTGCCTACGACAATATGTGGCCTGAATTTATGCCGGATTACGGCAGCAGCTTCGCTCAAAGATCCATTATCCCCGCCTTTGCCAATGCAGCCGGAAAAATATTTCTGAAACAGTCGAGTTGGCCTTATAATCCACAACACAAGCCGATTACTTATAACCTTTTTCACCATCATGGAGATGCTTTCCTGAATGTATATTCAGAAGTACCTCAGCAGTTGGCAGTCAATCATATGCCTGTTTTGCTCAGTGGTCTCGACTTTTTTGAAGTTACCGTAGAAGCAGGCGCCTGGATTGCGTTAACCAATGGCGACCAAATCATCGGCACGGCAGAAGCTGTCACCGGAACGACATCAGTTCCTATCGCAGTGCAGGAGCCGGGCTCACCAATCAGGCTAACGATCACAAAACAAAACTATTACCGCTATGAAACAGTTATTGAATGTATTCCTCCTGATGGCGCCTATGTTATTTTCAGTGAAAAAATAATTAATGACGAGAGCGGCAATGGCAATGGTCTGGTTGATTTTGGCGAGACAATTATTTTAGATATCGCCCTCAAAAATGTTGGAAATGAAGATGCTCATGGCGTTTCGGCTGTTTTGAGTTGCGAATCGCCATATGTAACTATTAATCAGGATAATTACGACTTCGGAATGATAGCAGCCGGCAGCCTTAATATGGAAGAGCAGGTTTTTGAATTTGAAGTAGCCGATGATATTCCCAACAACACCTTATTGAGCTTTGAGGTGACGATGAACAGCAGCGATGAGACCTGGACCAGTAATTTTAGCCTAAATGTCCATGCACCTGATTTTAAAATCAACAACTTTATAGTTGATGATAGCCAGGGAAATAACAATGGTCGCTTAGATCCGGGTGAAACAGTTATTTTAAACTTTAACCTGGAGAACATTGGTGGCAGCGCTTCAGCGGCAAGCCTTGCCAAGCTGATTTTGACCAATCCTTTTATTAATCCCGTTGATACTGAAGTGAGTTTTGAAAGTATTGAAGCTGAAAGCGTTGTTCAAGCAGCCTTCGAGGTATTTGTAAATCCTGCTGCGCCCATTGGTGTTGCAGCTGAATTTAGTTTACAACTTTCCTCCGGAGCCTATGTAGCAGACAAATCCTTTTCTACTAAAATTGGTCTGATTGTAGAGGACTTTGAGAGCGGTGACTTTGAAAGCTTTGACTGGATATTTAGCGGGAACCTTCCCTGGACTTTAACTGAAACCGGTGCCTTCGAAGGCCAGTATGCAGCCAAGTCTGGCAATATCGGCAACAGCCAGAATTCACAAATTATGGTCAGCTACGAAGCAGGAAGCAACGATACCATCTCTTTCTATTATAAGGTGTCATCAGAAACGAATTACGACAAGCTGAAATTTTACATCGATGGCCTTAAAGTAGGTGAGTGGTCGGGAAATATTTCGTGGACAAAAGCTGCTTTTCCCATTTTGCAAGGCATACATCAGTTCCGCTGGGAATATTCAAAAGACGTTTCTGTAAGCAATGGAGAAGATTGCGCCTGGATTGATTTTGTTGTGCTCCCGCCAGAAATCAGGACTATGGCCTGGGCAGGATACGACCTGCAAAGCTGTGAATCGGAGCCCTTCCAGCTGGAAGGCTATGCGGCTTATTATACCGATTTGCTATGGGAAACCACCGGAGATGGCAGCTTTGACGATGCCACCATCCTGAACCCAATTTATACGCCGGGAACTACTGATAATGAAAATGGCGGTGCAACGCTCAAACTCACAGCAACTGGCACGACCGACCCGATGACTGACAGCCTGACACTCACGATTATAAGGAACCCAACACTCGATTTTGAAACTGATGCAGCCATATGCAACGGCGAAAATTACATCTTTACCACGGGTGAAGCCAGTGACTACGAATCGCTCTTCTGGACCACTGCCGGCGATGGGGTTTTTGATGATGCAAACGCACTTCTTCCGGTTTATATTCCGGGAGAAAACGATCTGCTGGCTGGAACGGTATCGCTAAGCTTAACGGCAGCGGCAAACGGCGGTTGCGAAGCGGCTTCCATAGATTTCGTGTTGACGATTCACGCCTTGCCAACAGCGTCTATCAGTGGTGATCAGACCATCTGCGAAGGCGAAGAAGCAACGATTGAAGTCGCGTTAAGCGGCCAGTCGCCCTGGATGCTCATGCTGGAAGGTGCTGTTGACCCCATGGAGATAGAAACCGCTACTTACCTGATAAACCTGATTCCGGAAGAAGCTATGAGCATGACGCTGGAATCAGTTGCTGACGGCAATGGCTGCTTCAATACTGCCGAAGGAAGCGTGAACATCCTGGTGAATTACGCGCCCGAAACACCTCTAGCACCAAGCGGCTCTGTTACTTTAGACTTGAATGAAATTTCGGAAAGTGCTTACGACATCTTACCGGTGACGGATGCAGAAAGCTACAATTGGATGCTTCTGCCCGAAGAGGCCGGTGCGCTTAACGCTGATGCTACCAATGCCCTCGTCAACTGGAATATTGATTTCAGGGGACAGGCAACGCTCAAAGCAAATGCCGTAAACGACTGTGGTGAAAGCGATTGGAGCGAAGAACTCCTTGTTGATCTATTCAGCACGATTGGCTTAGACGAAAATGGAATGGGAGCAGTTAAAATTTATCCCAACCCAGCCAAAGACCAGCTGACACTGGACTTCGGCAGCATGCTGAACGAGAAAGTGGTGCTGCGCATTAGCAATATGATTGGTGAGCTAATCCTGGAGAAAGAAATTTCGGCCAACAGCAACCGACACTACCAGCTTTCGCTTAGCGAACTTGGCAACGGAAGCTATATTTTAACGCTGGAAGCCCCGCAAGCAAAAGTTAACAGACCATTAATCATCAACAGATAAGCTGATTAACAGCAATAAAAAAAGCCAGCCAATGGGTTGGTTTTTTTTATTAGTGTGCCATGCATGGCCACGAACGAGACGGTGCAAGTCCGTTGAAGTGGGTTGGGAATAGGAGTTTTTTTGGAGTAGACTTGAGGACGCTAATAGTGCAAAACCAAACAAATCTACGCTGTGCTGAGGTATTATTTTTACGCAGTGGAAAAGACACCGGGCGATAGTTGATTTGATTATAAGTGAAGATCATTTGTCCAAAAATATTCACCTATGGGCCATAAGGGCGATAAGTGTTCGTTTTTTTTCTTCAAAGCAAGTAATTGTCCAATACTTGTCAAAAAATGAACAATTGAATGCTATGGCTTCAATATTTGGACATATATTTGCGTTATGTCCAAAATTTAAAAAATATTGAACATTTATAGAAGAGCCGAAATTTGACAGAAAAAGTCCTTACAATGAATTACCTATATTGCTCCTAAATAAAGATATTGAAGACAAGCCGGCTTTTTTTAAAAACTATTGGTAAGACCTTGAATACTTGGATAAAGAGTTGAAAATTCTAATTGCTATCTCGAGGCTTTCATGTCCTTCTGCGCTGAGCGATAGGAAGTTTAGGAGTATGTGAACGCATGTGTTTGAGCAGCCGGATGGACTTCAAAACGTCGGATAGATGACTGGAGAATAAAGTGTAAATAACTGAGATATTTTGTGTTTTAGCACGGATTGCAAATCCGCATCAGCCGTGACATAACTATGTTACGTTCGATATATCAGCGTTTAAATCTCAAAGCTTTCAAAAAAACTAAATCAAATATTAAAGTTTTATTATTGATTTATTTCCTCCTAAATACCACCTTAAATAATAACCGGATATCACTTCTGTTAATCAATAAATCACCAAATCCTGTATAGGTTTTTTTATGAAACACCCATCCCTGATACACCACGGCTATACTATACGCCAGCGAGGCGCTGATGCCGGCGCCAACAAGTCCGAAGCGCGGAGCTAAAATAATTAATGAAGGAATAGTTACTGCTAAACCGGTCAGTGAGGCGAAGAGATTGTAGCGCGGTTGGCCGGTGCCGGAGAAGTAATGGCTGAATATGGTGTTGGCAGCCAGCGCGATAACGCCGGGAGAAAGGCTGAGGATCACGATTTTGATGTCGCCGAACTCCTTGCTGAAAACCCATTCAAATACTTCGCGTGGGATGGCGATCAATACCAGCAAAGCCAGTGTGGTTAGCCCGACGGAGAACTTTAGCAAAGTGATGCTAAGCCTTGCGCTTGCTGCCTTGTCAGTGGAGTTGCTGATTTCTGAAAACTGCACCAGCGAGATGCTTTGGCCAATCAGGCGCAGCCCTTCGGTGAGCTGTACGCCGGAGTTGTAAATCCCCACCGAACCCAGTCCTGTCAAACTTTTAAGGAAGTAATAGCTAAGGCGTTTGTTGATGATATGCGCGATGCTTGAAAGTTGTGTCATGCTGCCGTAATTAAGGATAGTAGCTGCTTTCGCGATGGCGGCAGGCGACTTTCCCGACTTGAAAAGAGGCGTAATCAGTAACCAACCAACTAAGGCGGGTAGCAGGTAAGAAACGTAAAGCGCATACACGAAAGCACGTTCGTCTTTGAGTTCGGCCAAATAGATAAAACCCGCCATCGACAGTAGTTGCAGGCTAAATTGTAGCATGAAAAGGCTGTTGAAGGCAGCAATTTTCTTGTTGCCCAACAGCACGTTCATATTAAAGCTATGTAGGGCATTGATGGCTGAAAGTATCAGAATATGAATGCCATAGCCTTCAGGGACAACAATTTGGTAAAGCTTAGGGAAGAGCGACAGCATCCAAAATAGCAGCGCCGTGCCACCAATCACTAAAACTATCCAGCTGTAAGAAATTTTCAGCAGGCTTTTGAGGCTGTAACGCGAGCTAAAATACACCAAGCCACTTCCGGCCATCAGTTCTACAACCAATAGTATCAAGCTGATATTCAGTAAGATAATGCCCGAAATGCCCCAGGCTTCCTTGCCCAGCTCGTTGGTGGCCATCCATAGGATGACGATGCCGCTGAGAGCGTTGAGGGCACGGATGCCGGTAGTGCTGAGTATTTTGCGAAGCATCAGGCTTTTTTATTGAGTTTGAGTTGCAGCTGGTGCCAAAATCCGGCCGGCGTAAAGGTAAAGCGTTTGCCGTCGATCACGGTAAAATGTGCGTTTCCGTTGAGGCTGTGAAGTCCTTTATTATAGGTGTATGTTGGTAGCGGCATCAAGCGTTTAACGGGTTTTTCTTCAAATTGTTGCGGGCTTAGCTTTTCTATTTCATGCAATTCTACAGCGCGACCATAGTGCAGGCTGCAATCCTGCGCCGGGCGCAAAATATTGTTGTTCAGCCTTATAAATGCGCCCGCCGGACGTGATGTACGGATATCAGATTTCACTGGATTGTTGGCATGTGCTGTAAAAGGCCCAAACGGATTTTCAGCATAATACACATACAAATGCACGCTGGGTAGGTTTTTTAATGTAAAAAACAAATACCAGCGGCCTTCATGGGGCTGTAAAACCGGATCAATAACCGACATATTGCTGAGCAGGTCTTTCTTCCAGATCAGCTGCCGCTTTTCAGTGTCAAAGCTGTACAGGCTGAGTTTGTTAGCACTGTAACTTTCCGGCGTACAATACAATTCGCCTGCATATTCAAAAACAAACGGAAACGACAGATGATGTGGCTCTTCCAGCACAATATGCTGTTGTTCAAAATCTTCTGATGAGAGTCTGCAAGCCAGCACTGCCTTGCCTTTTCGGTAATCGAATAGCTCGTAAAATAAATAGTTCTCGCCTTTAAATTCAATAATAAATGGGTCGGCTAAGTAAGTGCTTGCGTTGGGTTTTTTAAACCATCTCGCCTGCGCGAGATGGGCTTCCGGATTGTCAATCACGGCCTGTAGTGGAGCATGTATTAAACCTACATTCCAGTCTTCCTGCCGAAAAAGATCATGCAGATGAAAGCCGATACGACGGCTAACGGATTTCAAAAAATAATTCAGCATCTGCCAATTATTCGGCGGATGCTTTATAGGCGCTTTTGATTGTGACATTTCTGCTTTAAAAGCTGGGTTTGCAAGCAATTCCCGACAATATTGGAGCGGCATTTGGCAGCTCTCAAAATAGAGCTGATCCAAGTGGGTAGAGTAGGAATGGGTAATTACTTTATAGAAATGCCTTTTCAGGATAAAACCTTTGTCGAGTTTTTCATTTAACTGTTGCAAAATCACGCCATTATATTCATCCCTGTGCATAAATTCCCAAAATCCAGGTGGCCCTCCGCGAACTTTTCGCTCATCGTCATGGTGAAACGACCAAACACCGTGTTTGGCAGCTTGCAGGATGTCGCCCCGGATAATATTAAAGCCAAAGCGCAATAGAAAATCCAGTTTTTTGGATTGTATCAGGGCAATATCTACTTCACTAAAAACAGTAGAGATACCTTTATTGGTGGTACGACACAGCAGTTGTTCGATGCCTTTCGTTTCGGCAGAAATATCCACGGCAGCCTTGCTTTTTGGACGAAATAAAAACCTGTTCCAAAGCCTGAACAGCAGTTGGTGAAAAGGGTAGGAGCCAAGCCATTGGCCAAAGCCGGGCTTGCTTTGTTGTGGCTCATCTTTCAGCACGATTAGCGCTAACTCAACGCCATTTTCACGCAACAGGCAAATACTTTCGGCCTGCCATCGCTCTAACACCAAGCTGTTGCATAGGAGACCAAAGCGCATCTTAATAGAATTAGTTTCAGTTTTTGGCACAGGAAAATTCTTCTTGAGCAAAAGTAAGGAACTTTGGTTAGCTTGCAACAAAGTCTGTATTGGCAGCTGTCAGGGCCAAAGCCCAATGCTTGTCGGTCAGGTTGCGACTATACGGCGACAACAAGCAGTCGCGCTCCTTTGACTTTATATGTTTTTTTAAACCTCAAAGGTTTAGAAAACCCTTGGGATTCAAAAAAAAACCGATATCAAAATATGTCCGTAGGACCTTTCTGTAAATACCGTCAGGATTTATCCGGGTGCAAAGTGAACTGACGAGAACCAAACCTAAGAGAGGTTTCTCAATGCAATCACAATACGGTAAACATTTGTTGAAATTTGTGTGTGCAGCTATTTCTGCAAATCCTTTTTCTAACTTCTTTTAGCAAAAAAATAACCTATCAGATGCCTGCGAAAAATACCTATTTTTGCTCATCAACAAAGTATTTTACTATGCGCAAGGGGATGTGTGGTTTTTTTAAAGTGAATTTTCAAAACATAATAAACTAAGCTCAATTTACATGCCCGGCTTTCAATTCTCTTATCGAAATAATGCAAATGCAAAACAAAGTGATGACCGGACTGATTTTTCGCGAAAAATAATCTATCATCAGAAGCCTTTTAATCTATCAAGCCTTGCCAATGCCGATTACCCAATTATTTCATGGGTTGAAGGTGGTTTTCAAATCTTATTTGAAGGTGTTATTTATGATATCCTGGAAGCGGAAATAAAACAGAAAATTCAAGCCTTTTGCGCGCAGGATATAACTGCTGAGCAAGTTCAGAATTGGCTGCACCAATGTGATGGTGAGTTTGTGCTGCTGATTTTAAATGCTGAAAACCAACAACTTTGGCTTTGGAATGATGTTTTTGGTCGCTTGCCCGTTTATCTTTTCCAAGAAACCGGAAAAATACTTATTGGTCGCGATATTCAGCAAATGCGAAACATTTCCGGAAACAAAAGTTTTGATGCTTATGGGCTGGCTTCCACACTTCTCTTTGGCTTTGCTTTGGGCGAGCAATCGCTTTGGGAAGGCATCAGCTATCTGCCGCCAGGCGCAATACTCAAAGCAGATTTCAAGGCTAATAAATTGGATATTTCCAAAGGCTTTGAAGCTTACCGCTTTGATGATAAGCCGCCACCAAGTTCGGAAACCTGGATTGAAAGTTTATCAACAGCCTTAGAAAACCGACTACGGAAATTGCCTCACATGGCTTTGTCACTTAGCGGCGGTCTGGATTCGCGCCTGATTGCTGGGCTGCTCAAAAAGATGGATGTAACTATTCCGGCATACACCTACCAAGATGCTGAAGGCTCTGCATCGGCTGATGTTCAGGCTGTTAAACAAATGATGAAACAGTTGCGTTGGGAAAGCCAGCATAAGGTTATTTTGTTGGAACCAACAAATACTGCTCAAATACAGCAGCTTATGCAGTTGAAACAAGGACTTAACTATGCCGGAATGGCTTTTCTGTTGCCTTTTCTGGAATATTTTGCGCAACACAATCACGCCATGATTACCGGCGATGGTGGCGATAAACTACTTGCCGATCTGCACCCATTGATTCACCTGCGCAGTCTCAAACAACTGCTTAATTACCTGCTACGTCAGCATGGTCGTTTAAGCCTTGAAACGGCTGCACAATGGTCTGGAATTTCTGTTAAAGCATTAAAAGACTATCTGTTAGCTCATCTCGAAAGTTATCAGGAAACACCTGAAAAAGCACACGGTCAATTTTTATTGCGCGAGCGTGGACGCAAATGGCTTTTCGAGGGAGAAGATCGCAACCGCACTTTTTGTTGGTCAACAACACCCTTTTACGAGCCAAACTTCGCGAGGCAGGCCTTGGAGGTGCAGATGGCTGATAAGTCATACGGAAAGTTGTTTTTGCAACTTTTTCAGCAATTGCCGGGCAGCCTGGAGCAAATTGTGAACCCCAACTGGCAACAGCCATTGAGCCAGCAAAAAGCAATCCGGCAGTTGTATCGGCGACAACAAATAAAGCAGCGACTATTTATGCTTCCCTATCTTGAAAAGCTCTTTTCGGGCAAACAACCCGCTGTGGGATTACACGAAATAAACACCGTCCTGCTCGCGAGCTTAGCGGATTACGGCTTAAATATAAACTTTAAAGAAGTTGAAAACATTAAAAATGTAGATTTGCATATTGAGCTTTTTGGCCTGGCCTTGCTCGCTAATTATAAGAAATGATAAAAACCAAAATTCAAAAGATGAAATTGCTAAGAACCAGTTTTTCACTACTTTTTTTGCTTGCGGCTTTCGCGCTACAGGCGCAAACCAGCGTGGGAGTGATGTCGTTTAAAAATAATGGTCAGCCGGAGCTGAATTATCTGTCGGGCGGCATTGCCGATATTTTAACTACAACGCTCGCCGGAAGCAACCGGCTTAGCTTGGTCGAGCGCGGCCAGCTCAATCTCGTTATTGACGAATTGAAGCTTGGAGTTAGCGGCCTTGTCGATGAAAAATCTGCTGCCGAGGTGGGCAAACTCACCGGCGCTACCTATATGGTTTTGGGTTCGTTTATGCCCTTGGGCAAATCAATGAGGATCGATGCTAAAGTCGTAGAAACGGCCACAGCTACAGTAGTTTCAGGTGCTACGGCCAGCGCAAAAGCCGCTTCCTTGGAAACAATTGACCTAGCTATTGATGAGCTCGCCTCCCGACTTATCAGCAAGCTTACCGGCGAAAACATCAGAGCGCAGGCAAATGGCGACCCTTCTCGCGAAGGCCTTTTCGAGTTTACCTATAACCCACGTGTGATGCTGGTTACGCTAATCGATGGAAAAATGTTGCAAGCCAGAGACGGTGAGTTGATGGCTTCCACAAAGCTAAACCACGGCAACCATTTGATAACGGTGGAAAAAATGAAAGGACTCTTTAAATCAGAAAAGTTGCTGGATACCACGATTTTTATTCCTGGAGGTATGGTTACCCGTGCCCGGATGAATGACGGGAAACTCGAAATTTTTGGCGTTGATCCACTGGTCAAGACCGAAAATTCCTATACGGAAATTGAGTATGTAACCTACGAAAACAGCTCACAACCGGTGCAGTCAAATGAGGTGAGCAACATGATGAACGAAACTGTAAATGTAGTGCTGGAAACCTCCGAACGTCTTATCAACACAACAGAACGACCACAACCTATTTCACAAGAAAGACCAATAGCCAAAAGAAAATCTACATTGCTAATATTAAGCGAGACAGGCCTCTGTGAGATTTATATTGATGGCGAAGAGCGTGCCAGCATTGGCGTTACGCCTATCGACGGGCTGGGACGCGCTGAAATTGAACTGGATGCCGGCAATTACCTGCTCAAAATTGATGGTTTTAGTGTGTGGTTTGACGAGATGATAAACATAGGAAATGGCGAAATCATTAAAATCAGAGCCGAGCCGGATGAGGTGAAGATTTTGGGTAGGTCGCTGAAATAGCACGCCTGTCAAGGTTTGTAAAAACTCAATAAAGATATTATTTACCCAGCGTTTAAACCACCATGAATATTCAAGAATTTATAGAAAAAACACACAAGCACCTTGTCCAATTTGATTTCGCAGCAATCAATACATTGTTTTCACAGCCGCTCCTTATCCAAGAAGATGAAGAAGAATACCTTGAAGAATTAGAAATTTTAGTGGATGAAATTAGAGAAACACTTTTTCGAGAAGGAGATTACAGCAAAGCAGAAGTCTTTGTGAAAACGCTCGAAACGCATCAGCCAGAAATATTAAATAGAAAAGGAAAATATTTCTATCATGATTTTGTCGAGCATTTCTGTGCAGCAGGTGATTTTGAAAAGGCAGAATACTACTTTGAGCCATTTATTAAAAGGCCGGTCAATGAGTTTGATATGTATCTTTCGGTTTTCAAAAAGCTGCTTTTTTTTCAGCGCAACACAATACTTCAGCGTGCCATCCAACAAAATTATGAAGAAGTGCGCGATTCAGATCTGCTGTTTGGAAATGCAGCGGGCATACTCGACTATAATATATACTTTCTTGCTACACAAGAAGTTTACGAAAAATCTGACCAAAATTTTGATATCAAACTCCTTGAGGAAAAGCTAAAGCCTTTTGATTTTGATTTAAGTGAGGATCCTATTGAGACCTATAATCTTGGTTTTTATGCAGATATGCTTGAGGTTCAAAGCCTGATGAATAGGTTTGAGAAAGACCAGGATGCCCAGCTTATGCTGCTTCGTAATAGCTTTATGAAACGCATGCTAATCAAGGGTTTACAGTTTACTTTAAGCGGTCTTTTATTTGATTTAACCAGAATTTATTGGGATGAAAACTTATCAAAGAAAAAGAAAGCTAATTGGAAAAACCATTTCAAAATCAAATATGAAACTTTTGATAACTATCTCGGTGATTTAAAAGAAAGTTTCATTGTTGAGAATTACGACAAAATGATAGCTTTAGTTTGGGGCGTGGCTTATGTGTATGATTTTCTGTTGGAAGCAGAAATAATTGATACGGAGCAATATGCCGTGTTTCAGCATATTTACAAACGCATAGTTGCAGAAAATATTGGAAATATGTTGGATAGTTTAAACGCTATATCATTCGTGATGCAATGGCCTAAACCTGAGGTTTTTACGCAGCGGGAATGGGAAGCACAACAGTCGGTGTTCAAGAAAAGTAAGTTATGTGAGGCTGATTCATCTATAGATATTGATGTTTTTATTGAAGAGGAATTAGAGGACTTTGGCGTATATAAAATATATGTTTTAAGTGCTTACAAAAAAAGACTTAAGAGTAGGAATGAACTACTTGAACTAATGCTTTCACTTGTAGAAGCTGAAAAGAATGAAGGCGTGAATGATGATTACACGATGTATGATCCTGATTATATAGATGTTGACCATGAGGAAGTGGGAAGCAGAAAAAAACATTTATTCAGACGTCCCATATCACGCCGTCAAAAAACCCGGCCGAAACGAGCCTTGCCCGTGTGGTAGTGGCAAGAAGTATAAGAAGTGTTGTGGGAAGAATGCCTGAAAAGATACGGAATCAGCCTACCCCAGCGCCACATCCAAAAGCATCATCGTGGCAAAGCCAATCATGGCACCTACGGTTGACCAGTCGGTTTCGTGGCCCGATTGCGATTCGGGGATGAGTTCTTCTACTACCACGAAAATCATGGCACCTGCCGCAAAAGAAAGCGCGTAGGGCAACAAGGGGGTTACCGTTAAAACCAGGTAAGCACCTAACACACCGGCGATAGGTTCCACGATACCCGACAACTGGCCGTAATTAAAGGCTTTCAGCCGTGTAAAACCTTCCCGCCGCAGCGGAATGGAAACGGCAGCACCTTCAGGGAAATTTTGTAAACCAATCCCGATAGCCAGGGCGATAGCACCGCTCAGCACGCCAATATCCGGGCTGTGCGCCAAAGCACCAAAAGCAACACCAACAGCCAAACCCTCAGGAATATTATGCAAGGTAATGGCAAGTACCAATAGCACACTCCTTTGCCAGGATGTTTTGATGCCTTCGGCCTTATCTACCGACAAGCCGAGATGCAGGTGAGGCAAAATCTTGTCAATTAGAAATAAAAACACCCCGCCTAAGAGGAAACCTACAACCGCAGGTATCCAGGGAGTTTTACCGCTTTCTTCTGCCATAGGAATTGCCGGCTGAAGCAAGGACCAAAAACTTGCCGCAATCATGACGCCTGCTGCAAAACCAAGCATTGAGTTCAGTACCTTTTTGTTTATCGTCTTGAAAAAGAATACCATAGCCGCTCCTAAAGCTGTAACAAACCAAGTAAATAAAGTGGCAACCAACGCCAATAATATGGGATTGTAGTCTAAAAGCCAATCGATTTTCATTTTCCTAAAATTAAATTATAATTTCAATTGAAATACCAACTTACTTAAGTGGGACGATCAATCTAAAACAGCAAAATTAATTTTTTTTTAGGCTTAGGCTGTAAGTTACGCCCAAAGGAAAAAATATCAGTTAATTCCTAAGGAAGTTGTCCTCATTCCAGATTAGCATAGCTCCGGCTGCGCAAAATCAACAATCTCAATCTCTCACTCGATTCATAATATTTCCCTACAGAAAAAAACTCCTCAATATTCCCCAAAATTCTTAAGCGGAAATATCCTACTTTTGTGGAATTACTTACAGCTCTATACTTATATAGGTCATTTATGAGGTTTAATTTGGTGTCTTTTGCCCGTTCACTGCTATTACTTACTATTATTATATTAGTAATGCTTCCCTGTGAGGCAAAAAAAGATTCATACAAGGTCACTGACTCGCTAGCTATCCTGCGCTGGGTGAAGCCTATAAGAGATTCAATATTTTATAATCCCGTAGTTATACTGCCGTGGCTTGATTCGCTAAGCCATTTTGCCGACAGCACCCAAAATCCGTATGCCAACTATGCCAAAAACAACCTAAAAGGTAATTATAACTGGGCGATCAGAAATTTCGATACGGCTGCCAGCTATTATCGTAGCGCTATAAAATGGACTGTTGAAGGTGGTTTATTGCGCCAGCAAATCAATACAATTAGCAATTTGGGATTGATTTATAGCTCTTTGGATAATTTTGATTCTTCTGTATTTTATTATAGTAGGGCAATTGAAATGGCGAAGCAGCATAATTTCAATAAAATTTATATTGAAAGCATTATTAAATTAAGCATTGTTTACAACCAAAAGAGCGCTTATGACCATGCTATTGAGCTGCTTGAAGAGGCCCGAATTAAAAGCGAGTCATTGGGTAATGAGGAATTAAACAGTAACCTTTATAGCGCCTTTGCTACTGTTTATTATTATCTGGGCGACGTGGAGAAAATGAAAGAATATTACTTGCGGGCTATTAATTTTCACTTAAAAGGTAATAATAAAAATATTTTGGCAACACTTTATGGCAATATTGCTGAGTCGTATTCAAGTATTGCTAAAAATTATGATTCATCTACTTATTATTTCTCTAAAACATTACAATATACCATTCCGCAAAATAAAGATGATGTGCTACACATGATAGATTTTACCCGTGGAAGTCTGTTTTATTCAATGGGAAATTATGATTCGGCGGCTTTTTATTATCAACGAGCACTTCAAAATCCGTTGAGTGAGGTTTTTGTCAGGCGCAAGGCGGCTTTACTGGTAAACATGGGTAATGTTTATCGTTCCAAATTAGATTATCCGGCGTCTGTTGATTATTACAAAAAGGGGTATCAGTTGTCCGATTCTATAGATGTTCCTGAGTACAAATCCAATGCCTTACTGGGTTTAATGAAAATCGACAGTGTAAGAGGTGATTTTGAGCAGGCGTTTTTTTATAGCATAGAGAGGCAACAGATTCAGGCTGAGCTAAAAAAGGATGAAGCACGTAGCCACTTAATGGCTTCTGAAGTGGCAAGGGCACTTGAAGTGCAAAACCTGAAAAATAGCTTGCTGCAAACAGAAAATAAGTACAAAGATGATATGATCAATAATCAGCGCTGGATCGTTGTAATGATCGTATGGGTTTTGATTGGGATGTTGGTTTTTACCTTGTTTCAGTTTATGAATCATAAGAAAATCAAACGGCTGAACAAACTTTTAGAATCTAATATCATCCGGCTTGATGCTCAAAATCTGGAACTTGACCAACTGAATAAAACCAAAGACAAATTTTTCTCTATCGTGAGTCATGATTTGCGCAGCCCTTTTGCAGCGCTCAGAACCGGTACAATTCTGCTGAATATGGAGTGGGAAAGTCTTACCGAAGAGGAGAAAAGAGAACTGGTGTTGCAACTTGATAAGTCGGCAGAAAATACCAATAACCTGCTGGAAGAATTGCTGCAATGGAGCAAAATGCAACAAGGGGCAATGAAACTAGTGAAAAAAACCTTTACTGTCAACACATTAATCAAGGAACTTAAAGAGGTATTTGCCAGTATTGCTAACGATAAAGGGATTCAGCTCATTGCTGAATCTGATGACAAGCAGCACTTGACAACCGATTATCAAATGCTAAAACAGTTGTTGCATAACTTGCTCACCAATGCCGTGAAATTTACGCCAAGAGGTGGTGAAATAAAGATCGAGCTTCAGTTTGAGCCAGGCATGGTGAGCATTACAGTACGCGATACCGGCATCGGGATTCCTAAAGAAAAGCAAGGAGGAATTTTTGAGCTGAACAGTAATTTCAATCGCCCGGGAACTGAAGGCGAAAAAAGCTCTGGCATGGGACTTATCTTATGCATGGATTATGCCCGGCTGATGGGTGCAAAGCTGGAGCTGGTATCAGAAGTAGGCCGGGGAAGCGCGTTTACGGTGATCTTTAAGACCTAGTCAAAAGAAGATGACACCCCCTAAATCATTAAATAGTATTGATTTAGGAGTTTTAGAAATATAAAAAAGGTTTAATACGGCATCGTATCACCCTCAAAAGCTTTGAGATCATAATTGGTCAATATCCAGTCGAAATTTTCGGTGTTTGACTGCTTTATATAGCGTATAATTCCCGCATCTCTTGCCAGAAAAAAGTGCATATAAACGGTGTCATTACCGTCATGATAGTCTTTTACACGTGTAATATATACATCTGAATAGGATTTTCCCTGGAGTTCAAAACTTCTATGAAAAGCGACATTGGTGTAATTGCCTTCGTTAATGCCCAAATGCTGTTCCTCTCCAAGAGGATATTTTGGCGTTAAAATACTGAAATAACGACCGTTATCAAAATAAATTCTGAAGTTTTCGGGAAGTGTATCTTGAGATGTGTCAGCATATCCACCTGTAACCTCACCGAGAGTAAGCGCCATGGGGCCGCTGGAGTATAGCATTTCATAGGCCTTGTAAAAAAATCCCGGACGACCTTGCACAGTGTGAAACCGACGCTGTGTAGTCACTTCCCTGACAACTACACTGTCTTCAATACCGTTGAGTTGGTTTTTGTAAATCCAATAACTTTCTGGCCCAAAAACAGTGTAGGCCTTAAAAGTATTTGATACCTCGCCAATTTTAGGCTCAACGTAATCTTTGTCTTTTAGGGTAGTGCATGATTCGAATACTCCTCCGCAAAACAATATAATTAAAAATAATAGAAACTTTTTCATACCATGAAATTTACTGACTTCCTCAATTATAGAAGCCCTTTGTTAGAATAAACCATTGTTCAAGCCACAAAGCTATAATTGTTGGCTCAAAAAACACCAAAAAGCCTAATTTTTTTAGCGAAATAAACAGAGCTTTTATTGCTGTTTTGCTACTCTGTGATGCCTGAAGCCTCAACGATTACAGATGCCTGCAAAATTGCAATAAGTGCAATACTTGGTCTCATTGGTCTGAACAATAGGTGTTTCCGTGTCGTAAAGTTCTTCAAACAGTCCAACAAGCTGCCCTATAATATTTTCTTCAAAGCCAATGTTTTCTCCCTCTTCCGGAAGTGATAAAGCCATCAGTCCTTTGCCGGGTTTTTGCAGGTTGATGATTCCACATTCCAGCTTGCCCGGCGATGAAATTAATCCTGATTTGACCATTAAAAGCTGGTAAATTGCCAGTTGCAAGGCTTTGCTTCTTTGTGGTAATAGCAGTTGCTCCCATGTCTTTAGCTTCAAGGTTTTCTCATCAACAGTACCGGTTTTGTAATCGATCAGCCTTGTGATTTCCCCTACTTTATCAATGCGGTCGATGGTGCCTTTCAGCTTTATGCTGATGCCGGCGGCGGCAAGTTCAATACTGAGTTTTTCCTCCAAGCCTTTGATAGTTATGGGTCTATCTGCCAGTGACTTCTTCTCGTAAACCAAAAAGTTTTTTACAAATTGACGTGCCACTTCTTTCATCAACAGACTATTGCCAAAGTCCGCCAATCCTTTAGGGTACAGTTCCAGCAGGTGTTTATCCAACACTCCTTCTGAAAGGGCAAGCATTTTGTCTATGTCCGTGCCGGTCAGATTTTTATCAATAAATGGCGTGTACAGACTTTCGAGCGTATTGTGTACCGCCGTTCCGAGGTCGTTGTATTTGATGCCTTCCTGGAAAGACTCATTCGGTTGCAGACCAACAACGCTACTCAAATAAAATTGCAGCGGACAAATAATATAGGTGGCCAGGCTGGAGGGCGACAATCCCGTTTTGGCTTTTTCAATAAGCTGCTGCATCACCTGCTCGTTTTTTGGGATGGTGATAGAAATATCTTTGCGTTTGGAAGGCGATGGGAGTGCGAAAGCAGCCTCTCTAACACTGATTTTTGGATTGAGTTTGACCAGCTCATACCTGATTTGCTGAATAAACCGACTCTGTTCGCCACTTCCAAATGATCCGGGTTCGTTATTATAATAGAGGTGTACGGTGTTGGCTTTTTGCAGCAGCCTAAAAAAATGATAGGCATAGACGGCCTGCCTTTCTGAGTAATTTGATAAGCCGAAAGCTTTACGAATATCTGCCGGAATCAGCGATTGGTAGCTTTTTTCTTGCGGAAGCGTGCCTTCATTAACGCCTAAAATATGCAAGCTTTCAAAATCGAGATTTCGGGTTTCGAGCAAACCCATAATTTGTAAGCCTTGCAGCGGCTCGCCCGAAAATGGTACCCGTATACCAATTGCTAATTTGTGAAATAAAATTCCAAAATCTTCAAAACCAAGTAGCTCAGGTCTTGCTGTTACGAGATCTTCTATTTTATGTAAAAGTTTGCCGGCTGTTATAAACTGATTGACTAAGCTGTGCTTTTGGCTTTTGTTGCTATCTAAAATCCAGTCGGACAAGATGTTGACCAATGAGCTTGTATTGCTAAGTAATGTTTTTATAGACGTAGAATCAATAGGCTGTAGAAGCAGTTTAAATAAATTACTTAGCCTGTTATTTTCTTTAAAAGTTTCCATGAGTTCCTCTTTGGAAATAAAACGCTGGCTATTTTGAAGGATATTTTGTTGCCAGTTGTTGATCAACTCAAGTTCGTGGCTACTCAAAAAATAGGCGTTCAGCTCATGGGATGTCAGTTGCAGCAAGAGTTTGAGGTAAATACCCAAATCTGATTGAATTTTCCGCTGCCTCAGGTGGATAGTGAAATAAGCACTTAAATATTGAAAAGCTGCAGTTTTCGTAAAAGGAAATCCCAGCGTCACATTAAAATGCGCCACCGTATCGGGAATGGTATTCAACACCGGAATCAGCAAGTTTTCATCGGCCAGCACAACAGCGGTTTTGCTGTCGCTTTGGCCGTTGGCCAATACCTGCCCGAGTGCTTTGGCCTGTGTGGAATTTCCGGGAACGGGATGGATGACAATTTCTTTTTTAGAAGTGAGTAAATCGGCTGATTTAAAGTTTTTTACCGCTTCCGGGAGGCGGAAAGCAAACTTCCTGATAGAATTACCGGCTTCATGTTTGCTAAACTTATTTTCTTCAAAATAGTAGGTGTCGATATCCCAGAAAATTTCAGCTTTTTTTAGTCTGAGTAACTTAATAATTACGGCCTCCTCAGCTTTTGTCAAAGCATTGAATCCGGCAAAAATAAACTGGCCGTAACCTATTTTTTCGGCTAAAGAATTTTCGTCAAGCTCTGCCAATTGCCTGGAAGCCATTCCTATATAAGCCATTTCTTTTGCTGCTAACACTTTGCGCAGGCTGTAATAGTCTTTTTCGAGCAGGCGATAAAAACTAAGATAGCGCCTCTCGCTATCGGTCAGCGCTGAGCCATCCGGATGCCATAATTCGAGTGCCTTTGCCTCGTTCAGGTAATTAAAAACAGCTCCGGCATCTGCCATTTGCTGGTCAATTTCGTTAAAATCTTCCGCCATCTGGCTGGCCAGACCTGCATATTCAGCCATGCTAAATCCATCGCCGGCGTTTTGCGCTGCCTTTATTTCCAACAGTTCAAATTGCACACCGAGGTTATCAGCAATTTCGAGTTTGCTCCATTGCGCAAAAGCCTGTTCGATGGTGCTGATACGCGGCAACCAGGCTGCTTTATTCAGCTTTTGGGTCAAAGCCTTTTTGAAAAATAATCCGGCACGTTTGTTTGGAAACAATACCGTTAAATCGCGCAATTGGTCGCCATATTCATTGGCGATCAGCTGCGCAAGTTGTACTAAAAAAGGGGTGTTTTCGGCCATGTTTAAGGTTCTTGCAGTTGAAAAAAACGGTTGATTGTTTCAATTTGACTTTTCTTGCCCAAATCGAACCAATAATTAGTTTGTATAGGCGTTGATTCAATGGTGAAATTGCGGGCTAAACGCAGGTAAAGGTCGATAATGCCGGATTGTTCAACCGGACAATCAGCAAAAAGTGCCGGCTTAAATAGGTGAATGCCACTGAATGAGCGCTCGTTGTAGTCGCTACTTGGCTGATCTACCCATTTATATTGCCCGTTACGCAGGTCTTTCCAGCCACAAAGCCGGTCATGTTGATCGAATAATAATTTGCGACTACTCTCGCGCTCTTGCGTTAGCAGCCAGGCCATTGCCGCTGATTTGTTAAACTCTTTTAGGATTAATTGTAGGTTTAAATCGCTCAAAATGTCTACGTTATGGATGAGAACGGTCTTGAAATTCTGAAAATAATCCCGTGCTTTCAGGATACCGCCACCGGTATCCATCAATTGGTCGCTTTCGTCAGAAATATGCAAGTGGATAGCTTTAAAATCTGACTTGGCTAAAAATACCTTAATTTGATCCGCAAAATGATGCACGTTGATCACTGCTTCTGAAATTCCAGCTGCAATTAACTGATTGATAACTCTTTCTAATAAAGTTATGCCATTTATTTCGAGCAGTGCTTTGGGTTTTGTAGCGGTCAGCTTTTCCAGACGCGTCCCTTTGCCCGCAGCGAGTATCATGGCTATTGTTTGCTGTTTCATGCTTTCGTTTTTACAGCTTTGCATAGGCGATTTTCTTTGTTTGAAGCCTGGCCGCATTTCTTACAAGAAAACTGCTTCTCTTTATTGCTGGGCTTTTCGCCTGATTTACATTTTTTACTCATCGTCAAATTGCTGTTCGTGGTGTTTGCAACTTACCATTAATTCCGGGTATTTTTTGCGAAGCCAGTTCGCGATATTTTCTGCACAATAAACCGACCTGTGCTGACCACCTGTACAACCAAAATTTACCATCAAATGTTTGAAGCCACGCGCTGAATAATTATCGATACTTTGGCTAAGGATTGCTTTAATATGATCTAAAAATATATCTACTTCCCGGTGTTTTTGTAAAAACTCAATCACCTCTTTGTCTCTGCCTGTCAACATCCTATACTTGTCTTCACGTCCGGGGTTGGGTAGCGGACGGCAGTCAAACACAAAGCCGCCGCCATTGCCAGTCAGGTCTTCGGGGATGCCTCCTTTTTTATAAGAAAAGCTGTTAACATTTATCGTTAAAGTCTCAAAAGCTTTCTTTTCAAGTAATGGATAGCGTTTTTTCAGCTTACTAAGTTGCAAGAAAATCCCTTTTAAAACCGGCAGGCTAAGCGGAATATCATACTGCGCAGGTAGGCTTGTCAGGCTTTTGATGGCAAAAGGAATACTTTCGACGAAGTGTCGTTTTTTTTGTATCAGACCACGATAACCATAAGCGCCAAGCACTTGCATAAGCCGCAGATATACGAATGCAGGATAATAATGTCTGAATTGAATCGCTTTCGTATTGGTATAGTTTTCGAGTTTTTGTAAGTAAAAATCTAATAATTCATTTTTTACCGCTTCCGGAATTTGCGCCTTCACCTGAAAAAGCAGCGACACTACATCGTATTGCAAAGGGCCTTTTCTGCCACCCTGGAAATCAATGAAATAAGTTTTGCCTTCGTGAATCATAATATTCCTCGACTGAAAATCGCGGTACATAAAAAAAACAGCGGGTGCCTGCACGATGAACTGTGTAAGCAGCGTAAATTCATGCTCCAGCTCTGCCTCGTTATAAACGATTTCTGATTGAAGCTTCAGGAAATAATATTTGAAATAATTGAGGTCGTCGCGTATCGCTTTTTCATCAAAATGGCTTGTAGGGAAAGCTAATGAATAATCCAGTCCCTGGTCGCCTTTAAACTGAAAGTTCAGCAGATGGCTAAGGGCATCTTTATAATAGTCGATAAGAAGTGGATGAAAATCGCCTTGTGCCAGGGCATCCTGAACAAGTCTGAAAAGGCTCGTATCGCCTAAATCTGTTTGTATATAGGCGATATAATCATCCGAAACGGCCAGCACTTCGGGAACGGCAAGGCCAAGGGAAAAAAAATGTCGTGCAAAACTTACGAAAGCCCGGTTTTCTTCTGTAACCGTATGGTATGTGCCTATATAGCTTTTATTTCCCGAGACTAACCTAAAATATTTGCGCGCTGATCCTGACTCGGGAAGTGGCACGATGCTGTCAGGTTTTTTGCCTAAAAAGGTATCAAACAAGCGGTTGAAAAGGTCAGCTTGTTCTTTTAGGTTTTGCATAAGATTACTGTTTAATGGAGGTTATTTCTTTCATTAGCGAATAGGGCTGCTAAACTAAACATTTTTTTATTGGAAATCCTTTAAAAAATCCTTTCAACATGCTAATGATAAGTGATATTATTGTAACTTTGGCTTCTAAAAATCATCTTAAAATAAACAAACTATGGAAACTGGAAAATCAGCTACTGACATTCTAAAATTGGCCATTTTACTGGAGCGTAAAGGCAAAGCGTTTTACACACAGGTTGCCCGTCAAACAGAGAGCAAAGCCGTGAAACAGGTTTTTGAAACGATGGCCGAAGAGGAAAATGCACACATCAACTTCCTCTCAAAACAGTTTAAACATTACGAAGAAAACCAGACTTTTTTGCAAAATGAGCTGCATTTAGAAGAGGATCACTCAGAAACAGACGAGATTCTATCGGCTCAGGTAAAAAAAGAAATTTCGGCAGCAAGTTTTGAAGCAGCAGCTATTTCGGCCGCTATTGACTTTGAAAACAAAGCCATCGAAGTGTATTCTGACAGGGCAGAAAAAGCCACTGATAAAAATGAAAAAGCCATGTATCAGATGTTGGCTGACTGGGAAAAAACCCATCATAGATTGTTGTTCAGGATGAATGAAGACCTGAAAGAAGAAATCTGGAACGACAATAGTTTTTGGCCATTTTAGGCAAAATTATACCCACAAACCGGCCAAGGCCGGTTTTTTATTTATGTTTTAAAAAATCTAATAATATTATGCAAGACGAAAATTTGGGGTTCAATTCAAAAGCAGTGCATGCCGGTGGTTTTGAAGACCCTAAGGGAAGCGCGGTAACACCAATTTACCAAACTTCAACATTTAAGTTTAAAAATGCCGATCATGGCGCAAAATGTTTTTCAGGCGAGGAAGATGGTTATATTTATACGCGCATCGGCAATCCCACCATTGAAGAGCTGGAAAATGCTGTAGCCTCGCTCGAAGGCGGCTTTGGTGGTATCGCTACCAGCTCGGGCATGGCGGCCGTAAACACGGTCTATCTGGCTTATCTCGGCGCTGGAAAACATCTCGTTGCACACAACTCGCTCTATGGGCCATCGCGCGCCATCATGGAATCCCTTTACCCAAAGTTTGGTGTGGAATCCAGCTTTATCGATGCCACTGATCCGGAAAATGTGCGCAAGACCATCAAGCCAAACACCGCTTTGATTTATCTTGAAACACCCGCCAATCCTACGATAGGGATTACTGATATCGCCGAAATTTGTAAAATTGCCCACGAACACAATATCCCGGTTTGTGTTGACAACACTTTTTGCAGTCCTTATCTGCAAAAACCTTTTGAATTTGGTGTTGATATTGTGTTGCATTCAATGACAAAATTCATCAACGGACATGCTGATATCGTAGCTGGAATGGTGATTGCCAAAGATGAAAAGCATTATAAAATCATGCGCCCGGTAATGGTAAATATGGGATTCAATATGGATCCGCACCAGGCCTGGCTCACCCGTCGCGGACTTAAAACACTTGGAATCCGCATCGATAGGGCACAGCAAAGTGCTCAAAAAGTTGCTGAATTCCTCGAAAATCATCCAAAAGTAGAATGGGTGCTTTATCCTGGTCTGGCTTCTCATCCGCAGTTTGAGCTGGCCAAAAAACAGATGAAAGGCCCTGGCGCGATGATCAGCTTCGGGCTGAAAGGTGGCTATGATGCCGGCAAAAAAATGATGAACCAGGTCCAAATGGCACTTTTGGCGGTTTCGCTCGGCGGCATAGAAACGCTGATCCAACACCCGGCCAGCATGACACATTCAAAGCTGAGTAAAGAATCAAAAGATGCAGCCGGAATTACTGATGGCCTTGTGCGTTTGTCTGTTGGTATAGAAGATTTAAAAGATATCATCGCTGACCTTGAACAGGCATTGAAGCACGTTTAATATTGTTTTTTTTGAAATATCAAACCGTTGCGAAGAGATTTATTAACTTCGCAACGGTTTTTTTTTATGAAACACAACCTCTTAAAATCGGCTTTGGTTTTTTTGTTGTTGCTGTCGCTTCCTGCCTCAGCACAACGCGTTGCCCTTGTGCTTAGTGGCGGAGGTGCCAAAGGTTTGAGCCATGTAGGTGTGTTAAAAGCTTTGGAAGAACACGAAATTCCGATTGATTATGTTGTTGGAAACTCTATGGGAGCTATCATTGGCGGCTTATACGCCAGTGGCTATTCGCCTCAGGAGATTGAGGATTTTGTAAAAAGTGAAAATTTTGCAGCCTGGGTCACCGGAACAGTTAACGAACAGGATTTCGTAAGTAAACTTGAAGCACCCAACGCCTCTTGGGTTAGCGTGCCTTTTAGCATTGACAAACGGATAGTTTCGCGACTGCCATCAAGCATTATTTCTACATTTTTGATGGATTATGCAGTGATGGAAACCTTTGCTGCTCCTTCAGCTTTGGCCAACTATGATTTTGACAGCCTTTTTGTGCCATTTCGCTGCGTTGCTTCGGATATCGATTCGTCGCAGTTGGTGGTTCTACGCAACGGACAGCTGGGCACAGCAGTGCGGGCTTCGGCAACTTTTCCATTACTTTTTAGACCAGTGAAAATTAACGACAAACTGCTTTTTGACGGCGGAATGTTCAATAACTTCCCAACCGACATTGCCGAAGAGGCTTTTAATCCTGATATTTTAATAGGAAGCAAAGCCGCTGGAAACTATAAAGCGCCACAGCAGAATGACATGCTTTCGCAGTTGCAAAACATGCTGATGCGCAAGGCTGATTTTTCGATGCCCACCGAAAAAGGTATTTTGATTGAATCGCAGATGGGGCCGGCGGGAATACTTGATTTTGCGCAGGTTGCAACTTATATTGATAGTGGATACGTGGCAGCTTTGCGCCAAATTCCACTGATTGAAAGCAAGATTGGTCGCCGTGCCAACACCGACAGTTTGCTACAAAGAAGACAAAAGTTTAAAGAAAGCCTCCACGAATTGAAAGTGGGGAAATTGAATATTTCAGGTACAAACCCCAAGCAGGCTGAATATATTCGCAATAAGTTTAACTATAAAAGTAAAGTCAGTAGCTTGGACTCCTTGAAGTTAGCTTATATGAGCCTGTTGGCTGACGACAAAATTAGCTATATTTTTCCGGAGCTAAAATTTGATCCTAAAAGTGAAAAATACGACCTCAATCTAAATGTTTCTCTCGCTAATCCATTTTTGGCTGAAATTGGAGGCCATGTAAGTTCAGCAGCTACCAATCAGGCTTTTTTGGGTCTTTATTACCGCAACTTATCCAATTTTGGAAGTCGCTTTGGCGTGAATGGTTATTTTGGTCGGTTTTACTCCTCGGTGCAGGCTATGGGGCGCATTGATTTGCCGGCAGCCATGCCGTTTTTTCTGGAAGTAAAGGCTACGCTATCACGTAAAGACTATTTCAAGAATGCCAATTATTTTTTTGAAGACCCTACGCCGGCATTTTTAATTAATGATGAATCATTTTTAAACTTTAACGCGGGACATACCATTGGAAAAAATACGAGAGTAAGCATAGGTTTTGGCGCTGGCCAACGTGATTTTGATTATTATCAAACCAATAATTTTAGTCGAAATGATACCGCCGATATCAATCAATTTAATTTCGTGATGCCACATATTAGGCTGGAATACAATACTTTAAATAGAAAATATTTTCCTTCGGCCGGTATGCAGTGGAAGTTGCAATTCTCCTTTTATGATGGTACACAAAAAAATATACCCGGAACAGAAATTGGAAAATCCTTAATTGAAGATAAGCAATACTCCTTTTTTAGAATTAAGTTACACTATAACAACTTCTTTGCGCATGTTGGCGATTGGCATTTTGGTTTTCTGGCTGATGTGGTGGCGACCAACCAGCCACTGTTAAGCAACTATACTGCCACAGTACTTTCTGCGCCTGTTTTTGAACCGATTCCGGAAATGAGGTCGTTGTACCTCGAACAATACCGTGCAATTAGCTATGCAGCGGGTGGTTTTAAAATGATTTATAACCCGCTCCGTAACCTGGATGTCAGGCTGGAAGGCTATGTTTTTCAACCTTATCAGCGCATTATTAACAAAGGCGTTTCAAAAATCCCCGAGCTCGGCACCGCTTTTAGCGATCAATCTTATGTGGTTTCATCGCGTGTGGTGGTGCACACACCAATTGGGCCGCTCAGCGCTTCCCTAAATTATTTGGATAAAACGGATGGCCGCTTTTCTGTGGTGGTGAGTTTTGGTTATCTGATATTCAATAGATCGGCTTTTGAATAGAAAATACATCTTTAACCTGATACTTCTTTAGCTCATTATCCGATTGAGTGCCTATCTGCATTCGACAACAAAGGTATAAGCCGGTGTTTTTGCATTGTCCGGCAACAAGCTTGTTTCCGATATCGACTAAAACGCAGATTCTAATAGCCCCCAAAACCTACGAATGTGTAGCTTGTTATTTATTCACAATGAATAGATTAGTTTTTGAAAATACTTCTCAGCGTTTCAGCTATTGATGGCTTAGTTTGCCAAATAATTCCTATTTTTGCAGCCTTATTTTTGAGATAACTTCTAATATAGAGGCTGCGCCAGTTGTGGCTTCTTATCGTGCAAACAATAAATGTATAATGGATAACAAAGATCAACTTCACACATCCGACGCCACTCAAAAGAGCGAGACCGGAACGCAGGCAGCCCAAACAGCTGTTGAAAATGTAAATACAAATCTCACTGCTGACAGCCGTCAATTGACAGATGCTGAAACCCTTACGATTAAAAATGGAATAGCTTCAAATCAGCTTCCGGCTGAAGAAACGCCATCCGCTAAACAAAAAGTAGAGACCCAAAAGCCGGAGAAACAGTCGGCTGAAAGTGTCGAGTCCAAAGAGGCCGCAAATCAGACTGCTGACAGCGATAAATTGACAGCTGCTGAAATACTTGTAATTAGGAGCGGAATAGCTTCTAATCAACTTCCTGCTGAAGAAGTGCCGGCCGAAAAGCAGAAAAGTGAGTCTCCAAAACCAGAAAAAGCGTCTGCTGAACTTATCAAGCCCAAAGAGGTTTTGGAAATTCAGCAACTCATCGCTCCCGATCAGCCTTTTGATGATGACGAAGACGATGACGACGAACCGGAGCATGATTTTTCTACCCTCAACAAGTTGCAGCTGGTTGAAATGTTGGAAGAGACAGTGCAGGAAGTGGATATTTCCAAGATAAAAATGAAGGTTTCGGCCATCAAGGTATTCTTCTTGAAGCTGAACAAAGAAGATATTGAGCTTGAAATGGAACAGTTTATTGCCGATGGCGGTGATAAAGAATCCTATACACATGTCGATGATCCGCTGGAAATCCGCTTTAAAGCTGCTTTTGGAAAGTATAAAGAGAGTAAAGCTCATTTCAATGCGCTGCTGGAAAAACAAAAACTGGAAAACCTGCAATTAAAAAATACCATCCTCGACGAGTTAAAGGTGCTTATCGCCTCAGAGGAAACCCTGAAAAAAACTTACGATGAATTCAAGGTGTTGCAGGACAAATGGAAGTCGATAGGACAAGTGCCTGCGGGTGAGGTTAATAACTTATGGAATAACTACCATTTTTTGGTAGAGAAATTCTTTGATAAGGTTAAAATAAACCGCGAACTGCGCGACCTCGACCTCAAGAAAAATTTAGAATCGAAAATAGAACTTTGCGAGAAAGCAGAAGAGCTTTTGCTTGAAAAATCTATCACCAAATCTTTCAAGCTGCTGCAAAAATATCACGACGAGTGGAAAGAAATCGGCCCTGTTCCACAGGATAAAAAAGATGAAATTTGGGACCGTTTCAAAGTAGCCACAGATAAAATTAACGTGCTGCGACGCGAGCATTACGCTCAGCTTCATGATGAGCAAATGACGAACTATGAGGCCAAAGTAGCACTTTGTGAAAAAGCGGAAGAAATTAGTACAGAAAACCTGAACAGCGTTTCTTCCTGGCAGAAAAAATCCAACGAAGTAAGCGAATTGTTCAAGGTGTGGAAATCTATCGGACAGGCTCCAAAAAAACTGAACGACGAAATCTGGAACCGCTTTAAGGCTTCGATGGATAATTTCTTTGAAGTCAAAAAAGCCTTTTTTAGTGTAATCAAGGAGCAGCAGTTGGAGAACTACAACCGCAAACTTGACCTGACTGTTGAAGCCGAATCGTTTAAAGATTCGACGGATTGGCGCAAAACTACCGATCAACTGAAGAGATTACAGCAGGAATGGAAGAAAATCGGGCCGGTGCCACGCCGTCATTCCGATAAAATCTGGAAGCGTTTCAGGGCAGCTTGCGACAGTTTCTTTACACGTAAATCTGAACATTTCACAGGTTTGAAAGCCAATGAAGAGGAGAACTTGCAAAAGAAAAAGGCTTTGCTCGAACAGATTGAAGCTTACGAAGTGAAAAAAGGCCGTTCCGAAAATCTCGATGCTGCCAAAGCATTTCAGCGCGAATGGATGGAAATTGGTTTTGTGCCTATCAAAGTGAAAGATCAACTGCAAATGCAATACCGTAAGGCCATTGATGCGTTATTTGATAAAATGAAAATCTCTGAATCTGAACTTTCTGCCTCCGAATATCGTGGTATGGTCGAAAATATGAAAGACGATCCGGATTCCAGAGACAGGATGAGAAGAGAGCGCAATAATCTTAGCGGAAAAGCTGCCAAGCTGCGCGAAGAAATCAATCTCTGGGAAAATAATATTGGTTTCTTTGCCCAAAGTAAACAGGCCGAGATTATGAAGGCTGAGTATGAAAAGAAAATTTTACGTGCGAAAAATGAACTCCAAATTCTGGAAACCAAACTGAAAGTGTTGGTAGAGTAGAAGTTCAAAAGCTGTTAAAAATCAAAGCCGGAAATTTTAAAATTAGTTTCCGGCTTTTTTTTGAGAAGTTATTTTACGGATGTTTTGCACAAGTATATAATCTGGTAATAATGAATATCATAGAAAACGATGACTTCTTTATGTTACTGATTATCAATAATATAGATTTTTCATTTGCAATCGAATTTACTTTGCGAAAATCTGTGCCTTCTTTGTGAAACTCTGTGTAATAGCTCTCGAAAGCTTTTGGAGTCACAAAGCGCCACAAAGAAGCCACAGAGAATAATATACTGTGTTTCTGTTTTTTACATTATTTGTAGAAATAGGTGCAAAATATCAGTTATTTGAGTCAACTACAAAGCTTTAAACCATTCCGTCAAGCCTTTTACTCCATCCCAAATTGCCGGACAATTTTGCTTGACAAAGTCTTCATCAAGTTTCTTATCGTCATAGGCCTGAAGTTGCTCAAGTACCCGTCTTCCATCAAAATCTACATACGCCATGCGTGCCACAAGCTCATCCGGCTGATGGCCAAAATCTATTCCCGGCAGCATCGCCACACCGGTTTCATCTAACAGCGCATCACATATTTCAGCTGAAGTTAAAATATTTCGTGCTTTCAACTTTTCTCTGTAATAGCTAAAATCCGGAAACAAATAAAAAGCACCATTCACGGCAGGTGTTTCAATATTTGAGGCTTGTAATTTTTTCCTGATAACTTTTGCCAGGAAGCGTAAAATCCTGCGGGAATCTTCCAGGTATTTGTCGATATATGCACCGCCTTTGAAAGCTGTAATTGCAGCGTATTGTATTGGAGCTGAGGTTGATGTATAGGTTTCGCTCGCTACGGTAGCCATTGCCTCGCGCAGCCAATGCAACTCTGGGGGAAACGAAAAAGTACCCAAACGCCATCCTCCCGCGCCACACCATTTACTGAGACCGCTGCTGATAATCGTGCCTTCAGGATAAAAACGCGCCATCGAAACATGCTGGCCCTGGTGGTGTATCATGCCATAAATTTCGTCCGAAACCACTACAACCTGGTATTTCCGTGCTACTTGTGCCAACTGCTTTAATTTTTCGGCAGGGTAGGTGCAGCCCGTGGGATTGCTGGGATAATTTAAAATAACCACACGCGGGCGATTCGGGTCGGAACGGCAAATCAAATCCAGCTTTTCAGGTGTTAGTCGGTAGCCATCTTCGGCACGTGTGGCAATCCACTGCACATGGCGGCCTATGATGCGCGCCTGCGGTGAATAGGAAACCCACGAAGGCGTTGGAATCAGCAGGTCGCCGTAATAAACCAGCTGTAAGATAAAAATCAGTTCCTTGCTACCCGGTCCAATCAAAATATCCTCTGCGGAAGAATTGATTAGTTGGGTGCGTTTATTGAATTCGGCGATGGCTTCGCGCAAAGCCAGGAGTCCGTAAACAGATAGGTAGTCCTTTTCATGCGCGTGCTGTCTCAGTGCTTCAACCACCGGCTCAGGCACAGGAAAAGGCGACTGACCCAGTCCAAATTTATACACTTTTCGTCCGGCTTGGATGAGTTGCCTGCTTTTCTCGTTGATGGCCAGCGTCGCAGATTGCGAAAGGCCGCGAACATTCAGGTTGAGGTTCACTGGCAGCGGTTTTTTGGCTATTTTTCCCATAAATTTAGTTTGTGTCGTAAAGATATGAAAATTTGGGCAAAAAAGAGTTTTTAAGGCGTTAAAGAATTATGTGAGAAGGAAATTAGTGATTTTCTGCAAAAAAGTCTAAAAACCTACAAACGTTAACAATTCTCAAATTTCAATCTCAATTTTTTTAATTGACTGGCTTACCGCCAAAATTTTGTACTTTTATGGCTTCAAAACGAATTTTAATCTAAAATAATAACTTATGAGCACAATTCAGGAACTGGAACCCAAAGGGATTTGGAAAAACTTTTATAGCCTGACGCAGATTCCCAGGCCTTCTAAAAAAGAAGAAAAAATCATTGCTTTCACAAAGGAGTTTTGTGAGAATCTGGGATTAGAAACCATCGTTGACGAAGTAGGTAATGTGATTGCCCGCAAGCCTGCCACACCGGGAATGGAAGACCGCAAAGGTATTATCCTGCAAGCACACCTGGATATGGTGCCACAGCAAAACGAAGGTACAGGTCATGATTTTGAAAAAGATCCCATCGAGACTTATGTTGAAGATGGCTGGGTAAAAGCCAAGGGAACAACATTGGGTGCTGATAATGGAATCGGAGCCGCAGCTGCTATGGCCGTGCTCGAAGCTACCGACCTGGAACACGGGCCGATCGAGGCATTGTTTACCATCGACGAAGAAACCGGAATGACCGGCGCCAACGAGCTGAAACCCGGCATACTGAAAGGCGATATTCTCCTGAATATGGACTCCGAAGACGAAGGCGAGTTGTATATCGGCTGTGCCGGAGGTGTTGACTCAACCGGCGAGTTTCCTTATAAATTAGAAGCCGTTCCCGCTGATTCTAAGGCTTACCGTCTTACTGTAAAAGGTCTAAAAGGCGGGCACTCAGGCCTTGATATCCACCTTGGACGCGGCAATGCCAACAAAATTATCAATACGCTGATGTTGATGGCAGCAGGGAAATTCAAGCTGCGTGTGGCAGAGTTTGACGGAGGAAGCCTGCGTAATGCTATCCCGCGTGAAGCCTTTGCTGTAGTAGTCGTTCCTGCTGACATAGCTACTAAATTTGAGCAGTTTGTAACAGAATTTGAAACCATCGTAAAAGATGAGTTTTCGAAAGCAGACGGTGGTGTTGCGGTGAGTACAGCTGCTACCGATATGCCGGAAAACGTGGTTGACCTCAAAACTCAGGATCAGCTGTTCGAAGCCGTTGCTAAATGCCCTAATGGCGTGATTGCCATGTCGAAAGATATGGAAGGTGTGGTAGAAACTTCCACCAACCTCGCTACCGTGAAAATGCTCGACGGCCAGTTTGTAATTGGAACTTTGCAACGTAGCTCGGTGGATGCCGACAAAGAAAAATTAGCTGCACAGATTCGTGAGGTATTCAAAAAAGCTGGCGGAAAAGCCTATTCATCAGGCGATTATCCCGGCTGGAAACCGAATGTTGACTCAGCGATTTTACAAGCCATGAAAGACGTTTATAACAACAAATATGGCCGCGTACCGGAAGTAAAGGTGATTCATGCCGGTTTGGAATGTGGAATACTCGGAGGTGCTTATCCTAACTGGGATATGATTTCTTTTGGTCCCACGATTCGCCACCCACACTCACCCGATGAGAAAGTAAATGTGGATACCGTGAAGTTATTCTGGGAATTTCTGGTAGAAACCCTAAAACACACCCCTAAGAAATAGGCTTTGTAAATAAAACTAAAAAGGAGAGTGGCGCTAGGGCTGCTCTCCTTTTTTTGTGGGATCAAAAATAAGTTTCTATATTTGATGTGAGTAAAAATGACAAAGCCAATGTGAAATCCTGTGAATGAGTTAGGTGTTGAATATCAGTCTAATAAAATGGAGATCAGGATGGGCTTTAAGAAATTGTGCGGGAAGAATGGAAAGGAATTAGTAGGGCACGAAAGTTTTGAATCATAAAAATGTAAGCTCTTGTTAGCCCTGATATACGATAGAATAATAAGTATGAATAAAGTAATTTTATTGGGTCTATTATTGATTTGTGAGATAGAAATATTTTCCCAAACAGTTGATTTATCTTCGGTTGATGAATTTTTCAAGGTAGCTTCAATTTTAAAAGAAGGACAACGAAATTCAGAGGAGCAATGGACTAGTTTTGACAATTCGACTGGCTACAAAAAATACGCAGATTCAGAAAATAAATTTATAATCAATTCGATTAAAGCCTCTATTAAAATGGCTTTTGGAAACAGCGATCTTGCCAAAAAGGATAGTGTACTCAGCATTTCAAGTGAGGAAATGGCTAATAACAGGAGCTTGATGTTTCAAAAACGTATTCTGACAAATTATCTTGGGATGAAAGAAAATTTCGACTCAATTATTTCATTTCGAGAAAATTATGATTTTAGTAAATTTATCGAAAGATCAAAACTGAGATTATTTACTTTTTTGGAGAAAGCTGTTGACACATCTTTCAGATTTAAAGCGGTATATTTCAACTGTATGAATGCCGATGGATACAATGCAGAAGATGCCATTTATCTTGATTTTAATCTGATTTATAAAATGACAGAAGAGCAGAGAATAAACTTTCTTGCCCATGAATTTTTTCATAATTACAGGGAAAAGTTTGAAAACCATGATTTCAATCATAGATGTGATTTGAATTATGGTATTGATATGATTCAAAACGAAGGCATAGCAGACATGATTGATAAAACCGATGGATATAAGAATTATTATACCAAGGTGCTGCAAGAACCTGAACTGGCTGAAATTATGGTGGGTTTATATAAGCAGGCACCGGAAGATTTGAAAAAGGTTCAAAAATTAATTTTGAAATACGCCAATGAAGAGGTGTCCGAAAAAGAATTAATTGACGAATGGATAGAAATAGTAAAATTCAACGGTCACGCAATCGGATTTTTTATGGCGAATCAAATTGAGAAAGCAGGATATGAATATGAAATGCTGGAGACTTTCTATAATCCTTATGCATTTTTTGCTCTTTATAACAGGGCGGCTAAAGAGCAGAAGATTTTTCAGTTGAGTGATGAATTCATGGCTTACCTAAGAAGTGCGACAGAGGAATTCTATCGCTAATAGCAAACCATAGGCTATAGGTGTTTAAGTGTTAACAAGACAAAAAAAGCTGAAATCAAACAGCTAATCAGCAATCCTATTGAAAATGAATACAAGTTGTATGAGCAACACCTTGGTCTGTATTTCATTGTGGAGTTCACAGCATTTAGTTTTTCTCGCCTTGGTTTATGAACATTTTTAAGTATAAAAAAAGGAGAGCGCAACCCAATACGCCCTCCTAAATTCATCAAAACACTTATCGTTTTTGAATTACGATCGTCTTGTAATCGCTAATATTCGAGTTGATTTTAATCAAATACAATCCACTTTCAAAGCTTGAAAAATCAACAGCAATTCTGTTTGAAGTCAGTGTAACTTGCTGTGTGTATTCCCTGCCAAGCATATCAAAAATCCTAATAGATTGAACCTCTCCTTGGTTTTCTAAGTACAAAATGTTGCTAACAGGATTAGGATAGGCCTTTATGTCAGCTGAATTAAATTCCGAAACATTTACAGTACAGCCATCACCAATTTCTTCAATAGTAAATTCAGTTCCAAAATCAGCTTCATCCTCACTAAAACCGCCAACTTCAACTCCATTATAATAAACAGTTAAATAACCCGGAGGGCCTCCGAAACCACTTAAGCCGTCTCCGTATTCGTCATAAATTGTAAAAGCATAACAGTCACTGGTATATACACATACGTCGAAAATGTGCAAGTGTGAAGGCAGCAGATCTCCTATGGCTGCCGATGCAACAATATTATTCTCAGAATCTGTTAATGTCCATGAATTATCTGCTTTTGAAAACTGATCGGTAAGTATTTCTATCGTAATAATGGCATCAGCCGAAACGACTTCTGTTGTCATTTCGTTATTAGCCGGGTTTTCATCATCCGCGAGTATTACCTCAACTTGGATAGTATAATTTCCAAATTCAGATAAATCAGCTTTTTCATTGAAGGTATAATCCAATGTTTGCCCTGCTAAAATTGCTTGATTTACCGTTTCGGTAACAACTTCGCCATTATTTATAACATATTGTACATCAAAAGTATAGATATCAACAATCCCAGTGTTTTCTAATTGTACTTTCACTTCTTCGTCAGCGGTTAATACGCAGCCATCTTGATTGCTGGGTGCAAGGATGGCATTCACGGCCAAATCATTTCCAAGATCAACGGACACACACTTAATATCATCCATCGCGAATTGATAAGTGCCTCTTTTAACGAAGGCAACTCTCACATCTTTTCCTTCCCAGGGGCTTATATCAAAGGAGTATTCCTCCACATAATGTAAAGCCATACTCTCTTCATACAAGATCAGTTCGCCTAACTCCCAACTGTCTTCCGCAACATCATAAACCATAATATACAGCCAGGTCCAATAAGAAGGGCCCGAGGAGTGATACCACATCCAATAATAAACAGCTGTTGCGGCATCTTCAGGTACAGCAAATTGCGGCGACATCAGCCAGTCGTATTTGTCCTCCAGGTTTAGCGTTCCACCGATAAAGGCAGCGGAATCTCCTGAATGCACATATCCCTGTGGAAACTCATCATGTATAGCCCATTTTTCCCAAGGGTCTAATCCGCCCGGGTAATCAAACGGTGCTTCATCAATGCTTGTTGACATCCCTATAGTCCAGCCGGCATCAAAACCCGGGCCTTCAAATCCGGTAGTGAAAATCGTGTTTTGCGAAAAGCTAACTAAGCATACTAAAAGACTTAGTGTTAAGGTAATGGTTCGTTTCATAATCTTTTGATTTAAGATTTTACAATAAAGTAAAAATAGTAAAAATTTATTTAATATCTTTACGGCAATAAAAGAAAATACGTAATCACTTTAAGGCCAAAATCATGAAAAAGTACTACTTCCTATTAGCAATGCTTCTTGTAAGTGTCTATGCCGTAGCACAATACAGTCTTTATGAAATGGTTGTTTATTATCCAGTAGAGAATGCCATTTCGGATGATACCATCTATGACGTTGGCGCACACAAAACTCATGGAATCCTCCACAATGTTGCTTTAACAACTGACCGGAACGGTCACAGAAATTCAGCAATTTCTTTTAATGGTTATGATAGTTATATTGAAATGGACTGCCCCTATTTTTCCCGGCCGGAATATTGTTACAGCCTTTGGGCAAAAGTGTATTCTAACCCTTATTACGGTGAAAGTCAGGTGCTTATTTCTATTGGAACTGATTATGGAGTTGATCATTTTTTAATGAATACAAACCACTATTCATTAAATGACCATCTTGGATGGTTAGGTGGAGGTTATCACGCGGATCGAACCCATGCTATAGTCGATTTGCAAACACCAAGTAAAGAAGGGGAGTGGATGCACCTAACTTATAGGCGTGATGCAGAAGTTTTAGAACTATTTATAAATGGTGAACTGGTGAAAAGCTCAGATGTGAATGTCCAGGCACCCTATTTCGGGGATGATTTTATTGGCAATATCGGTAGAAGAGTGGATGGCTCGCAGTATTTTTATGGTGCCATGGATGATATTAGAATTTTCGAGAGAATGCTGGAACCTGAGGAAATTATGGAAGCCTATCTACAAGACGGGATACCGGAACCTTTGGTGGATGCCGGCATGGATCAAATAATTTCGCCTTCAACAATAGATGTTCAGCTTTCAGGAATGGCAAGATTATACACCTCTTTAACCTGGCGCACGATGGGTGACGGTGGCTTCTCAGACATAGCTGTTGAAAATCCAATTTACTATCCTGGGCCTGGAGATTTATCTTCCGAAATCACAAATCTCATACTTAGTTGCACAGCTTATTCGGATGATTTAGAGGTGATTACTGACACGGTTCGGCTTGTTAATTCAACTTTAGGAATCTATACACCGGTTTCAGATTTGAAGGTATCCGTTTTTCCAAATCCCATTTCAAAAAACGGGAGTTTCATGGTTGAATCTCCAACAATTGATATGACATCAATTAAACAACTTCAACTAATTAATACGTTCGGACAAGTAGTCAAAGCGGAGCGACCTACTGTGATTGATCAAAATTCTATAGTTGTGAATTCTGAGCAACTTCCTGATGGAATCTATTTTCTGATGCTTGATGGCATAAGAACTTCTCAGAAAATTATTGTAAAAAATTAAGTTATTTTTTGCCCGAACCAAAACTGCTTTATTTATTGCGGGTTTAGTTATAAAGTTGACTATTTTAGCGCTTAATTCAAATCACTGCGGATCTTAAATTGGTGTTTTGAAATGAACACTTTGTCCTATTCACGCCCATTTAGAAAGAACTTATTAGTATGCAAAATATTGGAATAATTGTAGATAATGATTTAAACTCTGATATTCGGGTAAGGAAAGAGATAGAGATTTTATTAAAAAACGGATTCAATATTTATGTTCTTTGTTTTGCTTTTGACGGAAAAACGTATCCTCCAATTGAGGATGTCACCATATCCAGAATTGAAATAAAGAAAAGAACAAAAGATATTTTGTTTTTTTTATTTAATAGGTTTCCATTATATGAATGGCTTTGGAAAAAGAAAGTTGAGAAATTTATTGTAAGCAATGCTATTGACATACTTCATGTACACGATTTATATATGTCGAAATCAGTACACTTAGCTATTAAATCACTGAAAAAAGAAATTCCTTTAATCCTGGATTTGCATGAAAATTTTCCTTTTGCAATTCAATCCTATAATTGGACGACAGGAAAACTAAGAAGCTTCCTGTCTAATCCAAAAGCATGGCTTAAAAAGGAAGCCAGGTATTTGAGCTACGCCTCAAAATTGATTGTGTTGTCAGAATCGTTCAAACAAGATTTATTAGAACGATATAAGTTTATAGCTAAAAATGATATTATAGCCTTTCCTAACGTCATTGATTTTAGACAGTTTGAGAAATTTAAGGTAGATCCCAAAGTAGAAAAAAGCGAAAAGGTAACGCTAATGTATTTTGGTGGAGTTGCTGAAAGAAGAGGGATTTTTGATACAATAGAGGTGTTTAAGCAGGGTTTAGACAGGAAGTTAAATATGGAATTATTGATAATAGGACCAATAGATAAGGCGGATAAAAAAAGGTTTCTGCATGAAATCAATAGCGCAAAGCTAAAAGATAATGTTAAGCACATACCTTGGATTAATTTATCGGAATTAGTGACTTATATGAGTATAAGTGACATTCTTTTGTCTCCATTAATAAAAAATAAGCAGCATGAATCGGGTGTGGCCAACAAGATATTTCAATATATGTATGCCGGTAAACCAATAATTGTATCTGACTGTAAACCCCAAAAGGAACTAATTGAGTCATTTAATTGCGGATTGTCATATGCTACAAAAGAAGAATTTTTAGATTGCATCACTATTTTAGTAGAAAACAAAGACCTACGAGAAACGCTTGGTAAGAATGGATTTGAAAAACTTTATGAAAATTTCGACAATAAGGATTATGAAAACATATTAGTCAGTTTATACAAGAGGGTGAGCTATAGCTAATTGACAGAGCTTATTTTGGCCTCAAAAAAATCTTTTAGCAGAAGCTGCCTGTTTTGAATACCCATTTTACTTTGTAAAATTTACCATTTTGGCGTTCCCAGTAAGAAGATGGATTATGCGGTGTTCCGCTATGGAATTCACATGCTGTTTAGCTTCTTCGATGGGTTTTTGTTGTTGTTAGACGTTTTATATCAGTCAAATCCAACGCCATCACAAGAGTCAGTGCTTATAAATAAAATGTGGTGTAAGCTTCTCCAAAAAATGCAGGCTTTCGCATTTAGCGCTGGTTTCACAAAAAAACTCGAGGATTCTTTGCAAAACAAAAAAATAGCATTACTTTTGCACTCCGATTTTAGATAAGTAATCAAGCCAAATGGCAGCAGGCTGTTGGCGAATAATAGACCTGAAAAAAATATTGAGCGATGAAACGTACATTTCAACCATCAAACAAAAAGCGCCGTAACAAACACGGCTTTAGAGAAAGAATGGCCACAGCCAACGGACGCAGAGTTATTAAAGCGAGAAGAGCTAAGGGCAGAAGAAAATTAACGGTTTCCGACGAAATGTAAATCGCCGATAGGCCGTTTCTATATTTATTTAAGGTTTAAACAGAAGGTGATGATTTCCATTGCCTTCTGTTTTGTTGTGTGCCGGTGTAAAACTTTTTGCATTCTCTCAGAAGTAGCTAAAAAGTGTTAATACCATGCTGCTGTTTTCTGAAAAAAGCCTAATTTCGCAAGCAATCATTCTTGTTTAAAGCTTTACCGATGGAGAGTTTTTTGCTGTTTATTTTTTGGGTAATTTTCATTTTTTACGCCTTCAGGTTGTTTCTGAGGTATGTTTTACCCTGGCTTTTGGCCCGATATGTCCGCAAGATGCAGCGCAATATGGGGCAACGTCCTCAAAATGAATCCCGTAAACAAGAAGGAGAAATCAAAGTGAAGTATAAGGATAACACACAAACCCGCGTTGATCCTGATATTGGAGAATATGTTGATTTCGAAGAAATTAAAGACAACACTACCCAAGATGAACCAAAAAAATAAGCTGAAATTTAATTACCTATTGGCGGTCGTTACTGCTATTCTGAGTTTTATCGTAATCAGTTTTGCGTATTTCAATCCACTGCTCGAAGGCAAACGCCTTGAACAACACGACATCACCATGTTCAAAGGCATGTCAAAAGAAATAATGGATTTTCGCGAACGAACCGGTGAAGAAGCACTTTGGACCAATTCCATGTTTGGCGGGATGCCTGCCTGGCAAATCTCTGTGGTATATAGCAATAACCTGGTTCGTTATGCAAAAAAAGTGATTCAGCTCTGGATGCCCTACCCGGCTAATGCTGTATTTGTATATATGCTTGGCTTTTTTGTGCTGCTATTGGTGCTTGGGATAAATCCGTGGCTAAGTATGGCGGGAGCGATAGCTTTTGCATTTTCATCTTATTTTTTCATAATTCTTGGGGCAGGGCACACCTCAAAAGCTTATGCTATTGGCTATATGGCGCCTGTTTTGGCCGGGATTATTCTGGCTTACAAAGGCAAATATCTCTGGGGAGCCTTGCTGGCAGCTGTAGCTCTGGCTCTTGAAATAGAGGCTGGTCACCTTCAAATTACCTATTATTTGCTGCTTATCATTATTATCCTCGCTATCGTGCAACTGGCAGACGCGATCAGGTTCAAAACGCTTCCGCACTTTTTCAAGGCGAGTGCGTTTTTGCTCGTGGGAGCAGTTTTGGCGGTTCTCACACATAGCACAAACCTCTATGCCACTTATGATTACGGCAAAGATACTATGCGTGGAACTCCTGTTCTGTCAAAAGATGTTGCTGATCAAACGCAAGGTCTCGATCGCTCTTATATCACCCATTGGAGCTATGGAATTGGCGAAACCTGGTCGCTGCTTATTCCCAATGCTAAAGGTGGAGGGACAGCAGCTCTTGCTAACCACCCTGCGCTTGAGCAAGCTGATCGGGGTTTAAGGCAGGCACTTTCGCAGCAAAATGCCTATTGGGGAGACCAGCCCGGCACCAGCGGCCCTGTTTATGCAGGTGCAATTGTTGTGTTTTTGTTTGTGTTGGGACTGTTTTTTGTGAGAGGGAAATACAAGTGGATCTTACTGGCTGCTACAGTTTTATCCATCTTATTGAGTTGGGGCAAAAACTTTATGCCATTTACAGATTTCTTCCTCGATTTCATTCCCGGTTACGACAAATTCAGGGCTGTATCCATGACGCTTGTTATTGCTGAGCTGACGATTCCTATACTCGGTTTTATGGCCTTGTATAGCATTTTCAAAAATCCTGAACTGCTTAAAAAGAACCGTAAATATTACTTTATGGCTTATGGATTAACGGGCGGCCTCACGCTGATTTTTTACTTGATGCCAACTTTGTTTTTTAATTTTTTTAGCCAGTTTGAGTTGGAGCAATTCAACAGAATTCGTGAGACCAATGCCAGTGATGCCGCTCAAATTGATGCATTTATGGCACAATTGGAACTGGTGCGTGTACATATATTTAAAGCCGATGCCATGCGAAGCTTTATATTTATCACGTTGGCAGCTGCGGTGCTTTATATTTACGGGCAGGGAAAATTGAAACAGCATTGGCTTATCGTCGCTTTCACCTTGCTGATACTCATTGATATGGTTCCGGTTGCCCAGCGCTATCTCAACAATACTAATTTTGTCTCAAAACGAAAAGTGGAGAAACCATTCCAGCTCACCAAAGCAGATCGGGAAATTTTAAAAGATTCCGATCCAAATTACCGGGTGCTTGATATCACCAAAAATATTTTCAACGATGCCAGCACCAGCTATTTCCATCATTCCATTGGTGGTTATCACGGTGCTAAGCTTCAACGTTATCAGGATGTAATTGATCATTATCTTCAAGCGGAAATCCAAGCAGTGTTAAAAAGTTTTGAAAATAATCCCACTTTGGATGCGATAGATCAAAGTTTAGCCAAGCAGAATATGCTTAATATGCTAAATACCAAATACATAATTTATAGCCCAAATCTTACGCCAATCACCAATTATCGGGCTTTGGGTGATGCATGGACGGTTTCGGATATAACTTGGATCAACACGCCAAATGAAGAAATTGATGCGTTGGAAAATATTGAACCAGCTAAAACAGCAGTAGTAAGCCGTGAATTTCAAGACTTCCTCCAGAACTTTTCTGGTGGTGATGCACGGGCTGCCATTCAGCTCAATGAATACGAACCTAATAGATTGGTTTATGACTTCAAGTCGAATGCAGATGAGCTGGTTGTTTTTTCGGAAATTTGGACGCCCAAAGGCTGGAACTTATATTTGGATGGTGAGCAGCATCCCTTGTTGCGTGCAAATTATCTGTTACGCGCAGCTTTAATTCCAGCGGGCGACCATAAGCTTGAAATGCGTTACGAACCTGCCGTATGGGCTGTTGGTGAAACTGTTAGCTTAATCAGCTCGTTAATCTTGCTGTTGCTTGCGCTGGCGCTGATTGTTCAAGCCGTTTTGCGTCAGAAGAAAAGCCTGGAAGCCGAGGCATGAAAAAAGTGCTGATTATCACGTATTACTGGCCTCCCTCGGGTGGTGGCGGTGTTCAGCGCTGGCTTAAATTTGTGAAGTATTTACGTGATTTTGGCTGGGATCCGGTGATTTATACACCTGAAAATCCGGAGGCGCCCCAAAGAGATGAATCTCTCTTAAAGGAAATTCCTTCAGAGATTAAAGTGCTTAAAACCAAGGTCTGTGAGCCGTATCAACTGTATAAGCGATTTACCGGACGAAAAACTGATGAAAAAATTCAGACGGCTTTTCTCTCTGAAAAGAAAAATCCCGGCCTGGCCGAAAAGTGGAGTGTTTGGATTCGGGGAAACTTCTTTATCCCGGATGCACGCCGCTTCTGGATAAAACCCTCGGTAAAGTTCTTGTCAAAATATTTGCAGGATAATCCCGTTGATGCCATCGTTTCTACCGGGCCGCCGCATAGCATGCACCTGATTGGTTTGACGGTGTTTAAAAGATTTAAAACACCCTGGCTGGCCGATTTTCGTGATCCCTGGACAAATATCGATTACTACCACGACTTAAAATTAACTTCCTGCGCTGATCGAAAACACCATAGATTAGAGAAAGAAGTATTGGAAACAGCCAGCGCTGTAACGGTTGTGAGTCCTGGCATGAAAGCTGAATTTGAAGCTATTGTGCCACGAAATTATGCCGTTATCACCAATGGTTTTGATGCAGCAGATTTCCCTGATAATACTATAAGCGATGGCAAGTCTGAGAAATTTAGTTTGGCACATATCGGCTCTCTGGTCAAAACCCGAAATCCGGAAGAGCTCTGGAAAGCTTTAAGCTTTCTGATAAAAACAGAGAAGGATTTTTCTGCTGACCTAGAAATTCGATTGATAGGGAAAACAGATTATTTCGTGAAGCAGTCTGTCGAAAGTTATGATTTACAGCAGTTTGTAATGGAGATTGACTATTTGCCTCATGATTTGGTGGTTCAGGAGCAACTCGAAGCCACTGTCTTGCTGCTTCTGATTAACCGCACGCCCAACGCTCACCTTATACTAACCGGGAAACTCTTTGAATATTTGGGTGCAGCACGCCCTATCTTGTGTATTGGCCCGGCCAAAGGTGATGCTGCGAAAATTATTCAGGATACGGGTGCAGGACGGGTTTCCGATTTCGGTGACTATGTAACGCTTGCGAAGCATATTCAAGGCTTTTACAAAGCTTGGAGAAAGGGTGAAAACCTATCAAAAACCATTGACAACAGCCGTTTTGAGCGCCGTAATCTAACCGCGGCCATGGCCGAACAGCTTAATAAGGTTTGTGGATTTTGAGTATATTACCCACAAATTTCCCAATATCATAAGAGGTATTAAAAACTTTGTAAAGCTCGCGCAGTAACGGATATTCCTGTTCCGAAATGTCTTTCGACTTTAGCCGCTCATAGAAAATATTAACAGCAATGCGACCTTCTAAAACTACTTTTTGAGAAATATCCTGCGAGAAAAATCCTTTTCCGATTAATAAACCTAAAGTCCGATTGCGGCTTAAGTCGTTTAGTGCAGTAAGCGAAAAATCCCCAAAGCCACAGTAGTTAAAAATGGTTTGCGATTGGCCGCCAAAACCTATCATCAGGTTTCTCATCTCATTAATGGCTTTTGAAAGCACCATTGAGCGTAAATTTGGTGAATCGAAACTCGCGTCAACTATGCCAATGATAATGGCGTAGATATTTTTAAGAATGCTGGCATATTCAACACCCCGTATATCAGTCGTGAAATCGAGATATATTGTACTTTTTTCAAAAAGCTTTTCAAATATTATAAAAGTGGATTGGTCAACGGAAGCAATGGTGAAAGCGGTTGGCTGATCATTCAGAATTTCGCGTGCAAACGAAGGCCCTTTCATACTTACAATTGGATTATCAAGAATTTTGGACAAACAGTCAGGAATTATTGCTGAATTACTTCCAAAACCCTTTGCCAGATTTACGATAACAGCCTTTGGATTGATAAATTCTACGTTGGTTTTTACGTAATCAACAACGGCGTTAGAGGGAATCGCCAGAAAAATAATGCCGGCGGTTTTCAAAACTGATTTGTCTGCGCTTGCTTTCAACGCGGGATTCAGACGGAAACTATTAAAATATTTTGGGTTGATATGTGCTTCGTTGATACGCTGAACCACTTCATCCTCAATGGAAATAAGCATTACCTGAACGCCATTTTTTGCTAGAATATTCCCCAGGGATGTGGCTATCGCACCACTTCCAATAAAAACTACTTCGTCACTCTTGAGTTCTGCCATTAGTCATTAAAATTAATCAGCGAAAGTACATTTATTTTCTGGAAAGCATAAAATTGATGCTCTTATCAATCGTTTGATTGATATCATCCGAAAACTTCAGGAAATATAATAATATAATAAAAACACTTGTAAACACAGCGCTTTGCACTACGATAGTATATACATACCACTCAAAATCAGGCGTTAAACTCCCAATGAGATAAGCAATTAAGCCGATGGTTAGTAGTGCAAAGTAACTCCATTTAAAAGGCTGCATCTTATACTTATAATACACATAAGCCCATGATATGAAATTATAAATAAAGCGCGAAATCATTGAGGCTATGGCCGCTCCAACCAGTCCGTATAGTGGAATAAATATTAGATTTGTAATAACTAATAAAGCTGCAAAAACAAATAAAAACCAACTAATCACTTTATAGTTTTTGGAATTGCTGATAATATATTGCGAAACGCTTGTAAACATTTCAATCAGATTGGCCAGCCCAATGAATACAATGACTAACCTACCCGGCTCGAAATCAGGATTTAAGATGTCAAAGACTTGGTCTAAGTTAAGCATTAAACCTAAGAACAAAAGTAGGCCAATAGCAGAGAGGATACGGTTACTTTTGTCGTACACTTCCATAATTTTTTTCCGGTCATTTGATTTCCAACCGTCTGCAATTACAATCACAGCAATTTTTATGACAGAGCGGGAAGGGACTAATATCAAGGTTCCAAAATAAAAAGTTATAGAATAAATTCCCGTGTCGGCCAGTCCGAGCATATCGTTAATCATCACGATATCAATATTTAATATTAACACACCGGAAAAGCTTGTGGCTATGCCGTAAATGGCTACCGACCGCATATTACGCGCCATATCTTTGGTGATAAAGCTGCGATAATCGCCCAATACAAAATTTCCGCTTCGGTGAATAGACCAAGCCAAAATTAATGTAGGAAGACAGATCGCAATCACATAAAGCAATACTAACTGTGAAAAATCAATCGTGTTAAAATAAAATAGTAAAACGGCTGCCAGAATAAAAATTCGCTGGTAAATTTCTTTGTAAAGAGAGCCTTTTACTGCATTATAAACAGCACGGTAATAGCTATCGAGTGCGTTAAAAAAAGTAGTAAAAAATATCAGTGGAATGAGGTAACTAATATATTCGACAAATAAATATGATTTTTCGATATTCTGACTGATAAGCCAGGGCTTGATGGCGAAAAATATGACCATGGCAAGTACAAAACCAACTAGATTTATCAGTAAAACAAGTTTGAAAAAGCCGTGATGCTTCTCTTTTAAATCTCTGAAATAAGGGAAGTTGCGTAGAGTAACTGAGGTGAATCCTAATCCCGAAAACTGTGCGAAAATGACAGAGATGGAAACCAACAGCCGCAACAAACCAATTTCGGATTTACTAAGCACTTCCGGATAAAGCAGGGCTGTAGTAATAAATCCCAGAATAACACCGATGTAAGCTATTACAGTGCCAGCAATACTTTGTTTTTTGATAATCCCCATAGCTTATTTTATTTGTAAAAGTAACATCATCCAGTTGCTTTGCAAAAAATCTACATTTATAGGTCTTTCGGTATTGTCGCGTACTGTGAAACAGGGTACTCCCAACTCTAAAGCAGCCAATATTGAAGCAAGCTGCTGGGCATGGCTTCTGCCGAAAGACAAATTAAAGTTAAGAGTATTGGTGGCCAGTTGTTCGAGTAAAATATTCGACAGGTTTTTATCGAAGTGCTGTCTGTTAAGGCAAATCAAATGCTTAACTTCCCGATACGTTTTAATTTCCCGATCAAGCGGGGCTATCTTGATGAAATTAGGTCGTGCGCCTACAACTGATTTTACTTTAAATGCCATGCCCTGTTTTTTGCAAAAATACTTAAATTTTAACCTTGTTTTTCCCTGGCTAATAATTTGATATAAAGCCATATAATCCAATTCGTAGGTTTTGAAGATTATTTAAGAAAAAACATCATTTTATTTTCACACGATCCATTTCGTCAACGACTTCTTCCAAGTCCTTGTTTTCTCTTTTTGCCTGCCTGATGCTGGCGTTTAATTCAAAACCGATGAGTAAGATGAAAGCATCAAAATAGAGCCACATCAAAAAGATTATCAACGTACCAATGGATCCGTATAGCGCATTATAGCGTGAAAAGTTAGAGATATAAAAGTTAAAAGCCAGGGTGCCAACAATAAAAAGTGCAGTAGCTAAAATGCTGCCGGGACTTATAAAACGGTATTCTTTTCGCTTGGCTGGTGCATAATAGTAAAGCATTGATAGGCTGAGAAATGTAAGCAGGACAATAACCAACCATCTGAAAACCTGCAACAGTTGGGCGGTGATTCCGCTACGGATAAAATCCTGATTGATAAGCCATTGGATAATAATTCCGCCGCTGGTAATAAGTGCGATAGCCAAAATGACAAAAAATGAAAGTGTAAGCATTAAGAAGATGGCTGAAAGCCGCTGCTGCACCCAGGTCTTGGTGTCAATGGCATGCCAGGTACCATTGAAACCATCCATAATGGCGCTGATACCATTGGTGCTAAAGAAAAATGTTAAAATAAAACTCAGTGAAAGCAGTCCCCTGTTCTGACGTAGTACAATTTCTAGTATTGTCTCCTCCACTTCTTTGTAGGTGTTGGGAGGGATAATATCTTTGAAAAGGTCTAAGAGTGTGACCTGAAAATCAGCTATAGGTAAATAAGGTATCAGTGTAAATAGGAAGAGAATAAATGGAAAAATCGCCAAAAAAAAGTTAAAGGCAACCGATGCAGCGCGCGTGGTTACAGACCCTTTGAATATCCCCCGGATAAAAAACACCAGCACATCATAGAGCGGCACCTCATCAAATCCAGGTAAAATCAGTAAGCGCAAAATTGCCACAAAGCGTTCTTTGATGGCAAGAAATTTTACTTCTACTTTCTGATAAAGTACTTTAAAATGATGCATATCAATGTATTACAGCTCTCAGGCTAAGATCGAGGCTTTTGATATGGTGGGTGAGTGCTCCTACTGAGATAAAGTCAACGCCGGTTTGGGCGTAGTCATAAAGTGTTTTCTCGGTAATACCTCCTGAAGCTTCAGTCTCGCATAGATTTTCAATTTTTTCAATAGCCTTTTTCAGCTTTTCCGGTGTGAAATTATCAAGCATAATGCGTTGAATTTTTCCACAGTCTAAAGCTTGCTGTAGCTCTTCAAAGTTGCGTACCTCAATTTCTATTGGGAGATTTTTACCTGTCTTTTGCAGGTATGCATTGGCTGCTTCAATAGCCTGACACACGCCACCGGCAAAATCGACATGATTATTTTTTATCAAAATCATATCGAATAATCCAAAGCGGTGATTGTATCCACCTCCTATTTTTACAGCTATTTTTTCAAAAACACGCATTCCTGGGGTAGTTTTTCGCGTGTCGAGTAGGCGGGTAGGGAGTCCTTTCAGAAGTGAAACGTAGTAAGCAGTTTTGGTGGCAATTCCACTCATCCGTTGCATATAGTTGAGGGCCAGCCGCTCTGCTGATAAGAGTGAAATCACGCGGCCTGTAACCCGAAATGCGATGTCGCCGGCTTTTACTGTTTGACCATCTTTTAATAAGGGTGTAAACTGGGTTTCGGCATCCACAAGCTGAAAAACTTGTGCAGCAATATCAATACCGGCGATGATGCCATTTTCGCGTACCAGAAGCTGCATGGTGCCTCGGGCATCAGCCGGAATAGTTGAGAGAGAAGTATGGTCGCCATCTCCTAAATCTTCAGCAATGGCGCGCTGAATGTGATCCTGGATGTATTTATTTTCGTCTGTCATGGCATTTTCGTGATGCTAATTGAATGGATTTTTTCTTGTTCGGGCTTCCCAATCAGGTAAACCGTAAATGAACCGTCATTTGTAATGAGTTCACCAATATAATAGCTTGACAGGCTGTCAACTGCTTTGCCTGATTCTTTAATCTTAAAATCTGTTGGTACTTTTTCAGCGAAAAACCTATCGAGCATCAAACGTGCTTGATTTTGACTGTAAGTTCCTCTTGTTTCGGGTAATTCCAGGTAGATGCTGGAGGTGAAATAGCTTTGAATAAGTGTTGCGTCACCGGTTTTAAGTGCCTCAAATACAGTTTTTTCAAACTTATCCTGTGCCATCAATTGTTGTACAGAGAAGAGGACGAAAACCAGTAAGAAACCACCAAAAATATTTTTACCCATAGCCTGAAAAATTAGATATTTTTCGTGCCAAATATACATGAAATTATCCTGCCAAATGTTTATTTTATGTAATTGTTCTTTATATATTATTAATAATCAATGTGTTAAAATTATTTTTTAAATTATTGACATTTATGAAGAGCATAAACATTTAGGCGTCGTGCTTTTTAGGAATGGAATATTTTTGTTTTTTAATTGATGCTGAACTCTGTTATTCAGCGTGTTGAATCTAAACTCTTGGAAGTTGTTTGTTGTGTGTTCAGAAAAACTTAGTAGGTTTACAGCTTAATGGTTTTTAACCATTTAAAGTTTAACAAAAAACAGCCTCTCAAAAATCTGAAAAATTGTACTTTTGTCTCATTGGCTTTAACACTAACCTTATGAAAAGAATTCTCCAATCAGCGCTTTTTAGTTCCTTAATATTTTTAGCAACAGCATGTTTGCCCGAAGAGAAATCTGAATCGGAAAAGTTTGAAAATCAACTTGAAAGCTTCAATCAGTCGATGGAAAATATTGGAACGACTATGGATATGGTTGATGCTATGCAAGCTGAAATTGAAACGATAGAGCGTAAACGCGCTCTGGGCGAGCTCACAGATAAAGAGGCTGACGAGCAGCTGAACGAAGTGAAAGAAACTTATGGAAGAGTTATAGCCCGCCGATCTAATATTAATCCAGCCACAACGCTTCCCGGCTGGGCGCGCCAGCTTGGACTTTCAGAGCCTGTTGGGCTAACACTTGATCCCGATTATTCACAACTTACGTCCGTAAAAAATGCCGACGAAGGCTTTAACTCCATACTGTTGGTTTATTACGGCGACTACAACATCTCTATGCGCGAAGCCAAACGCATAGCCGAAGCTGCTAAAATTCCGATTTCAAAAGACTATAAGCAAGCCGTGGAACTGGCAAAAACATACAGCAGCACTCCTATTAAAGGCATTGCTTTTATGAATTTTGATCCCTTTGTTGCTGATGCTGAATTTAATGTGTCCATTACCGTGGATGAAACAGGCATGCTCACCATAAGTGCTGTAAACGTAAGACAGATGCAGAAACAATTTCAGACAGAAACAAATTAGATTTTAATCATGGATATAATTATTGCAGGATGTGGACGTGGTATAGGGCTTGAGACAGCAAAAATTTTTGCGCAACATAAAGACATGCGGGTGTTAGCGCTTTCGCGAAATATAACTCAGTTGGAATTACTAAAGGAATCTATCAAAGAACAAGACAAAGGCTCAGAATTCATTCCCTTTTCAATTGACTTCAATCAGACAGCTTTTACCAATCAGATAATAGAAGTGATTGAACAACAACATTTTAAACCCTCAATTTTGATATACAATGCCGGATTGCTAATCAACAAACCAATTCGTGAATTTACGGAAAGCGATTTCGACAGACAGTTTCATGTGAATATCAAAGCCGGATTTTTATTGATTCAGGCCTTATTGCCTTATTTTGCTGAAAATTCGCATATTGTTACTATCAGTAGCATGGGCGGTTATCAGGGCAGTTCTAAATTTCCCGGCTTATCACTCTACAGTGCAGCCAAAGGAGCGCTGGCAGTGCTGAGCGAATGTTTTGCTGAGGAGTTGAAGGACAGTAAGATAAGTGTAAATAGTTTGGCGCTTGGAGCCGCCCAAACAGAAATGCTCGAGATGGCTTTTCCGGGCATTAAGGCACCGCTCTCCGCGGCTCAAATGGCCGAATTTATCGCAGATTTTGCCATGAACGGCTCAAAATACTTTAACGGAAAAATTTTACCAGTCTCAATTTCTACACCTTAATGGCCCTGATTCCGTTTAAGAAACGAATAATGTGTATTTTTGTAGCTGGTTAAAAAGTAACAATTTCAAATGACGAATACCGTAAATGAAATAGCACATCCGGGAGTCATCATGCAGATTAGCGGACCTATGGCCGAAGTGATGATACTTTCAAAATCGGCATGCAGCTCCTGTCAGGTTAAAGGTGCTTGCAATATGTCGGAAATGGAAGAAAAAAGGGTTTTTGTGACACTTCCTCCAGAGCATACCTACAAAAGTGGCCAGCAGGTGAATGTAGTGATGCGCCAGGCTTTAGGAAATCTGGCTGTTTTTCTGGGTTATATCTTACCTTTCATCATTTTGTTGCTCACCTTAATCAGCTTTATCTCAATGGGTTTGGGCGAAGGTATTGCCGGTATCTTTTCGCTCCTCATTTTGGTGCCTTACTATTTTATCTTACATAAATCCAAAGAAAAGCTGAGTCGTAAATTTAGTTTTCAAATCGCACCCATTTAATATAAGGAATTAAAATAATATCACAATCTTTTAAATTTCACCAAAATTATTACAATGAAAAAATTACTTACATTCTTCTTCTTACTTGGTTTTGGGGCGGCAGTTATCGGCCAGACGCTGGCTCCCGAATCAGATGTTTATCGGGCAGAAAAAGTTGTGAAAGCAACTTATTTTGAGAAAATGAAACCGCTCAGAGATACCGAACCCATCACACCAGGTGAACGTAAAAGAGCCTGGAAAAATGATTTGATCGGAAATGCTACCGTTGAAAAACCCCCTTTTGACCTTTCCGGCCCCGAAAATGTGGACGTTGTTGACCCCGCTGTTCAAGAAGACGTGAACCGCGATGGAGACTATTGGCCAATCCGTTCCTTCATGGGATTGGGTAATGTTAATGGATATTCACCTCCAGATACCGATGGTGTCGTTGGTCCTGACCATTATTTTCTAATCATAAATTCTTCATTCGCTATTTATAGCAAAGAAGGTATGCAGCTATACGGCCCAGCGGATAATAGTACTTTATGGGATGGTTTTCCGGGACCCTGGACCGGTACCAACGATGGAGACCCTATTGTGCTTTATGACGAGCTGGCTGATCGTTGGTTTGCCAGCCAATTTGCTGTAAATACCAGCAATGGAACTTTCTGGGAGTTAGTCGCAATTTCTGAAACAGGCGATCCGCTCGGTGCTTGGTATCGCTATGCTTTTCAGTTCAATTATTTTAATGATTATCCAAAATTTGGCGTATGGCCAAATGCCTATATCGGAACTTTTAACTACTTCAATTCCAGTGCCTCTTCTTATATAGGTGGAGGTGCTGTAGCCCTCGACCGCGAAGCAATGATTAACGGCGATCCTGATGCTGAAATGATCGTTTTTCCTATCTCAGGCTCTAAATATGGTATTTTGCCTGCTGACTTTGATGGAACACCTCCTCCGGCTAACGAACCAGCTTGGTTCGCACACATCAACCGCACAGGTGACAAAAAACTTGAAATCTGGAAAGCTGATATCAATTGGAGCAATCCGGCATCTTCTACCTATAGTTTACAAAACAGCCTAACGGTGGATGCTTTTAATGCAAGTGTTGGCTCAATTCCTCAGCCTGGCACCAGCCAAACCTTAGATGCTATTGGTGGGCAGTTGATGTTCAGATTACAATACCGCAACTTTGGCAGTTATAGTACTTTAGTGGCTAATCATACGGTTACTGCCAGTGCAAGAGCTGCCATTCGTTGGTATGAATTAAGGAAAGAAACCAACAACTGGTCTGTTTATCAGCAGGGTACCTGGAAACCCGATAATGATTTTCGCTGGATGGGAAGTATCGCCATGAATGGCAATGGAAATATTGCAGTAGGTTATAGTGTTTCCAGCTCCGAAACTTATCCAAGTATCAGATACACTGGGCGTACTGCAAATGCACCACTCGGTACTTTCAATATGCCTGAGGTCTCTATTGTTGAAGGTGTAAAATCTCAAACAAACTTAAATCGCTGGGGCGATTACAGTGCAATGTCTGTTGATCCAAGTAACGACAGCACTTTTTGGTATACTCAAATGTATATCTCAGGCAGCAATTGGCGCACGCATATCGCCTCTTTCGACTTTGCGCTTGGGCTTCCTCCTTCAATTGAAGTCGGAGCAGATCAATATATGTGTATCAACCAAAATACCATTTCTACAACAACGACCGGCATCGGCATCAAATCAGTGCTGTGGACTACTTCGGGCGACGGAATTTTCTTGTACAATGACCGTATGACTACCATTTTTGCGCCAGGCGGAAACGACCGTATTTCAGGTTCTACATCTCTAACTATTGAAGCCACCGGCCATAATGGTAACGTTGTGATAGACAGTTTTATGGTTTATATCAATGATTTCCCTCGTGCTATTGCCGGAAATGATACTATTATTTGCAAGGATCAAGTGATTGAATTGTACGGTATGGCCAACTTCGCCGATAGTACGATTTGGACCACCAACGGAGATGGAACTTTTAGTGATGCAAATTTATTAAATGCTGTTTATTCTCCCGGAACACAGGATATTACTAATGGAACGGTTGAGCTTACACTCAGTGTTTTTGCTGAGGATGTTTGCGTAGGTCAAGACAGTGATAAACTTGTTTTAACTGTAGATAACTGTACCGGTATTCAGGAAATTGACTTACAATCTGCTGTCACCATCTCACCAAACCCAAGCAATGGCCAATTTAGTTTTGTTGTTGAAAATCCTGGAAGAGAAAAGTTAAGCTGGGAGCTGCATGATGCAAGTGGAAAAGTGGTGATGACTTCTGAACGTGCATCAACACAAAAACACTACAGCGAAAAGTTTGACTTATCAGCCTTTGCTAAAGGAATTTATCTGTTGAATGTACGCCTCGGCGCTGAGCAAATTGCAGAAAGAATTGTGATCCGCTAAGCCGCTTAATGCCGGTGCTATATAATTACTTGGATATCAAGTTCTTTATATATGTTCTAAATTGCTCCTCTTAGTACAATTTAGCCCCTTTTAAAAAAAAAAACCGAAATAGTCTTGATAATCAGGCTGTTTCGGTTTTTTTGCTTTCAAATGTTTTTGATTTTTTCCTGGTACCGCTTTATACAACAAAAGACTTTAGGAGATAGTGATGCTTTACATGAAAAATTTCAAAATGAATAATACTGCCAATACGATCATTACCACCGATATATCTTTGAATTTTCCAGTCAGCATTTTCAGTATGACAAACGAAAGCACGCCAAACAGAATACCTTCGGCAATGGAGTAACTTAGTGGCATCATAATTATCGTTAAGAAAGCGGGTATTGATTCTGTGAAATCCTCAAAATTAATGTTTTGGATCGGTGTCATCATCATGGCTCCAACTAATATTAAGGCAGGTGCTGTTGCAGCACCCGGTACCATTAAAAACAAAGGTGAGAGGAAGAGCGCCAAAAGGAAAAGCACAGCGGTGGTTAAAGCTGTTAAGCCGGTGCGGCCACCTTCAGAAACGCCGGCAGCACTTTCAACATAGGTTGTAACGGCAGAAGTTCCGAGCATGGCGCCAACGGTTGTTCCAACGGCATCTGCCATTAAGGCTTGTTTTACACGCGGTACACGTCCTTCTATGTCGAGCATATTGGCTTTTGCCGATACGCCGATTAGTGTTCCTACGGTGTCGAACATATCAACAAAAAGAAAGGTGAAAACCACCAGCAGCATATCCATGGTAAATACCTGAGTCCATTCAAATTTCATAAAAATAGGGCTGAGCGAGGGTGGCGTCAGTTCCAGGCTTGCTGGCACAATAGTTACTCCAAACGGAAGGCCGATAATCGTACCAATTAAAATCCCATACAACAAAGCACCTTTTACTTTTATTGCCAGAAGCACTCCGGTAATGACTAAAGCAAGCAGTGCCACCAAAGCACCGCTATTTTCGGCAATGTCGGTTAGGTCGCCAAGAGCTACAAAGTTGACCGGATCGCTTACAATAATCCCGGCAGATTGTAATCCGATAAAAGCAATGAAAAGCCCGATACCTACCGAAATAGCATATTTAATATTGATGGGGATGGCGTTTACAATTAGCTCACGGATGTTGAATACGGTCAGTAAAATAAAGACGATGCCTTCGAGAAAAACCGCGGTGAGTGCAAATTGCCAGCTATGACCCATGCCCAGCACAACGGTGAAAGCAAAAAAGGCGTTCAAACCCATGCCCGGAGCAAGAGCAAAAGGAAGTTTGGCGTACAATGCCATCACCAGGGTTGCAATTAGTGCAGACAAAGCTGTAGCTGTAAAAACAGCTCCTTTGTCCATGCCCGTTACACTCAGAATATCCGGGTTTACAGCCAAAATATAAGCCATAGTCATAAAAGTGGTAATTCCGGCTAATATTTCGGTTTTAACCGTTGTTTTATTTTCTTTTAGTTTGAAATATTTTTCAAGCATGATTTCAGGATTTAAAAGGTGTATTTTAAGCCAAGAGTAGGACACACAGCAAATTCTGCCCCGATAAAATTATTACTTAACTCTATTTCGGTTCCAAGTGATAGGCTTTTGGTGGCATTATACCAGAGTTGAGGCTCAGCTAAAAATCTATAATCTGTTCCCCAGAACATTTTTTCTTTCCAGAAATCAGCAAAACCAGTAAAAGTTAGCTTTTCCCTAATCATTTTCACCGTCCAAACTGCCGTTAGTTGAAAAGAAACATCCTCCTTATTTTTGATGTATTTGTAATTTGCCTGCAAGGTTAAAATTCTTGAGAAATCGGCTGACGCCCAGCTATGTTGAACACCTGCTAACCAGCAGTTTTCAATAGGTACAAATGGCGTATCGTCACCGTTCAATTTAAATACTCCTCCGTTGTATTCAATACGAGGCATAATTTTTTGGCTCTCATTCCATTTAAAAGCACGAGCTATTTCCCAATAGGCCAACGAAATACCGTTGTCAACATTTCGTGCATCAGAACTGTAGTCCATGTCGATGAAAAAGAAAGTAGAACCAAATTTATCAGCTTTGAACATTTCGACGGTGGTGGTCAATAGCTTCCTGTCTTTACCAAAATCGTAATGAGCCTGAATGTTTTGGGCACTTGCTGGTAGGGTAAACGCAACCATTAAAAATAATAGGAAAATTATTTTCATAGCAGTAATTGAGTTGTTTGATGCGGTAAAAATATAAATTTTATCATGTTTGAGTGGGTATTTTATAATGATTATAAATAAGCACGTCTTAAATTTCGGAATGGGTAGCTGAAAATTTATTTGATAAGCTTGTGACTTAAACCTGTTAGTGGGTGGAAAAGAACACTTTAAAAAAATAATGAATTAGAAAAAGGCTGATTTGAGTATCTATTGACATACTTGGATATATAGTTCTTTAAATATGTTCTAAATTGCTGATTTTATGCAATTTAGAAAGATTCTAAACAAACCCGAAATAGTCTTGATAATCAGGCTGTTTCGTTTTTTTTTGTTTTTTATAATTTTAGTCATATGATTGTAAAATACAGATATATAGATGGTTATAATAATATTACTCAAAGTGTTCCGATATTGAAAGTGAGGTCAAATCTTTTAATTTTGCTTCACTGTTTAAAATTAACAGTCATGTTTATTGACAATCAGTAACAGTAATATATGCCGAATGGATTTCTGATGCGGAAAACAATGGTAAAGCAGAAGCACAATTAATTGATTTAGGCATTGATATTAAGCTTGTTGGAAATGATTAATTTCTTGAAGTGAAAATTTAAAACTATACACAGTGAACGAGGTAATACTTTATACACTTTTAACGCTTGGGCTTTTAGGAACAGTAGCGGCTGTGATCCTTTATTTTGTGGCTCAAAAGTTTAAGGTGATTGAGAATCCAATGATTGATTTGGTGGATGATGTTTTGCCCAAAGCAAACTGCGGAGGTTGCGGCTTTCCGGGATGCAGAGCCTTTGCCGAAGCTCTTGTGAAATCTGCCAATGAAAATCATTCACTCGACGGCCTGAACTGTCCTGTTGGCGGCAATGATGTGATGAAAAGTGCAGCTGCCATACTGGGTCTCGAAGTAGAAGAGCAAGAGCCGCTGATTGCCGTGATTAGGTGTAATGGCAGTAAAGCCAATTCGCCGGCAAAAATCAATTATGACGGCCCTTCTACCTGTGCTTTTGCACATAACTTATATGCCGGTGAAGGTGGCTGCCCGCATGGCTGCCTGGGTTTGGGCGATTGCGAGGTCAGCTGCGATTTCGATGCCATCCATATCAGCTCTGAAACCGGCTTGCCCGAAGTAAATGAGAAATGTGTGGCTTGCGGAGCTTGTGTTAAAGCCTGTCCCCGCGGCATCATCGAGCTGCGGCCCAAAGGCAAAAAAGACCGCCGTATTTTCGTAAGCTGTATCAACCAGGAAAAAGGCGGCGTGGCCAAAAAGAACTGCGAAGTAGCCTGTATTGGCTGCTCCAAGTGCTTCAAGGTCTGTCCTTTTGATGCCATCACCATGAGCAACAACCTGGCTTATATCGATCCGGTAAAATGTAAGCTTTGCCGTAAATGTGTTGAAGTATGTCCTACAAACTCCATTCACGAGATCAATTTCCCGCCGCGTAAAATAAAACCGGAGGCGACAGAAGAAACTACGAAAACGATGGCCGTTTCGCACCAAGAACCCAACGAGAACAAAGCCTAAGCTAACAGCATGATGAAATCACTGAAAACGTTTAAAATTGGCGGCGTACACCCGGAAGAGAACAAACGCTCGGCCAATGCTCCAATACAAATACTGCCCTTTCCCAAGCAGGCGATTATCCCGTTGGGACAAAACCTGGGCGCACCTTCAAAACCGTTGGTAAAGCGCGGCGACGAGGTGAAAACAGGTCAATTAATAGCTGGCGGTGAGTCCTTTATCGCGGCCAATTTGCATTCGCCTTTCACCGGAAAAGTATCTAAGATTGATAACTTCCTGGATAGCAGTGGCTATCGTAGGCCTGCCATCGTAATTGATGTGCAGGAAGAAGATATTTGGGAAGATGGCATCGACACTTCTGGCACTATAAAGCGAGAAATTACTGCTGATAGAAAAACGATAATTGATACCATAAAATCCTGTGGCATAGTTGGTTTGGGCGGTGCAACTTTTCCTACGCATGTAAAAATGATGGTTCCCGACGGCAAAAAGGCCGAATACCTTATTATAAATGGTGTGGAATGCGAACCCTATCTCACTTCCGACCATCGGTTGATGCTCGAAAAAGGGCAGGAGCTGCTTATCGGGATTCAGATTCTGATGAAAGCCCTTGACGTTGAGAAAGCCATCGTAGGGATTGAAAATAACAAGCGCGACGCCATCAATCATCTAACAGAACTGGCTGCTGGTTTTGAAAGAATTCAAATTCAGCCGCTTAAAGTAAAATATCCGCAGGGTGGCGAAAAACAGCTTATCAAAGCTACTGTTAACCGCGAAGTTCCCTCTGGAAAACTACCTATTGAAGTGGGCTGTGTGGTAAGTAATGTAGGTACTGCTTTTGCGGTTTACGAAGCCGTTCAAAAGAATAAACCGCTGATAGAAAGGATAGTTACCGTTACCGGCAAGGCCGTGAAAAAACCCTCTAACTTTAAGGTACGTGTTGGCACACCGGTGCAGCAGTTGATAGATGCCGCTGAAGGCTTGCCCGAAAATACCGGAAAGATTATCAATGGCGGCCCGATGATGGGCAAGGCGATTATGAGCACAGAAGTGCCTGTAGTGAAAGGTACTTCGGGTATTTTGTTGATGAAGCAAGAGGAAAGTCGCCGCAAAACAGCACTAAACTGTATCCGTTGCTCGAAGTGTACTTCGGTTTGTCCGATGGGTTTAGAGCCTTATCTTCTTCTGAAACTGGTTAAGCTGGAACGTTACGAAGACGGTATGAAAGAACGGATAATGGACTGCATCGAATGCGGCTCCTGCCAGTTCACCTGTCCGTCAAACTTACCGTTGCTCGATTATCTCAAACTTGGGAAACAACGTGCCGGACAAATTATCAGGTCCCGTAAATAATTAATTTAAACAGAAAGATGAATCAATTTACCATTTCGGGCTCTCCGCATATTCATGGAGAAGAAAGTGTAAGCAAGATTATGTACACCGTAGTGCTGGCACTGCTTCCGGCAGTATTGGTGTCAGCCTATTTTTTTGGACTCGACGCCATCAGGGTGCTATTTATTGCTGTAATTTCCTGTATGTTTTTTGAGTGGGTCATTCAAAAATATATCATCAAAGGACCGATAACCATTACCGATGGATCGGCTGTGGTGGCTGGCATGTTGCTGGCCTTCAACGTGCCGTCGAACCTACCTTGGTGGATTTTGGTGATTGGCGCGCTGGCAACCATCGGCATCGCCAAGATGTCGTTTGGCGGCTTGGGACGCAATCCTTTTAACCCGGCACTTGTGGGTCGTGTATTTATGCTGATCTCTTTTCCGGTGCAGATGACCAGCTGGCCTATCGCAAAGCCTGTGTTTGCTGAAGGTCTGACAGATGCTATCACCGGCCCGACTGCGCTGGGTTTGCTCAAAGAAGGTGTTGATGCCGGAAAAACTATTGACCAAATTTTGGCTGATCCGGCCATGCCGGATTATATCGACCGCATCACCGGAAATATGAGCGGCTCACTGGGCGAAATGTCGGCTATCGCGCTTATCATTGGTGGACTATTTATGATTTGGCGCAAAGTGATTAATTGGCAAGTGCCATTCTCGATTATCTTCACCGTGTTTGTCTTCGCAGGAATTTTTCACCTGATTGATCCAACGATGTATATCGAACCTACTTTCCATTTGTTTGCCGGCGGATTGATGTTGGGAGCTATTTTTATGGCCACAGATATGGTAACTTCGCCCATGACTATTTCCGGAAAATTAGTTTTCGGAGTCGGCATTGGTCTGATAACGATTATCATCAGGTTTTGGGGCGCTTATCCCGAAGGAATCTCCTTTGCCATTTTGATCATGAATGCCTTTGTGCCCTTGATTAATAACAGCTTCAAGCCCAAACGTTTTGGAGTAAAAGCCGTTTCAAAATAAGTTAAAAAACTATATCCTTTGCCTTATGGCCGCAAAAAAAGAATCTTCGTTTTTCAATATGGTGAGTACGTTGTTGTTGATATCAGCAATTTCTGCCTTGTCGCTGGGGACAGTTTTTAACCTCACCAAAGAACCCATCGCTCTGGCCAGAAAAGCCAAGCAGGAAGCTGCTATAAAAGCCGTGCTACCTGCTTTTGATGAGCTGAAAATTATAAACGTGAAGTCTGCACTCGAAACCGACTCACTACAATTTAACCAGGCTTATGTGAATGGTGCACTGGTCGGGACTGCTATAAACACCTTTACCAACAAGGGTTTTGGTGGTAATATAAAATTGATGGTGGGCTTATTGCCCGATGGAACGATCAATAATATTTCGGTGCTTGAGCACAAAGAAACACCGGGTTTGGGTGATAAAATGCAAAAAAATAAATCACCTTGGAGCGAGCAATTCAATGGTATGAAAACCGATGAGCTCAAAAAGCTCGATGTAAGCAAAGATGGTGGTGAGATAGACGCGATTACCGCAGCCACCATTAGCTCTCGGGCTTATGTGGATGCCCTGAAACGCGCCGTGATCACCTACAAACAAACTGAAGGAGGAAACCAATAATGAATAAAAACCTACAAAATTTAACGAAAGGGTTTATCAGAGAAAATCCTGTTTTTGCGCAGCTGCTTGGGCTTTGTCCCACGCTGGGCGTTACTACCAGCGCCATCAACGGTATGGGAATGGGGCTGGCTACTGCTTTCGTTTTGGTGATGTCGAACCTGGCCATCTCTTCTGTCAAAAGCTTTATCCCGGACAAAGTGCGTATCCCTGCCTTTATCGTCATCATTGCTTCTTTTGTGACGGTGGTGGAATTGGTGATGCAGGGATTTGTACCCGCATTATTCGAGCAGCTGGGTTTATTTATCCCGCTCATCGTCGTAAACTGTATCGTGCTGGGGCGTGCCGAGGCTTTTGCTTCAAAAAATACCGTTTTCAGCTCTGTGATTGACGGCCTGGGTATGGGACTTGGATTCACGTTTGCGCTTACCATCCTCGGCAGTGTTCGCGAGTTATTAGGAAGCGGTGCCATCTTCAGCCTCAAGCTTATCGAAGGCGATGCCATGCTGGTTTTCGTGCTGGCACCGGGTGCATTTATCGCGCTGGGCTATTTGATCGCGCTCACCAACAAATTGAATAAAACTAAATAAAGCAGGTCATGGAATATATCATAATCATTATTTCTGCCATCTTCGTCAATAATATTGTGTTGGCGCAGTTTCTCGGGATTTGTCCGTTTGTGGGCGTTTCCAACAAAATATCTACCGCCGTCGGGATGGGTGGTGCTGTGCTTTTCGTGATGACGTTGGCCACCATAGTAACCTGGATGATACAGACGTACGTCTTAATGCCTTTAGGAATTCAGTTTTTACAAACCATTGCCTTTATCCTGGTTATTGCTGCCTTGGTGCAGATGGTTGAGATTATCCTGAAAAAAGTTAGCCCCGCGCTCTACGGAGCTTTGGGCGTGTTTTTGCCGCTGATTACCACCAATTGCGCAGTTTTGGGTGTGGCCATTTTAACCATTCAAAAAGACTTTAGCCTGATGGAAGGCGTAGTTTTCGCCATTTCCAATGCTTTGGGTTTTGCCCTGGCGATGGTTATTTTTGCCGGCATTCGCGAGCATCTCGAACTGATGGAAGTTCCTCCGGGAATGCGTGGCGTGCCGATTGCGCTTGTTACAGCAGGTATTTTGGCGCTGGCGTTTATGGGTTTTACGGGGATTGTTTAAAGGGGATTTAAACTGCCTTAATTCTGGTTGATTTTCTTTATTTTTTTGAGTGACAAGCTTGAATGTGGGTTTTAGGTTTTTCTGGTACCGTGAAACAATTCACGAACTTTTTGGGGTAATTGCATAAGAACCGAACTTAATGAAACATTGAGCATGTTTATAAAAAAAATAAACCATGACCTACGAGAAAACCTATGTTATTCCAAAGAATAATCAGTTAGTTATCAATCTGCCTGAAAGATTTCGTGCTAAAAAAAAAGGGGAAGTGATCCTATAAACAAAGAGTTTGAGGCCGAAATTTATAGCATAAAAGAGCTGAACTCTATTTTCGCCTTAGAACTGAGTTACACCTATAATGGTGAAGGAAACGCTTTTGCCTATAAGAGCTTTTCAGCAAGAGTAGTTGACTTAAACAGTGGCGAAATAGTTATGTCGGCCAATTTCAGAGGAAATAGAATGGTTCGCTCGGTTCTGAAAGATTTTACAAAGCAACTTGCTGATCAGATTGAGTAGCTGAAAAATATGCTGTGTGCATGTAGAAACGCTGCATCTAACGTCTCTACTTGCTGCTGCCGTGCGAATTCAGCAAATTTCACAACATCTGTTGAAAATTTCATTGTGAATCACAAAATGGCTTTTTGATTAGATTGATGTTATATTAATCTTGGAAGAAAAATCATATACTTATTTACAAAACTCAAAATAATTAGCGTGAATTTTCTATTGTGAAATATTTAACAAAAAATTGAAAATTACTTGTAAACCAATATTATAAAGCCTAATTTTGCTGTTTTAAGACTCTGAACACTAAATATTGCTTTATGATTTGGATTGAACTACTTATCGTACTTTTATTTATATTTATTGGAGCAAGGATTGGCGGCATTGCCATAGGTTATGCCGGTGGTGCCGGAGTAATTGTGCTGACTATGGGTTTTGGCTTGGAAGCCGGCTCCATTCCTGTTGATGTAATTTTAATTATCATGGCCGTAATTGCTTCTATTGCTGCCATGCAAAATGCGGGAGGTTTAAATTATTTGGTAAACTTGTCAGACTACTTACTACGAAAAAACCCAAAACACATCACTTTTTTGTCTCCCGCGGTAACCTATTTCATGACCTTGCTGTCGGGAACCGGTCATACGGTTTACGCTACGCTACCTGTAATTGTAGAGGTGTCTAAGGTGGGCAATGTGCAGCCATCCCGTCCGTTAAGCATATCTGTTGTTGCTTCGCAAATAGCCATTACTGCCTCACCCATATCCGCCGCCGTAGTCATATTTGCTGATTATTTAGAGCCTTTTGGAGTTTCGTATTTAGAATTACTGGCCATTGCCATTCCCACTACTATTTTGGCTGTTACAGGTGGCGCTTTTATGTCTAACTTCCTGGCTAAACCACTTGACGAAGACCCTGCATATTTAGAAAGGAAAGCCAAAGGTTTAATAAAGCAGGAGGCTTCCGAAAAACAAAAAGATTCGAAAGAAGCAAAACGTGCTGTAGTGATTTTTTTGGTGGCCATCATCTTCGTTGTAGCTTATGCCACGCTAACTTCCGATAAATTAAGGCTAATTACAAATGTTCCTATCTCGCGCAATGAGGCTATTATCGCCATTATGCTTTTGGCGGCAGGTGTTACAGCCGTAGTTTGCAAAATTGACATCGCTAAAGTTACCAGCATGTCCACTTTTAAATCGGGCATGAGCGCCTGTATTTGTGTTTTGGGCGTAGCTTGGCTTGGCGATACCTTTGTAAGCAATCATATTGACGAAATTAAGGAGGCTGCAGGAGGTTTATTAAACGAATATTCGTGGCTGCTGGCAGTGGTCTTGTTTTTTGCCAGCATGCTTCTTTACTCGCAGGCAGCTACCACGGTAGCACTTATGCCTGCCGCGCTTTCGTTGGGGGTTAGCCCTGTGGCAGCTATTGCATCCTTTGCAGCGGTAAGTGCCTTGTTTGTGCTACCTACTTATCCCACACTTATTGCCGCAGTGGAGATGGACGATACCGGCACCACAAAAATAGGGAAGTATATTTTTAACCATCCCTTTTTAATACCGGGTGTTGTAACCATCGCATTAAGCGTCATGTTCGGATTTATAATTGGTGGTATAGTACTGTAATATAAATGTTTATAGCCTCTAAGTAGGCTTGCGAATTTAATCATTTAAAAAAGAAGATTATGGAATATAGAATAGAAGAAGATTTATTAGGTAAACTGGAAATTGGCGAGGATGCGTATTATGGCATCCATACACAACGGGCCATCAATAATTTTACTATCTCGAAGACAAAGATTAGTGACTATCCGTTTTTTATCAACGGCTTGGTAACGACTAAAAAAGCCTGTGCTTATGCTAACAAGGAAATTGGATCACTTGCTGCCGACAAAGCGGATATGATCATCGCAGCATGTGATGAAATATTGGGAAATTTGGGTAAATACGCGCAGCATTTTCCTATTGATATTTTTCAGGGAGGCGCCGGCACTTCTACGAATATGAATGTGAATGAGGTGATTGCCAATGTGGGTCTGGTTACAAACGGCCATGCCAAGGGCAGTTACGATATTTTGAATCCCAATGGGCATGTTAACAAATCGCAATCTACCAACGACGCGTACCCTACTGGTTTTCGGGTAGCCATTTATCATTACATGAACCATCTTTTAGAAAAAGTGAACCTTCTTACCACACAACTCGATAGGAAGAGTGCCGAATTTGAAAAAGTATTGAAGATGGGCAGAACGCAACTGCAGGATGCCGTACCCATGAGTTTGGGCGATGAATTTTCGGCCTGGAGCACAAACCTTAAGGAGGAAACCACAAATCTAAAGCGCATCAGAGATATGATACTGCCCGTAAATCTCGGCGGAACAGCCATTGGTACAGGCGTAAATGCACCCAATGGATTTACGGAGCTCTCCATAGGTTATTTGCAAAAATTTACCCGGGCAAGTTTTGTCGAGGCAGTTTGCCTTATCGAAGCTACTTCTGATAGTGGCGATTATCTCATGATTTCTGCCGCATTAAAGAGAACAGCGGTTAAGATTTCTAAAATATGCAACGATCTGCGCTTATTGTCTTCAGGGCCACGATGTGGATTGAACGAGATAAACCTGCCCGAAGTACAGGCCGGATCTTCCATTATGCCCGCCAAGGTAAATCCGGTTATCCCCGAAGTGGTAAATCAGGTTTGCTTTAAGATCATCGGAAATGATGTCGCTGTTACCTTTGCCGCAGAGGCAGGGCAGCTGCAACTGAATGTGATGGAACCTGTTATCGCACAGTGCATCTTCGAATCCGTTGAGCTGCTATCCAATGCGGTTGTTACTTTGACCGAAAAATGTATTGCCGGCATAACAGCAAATGCAGCACGTACAAACGAGATGGTTTATAATTCCGTTGGCCTGATCACTTTTTTAAACCCTTTTATCGGACATGATATGGGTGATAAAATCGGTAAAGAAGCCATTAAAACAGGTAAAAGCATTCAGGAGCTTGTCCTTGAGAAAAAACTACTAACGGAAGAGGAACTTGAAAACATTTTGAGTCCTGAGAATTTAATGAACCCCAATTATACCGCAATATTACATAAGAAATAGGGAGCACATTACAACGTAATCCTTACTCATTAACCTAAACTAAATGAATAATCATGAGCATGTTTTTTAAAAAAAGTATTATGGCGGGGACAGGTTTGTTCCTGAGTATTTTCCTAATCGTTCATCTTTCGGCCAACTGCCTGTTGCTATTGCCCGAGTCGATGGCAAGGGAACTTTACAATGCCTATTCTACTATCCTGCGCGAAAGTATAGTAATAACCATTGTGGCCTACCTGCTATACCTTTCCATTATCCTTCATGTGGTATATGCTGCCATCGTCACCTATAAAAACTACAAGGCTTCACCGGACAGATATATGATGAACCATACGAACGAAACTAGTAGCTGGAGCTCCCAAAATATGGGTTTGCTGGGTGTTTTTATATTGCTTTTCATCGTGATTCACATGGCCAATTTCTGGGCCAGAATAAAATTAGGTCTTGGCGATGGCGTGGGATTTGACGCAGCAGGCAACCTGGATGTATATGAGGTAACTTATAGCTTATTCCAGAATATATATTTCGTTGTGTTTTATTCCATCATGATGATACCTTTAGGCCTCCACCTCAACCATGCGCTCAAAAGTGCTTTCAAAACTCTGGGCTTTTACCACAAAAAGGGACTGAGGGTGTTGGCTAAAATATCCCTTGTTTATGCGGTGGTGATAGCCGTAGGCTTTGGCATTATTCCATTAATTGTGTATTTAAAATAAATTTAAACAGATGAAATTAGATTCAAAAATACCTGAAGGCAGGCTGGAAGATAAATGGTCGAATTATCAATTGAAATCCCGTTTGATCAATCCTGCCAATAAAAAGAAACTCAATGTTATTGTTGTTGGTGCAGGCCTGGCCGGATCGGGTGCTGCCGCTACTTTGGCCGAGCTGGGCTACGATGTGCAATGTTTTTGCTATCAAGACTCGGCACGCCGGGCACATTCCGTGGCTGCACAAGGCGGCATGAACGCTGCAAAGAACTATCAACATGATGGCGATAGCGTTTTCCGGATGTTTTATGATGCCTTAAAAGGAGGTGACTTCAGATCGCGCGAGGCTAACACCTATCGCCTTGCCGAACTTTCAGCGCCTTTGATAGACCACTATGTGCAGCAGGGCGTTCCTTTTGCGCGTGAATATGGCGGCGTACTGATCAACCGAAGCTTTGGCGGTGTGCAGGTGGAACGCACCTTTTATGCGCGCGGACAAACCGGCCAGCAGCTTGTTTTGGCTGCTTACTCTCAATTGTATAAAATGGTAAGGGCCAAAAAAGTCAAGATGATGGTCAGACACGAGATGCTGGATTTGGTGCTTATCGATGGAAAAGCAAAAGGTATTATAGCAAGAGATCTTGTAACAGGACAGATCAAACGCTTTGCTGCTGACGCCGTTGTGCTTGCTACAGGCGGCTATTCGCGGGTGTTTAGACTGTCAACCCTGGCAATTGGGTGCAATGGAAGTGCTATTTGGAAAGCGCATAAAAGAGGTGCTTATTTCGCTGCACCCAGTTTTACGCAGATACATCCCACCGCGCTTCCGCAGACCAGCGACTCACAATCCAAACTTACCTTAATGTCGGAATCCTTGCGTAATGACGGTCGAATATGGGTGCCAAAAGATAAAAATGACACCAGAAATGGTAACGACATACCCGAAGAAGAGCGTGATTACTACTTAGAAAGGCGCTATCCCAGTTTTGGTAACCTGGCGCCGCGCGATATTTCCTCGCGCGCTGCAAAGGAACGCATAGATGCCGGACATGGTGTTGGAAACTTAAAAAATGCGGTTTACCTGGATTTTAAACATGCCATCGAACGTTTTGGCCGCGACGTTATTGAAGATCGCTATGGCAACCTGTTTAGCATGTACAAAAAAATTACAGGTATTGATGCCTACAAAGAACCAATGAAAATTTCGCCGGCAGCCCACTTCTCTATGGGAGGACTTTGGGTTGACTACGAGCTAATGACTACTATCCCAGGTCTTTATGCTATAGGCGAATGCAACTATGCCGATCACGGTGCTAACCGCTTAGGCGCCAATTCACTGCTGCAAGCCAGTATCGACGGTTATTTCATATTGCCCAACACCATCAATAATTATTTGGAAGATGCCTTAAAGCAAGATCATCCAGGCGTGGATCATCCGGAGTTTGACAAAGTAGAAAAGGAAGTTAAAAGCCAGATAGAGAAGATTATGGCTGTTAAAGGCAGCAGAACAGTAGATGATTTTCACCGGGAGCTTGGCAAGGTAATGTGGCAAGAATGTGCCATGAGCCGTAACAAGCAAGGCTTAGAACGTGCCATAGTTCAAATTAAACAAATCCATGCCGAATTTTGGAAAGAGGTGAGGGTAACAGGCACTGACAATGAAATGAATTCGGAACTGGAAAAGGCTTTACGTTTGGCTGATTTTATTGAATTATCCTTGCTGATGTGCACCGATGCACTGCAAAGAGACGAATCCTGCGGTGCTCACTTCAGAGAAGAATATCAAACCGAAGAAGGTGAGGCCGTGCGCAATGATGAAGACTTTGCTTATGTGTCGGCCTGGGAATATAATGCAGGTGATTTTATTCTGCACAAAGAAAAATTAGAATTTGAGTATGTACAGCCATCTGTGCGTAGTTATAAATAAGCATATTATGAAAGTAACATTTAAAATTTGGAGGCAGGATAGCCCGAAAAGTAAAGGCGTCCTCAAATCATACGAAACCGATGGCATTAGCGAAGATATGTCGTTTTTAGAAGCTTTGGATCACCTCAACGAGATTCTTGTTGCTAAAAATGAAAAAGTAGTGGCTTTTGAATACGACTGCCGCGAAGGTATTTGTGGCCAATGCGGCTTGTTTATCAATGGCAGGGCGCATGGTCCGCACGAACATACAACAGCCTGTCAATTACATATGCGTAGTTTTAAAGATGGCGACACCATTGTAGTAGAACCCTGGCGCGCGGCTGCCTTTCCGATAATAAAAGATTTGGTAGTAGATCGTTCTGCCTTTGATAGAATCATAGAAAAGGGTGGTTATATTTCTGCGAAAACAGGAACAGCACCGGAAGCCAATGCTATGCTTATTCCCAAAGAAATTGCTGATGCTTCTATGGATGTGGCGGCCTGCATTGGCTGTGGAGCTTGTGTGGCGACTTGCAAAAATGCTTCGGCAGCTTTGTTTACCTCGGCCAAAATAAACCACCTCAACAAATTGCCTCAAGGCAAACCCGAACAGCATCGGCGCGTATTAGATATGACCGCACAAATGGAAGCTGAAGGCTTTGGTTCATGCACCCTCACCGGTGCTTGCGAGGTAGAATGCCCCGCCGGAATTTCTATCGCCAGTATCGCTGAAATGAATAACAGATACGTCAGAGCTAAGCTGCTCGGCTAAACGAAAGCGCAAAATCTCAACAAATGGCTGCTCAATATATGCTCAATATATAATGAGCGCGAGTCATTTGAAGCACTATTTTCTTGGCGGAAATAAAATTCCGCAGCCTTGTACAGTGAAAAATTTCTGCTTATATAACTATCATATATATAAGTAGTTAGTGAGCTGTATGAGCTTAAAAACGGGTTTGAAATTTTTTCCTACTTGGATTATATTATCCAAGAGGATGATAAGCATTTATTAACCTTTTAAAATTTAGTATTATGAGAACACTTCATTTTTTTAAACAGGCATTTTTAGTTGTATTTATTGTGGGCTTCACCCATTTTAGTTTTGCACAAGGTAAAGATTTACCTAATGTAGTAATTCTTGCTACCGGCGGCACTATTGCCGGAACAGCTGAAGGTGCCGACCAGGCTGGCTACACCGCAGGACAGTTAGGCGTAACAACTATGATAGAATCAGTGCCGGGAATCCAAGAGCTGGCAAATTTGAAAGGCGAACAAATTTCTAACGTTGGTTCGCAGGATATGTCTATTGATATTTGGCTTACTTTGGCCGATAGGATCAATACATTACTGGCTTCCAATGAGGTGGACGGTATTGTTATTACACATGGAACCGACACCCAAGAGGAAACGGCTTACTTTTTAAACTTGGTCGTAAAAAGCGATAAACCCGTTGTTACGACTGGTGCCATGCGTCCGGCTACGGCCATAAGTGCCGAAGGTCCATTGAATTTATATAATGCCGTGGCAGTAGCCGCCAGTCCTAAATCTATAGGAAAAGGAGTTATGGTGGTGATGAACGACCAAATTCACTCGGCCCATGATGCCACCAAGATAAGCACTACGGCAGTACAAAGTTTTATGTCGCCCGTTGAAGGCCAAATTGGTGGCGTTATCTATGGCAATATAGAATATTACAGGAGTCCATACAGCATCCACACCACAAAAAGCGAGTTTTCGGTCGAAGGAGTTATGGAGCTGCCACGCGTAGATATTATGTATGCATACGCCGATATGCCCGCCGATTTTATTGCTTATTCAATAAAAGCCGGTGCCAAAGGGATAGTGATTGCGGGTGTGGGCAATGGTAATATGAATGCCGCAACACTCGAAGCTGTTAAAAAGGCCACTGGACAAGGGATTGTTGTAGTTCGGAGTACGCGTCTGCCCTCAGGTGATGTGCTGCGCAATGCCGAAGTCAATGACGATGAATACGGTACTGTGGTTTCTGACGAACTAAATCCTGCAAAAGCAAGGGTTTTGTTAATGCTGACCCTCTTGAAAGAAAGAAATATAGAAGAAATTCAGGAAATATTTTTTAATTACTAAGGGTTTTCGCTTGGCTGCATAAATAATATACACACATAACTAAAAGCGGATAATGAGTTGTCCGCTTTTACATCAATCTCTTTCTCTTAGTAGGGTTGGGGCAAGGAAGTGATTGTATTTACCGCGCTTTTATCCAAAGTTAATTATTCATCATAAAATTATACTATCATGAAACGTAAAATATTTTTATTAGTTGTCTTAGCCATTGGTTTGAGCCTTAACGGTTTTGCCCAGTTCAAACAAGCCGATACCGTGTCTGTTTACAAATCAATTATACCATTAGAAAAACAAAATTTGTTGAGCAATGTGGACTTGATTGCCAATATGCAGTTTGTTCACAGAAGTGATTGGACTAATAGCGAATGGCAAAGCGCTGGCTTTAAGATGGAGCAATTTAGACTTGAAGCGCGCGGCTGGATTACCAAAAATTTATTTTTCAGATTCAGACATCGCTATACCAGTACCTTTGAGCCTCAGAGTATTGACAACATAATTAAAGGCGTTGACTTTGCTTATCTTACCTTAAAAATTAACGATAAGTGGTCTATCACCGCAGGCAAAACCTATGCGGATTGGGGAGGTATAGAATTTGATTTAAATCCTATTGATATATATGCTTATTCCGATATTATTGAACAAGCCGACAACTTCCTTTCTGGAGTTGGTGTAACCTACAAAGTTACGCCAAATCATTCTTTTGGCCTGCAAATCCTCAATCCGCGTACTCAAACTGTAGAAGAAATTTATGGTGATAATGTTATTATAGGTGGCGACATTGAACCTGCCAAAGCTCCATGGGCAGGCGTGATAAACTGGCGAGGAAGTTTCTTTGATGGGAAAATCAATACTTTATGGCATTATTCTATTTTTAACGAGGCTAAACATGAGTATAAAAATTATATTGCCTTGGGTCAACAGTTAAATTTAAAAAAATGGACGATAAGCTACGATTATAAATTGAGCATAGAAGATATTGACCGTACCGGGATAATTAGACGTATTATTCCAGCTGAAAATTTTGATATAACCTTGCGAAACACCCGCTACGAAAGCCATTGGCTAAGTGCTCAGTATCGTTTAAACCGGCAATGGCAACTAAGCCTGACCGCCTTTGTCGATTTTGTTTCCGTGAAAGACGAATTTGATACGTATCAAAAAGTACGGAACGCATACACATACATACCCGCCATAGAGCTTTTCCCGTGGAAAGATGTGAATCTTAAGTTCTTCGTTAATTATGTGGGCAGGGTATTCGACAACACTGATTTTACCAAGGAAAGATTGGGTGTTCCTAATTCTGACACGGGCAGGTTATCAATTGGACTGATTACACCCTTGCATTTTCTCTAACGATTGCGTTAAGGGCAGAGTCGCTGCATGCAACGGCTCTGTCGGCATGCAACTGCTCTACCTCCCAAATTAACCAAATTTATTTTATTTTCTAAAGATTTTAGACGGCGTTAAGACTAAAATGCTATTTTTACTCTTATTAAGGGGCTTCGCGTATCTAAAAGATATACATGGTAATGTTTCATATAGATTACAGAATGCCAGTATGATATATTATTTTTTAGAGTAAATGATATACAGAAGGCTTTAATATATGTAATTGATTTGCAGTTAGTTGTGAATTTTGCTTTGGGCTAAAATTTTAATTAAAATAACGGTATTACTTTGATGAGTAAGACACGACATATTTCTAAACAGATGCTTTCCACGCTTGTTGGTCTGTTTTTTTGTATGTCCTTAATTCAAACCACTTTTGCCAATCCATCCGATTCTTTGATAGTAGCTTTTCATCAATCTAAAGATGTTGATGAACGCTTCGATATCGCCTATAAGGTAGCTGTTTTATATATTTCAACACCCAAAATTTGTTTCCCAATCCTGCACGAAGCCATTCGTGACAGCAGCAGAGCGACAGATGATTTTATAGTTGGAAAGGTAGTCAGGGCGCTTGGCGTACTTCATTTTTATCAAGCAAGCTTAGATAGTGCGCTCTACTATTATCAAAATGCGCTTGGTGTTTTTGAAAGAATAGGCGAAGAAACAGAATCGGTTAAGACAAAGAAAAATATTGGACTGGTTTATTCCAATCAGGGAGATTACCCCGAAGCGATAAAAATGCTAATGGAGGTGCATGCTTATTTTGAATCAATAAATGATACAGTTTCCAACATTGCCAATTTCAATGATATAGGAAATGCGTTTGCTTTGAGTAATAATGATGATAAAGCCTTAGCATATCAATTCAAGGCACTTGAATTGCTTGCGCAATTTCCTAATCCTTCATTAGAAGGCAATGTATATAATTCCATCGGATATGTTTACGCTGGGAAAGAACAGTTAGACTCAGCGGTTTATTATTATGAGAAAAGCTTGAAGCTAAAGGAACGATATGGCAATGTTTACAGCCAATTAAATACAAGAAACAATTTATGTGAATGTTATTCCAGGCTTGATAAATATGAAAAAGCCATACTATGTTATGAACAACTTATTCCGCTTCAACGTGAAGTGAATGACCAGGAAGGATTATTTCGTGCTTATTTGAATATAGCCAATGAGAATGCGAAATTAAAAAATTATCAAAAAGCTATTCGTCTGCTTGATGACATTGTACCCTTGCTTAACTCTATTAGCACATTAAAAAATCAGATGGATTTTTATAGAAATCTTCAATGGATACTTGCCGGAAGTGGTAACTATAAAAAAGCCTACGAAGCACAAAAATTATATCAAACGCTTAGAGATTCTCTTTTTAATGAAGAAAAAAATCACCAAATTATTGAGTTGTCAACCAAATATGAAGTAGAGAAAAAGAACAGCCAATTGGCTGAGAATAAAGAACAACTAACCGCTGCACAGAATGAGATGTTGATAGCCCAACTTCATGTTAAAAACAGAAATTTCTGGTTGCTTGCTCTTGGATTAATTTCACTGCTCGTGATATTAATTTCAGTGTTTTTAATTCAACGCCAACGCGCTGAATCAGCATTGGAAAAGTCGCAAGCTGTTATTGCTGAACGGGATAGGGGAACATTGGCGCTTGTTGATGCTCAGGAAGAAGAGCGACTGCGCATTGCCAAAGAATTGCATGATGGAGTAGGCAATCAGCTCCTGGCTTTACACCTGAAATGGCAAAGTTTAGATAAAAAAATTGATTTCGATAAGGTGGTGAAGAAGGAATTTGAAGCCGGAAGCAAGATGTTAAAAGATGTCATGGATGAAGTACGCAGTGTTTCACATCAAATGATGCCGAAAGTATTAAGCGAGTTTGGCTTAATACCTGCTATCGAAGAAATGTTGCATCGCTCCTTATCTACTACAACGATAAAACACCGGTTTGATGCGTCGGCTGTAAATCAAAAATTGGATAAAAAACTGGAAGTAGCCATTTACAGGATTCTTCAGGAATTGATTAATAACGTGATTAAGCACTCCAATGCAACCGAGGTTCAGGTACAGCTTTTTTCAAATCCCGGCTATTTAATCCTTATTCTGGAAGACGATGGAAAAGGAATACCCACGGATAAAAACCCGGCAGATGGGATAGGTTTAACCAGTATTAGAAGTCGCTTGCATACCATTAACGGGGAATTTAGTATCGTACCTGGTCCTTATACCGGCACTTTAGTAACCATTCGCATACCTATAAAATGATGGCAGCAGAAAAATACCAAATTGTTATGGCAGACGACCATCAACTTGTTTTAGACGGGTTGGTAAGCATTATTAATGAAATGGAAGAAATACAAGTTGTTGCAGCTGTTAACTCTGGTGATGAAGTAGTTAAAATATTGGAAAAACAACGTATTGATCTTGTAATTACTGATATTGAAATGCCTGAAATGGACGGGATTAGCTTGCTTAAATTGATAAAAAAGGACTATCCCACGACAAAAGTGTTGATGGTAAGCATGTACCACGAGGCGCATCTCATCAAACAGTTAATTCAGCTTCATGTAGATGGATATATCTTGAAGTCAGACGATTCGGAGGAATGGAAACAAGCTGTTAAAAATATTTTGCGGGGCAAAAAACACTTTAGCAGCAGCATTACGCTAAAGCTAAATGAAGAACAAATCAATGAAAAAGTTACAACTGATAAATTATCGCTTTTGACCAAGCGGGAAATAGAAGTTCTCAAACTCATTGCACAAGGTTTATCCAATAAACAAATTGGAGAACAGTTATTTATCTCGCACCGAACAGTAGATAATCACAGGACAAACCTAATGGACAAACTCGATATTCATAACGTTGCCAGCTTAGTTCGTTTTGCGATAAGCAATAAATTATTGGAATAATTAGAAGGGCGTGCCAAGAACATAGCAGGTCGCGGTCTCTCCAAATATCCTAAAAAAACCAAAGGATTAAAAGGCTCAGCTTTTTTCAGCAAACATCAATTAGGGGAATCCCCCTATTTAAAAACAAGGTAAATACCTCTTTTATAATGCCCTGATGTGTAGGTAATTTTACATCGTTAATTTTAACAACCGCTAAACTTTAAAATTTAGAACGATGAAAACCATTTTTACAACTTTTTTCTTGCTGCTTATTTCTATGTTTGGAATGGCACAAAACTGGCAAGCCCACAGTGTGGTTTCGCAATACTGGCCTAATAATGATGTCAAGAGCTATGGAGGCAAACTTTATGTTGCTTCCAATGACGGCTTATTTAGTTCCTCCGATAACGGCAGTACATGGAGTCATTTAACTGCCGGACAAACTGGGTTTACCGATCTGGCTGAAGTTGTTTTTACAAATAATGGAGCTATTTTCGCCAGGCAAATCAGCTATGGTATTGTCCGTTCGTTAGATGGTGGCAGCACCTGGGAAGTTGATACAGCAGGTGTTGGCTCAAATTATGGTACCGACCTGCTTTATTATGATGGTGTTTCGGATAAAGTCTTCTTAGGATTAGGTTACGACAAATACCGGCTATACTACCAACTCCCTTCCGATGCTGGATGGACAGAAGTAACCAACCTGCCAGCCGGGTTGAATAATTTTTCTCCTGTTCAAATGACACGCAAAGGAGACAGGTTATTTGTTATTGATATTTATAAAAGAGTGCTGGAGTCGTCTGATGACGGCATTAGCTGGATTCAAAAGAATGGATCAGGACTTACCGATGCCGGCTCACAAGTTGGCCCGGGCAGGTTTCTCGCCATTGGAAATGATTTGTTTTTGTCAGCAGGTGGCGTGTGGAAATCAACCGATGATGGAGATAGCTGGATAAGGGTTGACCAGGGATTCGCGTTATCCTTTGACCTCTATGTAGATACGAGATGTTTATACTACGATGGGACAACATTATACGCCTCCACTCATGCCGACCGTATGACCTATAAATCAACAGATAACGGAACCACCTGGACAGACTTTGGAGGTAGCGGCGAGTGGTTTTTCAAAGCAATGACAATGCACAATGGTTCGCTATTTGGAGTTATCCATATGAAGGACTCACTTTATGTTTTGGGTAATGGCCCCAGCTCAATAGCTTCTTACGATTCCAAACCGGCTATCTCCTTGTACCCCAATCCTGCCAATGAACAACTTTCAATTTTAAGTTCCTTTAATGGCAACACACAATTTGAAATTTTCGATAGGCAGGCTAGGATGATAATGAGCAGTACAATTTCATTAGAGAGAGACATTGCTTTTAAAATGAATTTACCAAAAATAGTAAGTGGCTTATATTTCATTCGCCTAACCAACGAAAAGGGAGAGGTGCAACAACAAAAAATAATAATAGAATAATCGTGGTTAATTAACCGGTTTTCAAGTAAATAAAAAAAGTGGATACAGAACCCACGATAAAAAACGAAACAATATTCAAAGCAGAATCACTGCGAACTAATACCAATATGTCATGAAAAAAAATAGCTTTATCAGTCTAACTTTGATTTGTGTGTTAATGCTTTTCAGCAAGCACGGTTTTACACAAGTAAACTCAGGTGTAGCACCAATGGAAAAATCGGTAGCCAAAAAGGGTGTATATGGTGGAACCTATCAATTAAGTAACGGTAATATTTCAGTTTTTTATGGATCTCCTGATGGAATTTACGCTTATGAATTTGATCCAAATGCAAAATTCATCAAAGAACTGCAAGGTGTTGATGCTTTAGGTAGCCAAACCCAAGCTACAGATGAAAGTGTTGAACAAGCGGTTACCGGTGGGTATGAGGTATCTGCAGATAAAGGTTTGAAAGTAATGTTTGCCGGCTCAAGTTGGGGTGCATTAAAACTCCAGAAAGGCCTCTTGTATTTAAAAAGCGATAAAAATTTTATTTATGGTTTTGATTATGAAAAGGAAAGTGCTGAAAAACTGAAGGTTGAGGATACCTGGAGGACGCTTCCTATTGGCAATAGAACCATCGTTCCGGAGGATTTAAAAACGGCGGTGTTTAAAGCTGAAAATGGGAAAAGCATGACTTATACTTTTTCACCACTGGGGATGGCTAATTTTGCTCCGGTTTCCGGATATATTCAAAGTGCCGGCATAATAACTGAGAAAGTCAGTATAAAAAATCCACCTCCTTACAATTCAAATCGTTTGGTCATCTTTAAAGTTGGTGGCGATCCTTACGAAGAGACAAGTAATATCCACATCATGCCTTATGCCATGCAGGGCGTTGGAACAGGGGTTTCTGCCAAAGGGAATTTCATTGTGCTTACAATGCCGCTCAACGCGCCATCAACGGTGAAAGAACAAAAGGCATTAAGAGCACCTGATGAGGCAAGGGACAATTTGTATATTTACGAAATTGGGGCTGACAATAAAGTTATTTCTGAATCTAATTATAAATCGGCTTTACGTACCGTAAATTTTAACGCTGTTTCAACGGATGAAAAAACTTTTATCATCGGCACCGGTACGGAAGGTAAAAACTGGAGACTGTTTTACGGCGGAAATACAGATATGTCAGGCCTAACACTGGCTGTCCTAGATAAAGATGGGAAAATATCGGGAAGCCATACCTATTTGGAAAAAGACTTTTTAGCAAAATTTGAGGTTGTCGGACAAAATAAGAGCAAACTGCAAAGGTTTTCCGGTGGGCCCAATTTTTATAGAGCTGATAAATTAGATAATGGTAACACCTTTATATTTGGTAGGTCTGATGCTCACCATCACGGAATCCTGGTGTCCTCCACGAACGAGCTCATTAAATATTACGTTTTCCCTCATTTAGATCTCGATAAAAATGCCATTTATACTGAACAATTAGAAGTCAGAGGAAATAAAATTTACCTGGTACTTAGCGATCAACCATTTGAATATTCGAATGCGTATAAAGAAAGTACGAGTAGCAGCAAAAGCACATCAGGGAACATCACAACCACACGTACTTCAACAAGCCAAACACAACTTTTTGAAATTTTCCATTTGTCTCAACTTTTTACAATTGACGGAACTACCAGCAAAAGCACTAAATTACAGCTTGATGAAATCGAAAAAGATTTTTACACTTTGGGTAACACTCCGGCATTTTTCGGGAAAAATTCAATCTATTTTCCAGGCAAGATAAAAGCACTTAAAGGCAAAGAAGTAGCACTCATTAGTATTCCGTATTAATTGGAAGATTTCAATGCAGTTTTTGGGTAAAGCATACTGCGATTTAGATGTTATAACACAATAAATCAAATAGTTAAAATAAAAAAACAAAAATGAACGACAACCTATAATAAACAGCTCTTCTTGTGGGGATTCAAAAAAGCACTCAATGGACGATATTTTCTATTGAGTGCTTTTTATCGTGAATCTTTGACTTTTTCCAAAGCTTATTTATTTCCCAAAACCCACAGCTCCACTTCCTCCTCAGCACGCCAATGCTGATCGCGTTCTGTCTTATCTGAAGCAGCTTTCACCTTTTTTGTGAAACGCTTTTCCAATTGAAACCTACCACCTTCGGTAAGTTCTTTTTCTATCGGATGTTCTTTTATGAGCTGCGTTATTTGAGCTAAATTTGAGAAGATAAGCAGCAATTTTCCTTCCGGCAAGAGGCGTTGCTTTGCTGCTGCGAAAAACTCCGGAAACAGACTTTCGTTATAGTAAATTGCCTCATCAATCATTCCCGGATTGTGAGACGCCGGCAGCCAGGGCGGATTGAAAACGATTAGCTCAGTCTGTTTTTCAAACTTCCCGAAAAGATGCCCAAAATCCAATTCAATCTTCCTGGATAACTTTGTATCTCCCATAAATTCAGTCAAGCCAACAATTACATTGGGATTGGTATCCGTGCCAAAAACCTTTTGAAAACCATATTTCACCAATTGAAAAGCAAGCACGCCGCTCCCAATGCCAACATCTATAGCGGTTTTCTTTGGGCCGACGTAGCGTTTCAGCCAATTATCAAAAAGATCCAAATGCTCAAAACGTGTCGGGAAATATGTGCCATAAAAGGGATGTAGTTTATTGCGCAATACCGGGATGGAAATCCCGTTTTCGTACCACTGCCAGGCACTATTTAGACCTTGCACCTGTGGAAATGTCAACAAGAAATCTGGGGTTTCCGGGTAAAGTTTTTCCAGCCAACCAATCAATGGCGCTTTTTTCACAGCCAATTTATGGTTTACAATTTCTATTAAAACAAGATTAGACAACTTACGGTATTCCGCCCGAAACGCGCGTTGCTCCTGAAAAGATTTGTTGGGCAACTTGCGTCTAAGATGCGCCTTCAAAGCCTTAAGCAATAACAAACCATTGCTATACATCCCATTGATTAATATAGACTTGCCTGCTTCTAATGCTTCAATTGTTTGATTGACATCGACATGGCTGTTGAAAAACGCCAATGGTTTTTCAACAGCAATTGGTTCGGGCTTGATTATAGGGAGTTCTGTAATCATTTTACGGTTTTATTTTCGTCTAAATTAGCTTATTTGAGCTTATGTTAAGGGAATGGATTGTGAAATTTATAGCTTGGCGGCACGATTCAAAAACGATTTGGTACTGTTTAAAGGATATTTTTAATGAAATTTCTTGTCAACTAATTGGCTGTATTTGAAATAGTTTTTATTTTTGAAGCATGTTTAGCTATCTTCTTTCAAATTAAAAAATAGTCAGATGAAAAAGCCTAAAATTTTAGCAAGTTTACATTTAGTGGTAGTTATTCTGCTCATCTTTTGGAATTACTATTCAAATACGGGTGCAATAAACAACAAAACGGTAGCCTCAGTAAGTGATAATCTCGATAATTTGTTCACACCGGCAGGTTATGCTTTTGCCATCTGGGGAATTATTTACCTCGGCCTACTCGTACTCGGAATTTACATGGTCGTTCGTGCTTTTAAAAGTGAAGGGAATAATACATTTATTGCAAAGGCTGCCCCTACACTTATTATGGCACATCTTGGTAATGCTATCTGGCTTTGGTTTTGGCTTAATGAGGCTACTGGAATTTCCGTCATCGTTATGGGCTTTATTCTTAGCATGCTAATCCTAACAGTTCTCCGCTTAAATATGCAGCGTTGGGATGCACCATTAAAGTTCATCGCTTTTGTTTGGTGGCCAATTGATTTATACTTCGGATGGATTAGTGTCGCTACAATTGCGAATATTTCGGCCTACCTCGGAAAATTAAACTGGACAGGAGGAATTTCAGAAATAAACTGGACAATAATCATGATTTTCATTGCAACGTTACTCGCTTTATTTATGATTTTCGCAAGAAATATGCGCGAATATGCCGCCGTGTTTATCTGGGCATTTATTGCCATTGCAGTGCGCCATGCTGATCAAATTCCAGCAATAAGCTGGACTGCCATAATTGGAGCCTCCATTTTAGCGCTTGCTTCTGGCTTTCATGCGTATAAAAATCGGGCTACACTTCCATTTATCAGGAAAGAACCAGCTCAAAAAGTACATTAAAAATAACCAGATGCAATTTATGATTAACTTTTTGCTATGATTTAATTTGGTGAATAATCGAGTTTAATAGTGAAAAGAACTTTGGAAAGCCAATCATTAAAGGTTCGCGAATTTCGGTTTGCGATATACTGTCTTGGTTATCAAACGAAATGACGCTTAAAGTTATTATTCGCGACTATCCCGAACTGACAGAAAATCAAATAAATGCTTGTTTGTCTTTTGCTATTGAATCCTTTGCCAGAAAGGATTTTCACGATCGATAGTTACAAATATTTTTTTTCGACGCGGAAAAAAATAGTAAATTTGTAAAAAGACTTCACAATGGACACCCAGACTAAAAAATATTATTTAATTGAATGGATTACAAAAATCCGTGATAATCAGCTTCTGGACAAACTAATGAAATTCTCGGAAGAGCATGACTGGTGGGATGAAATAAGTCAGGCAGAGCAAGATGCGATTGAAGAAGGCCTGCAAGACCTTTCAGAGAACAAGGTTTTTGATCATGCTGAAGTGAAAAAGCTTTATGAAAAGTATCTCTAAAGTTCTTTGGTCTAAAAGGGCTGAAACTGATTTAAAGTCTATTATCAATTTCTTAGAAAGAAATTGGACAGATAAGGAAGTTACAAATTTTGTCAGAAAGCTTGACAAGCAAATCTCTATAATTCAAAATCAACCGAATGCATTTCCAGCAACAAATAGAAAAAATGTTCGACGTTCGGTTTTGTCCAGGCAGATTACAATTTATTATGATATCATGGAAGATGCTGTGCGAATTGTGGCACTCTTCGACACCAGACAAAGTCCGGATAAATTAAAAAGTGTATAATAACCGGAGAAAAACTTCTTGATTTCCAGTAAGATATCTTATGTGTGTTTGACTTGAAAACACTACCAAAATTGTTATTTACACACATAGTATTTCCTAAAAATATCAATGCGCTCAGCTCTTTTATTATATCCCAAAACATATAATACAAAGATTCATGGTCAAATTATATTTATTTGCATATCAATTGCAAAAAATTGTAATTCAAATCTTCCACTAACAAGACAGCTCAATACCCACCACTCTCCGTATTAAAAGCTGGCAGATTGCTGTATTTTTGCGCGTAATACATCATCTGCTCGGTAAAATCTTCCGGATATTTTACGGCGATATCTTTTATTTGTCCGATGCCACAGACGATTTCCAGTTGCGGGTTGATAAAGCCGGCAAAAGGAGCGATGCCCAGTTTCTTCCATCGTTCCAGTACTTCTGCATGAAGTTTTTGATCCACTTTTACGCCATAATTTTCTACTAAAGCTTTTGCGCCGGCATAATCGCCTTCCGATTTGATGCGTTGCACTTCGTACAAAAGCTCACCAAATAATTTGCGTAAGCCTTCGTAGTCATTTACCCTGAAATAGGTTTTCTCCTCAATCACCAACTGTTCAACAATTCGCTTTGGCTCAGCCTTTTCAAAAACCCATTTTGCAATTAATTGTCGGTTTCGCATGTGGCTCTCTTCCAGTTGCTGCCCCGGATCTAAGCGCACGAGCTGGCGCATCATTCCGTTTAAAATATAGCTGTCATATTCAGCTTTTCCGGCATCCAACGAATCCATCAGTCCTTCGTCAACCAACTTCTGATCAAGCATATAATACAGTGCCACCAGGTCTGCACGCGCTTCTTCAACGGTGCTGGAGTAGCTTTTCAGGCTTTCTTTCGGACTTGCTACGCCGGGTAGTAATTGTCCGCTGCCATGGCCGATAACTTCATGCAGTCCGGTATGTAGTTTTGAAGCTAGTCCGCCATATTTTTTAACACGCTCTTGTTGTTCCGGCAGATAAAATTCCTGCAAGGAACCGCTTTCGCGGGAGGCGTTTTCGTAGGCGTCTTCGATATTACCGAGCGAAACAGATTTTGAACCGTAAGATTCTCTAATCCAGTCGGCATTGGGTAGGTTGATGCCAATAGGGGAGGTGGGACTGCAATCACCGGATTCGGTAATTACCTGAATCACTTTGTAGCTCACGCCTTTGGCTTCTTTCCTTTTGTGAGCGGGGTCAATAGGGCTGTTTTGCTCGAACCAGCCGGCCAGCTCGCTGATTTTCCCAAAACGCAGCGTAGCTTCTTCATCGCGCATCGAAAGCACGGACTCAAAAGTGGCGTGGCGGCCAAGCGGATCGCCATATACTTCGATAAACCCATGCACCAGATCGATTGCCGAAACGGTGTCGCTAACCCACAATTTATTGTATTCATTAAAAGTTTGCAGGTCGCCGGTTTCGTAAAACTGAACTAACTTATGTAAGATTTCTTTTTGTAAGTCGTTCTCCGCAAATTCCATGGCATCTTCTAATAAAATCACCATTTTCCGAATGGCTTTTCCGTACATTCCGTCGGACTTATAAACCCTTTCAATGATTTTGCCGTCCTTTTTGATAAGCTTGCTGTTCAGGCCTTTCCAAGCGGGTTCTTTCTCATTGGTTTCGGGCATATTGGCGTAAAAATCCTCGGCTTCTTCCTGACTGATATTTTCGTAGAAATTACAGGCAGAACCCGCTATATGGTCTGTGCCTTCGTCCTGAAGCAGGCGTTTTGGTGCTATTTCGGGATTGTAAATCTGGTCGATAAGCCAGTCGATAAAATTTGCCGGCTCATCGCCGAAGGGCATGGGCAAAAAGTGGTCGTCGATAGATTCCAAAAGTTCCACCAAATATGCACGGTCGCATTCCGGGAAAAATTTATCCATAGAATAATGGTGATGAATCCCGTTTGAAAACCAGATGCGCTTGAGGTAAACCAGAAAAGCTTCCCAGTTTTTGCCTTTTCTTTTGCCTTCGTAATGTGCATAAACGGCCTCCAGACTTCGGCGAATCGCCAGGTTGTATTTGTAATTTTGGTCGTAAATAATATCGCGCCCGCTGAGCGCTGCCTGATAAAGATGCCAGGCTAATTTTTTCTGCTGAAGGCTAAGGTCTTCAAAGCCATTAATTTGGTATCGTAGTATGCGGATGTCAGCAAATTGTTCTGTTTGCCAGTTAAATTGTTGATCTGTATTTTGAGACATAAATAGAGTTTTTGAATGTGTTTTTGCGGTGGCAAAGCTAATCAAAGATTTGCTGTTCGATGCTTGTAGGGCTTTCTGTGAAGGCAAAAAAAAATGCGGAACAGAGAGGTGTTCCGCATTTTAATTTTTTGTTCAGCTTTTAAGCTTTATAAAAAGGCGTTTTCACGATTTCGGCAGCTACTTTTTTATCACGAATACGGATAAAAACTTCTGTACCAAGCTTGTTGTATGGCTTATTGATGTATGCCATTCCGATGCCTTTTTTGAGCGAAGGCGACATGGTTCCGGAGGTTACTTCGCCGATTACTTCATCGTTTTCGTTCACCACTTCGTAGTGTTGGCGCGGGATGCCTTTTCCTGTTATTTCAAAAGCCCGCAGGGGTTGTTGAATGCCTTCGGCTTTTTGTTTTTCAAATAAAGGACGGTCGATAAAGTCGTTGCCATCCACAAATTTGGTGAGCCAGCCCAAGCCGGCTTTTATAGGACTTGTTGTGTCATCTATTTCATGTCCGTAGAGGCAAAATCCCATTTCAAGTCGTAAGGTATCTCGTGCAGCTAATCCAATGGGCTTGATGCCAAAGGCTTTGCCGGCTTCGAGTACGGCGGTATAAATTTTTTCAGCGTCTTCGTTTTTGAAATAAATTTCGCAGCCGCCTGATCCGGTGTATCCTGTAGTGGAAAGTAAAACATCTTTTACGCCGGCAAACTCCAGCTCTTTAAAGGTGTAATATTCCATATCAGTGATGGGCGTATCAGTAAGCGACTGCATGGCTTCCAGTGCTTTAGGCCCTTGAATGGCGAGTTGTGAAGTGCTGTCGGAAGCATTGTAGATTTTAGCATTTTTGCTGTTATTTTTTTGCATCCAAGCCCAATCTTTATCAGTATTTGAAGCGTTTACTACCAATAAATATTTTTCGGCATTAAAGCGATAAACGAGTAGGTCATCCACGATGCCACCTTTGCCATTTGGGAAACAGCTATACTGAATTTTTCCATCGCTCAAGGCGGCTACATCGTTGGTGGTAATACGCTGAACCAGTTCAAAAGCCTGTGGCCCCTCGGCCCAAAGTTCGCCCATGTGCGAAACATCAAAAACCCCAACGCCATTGCGAACGGTTTCATGTTCAACATTAATTCCTTCAAATTGAATAGGCATTTCAAAGCCTGCAAATTCTACCATTTTGCCGCCCATCTCGTGGTGCTTCCGGTTCAAAGCTGTTTTCTTCATAATATTTATGTAATTTACTGAAGATTAATTATATATGCGTATAATTTACGCGCTGAATTAAAACAACAAATGTAGCCATAATTTTTGGGAGAATGCTATGCCCAAGTCAAAAAGCGGCTACATTTTATTTTGATGTGCTGGGAATATTAATGCAATTTGAATTAAGAGTTTTTTTCAGGCATACTTTCATGGAATAGTCATAAATTTGTTCAGCCATGAGAAGCGGACTCAGGCTCTGCTGG
>JALNZT010000039.1 GCA_023229135.1 Bacteroidales bacterium
ACATCATAAAATTTCATATTTTCTCAGATTAGAAATTTGGTTAAAATTAATTTTAGCTAATTAAAAGAGATAAAATTAGCTTTTTCAGTTTGCAAACATATTATTTTTTAAAAAGAAATGGACCATCTATGGGCATAAAAACAAAATGTAAAAAGAAAAAAAGAAAAAAGCGATTTTATTAATTGAATAACAAATACTTACAAGTATCGTAACTAAAAAGCAAAAAAACGAAATGTTTAATTTACTTAAATTTTGCTTTAATTTTTTGATGATTAGGGAGCTCTTTCTTACATATTACTTTAACTATAGATGGTATTACCCTTAATAAGGCTACAAAAATAGCTGGTTTATTTGATTTTACGCCCTTTGCGGCGTTTTTTTTGTGCCTGTAAACAATGCGCGACTGATAGCAAAACAAACCAAAAAAACAAGCCGTTTTAAAAGCCCTTGAAATGACATGAAAATGACCTTTAAAATCTTTGGGTAAACAGTTGGGTAAACAGTTGGGTAAACTGGTAGCGGTTAATTTGAACGGCTAACTACCCCTATATGGCAAAAAAAAGGGGCTAAAATCCAATTTTTAACCGCTAACTACCCCTATATGGCAATGTTATAGAATATGGAATATTGATATAATACATTGATATTTAGTGTAATACACACAAAACAAGACAATACTAAAAATCAAAAACGTGTGTGTGTGTATGTTTTCCTGCTTTTTTGTGCTTAAAAGCGGGGTGGGAGCGTATGGTCATACATTTTAATTATCCTGTTTGCCGGTAAGGGTCATCGCCAGATTTATTATTGTGGCCTTTTTGTTTTAAGCTTTCAATTTTTTCTTTAAGCAGCTCAATAGTATCTTCCTGCTGGGTAATTAGCTTTTCGCGAATTTCACATTGCTGGCAAGGACCGGATGGTAATAAATTGTCCTTTACACTATTCTTGCTAAGATTACTAGTTTCACTCCATTGATCGTGTTCTATTAGGGTTAAATTATCCAGCGAAACACCAAAATAATTGGATATTTTCGTCAATATATCCAAGTCAGGGGACGAAATACCAACCTCCCAGTTGGATAAAGTGGTTGCCTTAACACCTAATTGCTTGCTTAAAGCTCCTTGAGTTAGCTTTTTATTCTGTCTTAAATGCTTGATATTTAGACCAAGCAAAGTTTTTTTAAAAAAAGTATCCATTTTATTTGGATTATCCAATCATATTGGAGTATATTTGCGCTACTATAAACGCAACAAATGTACAACAGAATGGCAAAGAATGTCAAGAAATATCCAAATCAGGTAAAAATCAGGCAAAAACTAACCAGAGGCGACAGGTTAAAAGTGGCTGAGGCTACTGGTTACAAAGAAGGTACAATTCGCGAGATGCTCAAAGGCTTTCGCCGTATGACTGATCCCGTGAAGCAAGCTATAATAAACATAGTCAACGAACGTGCAGAGCTTGACAGAAAGCTTGAAGAAATTGCGAAACAGTAACTACTCTAAAGCAATAATAAGTGAATAACATGAAAGCAAAATCAACGAAAAGCAGAAGAAAACGTATGCGGTTGTTTCGGATAATACGAATATTTTTTTTGAAGGCGTACTCACGGGCAATGTGGCACGGGGTTCACGAAGTGCGTTTTTTGATTGTGCAAGATATAAGTCGCGACTACGACTTACAGCCGCTATATGACCATATAGTGCAATACCAGTTAGCAGGATACCAAACCCAAGTAGCACTAGAGCCGAGGCAAAACACAAACGGGCTGCTAGCCATTCAGAGCTTTTTTGTTGCAGGGCAATTAAAACTCCGAATAGGGTTGTCGATACAAGAAGAATGTGTTGTAAAAAGGCATGTCGTTTTTCGGCAAGCAGATTAGTCAATTCAACAATGGTTTTAACTGAGTTCTTAACATCTTCATTCATAACACTACATTTTTAAAGGTTAGTAAAAAAACACAATTCAATGCGAAAAGAAGTAATACAACAATTAAAGACGGGTGCTCCGCTTACAGCTGAAATGAAACAATACATAGCAGATGTAAAAAGCTTAATTAAGTTTGAAAGTGGGGTCGAAAAGCCTATCGCTATCCAGGTACTCTCGAATCTTTTCAATAAATGCCTTAAACTCTTCAAAGCCCGGAAATACTCCCCCGGGTATCGAAGTCAAAAGAGGGACAAGAGCCTTTTTGACGGGGATTTCATGACGCCTCGGATTTGATGACGTAATTAAAACATAATCACCAATAATTTCAGCGGCATCTTTCCACTGATTATTTAGCAAATAAATGCAAGTCTGGTGATAATCAATAAGAAGTTCTTTTTCAGTTGAATTCATAACACTACATTTTAAAAGGTTAGCACTTGCAAATGTAGCAAATCCCGGGGTCGAGCGTGAGCGGCTGGATCGAATCAGCCCCCGGGAACCAAATCACAAATATTGAATCTTTAAATCAGGAATCTTTGAACCAATAAAATGCCACACCCCTGGAACAACATATTAGTAGTAACGGCTGAGGAGCTTGTGCCGGAGTTTTATTCCAGCGAAAAATCTTTAAGTGTTATTTGCAAGCGTGCCGAAAAACGCGGTTACGGACTAAAACGTGTTCAGCTGGGTGGCAACGGCAGACAAATGCTGATTGATTTTGACAGCTTGCCGCTTGATTTGCGCCAGGCAATAGGCGACCCACGCAAAGGCAAGCATGTGCTGGTGGATTTTTTTAAAACAGACCGCGAAACGGTTGATTACTACAGAGATTATAAGTTTGAAAACGGCGAATATATAGACGAAAAAATACAAGACAAGTACATTGCAAACGCCACCCTGCTAAAGGCCTGTAAGCGGCTTAAAGTGGCACGTGAGGCCGAAATAATTGGCAAAGGCTACAAGCCTAAGGCTATAATTGCAACACTATGGAAAGATGCTACCAGCTTTAAGCCAATCATGGCTAAAAAATTTGATATGGTTAGCACCCTTCCGGAGAATGAGGCCAGATGGAAAGAAACGTACAAGCGATTTACAACGGATGGCTATATCAGCTTGATCAGCAAAAAGCATGGCAACAAAAATGCCGCTCCCGATAACCAGGACGAAATTATGAAGCTGCTGAACGATATGTTTGGCACTCAAAAGCAAAAACCAAACTTTGCTGACGTAGCGCGGCAATATGAATCGTTCCTCAGTGGCTATCTTGATGTAGTAAACAATGCTACCGGAGAGCTATATGTGCCGGACGGCTATCCTAAGTTGAGTTCAACAACTATCTATAATTACCTTAATACTTATGATAACCGGATTGGAACCATAGCCGCACGCAGTGGCAACCGCCAGGTGCTTATCAGCAATACAATTCCTTATCACTCCTTATTGCATCCTGAATATGCTGGCAGTATTATCAGTATTGATGACCGCCAGCCTCCTTTTGAATATGCAAAAGGTAAACGTATGTGGTTTTACAACGGCATCGACCTGGGCAGCGAGGCATTTACCACATGGGTTTATGGTAAGAGTAAGGAAGGTATAATTTTAGACTTCTACCGACAGATGGTACGCAACTATGCGGAATGGGGTTTCAGTTTGCCTTATGAGCTGGAAGCCGAAAGCTCGCTCAACAGCTCCTTTACAAACACCTTCCTGCGCGAAGGCTATATGTTTGAGGAGGTAAGAATAGAGGCTAACAACGCGCGCGGCAAGCGTATTGAGGCGTATTACAACCCGCTCCGCTATAAGCTGGAAAAGAAACACGAAGGTTGGCTTGCCAGACCTTTTGCGCTTGACGAATCGAACCAATCAGGCGGCGAAAAAGTGCCAATGGTGCCTTATGACAAGCTCGCTAACCAGTGCCTGCGCGATATTGAGACCTGGAACAATATGCCACACAGCATACACACCGAAAAAACCCGCTGGGAGGTGTTTTGCGAAAAACAACATCCTAATTTGGTGCCAACCAATTATCGCGGATTTATGCGCCACTTAGGCTATAAAACATCCACTTCATGCCGTGCCGGAATCATTAATTTTCAAAAAACTGAATGGCTGCTGGGCGACCAGGGTAACATTTATACGGGCAATAAGCTGATCAATCTGATGAAAGCCGTTGAAGGCGAAAAAATTGATATCTACTGGCTCGACGCCAATGATGACAGTGTGCTAAAAGCGTTGGTTTATATCAATGATACGTATATCTGTGAGGCACTTCCAAAACCACGCTATCACCGGGCTAAACTGGAACAGACTGCCGCCGATTTTGAAGCACGTGAGCTAATGAGCCAATACGCTACCACTATTGAAGCCTTCCAACGCAAACGCAAAAACGAGCTCGAGAAAGTTACCATTATTGACAATACTCCTATTACACTCAACAACAAATTTAAAATGCCCGGCCTGCATAGAGCTGAAGAAATTATGGATTGTGATGTGGAGATATTGCCAGAACCCGATTTTGATGATGAATTAAATGGCGTTGAAACAGCTGTTAAAGTGAGTTTAAAAGACAGATTCTAATACTATATAATAATTATAATACTATGTTACAAATCACAGCAGAATTTAAAGAAAAAGTAGTTGCCGCATTGCTTGAGCAGCGCGCAAATTTCGACGGTGCCGAATCAGCCTTTGCACGCCAGTGGTCAATGAGTCCATCTGTGTTTAACCGCTTGAAAAATGGCGAACGCGATGGCCTTTTAAGAGACAACGCCTGGCTTACAATTGGCCGCGAACTCAATGTAAGCCTAACAGAGCGCAAGTGGAACATGGCACGTACAGAGGTTTACAACATTATTGAGGAGGATGTGCTGTTTTGCAAACAATTTAGCAAAGCACGCATCTGCGTGGATGAATGTGGAATAGGTAAAACATTTTCAGCAAAATACCTGAGCCGTACACTTAAAAACTGCTTTTATGTGGATGCCAGTCAGGCCAAAACAAAGCAGCTTTTTGTGAAACTCATTGCAAAAACCATTGGTGTTGACGCAGCAGGCAGACATGCAGATGTGAAGGCAAACATTAAGTATTATTTGCGCATGCTACCACAGCCGCTAATTATCATTGATGAGGCCGGTGACTTGGATTATAACGCCTTCCTGGTGCTTAAAGAGCTTTGGAATGCCACCGAGGGTGTATGCGGCTGGTATATGATGGGTGCCGACGGGCTTAGGAACAAAATTGAACGCGGTATAGCGCATAAACAAGTTGGATACAAAGAAATTTTCAGCCGCTACAGCGAACGCTATACAAGTGTAGTTCCAAGCGGTACCAGCGAACGCATGGGCTTTTATAGGAAACTTATAACTGATGTGTTAGCTGTTAATATGGGCGATACAAGTAATTTAAATGGAATTGTGAAACGCTGCCTTACAACTGATGGAGGAAATATTGGCGGGCTGCGACGTGCTGAAAGCTTACTAATACTCAATCAATAAGTATGGCCGGATATGAAGCGAACAATCACGATAAGAAACATATACGACAAAGAATATGAAACATTGCAGCTTGACGGGATTTGGAAGGATGTACTTGGCGAGCCGGAGGCCAACGGTGCGTGGCTCATATACGGGCGCGACAAAAATGGCAAAACATGGCTGGCCTTATCGCTCGCGCTGTATCTGTCAAAACTCAAAAAGGTGCTTTATATATCAGCCGAGGAGGGAACCGGACTCGCCTTTAAAAACACCATGCTCCGTGTTGGGGTTGATACAACAGATACGAACCTACATCTGCTCGAGTATGAGAGCTTTGAAATGTTAGAAAAGCGGCTCAACAAACGCCGCTCACCCGAAATAGTGTTCATTGATAATTTGACAATTTACCAGGACGAATTAAAGAAATCAGCTTTAGCAAGCTTTATAACTAAGCATCCGCGCAAGCTGTTTGTGTTTATGGCACACGAGGAACGCGGCGAACCCTACACAGCACCGGCTAAGCTGGCCAGTAAGCTGGCAAAAGTGCGGTTTCATGTGAAAGGACTAAGCTGCAACGTGAATGGCCGTGTGCCAGGTGGTGTGCTAATGATTGACGAGAAAAAAGCGCAGCTATTTCACGGAAACAAAGTTGAAGAAGAAACCCCCTATTTATAAATTTAATACCCTACGAACATGAAAACAAAAACTAACCTCACTTACAGTTTCGATCCGCACAGCTTGCGGTTGAACATTTTTGAAAATGGCAAAGCCCGTGGCGGCTTTGTTGGCCATGCCGCTGAGCGCGAATTTGAGCGCCTGCTCGAGAGTGGCGCAAACGTAAACATTACTAATATGAGTGAAGATATCCGTAAAGCCAAAGTGCGCCGCCTGCGCGCGCTATGGATCAAGCAAGGTATTGATGAGTACCGTGATGCTATTTTGAGCCAATACGGCACTGACAGCACTGCAAAGCTAACTATTGCGGAGCTTAATGAGCTGCTGAACCAATACAGCTACAAAGCTCCGGCAACTGACCACGTGCGCAAGCAGCGCAGCCTGGTTCTTACGCTGCTTACTAAGCTTGGCATTTACACAACAAACGATGACTGGGAGCGTGTAAACGCCTACCTGATGCAACCCCGGATAGCCGGCAAGCTAATATACCAGATGAGCAGCGATGAGCTGAACGCCTGCACTCAACGCCTGCGTGCAATCTTGCACAAACAGGACCCGGTAGAGCGTGAAATTGAACGTCAAAGCGTACTTAACTAATACTACATCAATATGAAATCAAAACACCCCAGAAAGGTTTATGTTGCTTATGAAGCAATATGCAACAATTGTAAAGGCGAAGGAGGTACAAGCGATAATATATGCTACCTGTGCGCTGGAACCGGACATGTGTTCATAGAAAAAGAAATCTTTATCGGTGTCACGCATAGCGAAACAAAACCGATAAAGTGGCAAGGCAAGCAAGTTATTAACCTCTAAATATCTATAACAACAATGGAAACAGATTATCAAAAAATCAGGCTCTTTCAGCAAAAACTTGATCGCTTAAGAGATCAGATCAGTGAGGCCGATAATTTAAAAGATCGGCAGGCGCTTTCAAAAAAGAAACGCGCTATATCGGAGCAAATATTAAGGCTTAAACAGCTCGAATTAACCTAAACACAATTAATAAAATGGAAAAAATCGACATCAAAGATTTGACGCAAGAGCAAATCAAAGAGCTGACAGAGCAGCTCAAACAAAAAGCAGCTGAGCAGGCCAACAGGCGCAAGCAGGATAAAGAAACCTATGAGGAGCTAAAGAATTTAGCTATCAAAGAATCGTTCCAGCTGCTGAGTTCATTGAGCAAAACGATCAGATCAGTGCGTGAGCGTGTGTTCGACAATTTTGCAGACGTGCTGGAGCTAAAAAAAATTGCCTACGAACTTACTGATGAGCAGATGGAAAAACAGGAAAGCCACACATTCACTTCAAGTGACGGGCAGCTCTCAATCATCATTGGAAGCAATACAGTTGACAGGTGGGACGAGACGGTTGATGTTGGGATTATCAAGGTAAACGAATGGTTGCAGAGTATGGCTATAGATGAGGAAAGCGGCAAATTAGTATCATTTATTACTGATATGCTAAAGCCTAATAAGGACGGTGTATTAAAAGCGAACCGCATTCTTGACCTTAGCAAAAAAGCAGCTGAGTTTGGCGACAAGAAACTGATTGAGGCTGTTGACCTTATCCGGGAAGCTTACAGGCCTTCTAAGACATCTCAGTACATCAAAGTTAAGATGAAAGGCGAGAACGGACAGGACGTTTGGTTGCCGCTTTCAATGAGCTTTTAATGCACATGGCAAATCATTGCATATATCACCGGTGCACGCAGTGTGGAACTGACTACTGCATACGTTGCGAAGGCGCGGCCTGCCCGCATTGCGGCACCGGCTATTTTGATAATGAAACCTTAACTTTTGAAACCATGACAAAAAACAGAACCGAACAAATAATTGCAGATGCACTTGCGCTACCGGCAGAGGATCGCATAAACCTGCTGCACAAATTGCAGGTTTCGCACCCGGAGCAGGTCAAGCCCAAACCCGCCGCCGGAAAGGCTATTTTTTGCGACTTTTTCACAGAAAAATATGGAACGTCATATTACTGGGACGTAAAAGACTACGTGGCCTTAAACGCACTACTAAACAAGATAAAACGCAAGTACGCAGAGCAACAACGGCAAATAGACAACGAAATCATTTTAGAAGGATTTAAACACTTTTTAAACGCCGTTTACGCACTCAAAAATGAGTTCTACAATGCAAACTTCACTATGTCAATCTTAAACAGTAAATTCAATGAAATCTATATCGCAATCTCAGGAAAAAAGCAAGGAAAAATCAGTAACGACTACAAATCGCGAATTCTTAACGACCTACAATCCTAAGAACTTAGCCATCGCCTTTCGTGATGTGAAAAGTCCGCTGGCCGCAATCGACTCAGGAGGATCAAATCTTTTTGCGCTGCGCAAAGCCCACGGCGATGTAAAAGTAGCAGCACTCATTAAGTTGTATATGATTGAGCTTAACACCTTACTCAACCTGAAACGCTCACTTACTGAGGAAATGATAGACGCGATTGCTGATGAGCTTTTAGCCTCTTTTTCAATGCTGAATATGGCTGATGTGCATTTAGTCTTTAGACGCGCTAAAACAGGCCACTACGGCGAGCTGTTCGAGAACGTTAATATGCCAAAAGTGCTCACCTGGTTCACCGATTATTTTGAAGAACGCTGCTCAGCAGCTGCACAGCGAAGCGTGGAGGAGGCGCAGCAACATAAGCGCGATGATAAGCGTGTGAGCGAAACGGTTGCAGAGGTCGATAAGGCTTTTAAACTAAAGTATATGAAGTATGTTGCTGGTAAATAACGGTTTGGCTAAACGGTCGTTTTAATGCCGTATAGCCTGTGTTGTGTGTCTGTGGGCGGTGATTTAGCACTAAACTTTATTTAAAATACTGAACTAAAAAAAAAGAAAAAAGGGAAGGGGAAAACTTTATAGAGTACCCAATTAAATAAATCTGATACAATGAAAGTATTAACAGAAGGTCACAAGTACCAATTAAGCGGATTTGAGAACGCTGAAAACACTCAAGAAATTCAATTCATTGAGAAAACGCCAATTGAAGGCACAACCGAATTGAAAACGGTAAATGATGGAACAACTAACGAGGAGCTTCTTGAAGTCTTAATTGACAGAATGAACTATCTACAAGGTAAATTCCCGTGCCGTGAAAACGCTATTGTAATTACTAAACTTCAAGAATCTTTGATGTGGTTAGAAAAGAGAACCTCAGACCGAAAGAAACGAAATGTTGAAGGAAAGCAATTAGCTTAATGGTATGTGAGCGTGGGCTTTTTCTTTTTTGATTATTAGCAGAAATGTTGATTTGAAAAACGGATTTAGCCCATTGCACACAACGCCCGTATATGTTGCCGTGTGAGGCACGAACATGCAATATATACATCGTTATTTAACAAAACAGCCCAAAAACTTAAATAAGACAGTACACTAATTAAACAATCAAAAAAAATGAAAGTAAAAATCGAATACTACATCCCGAAAATTACAGTAAAAGGCGAGGTTGAGGTTGGCGACATTACAAACAACGAGCTTGTCGTAGAACAGGCTAAAATAATTGATGACTATATAGTTAACAATCTCAGAAAACAGCTTTCAAAAAAAACGGAAACGATTCACACAAAAACGAAGTTGAGTATTTAAATTGAAGTATATGAAATATGTAAATAATAAATAAATAATCATGATTTTAGGATATAAAGAACGTTTTAAGCAGCCTATTTTAGATAAGACTAAAATACACACTATACGTGAGGATGCACACGATAGATGGAAGGTTGGCATGACAATTCAACACGCTACGGGCGTGCGGACAAAAAACTACAATCAATTTGCTGAGGGGCAATGCCAATCTACACAGCGCATTGAAATTGAAAGAACCTCCGATTTTCTAATTGACACAATAGTGAAAATTGATGGCAGAAAATTAGCTGAAAATGAAGTTAGAAATTTAGCATTCAACGATGGATTTCAAAATCTTGTAGCCTTTTATATGTTTTTTGCGAATGGATTTAAAGGCAAAATCATTCATTGGACTGAATTAAAATATTGATAGTATGAAAATCGCATACATAGCACACCCCATTTCGGGCGATGTGGCCGGCAACCTAAAGCGCATTGAGGCTATAGGCCGGAAAATAAACAACGAGGAGCCGGACACCGTTCCGTTTGCTAATTACTTCTTTGATTGCTACACCCTAAGCGACGATATACCCGCCGAAAGGGCTCGCGGCATAAAGAACAACAACGCGCTTATGCGCAAAGGCTTTATCGACGAGCTGCGGCTTTACGGCAATACTATCAGCCCTGGCATGATACACGAGATTGAAATTGCTTTGCAATTAAATATTATCATTAGGCCAATGACTAATGCAACGGCAATAGAGTTTTTGGAAAAATATGTTCTTAACCAATGAACCCCAGTTCAAACACCCTAAAAAAGGCTTTAAAAGTGCGCGCCATCGTGGAGCTGCACTACGAGCCCGGGCGGCAGGATAGAAACCGTCGCTGGGTGTTTAGAAATGTTGTTTTAAAAACCTACCCAATGAGCGAGCGTACATTCTGGCGCTATATGAGCCTCACGCGCGATCACCAGATGCAAGATGAGGATATGTTTGATAGCAATCAATTGAAACTTTTTTAACCCAAATAACCCCTAAGCAATGAATACAATGATAACATTACCTATTTGGATGCTTATTGCCTGTTTAGCACTTGTCTTGATGATTTATTTTTACATCGCAGGGCTATACCGTATTTACAAAAAGCTGTTTGAAGATCAGCTAGAACAAGCTAAACGGATTAGTAAAACAGCTCGTCAAGAAGCCGAAGCAAATCTTTGTCATGTATTTCGTGAAGTTCAGCAAACCGCTGCTTTGCCTTATCAAGATACTGATGATAAACAAGCTGCTGAGAATCTGTAAGGGCTATACGTAGTGCCTTTAGTTTTGCTTCAATAGCACCCATTCGGATTAAAAGTTCTTTTTCCATTTCTTACATTTTTAAGTTTAGCAACGCAAATGTAAGATAAACCGGACAGGCAGCACAACACTGCCTGCCGGTTTTAAAAAAAAATTAACCCATCACTTGACTTCATGTATAAAATTATCGTATTATTGCGGTGTCAAAGTTTCATCAAAGGGGTAGCAAAGCTGCCCGCACACCGTTGTAGGGCATTTTTTATGCACTATACGATTTTCGGCAGCCTAACCCCGTGAGCCAGTTGTAATGGCTGGTTCAAGCCCCTTTGAGGACTTTGACAACGGGAAGTGGGCTGCCGTTTTTTTATGCCCACAAGTCATAAAACTCAAATCACATGATTAACTCTAATGAAAGCAAGGCTATGAGCCTTCAGATGGTTGAAATAGACCATCAACAATTTGCCGTTGAGCTAATGAGCGACAACGTGAATGTAAACCTAACCCAAATGGCAAAACCATTTGGAAGTTCAAAACGGCCCCAACTTTGGCTGCGTACCAATGAGGCTCAATCCTATCTAAATGTAGTTACCAATGCGCTAAAATGCGCTTTGGCTGATTTAGTGCAAGTTAAGAAAGGAGGTAATAATTCAGGTACTTGGGTAACAGATTACAGAGTTGCTATCCGATATGCCCAGTGGCTCGACCCAATGTTTGCTTTCCAAGTTGACAAGATGTTGGTAGATTTAATGCGGGGCGATGTGGCACTTTATAAGCCTTTTAATGGCATAAACCCCATAATAATAGAGGGCAAAGCCTATTATTACCAGGTGGCCGTATTAAAAAGCCTTGGTTTTAGTACTCGCAGCGGTATGGTGAGCAAGCGCAAGCGCAAGTTTCCACAACATTTTGTAAAAGTGTATGGCCGCAACTTTGTAACGACTGAGTTTGGCCATTACCTGAAAAACAGAAAAGCGATTGTTCAGCTTGACATTGATTTTGAAGCTGCAACCGCAGCACAAATAGAAGGAGGCAAATCATGAGCATCTTATATGTAAACCTAAAAAGCGAATTGACCTGGAATAAAGACCTGCTTGAGGGTGCCGGTTACCAGGTATATCGCACCCGCGACAAATGCGGCTGCACCCCCGGGCAAAACAGCCGCGATACTTTACTTGTTATTAAGGACAATGTTTTGCATGTAAAAATAATGCGCTGCAAACGCTGCACCACCATACAGGAAGGAGGTGCGCAATGACAGACCAGCGCCGACAGGCCGAGCTGGCCGCCATGAAAAAGATAGCCGAGGGGCACAAGCTGCTACTCCATGCCATGCTTACTAATAACGAGGCTTACCTGGCACTGCTGCAAGCTGCCGAGGAAACAAGTGGAAATTCAAAGATTCAAGATTCAAGATTCAAAGATTCAAAATTGAAGGTGCTGCGCTAAGGGTGCAGCCTAATAACACAAAAAGCCACCTCAATCGGGTGGCTTTTTGCATATATGACAATTAGTTTGCGTAATATGCAAACAAAATGGCGTTTGCTGTTATATTTCAACAATCAATCCGGCGGCTACTTTATTTTGTGGCATACTGCCTGAGTGGTCAACGATGTAGGCCGTGTATTGCTCAATGGAGTGCATCAGCTCATCAAAGTTGTTGTCGGTGGTGCTAAGCTGTCCGGTTAGTGCGCCAAAGTTTTCTCCTTTGTGGCCGTGCAGGCATAGGTTTACGGCATCAAGCAGCTCCAAGAAGCCAAGTGCTTCGGTTGCGTATTGCTGGTCGGCGCGTGTTGGAAAATTGCGCCTGGTAACAATGTGCAGGTTTATGTTTAGTGTGGCATCTCGTGTGCCACGGCTTTGATGGCGCCACTGAATGGGCATAAACTCGATGAACACCGCCGGTGTATTAAAAGGCTGCTCCTCGTCGAGCCAGTCAAGCTGCTGGTTCCACAGGTCGAAGTGTTGTATCACGGTTTTATCCGGGTTAGGTTCTGTGGGCACCACATAGTTACCGGCTTCATCTTTTTCAATGTGTTTGAGGCGTTCAATAAGTGCCGCCATTAATTGTTTTCTCATTTTTTGGGTTGTATTAAAAGTGATTTAATATAGTTTTCAACGTCCTTGAAATTCTTTTTAACTACCCGGTTTACTGCTTCGTCCACTTCGGGTGCATGTCCAATAAATCGGCGTTCGGGCATGGTTATTTTACTGCCTACTTTCATTAGCGCGAGGTTTTTGTAAAACTCGGCCTCCTCGCTATAGCGAGCTGATGATTTAGTGATGCCCCCGCTTTTTTTTTGTTTCACCTTGCCGCCTGCTTCGTAATACTTAGCCCAAAAGAAACGTTTCATCTTTGCCGTAACCGTTATAGTGCCGCCCTCGTTGTGTATGGCGGCATAGGGCAGGCTGCTGGTGAATGTTACTGAGTTTTGGTTGGCTGTGGCTTTTAAGCTCCCGCGCAGCCCACCGCCACCGCGCACAGTAAGCAATGATCCTTTGCGGCCAATTTTGCGTGCAGGCCAGGGCTTGTTAAAAAAACCTTTGCGCTCAAAGTTACGGTCAAACTCATCAAGCAGCTCCACACGCAGGTCGTTGATTAATTTTTGTAAAAATTGTTTACTTTTCATAAGAGCTTGACATTTGTATGTTAATTGATGTATCTTTGTGCTAAGAATGACTTCAGAAGTTATCGTAAGCGAAAGCACACTACGAAGGCGACACTGGAGTCATTCTTATTTTATGCGCATATAGTAAAGAAAAATACCGTCATTATTTACCTTGCACTTAAACTCCAGTTCCCTGCCATCATGCTGCTTAGTATAAACCTTAAACATATCTGCTTTGGCATGTACCGGGGTTTCATCATGTGAGTAGGTGGCATCTTTTATAAGGATATGGGCTTGTTTTGACAATTGAAGCCTTTCTACATAGTGCTTATCATCCTTATATTTACCCACTAATTCATTGTAAAAATTCTTATTGATAATTATTGGACTGTCAAGGTCTGCTCTCATCACCTCAAATCTTTTGGCCTCGAACTTCCCGGCCTTTGTTTTTGGCATATTTCCTTTGTACCATGTTACTATTTCTTTTGCAGTATTGCTCTTTTCTGAGGAGCTATTATAAAGTGCCTCCACCACCTCCTTCACGCCTTGCTGCACCTTAAAATAAGGGTGGTTTTGTGGGAAAATCACGCGCTGCTTACCCGGGTTGAAGCGGAACATGGCGGCACGGTTAACGCCTTTTTTGTCGATGCGGGTAGTGGCTGTTTCGCCTTTGCCAACGGCCTGTGTGCTATTGCTTTTCGCGTACTTATCTGCAAGCACCTGCACCACCGTGCAACGGCAGTTCCAATCCAAAGGTGGCATATAGCTGTCCCAGAAAGGATCGGAAGGTGGCAGGGTTGTATTATGCAGTTCGGCATGTGAGGCTCTTACTTTTTCATCTGCAGATGTTCTAAACTGCAACCAATACTCATCGCCATCCTGCTCAATATCGTTCCACTTGGCGGCCATTTGCGCCGTTTGTGTTGCAAAGTTGTACTCGGTGTTCAGGTAGTTAAGGTTGTAGGTATCGTTAAGCTTCAGCATTTCCAGCTTAAACTTTTCGTAAGACACAATGCCACCGTTTTCGTCAATAAGCATAGTAGAAGCCTGCTTGAGCTCGTGGTAAGCTTTGAGACCAGAAAACACAAACACGTTTTTGTTTAAGGCTTCGGTTAGTGCCTGTGGTATTTCGTGTTTAATGCCGGATGTTAGGCCTTCTTTTACGGCCATAGACAAAACACGGTTAATTTCGTTTACCAGCTCGGCTGGTGGTTTTTCGGCCAGGTTCTCGGTAGTGAAACCTTTGTTGTTGTGCAGCCATTTGGTTGCTGCCTCGAATATGCCCTCATCAAGTGTGGGTGTTTTTTTATCAGCCAGATGCAGGTGGCCGTGATGGTCGTGGTACAAGTCAGTTACTGCGGCGTGAAGCCCCGTGTACCAGCCGGGGCTTAAACGAAAAAATCTGAAGGAGTGGGCGCGCTTTTACCGATTACGGGTATATTGTATTTTTCTAACCAATACTTCAATTCAATCTCGTATCCACCGTTCACGAGCATGGTTTCTATGTTGATTTGCTCCTGCGGTGTATATTCTACTGATTCGTCCCACTCGAAGCGATAGCCATCCATGGCAAAACCGTGCATAACCATAAACGGGAGTAGTCGGTTATTAATCACATCGCGCAGGAAGTCGGCATCAGCTTCTACCACGTTTTCAAAAACTTCCAAGTGTACCTGCGACTGGCTAAGGCTGCCGCCATCGTCGATGGTCATGGTTTGGTTGAGTATGCCTTTTGACATTTCCCTGTTAGCGCGCTCAATTCGTTTGTCGTAAACTTCATAAGCATCGCCCCTGGAGCTTTCTTTAATTTCAATTTCCGTTCCTTCCGGGAACAATCCCCAGGCCGCCGCTCCCATATCAGCAAGCATTTTTTCAACTTTGTTGATTTCTTTAGCATCTCGGCTAATTGTTTTACCAATGCGTATTGGCATTCCAAAGAGTTCGCCAAAGGTGTCCCAAAAGGCCAACATATTTTTTTTGCTCAATGCCTGCGGCGCACATTTCAGGAGTAGCCCAAGGTCGTGTGATTTTCCTGCTTCAATACACCAGTTGGCGATTTTGCCATGGCGGTAATTGAGGCCTTTAGCGAGGTCGTCTCCAGGTTCGCGTACCAATACACCAAATTCAGGGATAACGTGCTTACGCGGCACCAAGCTAACGTTTTCAAAGCGTTTTTTGCCTGCCACTGTTATTATATCGCCAAACTGCATAAGCGAGTGGCCCCAGTATCGGCTATCAAGCACTAATCCGGCAAAGTCTTTAAACCATTCAGCCTCTAAAATCTCTGATATTTCGCGATTTTCCTTACCGGATTTATCATCGAGCCTAAAGGCCTTTTTTAGGACCATTCCCTTGCGCTGGCCAATGGCTCCGGTGAGGTGCAAATCAATATCAACATCGCTATAAACATCATATAACCTCGAACGCTGTGGGTTTTCGACGTTTATTGCCATTTGCCATGCCTGCCTCCAGGTGCCGATGTCTTTTTTAGTTAGGTTTTGGGTTTTCACGGCCAGCTCAATAAGCATAGCCTTCACCCGTTCGCGACCGGCTGCATTTTGCATGGCCAGCATCATCTCGTTGGTGTATTCTTTCATAGCGTTTAAGCTTTTTTAATAGTCGTACTTACTTTTATCCCAGGAGCCGTATTTTACTGCAATGCCGGCATCTATTCCGGTGGCGGGGTCAATCAGAGGTGGTAGGTCAGGTGAAGCTTTACCGGCTTGCACTGTTTCCAAATATTCAATAACTCGCTTGTAACGCGTTTCCCTAATCTCGAAGCCCATGCGCTTTGGCAGCCATGCGATAAGGTGATAAAGTGCCACGTCAGCGGTAAGCATTACCAGTTGTTGGTTTCTGTTGGTTCCGGTGGCGGCATAAGCCTGCGGCATATTGTAGCGCGAGCGCAGGTAAGAGCTAATCTCCTCGATAGCGTAATTTTCAGCGCGTTCACGGTTTACTTCATCGCTTTGGTGTATCACCTCGAGCGTTTGCGTATCGCTTACTGCTTTGTAATCATCGGTCATTAAAAAAGACATGGCTATTGGGTTTTGTAAAGTGCAATTTTGTCCAGGCTTTGAGTGTTAAAGCCTTTTTTAAACTTTCGGCGTGCTATGGCCTCTTTGAGGTCTTTTTTTGAATATACCTCAGGCCTGCCGTTAACCAGCATCACGTAGCAGCGGTATTTGGTTAGTTGGCTAATCTTGTTAGCCTCTTTGATTTTCCGGCGTAGCCTGAGCTCGAAAACGATGTTTTTGATTAATTTTACCATAGGTTTTTACTTGTTTGGCGTTTGCCGATTGATGGTGTAAAACTTTCTATTCTGGTTCTTTTTTGCATCAGGTAAATTGCTCCTTCGTCTGCATCCGGCGCATCGTCGTGGGTGCGGCTTCCTTTTTCAAATGCCAGCAGCTGCTCAATGCCTGTGAGCATATCGCGGTCGGTTTGCATATCTTGGTTGTACCATACGAAACCACGTTCCCAAAGTGGGCTTATAGCCTCAATGCGTTGAAACTTGTCAGGCTTCTTGCGCCTGTCGCCCCGGATGGGTAGTTGGTATCCTCTTGCATCTCCTTCCACCGTGAATTCGTCCAGGATAATATCCTGAAGGAAGTTTGCCTCCATCACGTAATCACATAAAACGTCTTCGGGTAGCCGCTCGTGGAAGTCGTAGAACCAGCGTACCATTTCGCTGGTAGATGCCTGGCGAACGAAGGCGGCAATATGGTGCAGCTCGTTGCCAATTTTACCCCAAACTTTGATGGCCTTGTAGTCGTTTTTTGAGCTGCTTTTAAACGAAGGGTCGCAGTAGGCAATCAGGTGTTCATACTTGTTGAGTTTGGGTAGTTTTTTCCACCGCACCCAGTCGTTTTTAAATACAGCGCCCTCGGTGATGGGGTTGTTCATGTACTCCTTTTGAAAGGAACGGTAGCCCATGAATTGCTCCATTTCTTTCACCTCCTCTCGTGTCCATTTTTCTTCCCAGGTAACATTGCCTTTGTTGTCGTAAATGTTTACCTGCGACACATGAACGCCCTCGGTCGCGGCTATTTTAGCCAGCACGCTGTTTTTCCCTATCAGGTTGCCAACCATAATAAACCGCCCCCGGCCACCGTCTAACGCACCGAAAAGGGCCTCCTTAACCCAGTCCGTTAGCCTTGATACCCTTGCCTCGTTTTCTACCAATTCGTCATCGTCTAAATCGTCAATGGCAATATAGTCCGGGCGTTTATCACGGTAGCGTAAACCGCGCGGGCTTTGGCCTCTGCCCCGGGCAAAAAACGCACATCCATCGGCAGTAATAAATTCGCCTTCCTGCCAGCTTCCGGCATTGTATTGTTCGCCAAAATCATTGATGTATCGCCGGTTGTATTGCAGCTCGGCCTGTATATCGCTGAGTAGGGTATTTGCGTTGTCTTGGCTTTTGCCCACCAGCACCATCACGTTAATTTGCCTTTCCTTTTGGCATTTGAGCCAAAGCGGAATAATAATATCAATGTGCGTTGATTTGGCGTGCGCCCTCGCCCACTTTAACACTGCCTTCAGGTTGGGAGTATTTTTGATTTTGTTGGCTGTTCTCACATGAAAGCTTCCGGACTTTACCTTGGCAAAATGCGGGAAGTAATAGTCAACAAAATAGGCATAATCGTTTCTCGCGCGTTCGATACGTGCAAGCTTAAGTGCTTCCGGTTCGTGTGGGTTTATGGTAGTTTGTTCCTGAACCAGGCGGCAATGCTCGCGCCATGTTTTGTAGGCGTTTTTGTCGAACTTAATCATGCTACTTGTTTATCTGTTCGCTGATATATAAGTCCTGGAACTTATTGATTGCCTTGATTAATTCAGGTGTAACCTCTGGGTCCACCGTAAGGCGGTACTGCATCCACTTTCCGAAGGCCATAAAAACCTCAATGGCATCAACCACGTTGGCCTTTTTGTCGAGCTTTTCGATGGTGCTGGCAAACTTTGACAGCTTGTCGCCAAGCGTGGCTAACAATTTCGGGTCTTTTGTTGTATTCACCTCGTCGAGCAAGATATTGATAGAGTGCAGCAACTTATTGACCAGCTCGGGTCTGGTAATTGTTGCCGCGGCTCTTAGCGATTCCCACGCGCCCGCCTTCACCCATTTATTAATGGTAACCTTTGAAACGCTCGCTTTTTCAGCTATTGAAAATTGCGCTTCGCCCTGCATATACAATATGCGGGCAAATTCTTTTTTGTTGGTCATCTGATTTTTTGCCATCCTGTTATTTTGACATGATTATTATTTGCAAAAATGCGGACTTAATGCGGTGTTATAAAAATATAACTGACAGGATGGCAGTATTAATTTGTAGAAACTTGCTATGTGTTTTTCTTTGCACTACAAAACTCATAAAAATGAACTACGAGGTAGTAATTAGCAATTCAAAGCTGAACAGCTATAAAACGCGGGTAATCACCGAAGGTATTGACATCACTCAATTCAAGCGCAACCCCTTATTGCTGTGGATGCACAATCGCCCCACAAAAGGCAATAGCGATGACGTATTGCCATTAGGTACGGTAGAAGATTTAAGGGTGGAGGGCGACCAGTTGCTCGGTAGGCTCAAATTTGATGAAGCCGACCCTTTTGCCATGCGTATTAAGGGAAAGTGGGACGCCGGCATTTTGAAAATGGTAAGCCCAGGGCTTGATATTGTTGAGCAAACAGATGATAAAGCACTTCTATTGCCCGGCCAGTTAAGAATGACCGTGAGCAAATCAATACTGCGTGAGCTTAGCGTGGTTGACCTGGGCAGCAATGACGATGCCCTGGCGCTTTATAGCGATGGAAAATTATTAAACCTATCCGCGGGTGAAGGCGGCGAAATTCTCAAATCAATTCATCAATCTTTAAACATGAAATCAATTGCATTAAAACTCGGCCTCCCGGAAACGGCAGCCGAAAATGAGGTATTGCAACTCATTGGCACTTTACAGGCCAACGCGGTAAAATTAGCCGCTCTTGAAACCGAAATGGCAGACCTGAAAAAGGCAAGCATTGAGGCTGTAGTTGATCAGGCTATCAAGCTAAAAAGAATTACGGCCGACAAACGCGCTCATTTTATCACGCTTGGCGAAACCTCAGGTAGTAAAGTACTGAGCGATACGCTTGAGCTAATGACACCGGCAGGCAAGCCAACTGACTTTATTGGAGGCAATGGCGGTTCCGGAGCTTCGGAGTACAAAAAGCTTGGCGATGTGCCGCCAGAAAAACGCATGGAGCTGCGCGACAGCGACCGCGAAACATACAACGCCTTGTACAAGGCAGAGTACGGAATTAACCCAGTTTACTAACAAAAATCAAAACTTAAAAAGATGAAAAAGTATCTTTTAATTTTTATGGCATTAGCCATTAATGCGCTAATGGGCGCATCCCTTGCCGGGGCAGTAGGCGTAAATCCTGTAATTGGAGCTACTGGCCTCAATGGGGCAGCATTAGCAATAGGTCAGTTAGACCTTTCAAACTCAATGCGCTCAGGCGTTTTTACAGAAGTGTGGACAGGTGAAATGATTAAGGCCTTCCGAAATTCAGTAGAAAGTATTGGCTGGCTGGCAAGGATCAGGAGTTATGACCAATATGCCGAAAACGATGTGATACACTTTATAGACATTGGAGGAGACCCTACTGTACTCATTAATAACACTACTTATCCAATTGGAGTGGAAACCCTTGATGATGCAGATAAGGCTATTTCGCTTGACAAATATCAAACAAAGGCGACACGAATTACAGATGATGAGCTGTATGCTGTTAGTTACGATAAGATGGGAAGTGTAATTGAACGCCACCGCGAATCAATCGACACAACTAAGTATTCCAGAGCGATACATGCACTTGCTCCGGCATCGCATGCAGCTGCAACCCCCGTGCTACTTACAACCGGAAGCGCGGCACCAGAAGGAGGCCGCAAAATGCTTACCAGGACTGATATTATTAACCTGAAAAAGGCTTATGATAAAATGAAAGTGCCCACAGCGGGAAGGATACTGGTTCTTAGCCCTGATCATGTTGCAGACTTATTGCTCAATGACCAGAAGTTTGCAGATCAATACTACAACTATACCAGCGGCAAAATTTCCAATATGTTAAGCTTCGAGATTTATGAATTCGTTGACAATCCTTACTTCAAGCAGGATAAAACAAAGGTAGCTTATGGAGCAGTGCCAGGAGTAGGCGAATTTATGGCTAGCGTATCATTTTTTGCGCCACGTATGATGAAAGTTACGGGTAGTACAAAGTCTTACCTGTCAGCAGCTAAAGACAATCCTACTACACAGGAAAACCTTGCAAACTTCCGTCACTACTTTATTGCGCTACCGTTGAAGAACGAGGCAATTGGAGCTATTGTATCAGCAAGCGTATAACGATATGGCGAAAAAGACGAAAAAAGAATCTCCGGTGGTTGAAGCAACCACCGGGGAAATCGCCACAAAAGTGGAGGAAAGACCGGATAAGGCAGTAGTTGAAAAGAAAGCCGATTCGGAGGAGCTGAATAAAAAAGTTGATGCAAAGGAAACCGAATCCGAAAAAGACGAACTAAAGGAAAAAGCCATAAAGCTATTTAAGTCTTATCCGTCAGCTGAAGCCTTTTATTTTACCAGCGATGGCACCGCATTTTTAGAGCAAAACAATGCAAGCAATCACGGTAAAAGTTTGACCAAAAAAGAAGTAAGAACTATTAAGCGAAAGGAAGCATAATGTTACCACGCGTAAAAATTGACTTTGCAAACGGTGCCCTAGGCCAGGTGTCAGTTAGCCCTGACGGTGTGTTTGGGCTGCTCACTACTGCCTCACCGGTTGTTGATAAGCTTGAATTACTCAAGAGTTATGTGGTTAAATCTATGGACGATGTAACCAATACACTCGGTGTAACTGCGGCAAACAATCCAGGGTTGCACAAGGTGCTTACCGAGTTTTACAATACCGCTGGTGAAGGAACAGAGCTATGGCTGCGATGCTTTGCCGAAACTGTAAGCCTTACTGACATGGCCACCTTAAGCACCGCCAACGGCATCCGCGATTTGTTGCAGGATGCAAACGGTAGGCTCCGTGGGGTGTTCATCCATCGCACACCCGCAGAGGGCTACACGCCTACCATTTCCGAAGGAGTTGATGGCGATGTGGCAACTGCCAAGGCCGCCGCTCAGCTTACGGCTGAATGGAGTACCCAAACGCTAAAAGCGCCAATATTCCTAATGATTGCTGGTCTGTATTATTCCGGCAACCCTGTCGAACTTGCTGACTTAACAACCGGCGAGCAAAACCGTGTTGGTATTTTCTTAGGCGATACAGTATCTGGCAATGGCTGCGCCATAGGCATACTGGCAGGGAGACTTGCCGCAATTCCGGTGCATCGCAATATTGGGCGAGTGAAAGATGGTGCAGCTGTAACGCTTACAAGTGCCTATTTAGGCGATACAAAGGCCGAGCTGGCCGATGCCGGAAGCGTTCATGACAAGGGCTATATCACTTTTAGAATGCACACCGGACGCTCAGGTTATTACTTTACAGATGACCCACTAGCCACGCTGCCAACTGACGATTACAACCATGTAACTGCCCGTCGCACTGTGGATAAAGCTTATCGCCTTGCTTATGGTGCAATGTTGAATGAGCTGCTTGAAGAGATTCCAGTTAGCGATGAGGGCCAGGTAAGTGTAACCTTTGCCAAAGGGCTTGAAACGCTTGCTGAAAACGCTGTTATTAATTCCATGACTGTAAATGGTGAGTTGGGCAACGACCCGGAAAACCAAAATGATACTGGTGTGGAGTGTTTAGTAGATACCAATCAAAACATTGTATCTACCGGATTTTTGAAGGTAGGTTTGCGAGTTAAGCCATACGGCTATGCCAGATATATCAATGTTGAACTTGGATTTAAAACTATTAGCCAATAAGGAGACAACACATGTTTGATACACGACAATATGAATATGCAGACATCACTGTAGCGCTTGGTGGCCGCATAATTACGGGACTTCGAGGCGTTAAATACAACTCGAAACAGGAAAAAGAAGCCGTTTATGGCAAAGGTAATGAGCCTATGCACATCCAAAAAGGCAACAAAAGCTACGAGGGCGAAATAAGCATGCTGCAAAGCGAGCTTGAAACCCTGCGGCTTGCAGGAAAAGGTAGTGTGCTTGGACTGCGCCTGGATGCCGTGGTGGCTTATGGCAACCCCTCAAAAGGCGATGTGCTTATAGTTGATAAAATTCGCGGCATTGAGTTTACTGAGGACGCCAAGGAAATGAAACAGGGCGATAAGTTTATGGAGGTAACGCTCCCGTTTATCTGCCTGAGAATTGAAAACCAGAAATAGCTGAAGTATGAAAAAAGAGTTGATAGGACAGGCCACGCCTGAGCAAATTGAAGCATGGAAAAAGAAACATGGTAAGCTGTTTGGGATTATAGTGGATGGGCATATTTGCTATCTGCGTAAACCAGACCGCCGTACACTTTCTTATGCAACTGCCGCAGGTGGCAGCGACCCCATAAAGTTCAACGAAACGCTGCTAAATAATTGCTGGGTAGGTGGTTCGGAGGCTGTAAAAACACAGGATGACTTGTTTTTGGGTGCATCAGGAAAGCTTGCAGAGCTGATTGAGGTAAAGCAGGCCGAGCTGGTAAACTTATAGAGTCTGCCGGAGTAGAAGATCGCGACTTTGTGCGGGTGGTAGATGCCCAGCTACGCTACTACCTACACATAGCCGATCCCGACAGGCTTAGCGACCAGGACTGGGCGATGCGATTTAAAGAGCTGGAATGGATAAGGAAAAAAGAGGCCGATGCAAATAGGCGTTAAAGCTTAAAATCATTGTTTTTTGAAAAGCCGTATTTAAACATCCAAATAACAAATGAAAGCACCGCCAAACCAAAAATTCCGAAAGCTATATAAGATAAAATCAGGTTTAACATAATGTATTATTTAAGCGCAAATATAGGGTAAAATGAGCACGAGTATCAACTATAGCTTTAATATTGTTGGCAATGCCGCTGTTGTGGTCAATAACATCATTGGAGGCATTGACAAAATGAATAATACTGTTAAGCAAAGCGCTGGTTTGTTTCAAAACCTTAGTGCTAAAATAGTTGTATTCAATCAGGCATCTCAGCTTTTGCAAAGCTTTAATACAAGCCTTATGAATGGCGCAAAAGCCGGACTTGAGCTGGATAAGTCAATGGCCGATCTGGAAGCTATTACAGGCCTTACTGGTGATAAGCTAAAAGAAGTTGAAGGATATGCCAGGCAATCAGCAAAGACATTCGGTGGAAGCGCGGCACAGGGTGTGGAAAGTTACAAGCTTATACTTTCGCAATTAGCTCCTGAAATAGCGGAAGTGCCCACGGCACTTTCGGCTATGGGAAAACACGTGAACGTGCTTAGTAAAACGATGGGGGGAAACGCCACAGCAGCTGCGGAAGTGCTCACCACTGCCTTGAACCAGTATCAGGTTTCATTAGACGATCCTACAAAGGCATCAGAGAAAATGGCTGAAATGATGAACGTCATGGCGGCTGCTGCAAAGGTTGGTAGTGCTGAGCTTCCGGCAATAAAGCAGGCTCTTGAGCAATCCGGTATGGCGGCAAAGATGTCCGGCGTTTCATTTGAAGAGCTTAACGCCTCAATACAGGTGTTAGATAAGGCGGGAAAAAAAGGAGCTGAAGGTGGTGTGGCAATACGCAACGCTCTAAGCATTTTAGGACAAGGTAGGTTTATGCCAAAGAAAACCGCCGAGGCATTAATGGGCGCCGGAATTGATATTGAAGCTCTCGGAGATAAAAGCTTAACGCTTGCCGAAAGGTTGAAAATGCTTCAACCGGTGATGAATGATAGCGCATTGATTGGTGAAATATTTGGGCGAGAAAACTCAAACGCTGGTACGGCATTAATTGCCGGGGTCAGTAAAATTGAGGAATATACCGAGGCCGTTAGAGGTACGCAAACGGCAACTGAACAGGCAAATATTGTAATGGAAAGCCAGAGCGAAAAGCTTGCACGAGTTAGAGCGGCATTTGATAATATAAAAATATCCATGTTTAATGCACTTGGTGCCGCATTGCCTTATATGCAGGTGTCAATGGAAATATTAGTGCCACTAAGCCAATCAATTCCATTATTCTCAGCACTTGGTAGTATGATTCAGTACGTTACCAATGCAGAAAAAATGAAGGCAGCGTGGGATGGCGTGCTTGCCGCTAAGACTACTATACTAACAGGGGCTACATGGTTATGGAATGCTGCATTGGCGGCTAACCCTATAATTTGGGTTGTGTTAGCTATAGGTGCATTAGTAGCGGCCTTAGTACTCGCATGGAACAAACTCGACTGGTTTAGAGGCGGTGTGATGGCGGCATGGGAAACGATAAAGCAATTCGGTATAATACTCAAAGACTTTGTTATTGACCGCATAAAGGGAATTATTAGCGGCATAGCCGGTGTTGGTGGTGCCCTGGTAAAACTGTTTAAAGGCGACTTTGCCGGAGCCTGGGAAACAGCTAAGGCAGCTGCAGGTGATTTGGTGGGTGTGGATGCTGTGAAGAAAGCTGTTGGAAGCGCAAAAGATGCCGGCGTTAAAATTGGAGCAGCCTATCAAAAGGGCGTGGCACAGGTTAACGCTGAGAATGCGAAAGTCATTGCCTCACCATCAAACAAAATAGCTGCTGCAGTAATTCCGGGAAGTAATATAAACCCTAACGGTGGAGGAGCTACAAATGTTGAACCGGTTGCCACATCCACAAATGCAATTGCTTCAGGCGGCACTCGAAATACTGAAATACATATCAGCCTTGGAAGCCTGGTTGATAAAATAAGCTTTAGCGGCGGTGTGGGCGAAAACTCAGAAGAAATGGTGCGGCGGGTTGAAAAAGCCCTGATGCAAGTGTTGAACGTAGCTTATGCCTCTGCCTAATGAATAAAATAAATACCATAGCAACTGGAATTAACTTGCCGCCTATCTTACTAAAAGATAAGGTGGTAATTATAAACATGAACAACAATGGCACTATGGCCGAGGCTGAGGGAAATGCCATTGTATCGCAGCAATATCCACTCACGCTACTTAGCAACGACTTAAAAGACTTTGTTTTTCCGATTGATCCTATCATTTCGCTGAGCTTCCGCAATATTATCACCCGGCGCACTGTGGCAAAGGGAAAGGTGAGAGGAACTATCAAGGAACGTTGGACAGAAGACGATGTGCAGATTACAATTACTGGCGTTTTATCAACTAATAATGGAGCCTATCCGGCGGAGGTGGCAGAGCTTCAAAAGTACTTCGAGTATCGCGAGCAAATTGATGTGCAAAGCCCTTTTCTTAATGCCAGGGATATTTTTTCGATAGTTATTGAAACGCTTGATTTACCCCCAACTAAGGGGCTGGAAAATCAATCTTTTCAAATCAAGGGCTACAGCGATGACGTGTTTAACCTTTTAATTGAACAATGATGTATTACGACATGAATTGGAAAATTAAAATAGGAAAATACCAGCTTGGAATGCTACACAGCGTTGAAATAACCCGCTCGGTGGAGCAGCTAAGCGACACGGCAAAAATTGTGCTGCCTGGTGCAGTATTTAATAAGGCACTTGAGGTGGAACAAAAGATTAAGCGAGGCGACAAAGTAACTATAGAGCTTGGTTATGGCGAAAACCTAAGCACTGAATTTGAAGGCTATTTGGATAGTATTTCTACAGATGACGGAAGCATAACGCTGAACTGTGAAGACTCCTTATTCCTGCTTAAAACAGCTGTTGGCGATAAAGAATTTACAAACCCAGGGCTTGCTGATATATTAAAATACATCATGCCACAAGGCTTTACGCTGAAATGCGACTATAGTTTCAACTATGATAAATATGTGATACAAAGTGCTACGGCCTATCAGGTGTTAAAGAAAATTCAGGAAGAAACGAAGGCTAATATTTACCTCAAAGGAAAAGAGCTTCACGTGCATCCACAGTATAGCGAGCTGTTTGGAACCGCAATTTATAGTTTTCAAGAAAATATTGAAAGCAGTGATTTAGAATATAAAAATGCTGAAGACAGAAAGGTGGAAGTGGTTGTGGAGGGAAAAGCTAAGGATGGTAAAGTTATCCGCGAAACCGTCGGCGAAAAAGGCGGGGATGTTATTACACGCAAAATTAACGGTGTTAGTGACCCCGCAAGTCTAAGGAATTTAGCTATTGAGCAGCTTAAAACTAAAAGCTATACCGGTTATTCCGGAGCTTTCACGGGTTGGCTTTTGCCCTGGTGCGATGCCGGTTATGCCGTTTCAATTAGAGATGATGACTACGAATACAAAAACGGCACCTATTACTGCACAGAAGTTATTACAAGTATGGACAGCTCCGGTGGTAAACGAACTATTAAAATCGGGAGGAAAATATGAACGAGATACGCGAAAAAATACAGGCCATAGCGGGCAATCAGGGCGTGGTTATGTTTACCGCCGAGGTGGTTGACGTGGATGATACATTTTGCACGATTGACTATGGCGGCAATAAGTATGGCGGTGTAATGCTGTTTAGCATAGGCCAGCAAGGCAAGTTTTTGTTAAAGCCTGCAATTGGTAGCATGGTAACAGTGGCAGACCTCAGCGCAGGCTTAAAGCGCGATTTGTGTCTCGTGCGTATTGACAAGCTGGAACGCTTTAAAATAGAACACAACGGACTCGTGTTTGAAATTGATGGGGAATCAGCAAAAATAGACATGAGCCACAACGGTGTAAGCCTATCAACAATTTTTGAAAAGCTGGCCGAAATTCTTAAAACCCTTAAAGTAGCCGTACTGACGCCCAACTCACCTAGTGGGGCAATTACACCCGATACCCTTGCGCTTGTAACTGGTTTTGAAATGGCATTTAAATCGCTATTAAAATGAAAAAAGAACACGATATTTTATTGAACGGAGACTACGACTTAGCGATAAGCGGTGGCGATTTTGCCGTGGGCGAAAACCTGAATCAGCAATTGGCCTGCCTGCTAATTGCCACACCCGGCGATTACCGCCAAAGCCCAATCATAGGCATAGGCATTCAAAGCTACCTGCTTGATGAGGATAAGGATGAACTAAACAGGTCAATAAGGCTCAACTGCAAAAGGGACGGCCTTCAGGTGAAAAAACTTGAAATAAAAAACGGGCAGATAACAATTGACGCCACACGCGCCAATTAATTAAAAAGGAGGGAATATGATTACACCATTAAAAGGAAGAATAAGCAGCAAGTTTGGTCAACGAAAACACCCCATAACAGGAGTGGTTTCATTCCATAACGGCCTCGACATTGCCGCTTCAATAGGCACACCCGTTGTGGCTCCTTCAGATGCTATAGTACAGCGTGTTTGGAATCACCCGAAGGGAGGCAAATCACTGAGCATAATTACTCCTGCCGGCCTTAGGTTTGGTTTTGCACACCTTAGCAAAAGGCTGGTAAAGGAGGGCGATAAGGTTAGTGCGGGACAGGCAATCGCCTTGGTGGGTACAACAGGTGCCAGCACCGGGCCTCACTTACATTTTACAGTTTCAAAACAGGGGCAATTTATTGACCCGCTTAAATACTTTACATTCTAATGTGGTTTGAAGTCTTTAGCATAATATTCGGTAGTGGCGGCATTGTATATGGCGTTGCAAGTTGGTTCGTAAGCAAACGCGTTCGCAACAATAACTTTTTGAGCGAGTTACAAGGTTCAATTACAAAACTTACAAGTTCATACACCGAAACGCTTAATACATTAGTTGATGTTCAGCGGCAAAACAGTAAGCTATTAATTAACCAGGACAAACTTGAAAGCCAAAACGTGATTCTGATGGCTAACCAAGAAGAATTGATTAAAGAAATAGAAAAACTAAGGCGCGAGAATAAGAGCCTTAGCACAAAATTGGCAGAACTTAATAAAACACTTAAACATGAAAAACATAATAGTGCTGACTGCGCTGATGGTCTTTGTAGGTAGTTGTAGCAGGCATACCGCACCGGTTGTTGAAGTGCCGGTGAAAACAGTTGAAAAAACCCGCGAGCGTTTAGTGCCTTGGGTAGTTCCGGCTGATAGCAGTTATTTGTCGCTGCTATTGGAGTGCGATTCGCTAAACAATGTAATCGTTAAGGAATTGCAAGAGCAAAATAGCAAAAACACCAGCACAGACTTTAGTATCAGCAATAATAAGGTCGTTTATAAAACAATTTATAAGTATGACACTATTTACGTGCCCGTTACTGATACGGTGATAATTAAAGACAAGCCAATCAAGGTAGAAGTTCCGGTTGAAGTAAACCGGCTTAGGTGGTGGCAGGAAGCTTTAATGTGGGCAGGTTCGGTAATGCTGGTGGCGGTAATTCTTATCGTTTTCAAATTCATCATAAAAATTAAAAGTGGTATCTAAACGCATCATAACCCAACCCGGCCAGTCCCTCATCGACATCGCAATACAGGAGTATCAGGCCACCGAGGGCATGTTTTTGCTTATGCTGGCAAACCAGAGCGTGGTAAGCTCGCTTACTACCGATCTGGAACCCGGCACCGAGCTTCAGGTGTGGCCTGTGAAAGTTGTGAAACAAGTAGTAGAACGCACCGAGAGCCTTGCGCCTTACCTGGGCATAATTATGCAGTGGATTGCGGCAGTGGGAGCAGGAAGTGGCGGAGGAACCGGAGGCAACCTAAACGATGGCGACTACGTGCACATACGTGGCGATGAAGTGGTGAGCGGCATAAAAACATTTGTAAACACCATACAAACCTTACAAATTGAAGAAATTGCTGACCAAGGCATTAGCGTGGAAGGCATATATATGAAAGATGGCGTGCTCGACGCCGGTACATTTTAACTCGAATAATCACTAACACTTAAAAACTAATAACAATGAGTATCATTAAAGTAAAGCGCGGCCTTGCCGCAAACCTCCCCACATCAGGCATGAATGCCGGGGAATTTCTGTTTGCAACAGATACAGGAGATTTATACATCTGCCAGTCGGCAACAGTAAAAATACTTCTTGCAAGAGGTACCGATTTAGGCTTGTATCTCGCTAAGGCGCAAAACCTTGCAGACTTGCCTAATAAAGCTACGGCACGCACCAACCTAGGTGTGTATAGCACTACCGAAGTTGATCAGCTGCTTGCCGGTCTTCGTTGGAAAAACCCGGTAAAAGCTGCCACAACTGCAAATATTACGCTTAGCGGTGCAATGACGGTGGATGGGGTTGCTCTTGTAGCAGGCGATAGGGTGCTGGTAAATGCACAAACTGATCAGAAAACAAACGGTATTTACGTTGTAGCCACAGGTGCATGGAGCAGAGCAACCGATGCCGATTCGTCTGCCGAGCTGCTCAATGCTGCCGTGTTCGTAGGGCAGGGTACAGCTAATGCCGACACGGCTTGGGTGTGTACTACTGATAATATCAGCATTGGAACCAGCAATGTATCCTTTGTTCAGTTTGCCGGTTCGGCCACTTATATAGGTGGATATGGTATTGATATAGCTGGTAATAATATCGACCTGAATCTTGATGAATTAGGTGCTGACACCTCTATTGCCAGTGCTGATCAGATTGTATTTATCGACGTCTCGGCAACCGGAACGGCACGCTACAAAAAAATAACGCACGCCAACTTCCTCACGAGCCTTGGCATCACCAGCGACACTTATATGGTGAAAGCTCATGCCGCTGGCGTTGCCGGTTATCTGGATGATAGAACCTCAGGCACCGAGGGGATAAAAAAATCATTGGTTGTCAACGATATTGTGTATAGTTTGTATTTCAGTTCGCTTACGGACGAAAGCAATATCGACCCTAACGCTGACATGGTAGCTGCTTACGATGCCTCAGCCACTACACACCGCCGCGCAAGCGTAAACAACCTTATCGCTAACGCTACAGTTGATGGGGGAAGTTTCTAAATGAGCAACATCATCAGGCATAAGCGCAGCAATACACTTGGTGCAGTTCCGGCAATGAATGGGTTTACCGAAGGCGAAATACTACTCAACACGCGAGATGGGAAAGCGTTTTTTAAAAAAGTGATGCCCAGTAGCGAAGAGCTTGTTGAGCTGCGCGGTATGCGTGATGATGTTAGGCTACTCGGCCAAACAGGGCCGCAAGGGGTTTCTGAAACTGGTATTAGGCAAGCCATCAGCGCGCTAAACCAAGGCATCATACCCAATTATTTTGTAACCTCACTTACCGAGTTCGTTGCTGCCTACAACGACATCCGGGCCAGCTATCCGGGTGGCAACATATACATCACCGGCGATATTATCATGACCGCGAACTTAACACTTGATATGACTGGTATAAGCGTGTATGGACTTGGGTGCACCTGGCGTTTTTACAACGGCACGGCCTTAAATCCTTCTACGGTTTATAAAATTATAATCACAGCCGGCAGCCCGAGTTTTACGGGTATCAACTTTTATGGCTCAAACGGTAGCGCAAGCCTACAACTGCAAAATGGTACTACACGTCAGGTGTTTACACTTAATCCATCATCAACAACGCCTTCCAAATATTTAATTTTCAGGGATTGTCAGTTTACTGACATCGTGTGCGGAATCTCGGCTGATGTGATACATATAGATAGCCCTGTGGCTGCTAACGCATCCTTCAATATAACTTTTGATAGTTGCCGTGTAAGTACTCATGGTACTACAGCTGCTTACACGGGCTTCAATATTATTTACCGCTCAGCGAGTGCTACAGGGCGAATACTTGTTTCGGTTCATAATCAAATTTCGAGCGATGAATCATATACCTCGTTAAAGTACCGCTTGGCTATGACTTTTAAAGATACCGTTAGCTTCGTTTTTAATACAGACGAAACCGCCTGGTTAGATGGGGAATCAAATATGACTATCATTGAAAGAACCAACAATATTTTACAGGCATTACCAATTGTAGGTTCTTTCGTGCCAGCCAATAGCTATTTACTGATGGCAACCGGATTAGAAAAAAACGTAGTTCGCGTGCCAGCCAGTGAGCTGATGAATGGAGGAGGCGGTGGGCTTGGCAGCGTTGGTATAACTATGCCCAACATTTTTGTTGTTGCCAATAGCCCGCTAACAAGTGATGGTGTAATCAATGTAGGATTAAACACACAAACTAAAAACAAAGTTTGGGCTTCACCTGAAAACGCATCGGGGCAGCCTGCCTTCAGGAAGCTTGTTAGTGCTGACATACCGGCATTGGATTATGATAAATATGAAAGCTTTAGAGCCGGATTAGCATCAGATTTAAAAGATATCGTTGGCAAAAACGACATCTACCAAGCCGGGACTAAATATAAAGGCATCTCGTTTGCTGGCGGTCAAGGCGTCTCAATAAGCACCACCGACAGCCCCGCTGATGAAACGCTGAAAATAACTATAAGTACGCTTGGCTCTGGTGGCGGAGGCATTGATAATACGTTAAAAAACACTTTTTTAACGGCTGATTTAGGCATCTCGGCTAATATCTGGACTGATATAGTTGAAATTGAAATACAAGAAGACGGTGAGTATCTTATCAACTTTCAGCTTACTGCATTAAAATCCAGTACAGGTACATCAGTAATCGCAGCACGAATTGTTGAAGGCAGCCAGGAATTAGGCAGCGCAGAGCAAACGGTATTAACCACACTTGCGCCACGTGCAAGCCTTGCCGGGCATGGTTATGTTAGTCTCAAAGGTATAGGTGGTGGGAAATACCCATCAATAAAGTTACAAATGTGGGCATCAACCACTGGCTGGTCAGCGGTGCGTACCACACCCTCGTCTCTTAGCGAAAGAGCCACTCAATTAACAACCGTAAAGCTTATATAATATGGCACGATCCATAGAAACGATTTACAATTTAATCATTGCTAATAAGGAGACAAAGCCCGAGCTTGATGCGCTTGATTCGTCAAGCTCTGTAGCCATTTGGAGGCTTTGGGCTTATGTTTCCGCCTCTGTAATGTTTACAGTTGAAACCTTGTTTGATTTGTTTAAATCAGAAGTTGAAGGCATTATCGCAACGCAAAAGCCCGGCAGCCTGCTATGGTACAGAGCAATATGCCTTGGATATAAACCCGGCATAGGTTTAGTTGTTGAAAACGGACGTGTAGGCTATCCAGCAATCGCAAATGAAGTGCCTTCACTTTTAGCGCAATGCAGCGTAAGAGAGGCGGCAGACGGCTTAGTAATTAAATTAGCTAAAGAAGTATCAGGCGAACTTGAACCGCTTGGTACAGACGAACAAAATGCGTTTTCGGCATTTTTGTCAGCGATGAAATATGCCGGGACAGAGATTCGCATCATAAACTCATCTGCTGAGCTGCTGTTGATTTATGGTGTAGTATTTTACGATCCTATTCTACTCACCGCCTCCGGAACGATCTTGGCCGATAGTAGCAGGCCAGTTGACATTGCGGTGCAAAACTACCTGCGCAATTTGCCCTTTGACGGTCGGCTGAAAAGCACTTCACTAATTACTGCTATCCTATCAGCACCTGGCGTTGTCGATTTTCAACTAACCGGACTTAGTGCTAAGTATGAAGACAACCCGCTTGAGCCTATAGTAGTTAGTCGCATACCAAATTCAGGGTATTTTAAAATTAAACCTGATACACCACTTTCCAGCACCTTAACCTATCAGCCTTATGTTTAACTTCGATTTTCAAAAGCTGATTTACAACTTGCTGCCATCATTTTTGCGTAGCGAGAAAATGCAGTCCTGGCTCAATGCTTTAGTTTTTCCTGTGAAAACCTTACACGCGAAATTCCTTGCCTACCGTGATGATGTGTTATTCAGCTTATCGCACAACGGTCAGGTACTGAGCTTAGAGGACATGCTAAACCGGCTCTTTAATCCAGATGACCTACACCCACGTATTTATATAAGTGATGGTCCCAGGAAGGCAAAAACCTACTTTTATAATGAATCAGAGAATAAGAGCACTCGCCTACACAATTTAGGCGAATCTTACCCGCCTGTTTACCTATTTAATCAGCAGGAAAGCACCGGCTTTGATTTTACCGTTTGGGTGCATAACTCAATTAGTTTTGATTACAATCGTATGTTCAGTCTTATAGCCAAACACAAGGCAGCGGGCTTTCAATTTCAAATAAAAACCTATTAACATGAATAATTTAGTAACCGATTTAAACGGGGGGTTTCCACTATTACTCAACGACTTTCGCTTCACTGATAATGCCGTGCGCCTTGCGCTTGCAGATATTGTTTCGTCAGTTGCCGGGACCAATCCGATAATTTTGTACGGCTGTCAAACCCAACAGCAGACTAATTTTGTAAGCGTTTCGGAAGGTGCAATTTTTTGGCAAGGAGAAATATGGCATGTTTATCCACACAACTTTACCGCGCCTAACCCCATGACAGAAGCTCCCTATTGGAATTTTGTAACAGAAAATGGCATAGAAGGAAGCCGCACCTTTGAAAATGCCGAAACGCATCAGGTGCATCAGATACGTAAAGCTGTCGGATCAATGAATCCTTTCAATGGATCTGTTGGATCAGTAAGCTTTGAAGGAATGAAGAGGCTTCAAAACTATCTCATAGAAGAGGCAGAAGTTCCCCGTGAATTAGGAGTAACAGTTGTTAATAATGCAACAAAAACTTACTTAATTAAACAGGGCAGACTCGTAAGTCTCGATTTTTCAGTAAGCTTTCCCGGAAGCGAAAGTATGTCGGCTAAATTGTTAGGAACAATCCCTGAAGACTATAGACCTGCTAATTATATCAGTGGTATAGTCATCGGAAAACATAACGGTACTGATACTGTAATGCGTTACTCTATAGATAAACAAACCGGCCAAATATTAGCAATGCCCCTTGATGGGTCAACAGGCGGCGATCAGATGATTATTCTTAAAATCACCTACAGTATATGAAGTAGCAAAAAAAGAGGCCTTTGCCTCATCGCAGCCGGTCTCACGCGGCTACAAAACTAAGGTGCGCAAACACCACGACAAAGGCCATCAAAGCCTTATCGGTGTTTGCGCACCTATTTTTATTGTGAGACATTGCAAAAGTAAATAATAATTTTAACCCATGACATTCAAAGTTTATAAAAGTTCACCCATGCCCTTCCAGGGGCAAAAAAGAAGATTTATTAATCAATTCATTGAAGTAATCAAGAAAAACCCATCCAAAATTTATGTTGACCTGTTTGGAGGTAGCGGCCTGCTCAGCCATGTTACTAAATCGGTCTATCCTGATGCAAAAGTAGTATTTAACGACTACGACAACTTCAGTCAACGGCTTGCTAACATACCCAAAACCAATCAGCTCCTTAACGATTTGCGCACGTTGAATATAGATATAAAGCGAGGCGAAAAACTAAATGCCACACAGCGTGAGCGTGTGTTGCAACGAATCAATGAAGAAAACGGCTACGTTGACTACATAACGCTATCCTCATCGTTGCTATTTGCGATGCAATACGTTAAATCGTTTGATGAGCTGTCTAAATCAACGATGTATAATAAGATTAAAATGACTCCTTATAGTGCTGTGAACTATCTCCAAGGCATTGAAGTCGTTCGCGATGATTACCGTAAGATTTACGAGACATATAAATCACATCCAGACGTTGTTTTCCTTATTGATCCTCCGTATCTATCAACTGATTGTAGCTCGTATGAGAATTACTGGCGACTTAAAGACTACCTTGATGTAATGCTATGCCTGTATGAGAATTCGTATGTTTACTTTACCAGCAATAAGAGTAACATCGTTGAACTGTGTGAATGGATAGAAAGCAATACCGGAGGTTTAAACCCATTTAGCGGTGCGACAACTCAAACCATGCGGGTAGCACCTTCATACAACTCATCGTTTACAGACATGATGATTTACAAGTTCGTTTAAACATCAATGAAATGACATTTAAACGCGCCCCACCTTAGCAGCTCATGTGTGATAAAAATTGCACATTTGGTTTTGAAAAGAGGTACATTTCGATTTTGCGATTATACATCAGGAAAAGAAAAATCACAATGAAACAAAAAAATATTCTATATTATTTAATTTCAGTGATTTAACCTGTGTTTTTTAACCTTATTAATAGCTAAAAGTTAGATAGAAATTCAAGTACATAAGCA